>DATBGS010000061.1:0-3638 GCA_036557885.1 Ktedonobacterales bacterium
ACAACCAGCGCCGACCACATCAGTCATTGGACTATCAGACTCCTGCTGAAGTGTATTTCACAGGAAGTAGCCGTTGAAGAACAGGGGGGACACACCTTCAAGACACCTTCTCCAGTGTCTTGACTTTGGGGTCCATCTTAGAACCTGGGGCCGCCAAAGCCGAAGAAGATTTGTGGTGAGGTGGGGCACACTATCGAAGCACTGCCACATTCAGCTCGCTTCAGCCCTTGGCTGAAGCGAGACCTGAGGAAAGCCCTCGGCAATGATGGAGCGTGGCGTGAGTAATGAAAGGGCACCATCTGAGGCATCAGCACTGCGGTCTACCTGACAGATGATGGCTTCATGGGGGGGCTGCTTCGAGGTGTGCCTGTCCCGATCCCAGGATACTTCCTGAACGCAGGGCGAGGCTACGGCTCTCCGTCTTCAGTCTGTACCACTGATCGTTCAGCCTCACCTCTTAACATCTCCTTTCGAGCAGCGTTCAACACCCTGCGCACTGCCTCATAGGAGGTATGATAGCTCTTGGCGATCTGGCGCAGCGACTCCCCCTGCGCCACGCGCTGCAAGACGGAGGGCCACTGGGCAGGCGGAATTTTAAAGAGAGGAATTGGAGGATTGCCGTGTGGTGGTTTAGCCGTAAGGGGCTCTAGGCCGAGGCTTGTCGAATATAGTTTGCTTGTAGGCGAGAGTGGGTTGCACTCCCGTCGGTTCCGTCCAAGCGGAGAGCGTGCCAATCAGCCGCTCTCCGAATTTTTTACGGATCGATCACCGCTTTGCAAGGCTACTTGCTGGCGCTGCCCACGCTCTTGAACTGCGCGCGACCTCCACCGATCCACACCAGTTCTTGACCTACTCTATTCCTCCGTTGCAACCTCGCTCTTCTTCATGACCCGCCGAATGCTTTCATGGGAGGTCCCAAAGTGCCTGGCAACCTGGCGCAGAGACATCCCTTGGTTCACTATTGCTCGCGCTTCTCGCTGCTGGGCTGGCGTCAAACTTGGTGCCTGTTGTGGCGAAGTGCTTGACGGCGAGCAGGCGCAAGAGCATCTCCGCTGGGATGGAGTGGCAGCCACGGATGACGGTCAGGCGATACCGGTGCGTCAGATTGCCGCGCACCTGTGCGTGGAGGGCGTCTTCATCAAGCACATCTTCTAACTGGACCAGCGCCGGATCGGCCTGGTCGGCCAGTTCTGGGCACAGGCAAAGACGTCTTCGGGCGGATAGCGGTCGATGCGCATGTGGTTTCCCTCCTGGGTCAAAGAGCCTCCTTACTCACTCTACCATCTCCCGTCGCTTTCCCCCTCTGTCCCGTTAGGGATATATGCCTCCATTTCGCACTAGAAAACCGTACTAACAGGTTCTTGCTTCTCACGTTCCTGTTGAATCGAACGATAGCAGCGCCCCAGGTCCTCCTCCACCCTCGTCCAGTCCCCTTCAACATCGTCCGAGGTTTTGCTGGTAATGCGGTCAACCGTGGTAGCGGCCTGCAAACGCCATTGCGCTGATTGGCGCGCCTGCTCTGGCGTTAATCCGAAAATGGCGCAATGCAGGTCCACCAGTGCCTGTAAAAATTCGGTCTTCTCCGGCTGGCCTGAGAGACGGCGATGTACCTCAAAATAGCGCAGTTCGAGCGCCGCAACGCGCTGCGTATCAAATTGCAACCCCGAATAGCGCCGCGCCACCCCATAAAACTTCCTCAGATAATTCAAGACTTTGCGTTCGTCATGCTCGACAGGCACCCACGCCGCCGAAGCACGCGCTGTATAGTATGCCGCGAACAGCGACATCGGGAACGGTATTCGAAACTCTTCCTGGCACATCGCGATCAGCAAACGCACCAGCTTGAGCCACTTGCGATCATAATAGGCTCGCCAACCGGCGGCCTCGAAGTAGGCGACCTGTTCGGGATTCATGGTGAACCTCGCTGCCATGGACGGTATTCCTTTCTGCCTCGACTCAGCAGCCTCGAAACTACCACAAGAGGATTGCATAACACTCCTGTTATTATACATTTTTGCTCGGCGGACACCCATCGCCTGCAGGCGATCGGGAGGAGTCGCGCCCTCCTTTCTGTCGCTTGCCGGTTTTGCCCGCTTGAAAAAGAAGAGATACGCATGAAGCACCAACGCGCCTATCGCTACCGCTGCTATCCGACGCCGAGCCAGTGTCAGACCCTGGATCGGACCTTTGGCTGTGCGCGGTACGTGTATAATTGGGCACTTGCGCTCCGTACGGATGCCTATCGAAAGTTGGGCCAATCACTCTTTTACCGCGACACCTCGGCGGCTCTGACACGCCTCAAGCAGCAGGAAGCGACGGCCTGGCTCAACGAGGTCTCGTGCGTCCCTGAGCAGCAAGCCTTGCGGCACGTGGACCGCGCCTTCACCAACTTCTTTGAAGGCCGAGCCAGGTATCCGAAATTCAAGAAGAAGCGTGGTCGCCACCACCCTATCCATTGACAAAGCGCCCTCCTCTTACTATACTTGCTGTGAGCGATTCCGGAAACGATTCCGGAATGGCTTCCGAGGTGACTTGTTGACTTGAGACCAGTTCCCTGCACTCTTCTTTCCGAAAGGAGGCATGTAAATTCAGGCAGATCAAGGCTCTTCGCTCCCTGTTAACTGCTCAGCGAACCCCGCCTGCAGTTTCGCTGAGCTGTGGGAGAAGCTCTTTCCCTCGTGAGGGATTCTTGTGGTCAGATTTACTGCACAGTGGCACCAAGCTCTTTATCTTTCGAGGAGGAATGACCATGCGTGCCCATCTCCTCACTCATCCAAAACGTCGCTTTGGGACCCTTTCTCTCGCCAGTATTGCTACGGTGCTTGTGGTGGTTGGAAGTCTGGTCCTCATCCTTGCCCCTCTCCCCGTCAGGGCAGCCAGCGGCTCGGCTTTTGTTCGCGTCAACCAAGTGGGGTATGCAACACCTGCCACAAAGCGGGCGTACCTCATGGCCTCTGGCCCTGAGACTGGCGCCACGTTTAAAGTGAAAAATGCAAAGGGAACGATTGTTTATTCAGCCCCCATTGGGGCAAATCTTGGCTCGTGGAGCACCAGCTACCCGAATGTCTATGCGCTTGATTTTGGCTCCGTGACCACCCCCGGCACCTACACCATCGTGATAAAGGGCCAGATTGCAGGCTCTTCACCAAGTTTTACGATTGACACTGCCGCAAACGTGTATGCGAGCGCATTGTCAAACGCGTTGTCCTTCTTCCAGAATGAGCGCGACGGCCCCAACTTTCTCCCCTCGGCGCTGCGCACGGCTCCAGGTCATCTCAATGACGCGCATGCCATGACGTACCTCACCCCCAAAATGAACAGTGATGGGAACTTCTCTGGTGATCTCTCCCCGCTTGGCGTCACGATTGATGCGTCGGGCGCCTGGTGGGATGCTGGCGATTACCTGAAGTTTGTTGAAACCACCAGCTATACGGTTGATATGTTGCAGCTTGGCGTGCGTGACATGTCTGCTCAGATGGGGGCTGGCTCAACCAGCGCCAATTTCACTGCGGAGGTGAAGTTTGGGCTGGATTGGCTCCAGCGCATGTGGGATGACACGACCCAGACTCTCTACTACCAGGTGGGCATCGGGTCGGGAAACAACAAAATTATTGCTGATCACGACATCTGGCGGCTGC
>DATBGS010000062.1:0-21933 GCA_036557885.1 Ktedonobacterales bacterium
ATGGTAGCAGCATTGTGCGGACCACTCCTGGCACCCCTCCTGACCACCCCACAAACGAAGAGGAGGGTTTTTCTGTATGTTGTGGTTTGAGCATCCCCATCTGAAGCCGGAGTACCTCCAGGCGGCCAAAGCCGCGCCGCCCCCGCCCGCTGAGCCGTTCCCGCGCAAACGCAAGGGACCACGCCCCATCAGCATTCTGGGCGTGCACCTGCCCATGCTGTCGGTGAAGATGTTTCCCTACTATGTCATTCTTCAGGTCTGCGCTGCCATCGAAGCCTGCCATCGGTATATGGAGGAACAGGGCATCATGCTCTCCATTCGCTACGGCTCGAAGTCGTCGGTGTATGACATAGACGCGCCCTGGGCGGCGTACACGACGTTCTGGCTGGGGCGGCAGGACGATAGCGACCTGCGGCGGCTCCTGGGCTGGGAAGTGGAGCGCATGCAGCGCATCCATGAGACGACGCTGGAGACGATCACACCCTACGAGCGCAAAGTGACGACGTTGATCGCCGCCCATATGCTGACGCAAGTCTATCGAGAGATTCGCAAGCGGCACAAGGCAGCGGTGGCGCGAGCGTGGCTGGCGGAGGAGTTGGAGGCGATGCAGCGACACGCGGAGCGGCTGGCGGAGTTCTGGCAGGCGGGAGGAGGCAGGCAGGGGCTGCGCATGCAAGACGTGATGGCACGCCAGCGGGGGTAGGGGACGCTCTTTCCCTGACAGTTTTTCGCTTCGGAGCACGGAGAGAGGAAGCGCCAGACCCCACCCTTCCCCGGCGGGCTAGCAGCCCGCGCTACAAAGAAGCCGCTCTGCTTGTAGCGCGGGCTGCCAGCCCGCCGGGGTGGGGTGTGGCGCACGCGACAACGCTGCCGCTCAACGCCAAAGGTGTCGGGGAAAAAGGGTAGGGGACGGCCCGGCAGAGATGCCGGGGGTACTCCTCAAAGCAGGGGCACCCTAAGACAGAAGGGCACGGCGGCAAAGGGGGTGGGGCGTGGGTATGAGGTGCCTCACAGGGCTGCTGTGGCGTTGGTCATAGCAGCCAGCCGCCTTCTATGGTACGATCAATCTACTGCCTCTTGAGGCACTGCGCGGGAACCCCTCCTCTGCATCGGCAAGCTGCTCATCCCAGGCCAGGCGGCGTTAGGGGACTGAGGAGCTATCCCTACCATCCCAACGATCTCTCGCCAGGTGGAGCATGCGAGCGCGTGGGGAACCCACGCTTACAGTTCATTGATTGATTGTTTGGCTCATGAAGACATGAGGAACCATACCAGGAGACACAGATAATGAAAAAGACGAATCGAAAGCAAGTGTTAATGAGTAACGGGAAGTCTGTTGTTCTGATAAATAGCACTGAACAACCCAAGGGTCATACTGGCAGCGAAGCCAGGATGGTCGAACTGACCGATACCGAGCTACATGCGGTTACGGGCGGTGGGTCTAAGCCTGGGATAGGAAGTGGTAGCAATGATCGGTAGAAAAGCAGCCAAATGCACCACGATAAGGAGGCATGTATGACACAAGGGACCATTCAAGAGCAAGTGCTGGAACGCGCATTGAAAGACGCGCGCTTCCGCCAGGAATTGCTGAGCAATCCTCGTACCGTGTTGGCGGAGGAGTACCAGATTCACCTGCCCGAATATGTGACGGTGCGGGTGGTGGAGGAGGCACCGAACACGCTGACGCTTGTCCTGCCAGCGAGAGAGGAAGCGCTGGAGGAATTGAGCGATGCTGATCTGGAAGCGGTCAGCGGGGGCGTGAAATTTTCGCTTGCCAGGGCTTGTGGCGAGGAGATTCCCCAATGAAGCACGAGTCTCTTTAAGCGCAGGTATCTACGCCTGCTGAGCGCCGGGCCGTTCCCACCGGAACGGCCCAACCATCTCAGGGCCGGGCTGATAGGAAACAAGCCATCGTCGAAGTGATGTTTAGTGGGCGCCCATAAGCAGGGTGACGGCGTATTCCAGGTGCCAGGCGAGCAGGCCCAGGGCGGCCAGGCTGAGCAGGGTATGGATGCGGCGCCAGACGCGAATGGTCTGGAGGTGGAGGCGTTCGCGGCGGTTGGCGGCGCGAATGCTGATGGCTTCGCGCATGACGTTGCCGGTGGTCTGGCGGCGCTCGGCGGCCAGCAGGATGCGATGAGAGTCGGAGGGCTGGGCCAGGTTGAGGATGGGGCCGGTGTCGCTGCGGACGCCCTGGCTGAGCAGGGCAGGGATGTCTTCGACTTCCGGGTCGAGGTCGTAATAGGCTAAGTCCCAGGGGACGCCGTGCTCGCGGGCGGCGCGGCTGGTGCGCAAAGCTCGCTCGGTGTCGGCAACGTATTCTAGTTCTTGCTCCAGGTCGTCCATGCGTTCTTCGCCGCTGGCGCTGATGGCTTCGAGGGCGGCGGAGGCAGCGAGGCGCGGGGCAAAGCGGTCCAGCACGCGGCCCACAATGCCGCTGGCAACGACAGCAATCAGGCCGTAGAGGGCATAGGTGCCGCTGCGGGGGTTGAAGTTGCCTGCGGCGTGCATGAGGATGAGCACGAGGCCGAGGATTCCGCCGACCATGTGCCAGGCCAGGAAGGTGTGCAGACGCCCAGGCCAGCGCCGCCCCAGGCGCTTGCGGATGACGTAGCCGAGGCCGACGAGCAGCAAGAGGGCGGTGCCAGCGATGGCGAAGATGTAGCCCATTTTGCTGTCGGGGGCGATGTCGTTGGTTTGCATGTACCTTCTATACAGGAAGGCGAGGCCGACGCCAGAGGCCAGGGCAAACAGGAAGGCGACGCGCTGGGCGGAGGAATGGCGGATGCCAAACCAGGGATAGCGCGGCGTTGGGGCTGGCTCGTGTGGTTGATAGCGGTTATTCGTCATGCCAGCCGCGCCTGCTCCATTCCTGGGACGTGGGGGCATAGCGCGATCTGCGCGGTGGTCCCAGGTCGTCTTCATCTTGGAGTTCATCCTCTTCTTGTTCATAGGCTTCTTGCTCGTTGTTCTTGCGCAGCAGGCGCATTTTCAACCAGATCATCATGGTGTCGCGGTGGAGTCCTACCGGGCAGACGGGGACACAGGCGCCGCAGAGGTAGCAGTTCTGGGCAAAACGCATGACCGGCGCTGAGATGGGGCCATCGAGCGTTTGCCGGTTGAGTGTTTCGATGGTGATGGGCGCGGCCAGAGCCGGGCACGCGGCCAGGCATTGGTTGCAGCGGATGCAGGCGGCGAGTTCTTCGGCCACCTGCGAGCGGGGCCGGTGCATGGGCTTGTTCCTTTCTTTGCCTGTGTTTGTGTATGCGCGGACCCCCAGCCCCACCCTGGCGGGCTAGCAGCCCGCGCTACAAGCGGGTTAGCTGAAGGCGGGCTGGAATTGCTGGCGCTTGCTGGGGCGTTCGGAGGCGCGGGCGGATGCGGCGGCGCGGCCTACGTTGCCGGTTTGCAAGGCCGAGAGACGACGGTTGACCAGGAAGCTGCGCACGTCAAAGTCTTCGGTGAGCAATTGGCGTTTGATCTCGCGGATGTCTATCTGTTCATCAATCAGGCGTTTGATGGCGAGGCCGCCGCTGGCTCTGCGCGGGCCAACGGCCATGTAGCCAACCAAGCGGTTGTTGCGGACGACGATGCGTCGCTGGAAGTGGGATGAGCCGTTGGTGAGCACCTGGTTGTCGCGGTGGTCGCGCTCGGTGAGCAAGGGCGCGCCTGCAATGAGGATGCTGAGGTCGCCAAGCTGGGTGGCGTGCCAGAAGCAGCCCAGGACGCTTGAGCGGGCTTCTGCTGGGAAGGCGGCGCCAGTGAGGGCGGCGGCGGCGACGCGGCCCTGCTGGAAGGCGGAATACCATTGGGCGCGTGGCTGGTGATGGCCGGTCTGGGGGTCTAGAACGGAGGCGACATCGCCAGCGGCGTAAATATCTGAGACGGCGGTTTGCAGGCGTTCGTTGACTTTGAGGCCGTTGCGAATGTTGAGGGCGACGCTGGTGCCCTGCGCGAGGGAGACGGCGGGCGCTGTGCCGATGCAGGCCAGGACAAGCTGGCATGGGAGAAATTCGTTGTCGGTGGTGACGATGCCCGCGACGCTGCCGATGCGCCCGACGACTCCGGCCAGTTCGGTTTCCAGGCGGATGTTGATGCCGGAGCGTTTGATGTGCTGGAGCAAGACTTCGGAGGCAGGTTCGTCTACCTGCCGCGAGAGGATGCTGGAGCCGCGTATGAGCCAGGTGACCTGGACGCCCCAATAGTGGAGCATCATGGCGGTTTCGGCGGCGTGGAAGCCGCTGCCAATGACGACGACGGTTGAGACGCCAGGGAGACGGCGGCGCAGGTCGAGGTAGTCTTCCAGGCGGTGCAGGGTGAGCACGCCGTCGAAGCTGCGGCCTGGGCAGTTTTGCGGCAGGGCGGAGGGATGGGCGCCGGTGGCAAGCAGGAGGCGGCCATATTTGATAGTGGCGCCTCCGGCAAGCTGGACCTGGCGCGTGGTGGTGTTGAGCCGCTCGGCGCGCGTGTTGATGACGCCGATCCCAAGCTCACGTTCGGTGCCAGGGGGATAGGCGAGAAGCTGCTCGACTTGCAGCAGACCGGCGCCAAATTGCTTGAGGGCGGGCGTGTTGATGGTTGGGTGGTTTTGTTCGGTGATGATGACGATCTCGGCATCGGGGGCATACTGGCGGGCCTCAACTGCGGTGGCGAGGCCAGCAATGCCGTTGCCGATGATGAGCAGGTCGGCGTAGCCAGCGCGCAGGGCGTGTTCGGCCCGGCGGCTGGAGGCGCGCACCTCCGACGAGCGGTTCCGTTCCAGCGATGGGAGCTTTAAGGTTGAAAGCTGCCGGAACGGAGACGCGGAGGTGAAGGGATTGTATTGGTTTGAGCGGTAATCCACCTCATCCCCCTCCTTTAATCAGCTATCCAGGCTGGCCAGACCCCTTGTGACGTGGCCCGGTAGTAGACATCGGTTCCTGCGCGCTCGTGAAGATGGCGCAGGAGGTGTTGTATGGAGATAGGCGAGCCAGGGGCAGGGCGAAACCAGTGGGTTTTGGTCTGCCCCTGGACACGCAGCTCAAAGACGCTATCCTGCTGCACAGCGACGATTACCCCATACAGGTGCGACAGACCGGCTGGCACCTTTGGCTCCAGGGGTTTCAGGGCTTGCATGCCGCCCAGGGTCAGGACGGCAATCAGCGCGAGGGAGATGCCCCAGGCGGCGATGCGCGGATAGCGTGCAATGAGCGTCATCTCAGGTGCTCCTACTGACAGTTGATTACAACTTGTTTGGTGTTGGCGTCAAAGGCGATGGTGCAGGTCTGGCCGTTGATGGTGGTGGTCCCGGTGCAGCCCTGGACGGGGGTGCCGTTGATGACGCAGGTGGGGGCGTTGGCCTGGTCGCCGTTGCCGCCCTGATCACCGTTTCCACCATTGTCAGCGGTGCCGCCATTGCCAAGGTTGATGGTAGCGTCGGTGGTGACGCCGTTGCCGTCCTCCTGGGTGGTGATGGGGCTTTGCTGGCCGGTCAGTTTGGCGCAGTTGAGTTCATCTGGTCCCCAGGTGGTGTTGAAGCGCTGAGCCAGGAAGGTGAAGAGGTTGTTGGCGGCGCCAGCATCAGGCGAGGGTTTGTTGACCATTGTTGCCATGTCCATCTGCATGCGGGCGGGCGCGACCTTGAGCATGTTGTTGCAGTAGAGCGTGGTGTCGCCATTCTCTACGCGCTCGTTGACGATGGGGGGCTGGTCTACGCCCAGGCGGTAGAGATTGGTTTTGGCGCGGCTGACGTTGCCATTCGCCAGCACCATTGGGTCGCCCCTGGGGACGAGCGCGATGGGCGCTTGCTGGAACATGGCGGCCTGGAGTTCGTTGAGCGGGAGGGAAGGCACAAGCTTGCCGTTATCAGCGAGGTCGGGGGCCATCCAGGGAGTGCAGCCGAGCGCGCCATCCATAGCGATGTCTAGCAGGCGGTTGTCGCTGCCGTTGACCTGGACCTGGGCGTTGGCAAGCGCAGCGGTGTTGGCGGCGTTGTTTTGAGCAACCTTGCCGTCTTGTGTGACGAGATAGGTGGTGGTGACGTTATCGCTCTGGTCCTGGTCTACGACGTAGAAGTCGCGGACGGTGGGGCAGGGCAGACCGTCGCTGGCGGTGCCGAGCGCGGGAACTTTCAACGCGCCTGCTTTAATTGCGCGGTTGGCAGCCAGGAAGAATTGAGGCGCGTTGCAGTACGCATACTGTCCGAAGCGGGAGTCGCCCAGCCCGTTGACGCAATTGGCGGCGGCCAGTGTGCCGTCGTTGGTGCCCTTGAGCCGGAGCGTGTCGCCGTTGTAGCCAAACCAGAGGGCGACGATGGCATTGGTGGGAAGCTGTGGCGCGACTGGGGCAGCAGCGGGTTGGCTGCCTTTGTCTATGACGAGCGGGTTGTAGATGGAGATCTGGCTGGTGGCGGGGTCAAATATGGCGCCCTGGACAAAGGCCATTTGATCGGCGTTGGCCTCGTTGCAGGGGCCATTGGCCGGGTTGGTGGCTGTTAATTGGTAGGGAGTAGCAAGCCCCTGAGCGCTGAGCGCGCGGGCTGGGACGATGAGCGTGCAGTTGGGGTTGGGGTCATTGGCCGCGTGGGTGATGAGTTGACGGCCATAAGCAATCCCACCGACGACTGCGGCTGCGAGCATGGCAAGCAGCCCAAACGAGAGTCCTGTTTTCCAGATGCGCGCTTTGCGCTGCCTCTTGTGCTCCTGTTCTGCCATCCGCTGCTGCGCAGGCGAGGAAACCTGCTGTGGGCGAAGGCTTGTCTCTGAAAGACGCATGGGGCGTACTCCTCTCAAGCTTCCAAAGGTTGAGAATTCTTCACCGAATTGCTGTGCTCTTTACCTCATCATTCAGAACACAGAGGCAACAGTAGCATGGAAAAATTCTTGTGTACAGGAAAAGGTGATGCGCTTGGTACCAAAGTACCAGATAAGCGCCTGCTTTGTCGTCTGAATGTTACTATTTGGAGGCTGGTTCGTTTAGACAATTTTTAAAATAATACGGGGATGAAAGAGGTTTTAGGTGATACTAGAACAGGGTGATGGGCATGAATGGTTGTGCTGGTGCTGAGATTACTTTTCGTAGGGGTGAGACGTCAAACTGATAGACCATTTGGGGGATGAGGGTGCTGCGTATTGGCGTGGCTAATTTATTTTGTAGTATCTTGAAGTCGCATTACGCATTATTAGGAACGCCTGACAAAATCGCGTGGTTTGCGGCGCGGCGGTGGCCGGGGCTACGAGCGGAAGGCGCTGTTCCGGTTTGTCTACCTCGATGTAGCTACTGATTGCTGCTATTTTCTACCTGCGTGTTGTCTCCGAGTATTTGAGGGAGAATGAGACCCATGTCTAAACGCATCCTTGTCGTTGATGATGAGGTTCCTATTGCTGATTTGCTTTCGCAGGCGTTGGCCGATGAAGGCTACGAAACCCGCAAGGTGGTGCAAAGCCTGCGCGTGTATGACGCGGTGCGGGATTTTCGACCTGATCTTATTTTGCTGGATTTGATGATGCCCTATCTGAGTGGGCATGATGAGTTGCAACTGATTTCGATGGACCCGGAGCGCGACCAGCAGATTCCAGTGATTGTGGTGACGGCGATGGTGGATGCCAAGCGGGATGAGGCGACGCTGCAACAATTTGGCGTGCGGGAGATTGTGCTGAAGCCGTTTGATCTGAACGCGCTGGTGCGGTTGATTAAGCGCACGATTGGCGAGCCAGAGGGGGCGGTGCTGTGAGCGGAGGCGGGCCTGGAGTCAAAAAAGATGTGGCGCTGGACGCGCTGGGCGGGGACCACGCGCCGGGGGAGATTGTGGCCGGGGCGGTGCAGGCGGCACGCGAGTTTGGGGCCAGTGTGATTTTGACGGGGCCAGAGGCCGAGGTGCGGGCGGAACTGGCGAAGCACGCTGCCGCCGGGTTGGATATTACGGTGGAGGACGCGCCAGAGGTGGTGGCGATGGATGAGCACCCGACGGACGCGCTGAAGAAGAAGCGCTCGTCTATGGCGGTAGCGGTGCAGTTGGTGAAGGAGGGCCGCGCCAGCGCTGCGGTTTCCGCCGGAAACAGCGGGGCGATGATGGCAGTATCGCTGTTTGGGTTGGGGCGCGTGCGGGGGATTGATCGCCCGGCGTTGGGCATTCCGTTTCCGACACAGAGCGGCAGGCCATGTTTGCTGCTGGATGTGGGGGCGAATGCAGATTGCCGCCCGCAGCATCTGGTGCAGTTTGCGCTGATGGGCAGTGTGTATGCTGAGCGGGCGTATGGGGTGACGCGCCCGCGCGTGGCCTTGCTTTCGATTGGCGAGGAAGAGGGCAAGGGGAATCAGTTGATTAAGGAGACGACGCCGCTGCTGAAGGAAGCGGCAGAGCGGGCCGGGCTGAATTTCCTGGGCAATGTGGAGGGGAAGGATTTGCCGACGGGGGCGGCGGATGTGGTGGTGTGCGATGGGTATACGGGCAATGTGGTGCTGAAGCTGAGCGAGGGGCTGGCGCGGATGATGCGCGAGATGATTCGGGAGGCGGCGTACAGCGGCACGCTTTCTAAGGTGGGCGGGGCGCTGCTGAAGTCGGCGCTGGAGAAGCGCTTTAAGAGCCTGGATTGGCGCGAGACGGGCGGGTCGCTGTTGATCGGGCTGCGCGGGGTGTCGCTGATTGGGCATGGGCGTTCGGATGCGCGGGCAATTCGCAGCGCGATTCGGACGGCGCGGCAAATCTCGGCTTCCAAGCCAACAGAGTTGATCGCCGAGGGGATGACAAAGCTGGGGACGCTGGCGAAGGTGGAGGAGGGATAAGATTATTTAGAGCGATGGGCCGCGCCACAGGGCGCGGCTCATCGCTCTTATTTTCTTTTAGCCGACGACGGGGAAGAAGAAGCCTGGGCCGGGGTTGTAGCGCCATTTGAGGGTGCCGTCTTTGCTGCTCATGGAGAAGAGATAGCCCTGGGCGGTGGGGTTGTTGGGGTCTGAGTAGGCGCCGTAGAGTTGGCCGTTGATGAGCTGGGGGGTGAAGATGAAGCCGCCGCTGATTTTGTAGCGCCAGAGGACGGAGCCGTCGCTGGCTTTGACGGCGGCTAAGCCTTCATTGAAGAGGCTGATGTAGAGCACGCCCTGGTCTATAAGCTGGATGTTGGCAAAGTTGCTGCCGATGCGCTTTTGCCAGTTGATGGCGCCGGTGCTGGCGTTGAGAGCGTAGACGGTGGAGTCGTTTGCGCCCAGGTAGAGGATGTTATCCACCAGGAAGCCGGTGATGATGGTGGCGTTGACGCTGAGTTCGTTGTGCCAGCGTTCGGAGGCTTCGCTGGCGTTGAGGGCGTAGATGGTGTTGAGGCCAAAGCCGCCGTTGTCGTTGCCGACGACATAGAGGATGTCGGTTGACAGGACGAGCGGGATGACACCAGAGGTGTTGTCATCTTTGGGATAGCGCCAGCGGGTGGTGCCGTCTGTGGTGTTGAGGGCGTAGAGGACGCTGCTGCCCTGGAAGTTGTTGGGCAGGGACGAGAGCGCGTAGGCGATGCCGTTGGCGGTTTGCCAAAAGCTGACGAGGTTGCCGGTGCTGAAGGCCCAGCGCTGGGAGCCGTCGCTGGTGCTGAGGGCGTAGAGGTCGCCTTTGCTTGAGTTGACGTAGACGATATTGCCGTCCACCGCGCTTACGGCCCCCATGATGGGCGCCTGCCAGTTCAAGGAGCCGTCGGCGGTATTGATGGCGTAGATGTTTGTGCTGGGGGTGCGCGAGGTGTTGGAGGAGTCAGTACCAGCGTATAAGACGCCGCGATCCACCAGTTCGACGCTGGAAATCCCGTCTGTTTGGTAGTTCCAGCGGACCGAGCCATCGGCGGTGTCGAGGGCGTAGATGATCTCGTTGTTGGCGCTGAAGTAGACGGTATCACCCTGGAGCAGGGGACCGGATTGGATGGTAGATTGGGGATCAAAGCTCCAGCGCATGTTGCCGGTGCTGGCATCAACCGCGATGATGCTGTTCTGCCCGGTGTCGCCTGGGGTGCTGAGGCTGAAGTAGACGCTGAGGGTGGCTGAACCCGTTGAGTTGCTTTGTGGCGTTGGCGGGAAAATAAGCGGCGGTGGGTTACCCACCTGCCCAATGGTGCCGCAGCCTGCCAGCACAAGCAAGCAGCATGCTAACAACAGGTATCTGGCACGTTGTCCCATATAGACAAACCTCTTCTTAACTGCTGAATCTCTCTATGTAATACAAACTACGCTGGCAAGGGGCGGGAAATCACAGACAGGATGTTGATTAGGCCAGGGGCTGAGTTACGGTGTCAGCGCGTAGATGACCTGGGCAAGCTCATCGAGCGTGGTGCAGGCGGGGTCGCCAAAGTCTGCGCGTACCCAGTTGAAGGGGCGATAGCGATGCAGGAGGGTATAGGCGAGCAGGCGACGGCTGAGCGCGACATCCAGGGCGGATGTGGGGTAGCCATAGCACAGGAGGAAGGGGCGCAGGAGCGCGGGGTTGCGAGCCAGCATGAGGAGCGCGGCGGCGGCCAGGTCGTATTCGGCAAAGCCAAGGCAGGCGTCATCGAAGTCGAAGAAGCCGCTAAGGTGGTACTGGCCGTTGTACTGCTGGACGAAGAGGTGATACTGATGGGTGTCGCCGCTGACGATGGCGGGGTGAAAGTTGGGGGGATACAATGGCGCGGCCAGGGCGAGAAAGCGGGGGATTTGCTGGAGCCAGTGTTCGGGGGCGCCTTGCTCGCGGTGGCGGGCGACGCAGCCCGCAACGCGCTGCTCGATCTCTGCGGGCCAGTTGGATGCGAGGCCGGTGAGGGTGTTGGTGGGCAGGGCGTGGAGCCGGGCGAGCAGGTCAGCGAGTTCGAGGACGAGGGCCAGCCGGGTCGGTTGGTCGAGGGTGTTCCAGAGTTCGTTGAGCGGGGTACCTTGCAGGCGGGTCATGATGAGGTAGGGCCAGCCGTCCAGGTCGCCCTGAGCGAGCAGTTCCGGGGTGGTGACGCTGAGTTTGCCGGAGACGTGAGCGAGGGTACTGCATTCGGCTGCGTGTAGCCCCTTCCAGAAGGGGGGATAGAGTTTAATGATGTGGCGCTGGCCCAGGGCGTAGACGATGTTAGTGCCATATTCACCGTCGGTGCCGTCGCCAAAGCGGGCAAGCGGTTCGGCTGGAAAGTTGTGGCGCTGGCAGATGGTGGTCATTGCCTGTAGCCACAGGCTGCTGTTGGGGCGCAGGGCGTCGTATTCGGCGTGGGTTGGGTTGGGGGGAAGGGATGGGGTCATGTGCTTGCTCTCGCTTTCTTTGCCTGGGATGTTTTTGGACTATTCACCCGCCACCTGACTACCCCCGCGTCTGAAGCGCCCCTCAAAGCAGGGGCAAGCTACCCCTGGAGGCTCACGCCGTAAAGCCCGCCTGCGCGGGCTGAGACACATGTATGCTTGCTCGGTAATACCTTCGGGTATGCCTTCCTGAGAAGCGACAAGTATCGCTGTGTAGTATTGCACATCTGGCTGGAATAATGATAATAGACCAGTAACACAGGACTGTGGTGATTGGAAGCTCTGTGGGTAGAAGAGAAGGGTGTGTATGCCCAAACAGCCGATGATTAAGACGAACGCGATTCGCCTGCTGGAGAAGCAGCACATTCCTTATACTGTGTATACGTACCCGGAGACGGTGCATTCTGCGGATGAGGTGGCGCCGCTGCTGGGGGTGCCCGCGAGCCAGGTGTTTAAGACGCTGGTGGTGTTTGCGGATGAGAAGCGACATTTGCTGGTGATGGCGCCGGGGGACCGGGAATTGGATATGCGGTTGGTGGCGCGGGCGGTGGGGGCGAAGGCGGCACATATGGCGCCGCAGCGCGAGGCGGAGCGGCTGACGGGGCTGAAGGTGGGCGGGATTTCGCCGCTGGCACTGCTGGAGAAGCGCTTTGAGATCTACCTGGATGTTCGAGGGGCGGCGCTGGAGGAGTTGTATTTGAATGGCGGGCAGCGCGGGGTGAATGTGCGCCTGCGGGTGACGGATTTGCTGGCGGTGACGGGGGCGCAGGTGATTGAGGCGACACGGGCGCCTGCTGCGCCTGAGGAGGAAGGGGACGAGTATGCAGGAGGGTGAGTTTATTTTTGGGCTGCTGAGCGAGGCGGACGCCCGCATGCTGCTGGAGTGGGCGTATGAGGGGCCGTATGCTGTCTATAATTTTCAGAGCGATTATGGGCCGGAAGACCCGTATGATACGCTGGAGGAGTTGTTGGACCAGCGCAGCCCGTATTACGCGGTGCATGATGCGCGGGGAGAACTGGTGGGCTTCTGGGGGTTTGGGACGTCGGCGGAGGTGACTGGTGAGCGTTTACCTGCGGTCTTTCGGGAGGATGGCAGCTTGACGGTTGGGCTGGGGCTGCGGCCTGATCTGACGGGCAAGGGGCTGGGGCTGGCGTTTGTGCGGGCGGGGCTGGAGTTTGCGAGGAAGCAGTTTGCTCCGAGCGGCTTTCGGTTGTTTGTGCTCCCCTGGAATGAGCGGGCGATGAAGGTATACGAGCGCGCGGGCTTTCGGCGGGTGGGGACGGTGATGCAGAAGACGCTGGAGGGTGAGCGTCCGTTTGTGGAGATGGTTCGGGAGGGGTGACGCCCCAGACAGGCAGGATGCCGGTGATACAGGTGGCGGTACGCCAGCCCGTCGTGTCTAAAGCGCGTCCCTTGAGGGAACGACGCCGCAACAGGCCCGCCTGCGCGGGCTGGGATGCAACTACAAGAGCTTGCTGTCAATAGTGATGCTGGGGAAGGGTTTGGAGGCGGATGGGCTGCCTTCGATGCGCTGGAAGGCGGGCATGCCGGAAGTTGGCCCCTCCTCAACGCGCTCGAAGAGGCGGAAACGCTTCCCTGCTGGGGCGTCGGGGTCCACCAGCCAATATTCACGGACGCCTGCTTTGAGGTAGGCAAGGTATTTGTCTTGCTCATCGCTGGCCTGGGTGCCAGGAGAAAGTATCTCGCAAGCCCACTCTGGCGCACCGTTCAGCCGCTCTTTTGTCAGGCGGCCTAGAGGACTGTTCTTAGCAGTGTAGAGAATATCGGGGATGAGGATGGTATGTTCATCCAAGACGATCTCTATTTCTGGGAAGACTTCGCCCGCGAGGTGATGCTTTTTAACGTAGGCATCCACTATTCGCATGATGTCACGGAGGTAGCGGGCGTGCGCAACGACTGGACGGGCAGCCATGACAATCCTCCCATTGATTAGCTCTACTTTTGGTGAATCAGATGGCAGACCCTCAACGTAAGCGTCGTAGTCTGCAACGGTGCGCAGTTGTTCAATTGCCATTGCTTGCCTCCGCAGGGGCTACCTTGTATTGTGTCGCTTCACCAAGCTGGCGATGCCATCCTCTGGTGTGTGCTCTTTATTATACTCTCAGGAACAGAAGGGCGGTTTTAGCAGCCTTTGGCCTGTTGACGCGGCGGCCAGGCTGCTCCTGGTGCTTCATTGTTGTCATTTCGGTAGCCATACACTAGTAATATTTCATCTTCTCCTCATCTTCACATCTCCTCAAATGTGGTGTAACATCTCGCAGCGCGCGCAGACAATAGGGATAAATGCCTGTCTGGGCGCTTGTGCTGGTTGCTGTGGTGGTGTATGGTTGTGGTAAGGGGACGGATGGACCGGCACCCTAAGACAGAAGGGCAGGCGGTGGCCGGTGCTACAAGCGGGCGTGGCGAGTGGCGATGGTTCGTATAGGCGTTCGGATGGCCGCCTGCCGTGCCCCTGCTTTGAGGGGGAAGGGTGGCGGTACGAAACGGGCGACGGACCGGCAGGGATGCCGGTGGTACAAGTAGGTGGGCGCCGACGGTGGCGCGAGAAGGCACGATGAAAGGGGTGCGAGCGTATGAGTATCGAGCGGGAGCGATTGGAGAAGGATGGGGCGGCGTGGCGGCGGTGGGGGCCGTATGTGAGCGAGCGGGCGTGGGGGACGGTGCGGGAGGATTACAGCGCGAATGGGACGGCGTGGGATTTTTTGCCGCATGACGCGGCGCGCTCGAAGGCGTATCGCTGGAATGAGGATGGGCTGGCGGGGCTGTGCGATGATCAGCAGGAGTTGTGCTTTGCGCTGGCGCTGTGGAATGGGCGCGATGCGATTCTGAAGGAGCGGCTGTTTGGACTGACGGGGCCGGAGGGGAATCATGGGGAGGATGTGAAGGAGTGCTATTTCTTTCTGGATAGTACGCCGACGCATAACTATATGAGCATGCTCTATAAATATCCGCAGGCGGAGTTTCCGTATCAGCGGCTGGTTGAGGAGAACGGGCGGCGAGGCAAGGATGATCTTGAGTTTGAGCTGCTGGATACGGGGGTGTTTGCGGAGGACCGCTACTTTGATGTGTTTGTGGAGTACGCGAAGTCGTCGCCAGACGATGTGCTGATTAAGATTAGCGCGGTGAATCGCGGGCCAGAGGCGGCGACGCTGCATCTGCTGCCGACGCTGTGGTTTCGCAATACGTGGGCGTGGGGGCGCGATGATCACAGGCCGCAGTTGAGCGTGCAGCCGAGCGAGCATGTGGGGATGCAGATTGTGCGGGCGGAGCATTCTCTGCTGGGGACATACGCGCTGTTTTGCGAGAGCAAGGCGGGGCCGATGGGTGGTCCGCTGACGCTGCTGTTTACGAATAATGAGACGAATGCTGAGCGGCTGTATGGGGTGCCAAACGCGACGCCGTTTGTGAAGGATGCGTTTCATCGGTACGTGGTGCAGGGGGAGACGGGGGCGGTGAACCCTGAGCAGGTGGGGACGAAGGCGGCGGCGCAGTATGTGCGCAAGATTCCGGCGGGCGGGACGGCGGTGCTGCGGCTGCGGCTGAGCAAGGTGATGGATGAGACGGGAGAGATTACGCCGGGGCTGGCGGGCTTTCAGAAGGGGCCAACGTCGTTTGATGCGATTTTTGAGCGGCGCAAGGAGCAGGCAGACGAGTTTTATGAGGAGCTTCAGCCAAAGGGGTTAGATGAGGATATGCGGCGGGTGCAGCGGCAGGCGCTGGCGGGGATGCTGTGGAGCAAGCAGTTTTATCATTATGATGTGGATCAGTGGCTGGAGGGCGATCCGGGGCAGCCCACGCCGCCGCCAGAGCGGAAGCATGGGCGTAACCACGAGTGGATGCACCTGAATAATAAAGAGGTGCTTTCGATGCCGGATACGTGGGAGTATCCCTGGTACGCGGCGTGGGATTTGGCGTTTCATTGTATTCCGCTGGCGCTGGTGGATGTGGATTTTGCGAAGCACCAGCTTGATTTGATGGTGCGAGAGTGGTATCAGCATCCGAACGGGCAGGTTCCGGCGTATGAGTGGGCGTTTGGGGATGTGAATCCGCCGGTGTTTGGGTGGGCGGCGTGGCGGGTGTATAAGATGGAGAAGAAGCAGCGCGGGCATGGGGAGCGGCGCTTTCTGGAGCGGGTGTTTCATAAGCTGCTGCTGAATTTTACGTGGTGGGTGAATCGGAAGGATTCGGAGGGGAAGAATGTGTTTCAGGGTGGGTTTTTGGGGCTGGATAATATTGGGGTGTTTGATCGGAGCGCGCCGCTGCCGACGGGCGGGTATCTGGAGCAGAGCGATGGGACAAGCTGGATGGGGATGTTTTGCCTGAATATGATGGTGATTGCGCTGGAGCTGGCGCGGGCGAATCCGGTGTATGAGGATATTGCGTCGAAGTTTTTTGAGCATTTTCTGTATATTGCGGGGGCGATGCACAACATTGGCGGGGAGGGGATTCAGCTTTGGGATGAGCAGGATGAGTTTTTCTATGATGTGCTGAAGCTGCCGAATGATGGGAATGTGCCGCTGCGGGTGCGCTCGCTGGTGGGGCTGATTCCGCTGCTGGCGGTGGAGACGATTGAGCCGGAGCTGCTTGATCGTTTTCCTGGGTTTAAGACGCGGCTGGAGTGGTTTTTACAGCATCGCCCGAATCTGGCGGGGCTGATTTCGCGCTGGCATGAGCCGGGGGCGGGCGATCTGCGGCTGCTGGCGTTGGTGCGTGGGCACCGGATGAAGCGGCTGCTGCGGCGGATGCTGGATGCTGATGAGTTTTTGAGTCCGTATGGGGTGCGGGCGCTGAGCAAGTATCACGAGGGGCATCCGTATGAGTTGCAAGTGAATGGCACGACGTATATGGTGGATTACGAGCCAGCGGAGTCGCGCAGTGGGGTGTTTGGGGGGAATTCGAACTGGCGCGGGCCGGTGTGGTTTCCGATTAATTTTTTGCTGATTGAGTCGTTGCAGAAGTTTCATCGCTATTATGGGGATGATTTTAAGGTGGAGTGCCCGACGGGTTCGGGGCAGTATCTGACGCTGGATAAGGTTGCGGATTTTTTGTCGCATCGGTTGATCGCGTTGTTTGCGCGGGATGAGCAGGGCAAGCGGCCCTTTAACGGGGGAAATGCGTTGTTGCAGAGCGACGCGCACTGGCGCGATTATGTGCTGTTCCATGAATATTTTCATGGGGACAATGGGGCGGGCCTGGGAGCGAGCCATCAAACGGGCTGGACGGGGTTGGTGGCAAAGCTGGTTCAGCAGCAGGGGGAGAAGCACGCGCGGCACGCGGAGCACGCGAGGCAGCGGGCGGAGTTGACGTAACCCCGCCCCAGGACGACCGGCAGGGACGCCGGTGGTACCCCTCAAAGCAGGGGCACTGCAAGCGAGGGACCGGCGGGGACGCCGGTGGTACCCCTCAAAGCAGGGGCACCCTAAGACAGAAGGGCACCCCTCAAAGCAGGGGCACGGCGGCGGCAAGCAGGAGAAGCTCGCCTGCGCGGGCTAAGAAGGCGTGGCGCGGCGCGTTACTGGGAGGGTGAGTATTCCGTCTTCTGAAGTAGAACAAATGAACTATTTTTAAGAAGGAGGACGTCTGTGGGTCAGGCCAGTAACACGCTGCCAGATTTTGATGCGTGGTGGGATTATGACCATCCTGATGTGACGGAGGGAAAGTTCCGAGAGGTGCTGCCGCTGGCGGAGCAGGCGGGAAACCGGGAATATTTGGTGGAACTGCTGACGCAGATTGCGAGGACGGAGGGGTTGCAGCGGCGGTTTGCGGAGGCGCACGCGACGCTGGACCGGGTGGAGGGGCTGCTCCACGATGATTTGCGCCGGGCGCGGGTGCGGTATTTGTTGGAGCGTGGGCGGGTGTTCAATTCGTCGAAGCATCCTGACGAGGCGAGGCCGCTGTTTCTGGAGGCGTGGGAGTTGGGGCGGGCGAGCGGCGAGGATTTTCACGCGATTGACGCGGCGCATATGGTGGCGATTGTGGCGCCGCCAGAGGAGAGCACGGCATGGAATCTGAAGGCGCTGGAACTGGCAGAGCAGACGAAGGACGCGCGCTCGAAGGAGTGGCTGGGGTCACTGTACAACAATATGGGCTGGACGGCGCACGACCAGAGGGATTACGAGGAGGCGCTGCGGCTGTTTGAGAAGGCGCTGGCGGCGCGAGAGGTGCAGGGCGATGTTGAGTTGATTAAAGCGGGGGGGTGGTGTGTGGCGCGG
Source organism: Ktedonobacterales bacterium (assembly GCA_036557885.1). Taxonomy (GTDB): domain Bacteria; phylum Chloroflexota; class Ktedonobacteria; order Ktedonobacterales; family DATBGS01; genus DATBGS01. The sequence goes on from DATBGS010000062.1 coordinate 17,446, forward strand.
GCGCTGCGTTCGCTGGGGCGGGTGGAGGAGGCGTTGGAGAGGCAGGAGGGGCTGCTGCGAGAGTATGCGAATGTGGGGAAGACGGATGGGTATGTGTATGAGGAGCTTGGGGAGTGTTTGTACGCGCTGAACCGGCAGGAGGAGGCGCGGCCATTCTTTGCGCGGGCGTATGCGGAGCTTTCTAAAGACGCCTGGTTGGTGAATGGTGAGCCTGAGCGGTTGCAACGGCTGAAGGAGTTGGGCAGGGGGTGATGCGCATTATCCATTGCTGCTGCTGAATCCTGCTGAGTAGGTAATCCCTCCCCAGAGGTGCGCGAGAAATAAGGGTTCGCTGTAACTCTCGATGGTGTGGCCCAGGGCGGTGTACCAGGCGCGCCCGCCATCGTAAGCGTGATACCAGGCGAGGGGATGATCGCTGCCCATGACGCCGCCTCGATAGGTCTGCTCGTCAATGGTGAGGAGGACGTTTACCTGCCCGCGTGGGTTGGTGGCGAAGTTGTACCATTCGTCGCTGCGCTGCCAGGTTGCGGGCAGTGGGCTGGTGGAGGGATGGGTGCGGTTGACGATGTGCAGGGTGGCTGGAACGACGGCAGAGTGTCCATGTACCCGGTCGAAGTAAGCGCCCACCAGCCCGCCATACCAGGGCCAGTCATATTCGGTATCGCTGGCTGAATGGACTCCGACGTAGCCACCGCCAGCGCGGATGTAGTGCTCAAACGCTTGCTGTTGTGTGCCATCGAGCACGTCGCCTGTGGTGAGTAGAAAGACGACTGCCTGGTAGCGGGCAAGCGCGGCTTCGGTGAAGCAGGTGGGGTTTTCGGTGAAATCAATGCCCACCTGATGTTCAGCCGCTAGCTTCTGGAGGGCTGCACTGGCCGCTGGGATGGAGTCATGGCGGAAGGCTGCCGTTCTGGAGAAGACGAGGAGCCGGAAGGCTGGAGAAGCAGCAGGGGTGCTGCTGGATGGCGGCGCGGGGCATGGTGTCGCAGTTCCAGATGTGGCGGGTTGCCCACAACCCGCCAGGGAAAGCAGCAGCGCCAGCAAGAGCCAGGGGAGCAGCCATCGTCGCTCTTGCATTGTTGGCTCCTTCTGGGCGCTGGTGGAGAGTAGCGCAGGCTATCTGCCCGCGCTACACGCTAGCGCTGCTCAAGGTTGGGAAAGAGGCGATCTACGAAGCTTTTGAGCAGGTCTGGGCGGACGATGGAGAGGATGACGAGGACGGAGGAGGTGATGCCCAGGATGGTGCCGATTAAGCCAAGCGAGAGGTTGATGGTGATGACGCGATCTTTCATAGTTTTTACCCCAAGAGAGTGATATTTTCAGATGACAATAAGCGTGCTTGCGCTGTTGCGGCAACTATAACATAGGCGGTGGGAGAAATCAAGGACGCGCCAAAAGGTCAGGGTTGACGCGGTTGCCTGGTTATTTTACGACGAGTTTTGGAAAATTGGTGGCGAATTTGACGGGAGTTGACGGGGTTTGGCGGGAGTTGACGGGGTTGGCAAAGTCGAACTTATGTTCTATACTTTATTTGTCTGAGTGATCAGACACGAGCACAAAGCCGGTGCGTGTGTGGTTGGGTGTTGGGTTGGGTGGCTGGCTTTTTGTGCTCGCTTTTTTTCTGGTTGGGAGGAGCCTGGCGATTAAAATCCCCCAGAGGGGGCAAGCTGCGGCTAGGGGCCTTCGGCCACGAAGTCCGCCTGCGCGGACTGGGACGAGTCGCGTCTAAAGCGCCTCTCAGAGCAGGGGCAAGCTGCCCCTAGAGGCTGGCGCCGCGAAGCCCGCCTTCGCGGGCTGGGGGAAGGATAAATGGGCCAACGAGCGCCTTGCCATCCCTGGCAGGCGCTCGTTGGTGGGGAACAGAGAAGGAGAGAAGAATCTGCTGTGGGCCGCGCTAGGCGCTGCGGGCGAGGGCAGCGATGCGACCAAAGGTTGTTTGCCAGGCCGGGTCTGGCTCGGTGAGGATGAGCGGCAGGACGCTTTCGTTATGCTCTACCGGAACAACCAGGCGGACGCGGGTGGCGAGGGCAGCGAACTGGCCTTTGCGGGTGGCTGACTGCTCAAAGGTGCTCAGGGCGGTGGCTGATTCTGGCGTGAGCTGGATGGCGCCAAGGCTGGTGGTGATGCGATTGGGCCGATGCGGGACGGTGTAGGCGCGGCGCGAGGCGAGGCGAGCGACGGGCAGCGGGCGCGGCTCGGTCTGGACGGGCGCGAGGCGTCCGGATGTTTGGGCGCGTGGCCGGGATGGGGCCTTGGCGATTTCTTCTTTAGAGAGCGGGCGAGAGGTTGTGCGCATAGCCGGTGCCTGGGCGATGGGGCGAGCGCCACGAATGGCGGGGGCCGGAAGCACCAGAACTGGCTGCGATGGTGCGCGCTGGACGGGCGGAACTGCTGGCCGTTCGCCTGATTCGCCACTGAAGTAGAGGCGGGCGAGTCCGTTGACTGCGTGCAGTTGGGTGAGCGTTTGCGAACTCTGGGGCTGCTGTGTGAGTGGCCCAAGGAGAATCATCAGGTTGATGCACGCGGCGGCGGTGAGGGTGGCGACGCTGATCCCTGGCTGGTGGACGAGCAAGCCGAGCGCGAAGGCGCTGAGGGAGATGCCGAGGCAGAGGACGGCGTTGCGCTGGCGCAGCAGGCTGTGCAGCCTACCCGGTACGAGGGTGGTTGAAATAACCTGGGTGAGAGCGAGGACGTTAAAGAGGGTCAAGATGGTCAGTGCGCCGAGATCAAACATGATCACCACTCCTTCTTGTTGAGGCAAGGCTAGCACAGGACGTTCTCCGGCATTCCATACGCTCATGCCGGGCGACACGGTGCGCTGCGGGGGTGGGTGATGAAGAGTGGGCCAGGTGGAGGGCGCATCGGGGGTTGCTCAATAGACGGCGGCCTGTTCAGGCTGGCGGGGCGCTCAAGCAGGGTGCAGATGCGCTGCAAGGGTGTCTGCTGGCGCTGTTGCGCGTGGGTGATACTTTCTCCGTTGAGATGGCTGCCTGGGCAGCCCCCGCTCCACTCCGCGGGCTTCCAGCCCGCGCTACAGGCAATCCATCCTGCCCCTGTCCCTCAACTGGATATGGTATGACACCGGGTGTGATCTAGGCCGCGAAAGGGTTCATGCGTCGCGATGGATTGGATGATGATCAAAGGGTGATAATTGCATTTTGCCTGGTCCGCAGCGCAGGAGGTGTGCTGGGAACTGGCGGGCACGAGCCAATTGGTCAACTAGGATGGGCCGCAGGCACGGGCCGAGGGACATCGGACGCATGGTTTTCTGTCTATTCATACTCCCGCGCGCCTTGACGGGCGTGGGAGAAGCAATCACCTGGATGCGCCACCCACCATGCCAGGATCGTCATTGGTCCCCACAGGCGAATGGTCGCAACTTACTACCAGCAAATTAGGGGCCAATTATGCGTTTTTTTGCATCCATTTATGGCTTTGGCTGCGGTCCGAGGCGCAAGAGGAGATGCGCGGTGAGGAGGCAGATGAGCGAGGTGAGGGCGGCGGCAAAGATGAGCGCGGCGACAAGCCGCCAGCCAGGGAACATGTTGACGAGGTGGGCGTAGAGGGCGATGGCGCCGGAGATGAGGCCGAAGGCGATTGGCAGGAGGGCGGCGCGGCGCGCCCAGCGGACGCGGCCTGTGAAGAGGAGGGGCAGGGGGATGAGGATGCAGAGGGCGTCTGCGATGAGGAAGATGGGGAAGTACATGGTTGGCTGGTTTCTCCTGGCTATTGGCTGCTGCCTGGCTGTTCGTTGAGGATTTCTCTACAGAGGACAATACATTTGTCGCAGACGTAGACGCGGTTTGGCCCAGCGATGAGGCGCGCGACCTGATCCTGGTTTTTCCCACAGAAGGAGCAAAGATAGGTGGGCAGGTCTGGACGGCGGGCGTGCTGCGGCGGTTTGTTTGGAGTGCTTGCCTGCGAGGATGGAGATTCTTCAGCGATGATTTGCTCGCAGAGGGCGACGCATTCGTTGCAGATGAAGACGTTTGGCCCGGCGATGAGGCGCGTTACCCATTCCTGGGGCTTGTCGCAAAACGAGCAGCGGGAGCTTGAAGAGTTGGAAGATTTCTTTGGCATCTGGCCCTCCTGGTGTGGGGTTTTGGGCTGTGCTGTACGGGTGTTGGCCGACGGTGGGGCGCGTTGTTTTCAGTATAGCTGATGGAGCAGGAAGGTGCAAGGCTGGCGGGGCACCGGCAGGATGCCGGTGGTACAGGTGAGTTGAAAGGGAGTGAGGGATGGAACGAAGACGAGAGCGGGTGCTGTTGGATGGGTTGATTCGGCAGACGGCAGGTATTCCTGGTCTTGACCCGAGAAAGTGGAGAAGGTAAACTTGAAAAAGTGGATATTCTCTACTGAGGGACAAGACGATGCACAAGACACAACGCACGTTTACGAAAGAGTTCAAACTGGAAGCGGTGCAGTTGGTGAAAAGCAGCCACAAACCGTTAGCCCAAATTGCCCGCGATCTCGGCATTGCCGATAGCA
>DATBGS010000063.1:0-35980 GCA_036557885.1 Ktedonobacterales bacterium
CTGAGCTTGCAATTTGCCCCCAATTCGCCAAACAACGTTTCTAATTATCAGGATGGTACCAACAACTTCACGGCCTGGCAACTCTGCCAGCAAGCTGATGTTGAACAAGACCCGGCAAAGCGCATGGACCTCTATCATCAGGCTGAGCAGCAACTGGTTGATACCGTTGCCTGGCTGCCCTATGCCCAACCCAAAGGCATCTGGCGCATCAAAACCTACATCCAGGGCTACAATCCTTCATCGCTGCGCCTGCTTTCTGATCTAGACTGGTCAAATGTAAGCGTACTCGTCCACTGAGGACCGGGAAAGGCTTCCCCAGCCAAACCGTGCCACGCAGAGCATTCAAGCGGGGACTCGATGAAACAGGTGCTGCATCGAGTCCCCTCTTTGCTGTATGGGGCAGCGCGGCCTCATCTCATCGGTTCTCTTGACTTTTGGACAGACCACAGCTTACGATGTATGACACAGTGCCAAAGGCAGGCACATACTGATACTCTCTTTTTCAAGGTTAGGCAGCGCATTTGCTACCACCTTGCTTCTGGCAGGAGGCTCGCTTGTTTAACGATTTTGATCCTGTGGAGCTACAACAGCCCCCTCTCCAAGAGGACGAACAAGGCGCTCGTCTCTCTGGTCAAATAAGCACTGGCACCCGTCCCACTACGAGCACCAGATTGGGTTCCAACCAACTTATCGGCATGATTTTGGGGGCGATTGTTATCTTCACCCTGGGCTTTGCCGGTGGCTGGCTCGGCCACACCGCTAAAGTCAGCGGCGAGCTTCCCCCCGAAAGCGCGCAGCCCTATGCTCCGCTGATCTGGAAAGCCTGGAGCGATATTGATCAGTATTATGTGGACAAGGGCGCCATCAACCACCAGAAAATGTCCTACGCCGCCATTCAAGCCATTGTTGATTCCCTGGGGGATCGGGGCCACAGCCGCTTTGAAACCCCCGAAGAGGTGGCGCAGGAACATCAGCAATTGAGCGGCAGCTATGTGGGCATCGGCGTCATTCTTCAGCCTGACCCCAGCGGGCAATACTTCCAGATTGCAGCAGCCTTCCCCGATGCGCCCGCCGCTAAGGCCGGCTTGAAACCAGGCGACGTGATCGTCGGCATTAACGGCAAGAGCGTGCAGGGCCAGACGGAAGACCAGTTGCGCGCCTTGATCGTGGGACCAGAGGGTTCTTCGCTGACCATGACTATCAAACGCCCCGGCCAGACCCAGACATTTGATGTCACGCTGAAGCGGGAACAGATTCAAGAACCCATCGTCATCTCCCACTACTTCCCCGAAAGCAAAATTGCGCATATCATGATTACCCAGTTTGCCGATAAGACCGATGATATGCTGAAGCAGGCCCTGACCGACGTGAAGAAGCAAGGCGCGCAAAAAATCCTGCTGGACCTGCGCGACAATCCAGGCGGCTACTTTGATGAAGCCATCAAAGTTGCCAGTGAGTTTATCCCGGCTGGCAAAGGCAAGAACGTGGTACTGGTCAAAGATAGTGACGGCACAATCACCCCACAGCCAGTTATCTCCGGCGGCCTGGCGACTGACCTGCCAATTGTTGTCCTGATCAATAACAACACCGCCAGTGCCGCCGAGATCGTCACTGGCGCCATTCAAGACAACAAGCGCGGGACTATTATTGGGGTCAACAGCTTTGGTACGGGCACTGTGCTCAATGAGTTTGATCTGCCTGATGGCTCAGCCTTGCTGCTGGGCGTGCAGGAATTTGAAACCCCCAATGGCCGCTTCATCCGCGATGGTGGCATCACACCAGACATCAAGGTCACGATGCCCAGCGCCAGCACCACAGAAAATACGCCGCTGATCGAAAATGCCAACAACCAGACGGAACAACAAGCGCTCCAGAGCGGAGATACCCAATTTGTGAGCGGCTACCAATACCTGCAACAGCACTGAGCACCTATCGCCTGGTAGATGGTGTAGATCGTTCAAGTAGATGGCTCAAGGGGTGAGCCTGCTCCAGTCCTGGCGGATTGAGCAGGTATCACCCCTTGAACATTGCTTGCAGCCACTCCCCAATGGCCGCATTCAGCCCATCCGGCTGGTCGCGCATCACATCATGCCCCGCCCCTGGAATCATACGCAGCGTCGCGTGGGGCAAATGCGCGCGCAAATATTCGGCATATTTGGGCGGCGTCATCCGATCTTCTTCGCCGCACACTACCAGCGTCGGAAGTGTGATCTGCCCAATCCTTCCCATCACATCAAACTTGTCGCAGGCCGCCAGATCACGATAGAACATCCCAGGCGCTAAATAGTTTGGTTCCTCAACTGATTCTTTGCCTGATTCTTCGCCTGGCTCTCCGTCTGAAGCTCCCTCGGTTCCAGCAAGCGCCGACGATTGATCGTTCCGCGCCGCCTCCAGCAAAGCCGGTAACACCCGCAGCCTTGCACCCGTCCCAATCAAGATCAGCCCGCTTAAATCCAGGCCCCATTCCAGCGCTAACTGAAGCGCGATGCCGCCGCCCAGCGAATGCCCGGCCACCACTGGTAGATGTATCCCTGCCGCCTGCAATTGCTGGCGAACATCCTGCGCGTAGTCGCGCATACTCATTTCTGGCGGGCCAGGTTCGTGAACGCGCGTCCCATGCCCAGGCAAATCCAGCGCCAGCGCGCGCCAACGCCCACTCTCAAGATACGCCACCTGCTTTTGCCAGCGCCGCGCCGTCCCGCCTGATCCGTGAATGAACACCACTGTTGGCGCTGTTTTTGCTCTACTCATCTGCATTTGCTCCTCTGTTGTACTGTAAATAAGTGCGATTGTACCCTAAATAAGGACGATCATTTCATTGACGCCTTGGCAAAGCATCGCCTATACTGCCCAAAGAAGAGATAAGATGGCATGATCACAATGACAGTATCACGATGGCAAGATAAGGATTGTTTCTCGTCTCCCGCTGCCCGCGAGGAGACGCGCACCTGCCGAGAAGGAATCCATCTATGAGCAGCACTGAACCGGAATCCCAACCAACACTGGAGGCCAGCCCACTGCCCCCTTCTGAGCCAGGAGCAGAAACCGAAGCCAGCCGCCTGGTGCTCCCTGATCTGCCACCCGCGCCAGGAGAGGGAACGAGTGACGCTCCCACACTGCTAGATGTCACTGAACCGCAACTAACCCTCATTGAGGATACCCCGAAGCCGCCTCTACGTCTACCACGTCTGCGATTCCACCCTCCCATTCCCATTCACACGGTCTTAAAATGGGCGCCCTGGCTGCTAGGGGTCGTGGGTGGCGTCTTGCTCTTAACGCTTGCCGTCACTGCGCAAAGTTGGGGCGATAGCTCCACGCGCATTGGCTTCACCGCGCTTGGTATCACTCTTGGCGCCGCTCTGCTGATCGCCCGGATTCGCCTGCGAGAGCAGCGCTGGGTGCGCCGCCGCTGGCTTTCGCTCAGCACCGCGCTCCTGGTGGTCAGCCTGCTTGGAATCTTCCTGGCGCCCACCATCCATACCGCCCAGGCCCATCTCCTTGAGCGACAAGGGAACTACCAGCGCGCGATTGAAGAGTATAAGGCAGGTGGCGAACAAGGGGCAGATGCTGAGGATATTGGGCGCTCCTATCTGGAATGGGGCCAGGCAAATCTTGCTCGCCAGGATTACCAGCAGGCGGTTCTCCATCTCTCCGCGCTTGCTGACAATTACGACGCAACAAGCGCCGCGCAACAAGTCAGAGAGCCGCTTGGCAAAGCATTGCTGGGCTGGGGAGAAGACCTGCTCGTCCGGCAGCAATACAAGCAGGCTATTCAGCAGTTTGATACTCTGCGCGGCCAGTACAGCGACACGCAAGCGGCCTCGCAGCTTCAACAAAACCAGGATGAACCCTCCGCCTATCTGCTCTGGGGGCAAAACCTTCAGGTCCACCAACAGTTCCAGGATGCCCTGACGCAATTGGAAGCGGTGCAGCACCTGTTCCCCACCAGCCGGTATGCACCACAAGCCTATCTTGCTGCTGCCAGCGACCTCTATGACTGGGGCCAGGCGCTCATTCAGCAGCAAAGTTTTAACGACGCTGTTGCCCGCTATCAACAACTGATAGCCCAGTATGGAACAGCCCCAGAGGCTGCCCAGGCGCAGCAAGCCCTTTCCGCTCCGCAAAATGTCACCGGTCGCCTGGTTCTTGCCAGCGGAGCGTCAGACGCCGAAGTGCTCGTGCGACTTTCCAGCAGTTGGACCACCGGCCCAAACGGCTACTTGCAAGGAGGAGTCGTCTACGAAGCGACAACAGACGCCAACGGCGCCTTCACCTTCACCAATGTCTCCATAGGCACGTATCTTGTTGATTGGCAGCAGGGAGACACCTTCACCACCTTGCTCCACCAGGGCACCTATAACCCGGCATATGTGGCGAATGTGCAGCCCTTACGCCCAAGCGATCTGGGCGTCGTGCAGTTAGGAAGCTGAGCAGGGTGGGAAGCTGAGCAGAGAGCAGCCCTTCTCTCCTCTGGTGGAAAGAAGGGCTGCCTCACCAATAAGATATAATGGGGAATGAGCCAGTGCAGCAGCGCCGCTGCCGATTTTCGCATCTGAAACTGGCTATGAATCGAGGGAGGGGTACGCCCGATGTTACGAGGTACACTGCTGTATCTTGCCAACCGAGAAAGCATTCGCCACTTTGTCACGCATAACCGTCTGGCCCGCCGCAGTTCACGCCGCTTTGTAGCTGGCGAAACCCTGGAAGAAGCCTTGCAAGCCACGCGCACCCTCAATCAGCAAGGCTGCACCGTTTCCCTTGATCACCTGGGCGAAAACGTCACCGACGCCAGCGAAGCCGCCAGCGCCGCCAGCGACTACATCAAGATTCTTGACGCCATCAAACAAAGCAGCCTGGATGCCAACATCTCTATTAAGCTCACCGCGTTGGGGCTGGATGTTGGAGGCGACCTGTGCGAAGAGAACGTTCGCCGCGTGCTTGACCGCGCCAGAAGCTATAACATCTTTGTGCGCGTTGATATGGAAGGCTCAGCCTATACAGAGCGCACCTTGGAGTTGGTGGCAAAACTGCGTCAGGATTATGACGGCGTGGGCACCGTCATCCAGAGCTATCTCTATCGCAGCGAGAAAGACATTGAAAGCCTGGTGGCTTCGCATACGCGGGTACGCCTGGTCAAAGGCGCCTACAAAGAGCCAGCGGAGGTCGCCTATCCACGCAAAGCCGATGTGGACCGCAGCTACGAGCAGTTAATGCGCGTGCTCTTATCGCATGGCACCTACCCGGCTATCGCCACCCATGATGTCCACATGATCGAAGAAGCCAGAGCCTTTGCCACCGCCAACACCATCGAAAAGTCGCGCTTTGAGTTCCAGATGCTCTACGGCATTCGCCGCGATCTTCAACAGCAACTGGTACGCGAGGGCTACAATATGCGCGTCTACGTCCCCTATGGGACGCAGTGGTATCCTTATCTCACCAGACGCCTTGCCGAGCGCCCGGCCAATCTCATCTTTATTGCCAGCAATACCTTCCGTAAATAATATCTGGCTGGGGCATCTGAGGGGACAGCGAAACAGAACAGCAGCAGAGGCTCAGGATTACTCCAGGGGCTGGCGCCCCTGAAAGCCCGCGTCCGTCTCGTGCCACCAATTGATGCCTTGCTCTCCCAGCCGCCAGCACAGCAAAATCTCGCGGCCCTCGCGCTGCGCGGGAAAATCAATTAACCCCATTTGCGGGTCTTTCAATTGGCAGCCAAAGCGCAGAATACGCTGAACCAGTTGATTGACTTCTTCTGCCGCAGCGGTGGCCTCTTTGGTCAACTGAGCCAGTTTTCCCTGCAAGCCATGCCCATTCCCTTGCATCCGCTGGTGCAGCAGTGCCAGTTCCTGGCGTAAGGTCTGCATCGCTGGATACCGCTGCTGAAGTTCACGCAGCAGCGGCTCCAATTGTGGAAGAAGGCTTTCGGCCTCTTGACGGGTAAAGTAGCGCGCCATAGGGCGCCTCCCATCTGGCATCACCTGGCCGCCGACAGGCGATAGCCCTCACTTTTCAGTTACCACGCAAAGCGCGGCAGTTCCAGGGCCGGTGTGAGCGCCAATCACTGGCCCCAGCTTATAGCGCAGCAATGGGCCGGAATAGACCGCCTGGATCGCCTTCGTCAACTGCTCGCCAATGGCTTCATCCGATTGGGCAACGCCCACAATTTGAATCGGGCCAAGCTGAGTCAGCAACTGCGCCAGCCGCTCATACGCCTTCGAGCGGGTACGCACGTTCTCCAGCGGCTGCACCACACCTCCGCGCACCGCCAGCATCGGCTTCACATTGAGCAGCGTACCCAGCAACTGCCGCGCCTTGCCAATGCGTCCGCCGCGCTGCAAAAACTCCAGCGTATCCAGCACAGCATAGATGTGCATGCGCGCAAACATATCCTCGGCAATTTGCTTGCACTCTGCCAGGCTCTTGCCCGCCTGCGCTGCCCTCGCCGCTTCCATCGCCGGAATACCAATGCCCGCGCTCACCCAGCGCGAATCCACTACCTCAACTGGCACCTTCTGATCTTGCAGCGCCTCCGCCGCCACCACCGCCGAGTTATAGGTCGCGCTGAGTGCGCCGGAGAGTTGCAGCGCCAGAATGCCATCGGCGCCCTCTTTGATCAATTGGCGAAACGCTTCCTCAAACAACCCTGACGGGGGCGCGGCAGTCGTCGGCATCACCTTTGAGGTCGCCAGTTTTGCGTAAAACCCATCCGTATCCAGGTCTACTCCATCCCGGTAGGAGTCATCGCCAAACTGCACCCTCAGGGGGACCACGCTAATCCCCAGTTCCTCTGCCTGCTCCTTTGGCAGATCAGCGGTACTATCAACGACGATACGTACAGCCACAGTGTGTACCTCCAGCAACAAAGAAGTTCATTGGTCTTGCAGAATATCTGCCGGGTCTTGCCCTTATTCTGCCGAGAGAATATAGGCGTAATAGGGCTGTCCGCCGCTCACTACCTCAATCTCCTGCTCTGGGTACCAGGATTTAATCTGGCGAGCCGTTTCTTCCGCCTGTTCGCTCGTCACCCCTTCGCCGTAATACAGCGTAAAAATCTCGTATTGCTCCGCTTTCATACGACGCAGCGTATCCTGAATCACCACCTGGATGTCATGGTTTGCCACCACCAGTCGCCCATTGAGCAGCCCAATCGTATCGCCCTCCCGCACCGCGATACCCTCGATCTGCACCGTGCGCACCGCCGTTGTAATCTCTGCGGTCTGCACCCGTTTGGCCGCGCTGTCCATTGCGGTGCAATTTGACGGGAAGTCGGCCTCATAATTAAAGGCCAGCAGCGCCGAAATGCCCTGCGGCAGCGTCTCGGTCGCCACCACATGCACTTCTTTATCAATCAGGCTCGGCACCTGGCGGGCGCTCATGATCACATTGCCATTGTTGGGCAGCAAGATCACTTTTGGCGAGGGCACACGCTTCACGGCCTGGAGCAGTTCCTCGGTGCTGGGATTCATCGTCTGCCCGCCAGGAACAATGGCGCCCACGCCAAAGCTCTCAAAGACCTTGACCCAGCCCTCGCCAGAGGCCACCGCCACCGTTGCCACCTCGCCCAGTTCACGCCGGATGATCTCGCCGCTGTCCGCATCGCGGGCGTAGTCCTCGCCAGCAACTTCCATGCTGCCATCTTCTTCTCCCGCGTGTTCGGCCTTGCTTTCTGCTTCGTAGCGCAGGCTTTGCTCCTGAAGGTTCTCAATATTAATATCGTTCAGGCTGCCCAGGCTTACGCCATAATCCAGAATCTTGCCAGGCGCGAGGGTATGCGTATGCACCTTGATCAGTTTCGCATCGCCCCCCACTACCGTTGAAACGCCGCCCATGCTGGTGATCGTATCGCGGATTTCTTCCATGTTGAGATGCTCGCCGCGCAGCAAAAAGACCACCTCGTAGCCAAACTCTTCCTCCACCGACACCCGCCCCTTTTTGACTTCAGTGGTCGGGGCTTCTGCCGCTGCTGCGCTGATGGTCTGAATCTCATCACCCCGCGTATAGTGCCAGACACCCTCCAGCACCGTTGTCAGCCCCTGCCCGCCAGCATCCACCACACCCGCCTGTTTCAGCAGCGGCAGCAGATCTGGCGTTTTGGCTACTGCTTGCCGCGCCGCCGTCACCACATCTTGCATCAGCGCCACAATATCACCCTGCCCGGCACTGCGTTGCGCCGCCTCCGCCACTTCCCGAATCACGGTCAAGATCGTTCCCTCCACCGGCTTGATCACCGCCCGATACGCCAGCTTTGAGGACTCTTGAAACGCATTTGCCAGATCAGGGGCCGTAAATGTCGCTTTCTTGTCCAACCCCTGAGCCAGCCCGCGCAGAATTTGCGACAAGATCACCCCGGAGTTTCCCCTGGCCCCCATCAACGCGCCGCGCGCCAGCTTCTCCGCAATCACCGCCGCTGAAGCATCGGTGGCCTCAGCAATCCCGTTCACCGCCGCGCGCATCGTGGCCGACATATTGGTCCCCGTATCACCATCGGGAACCGGAAAAACATTCAGCGCGTTGATCTCCGCCTTGTGTTGTTCCAGCCAGGAAGCCGCAGCAAGCATTGCCTGCTTTAAATCCTGACCATCAAACACGCTGATTCTCCGGGGCCGTGAAATTCTGCGACTTGTATTCTTCATATCCGTCATCCAAGATGGCCTGGCTCTGGCATGCCCATCGCTCGCTGACGACCCAGAGACACCTTGTTCCCGCTCCTATGAGTATTTTGCTAGAAGAGCATGTTCGCACTTTGAGTGAAAACACCCGCGTCCTCACAGGTGCTCACCCTTGCGGGCGTACGTCTGAGAAGCCTCACGCCTGCTCGGTGCCTCGCCTGGCATGCTTGCGTCCGTCCCGCTCGCGCGTATCTTCCGACGCGCTCACCCGCAAACCCTGCACATTGACATTCACCTGCACCACCGGCATCCCCAGCATCTTCTCCACCGCAAATTTCACACTGCTCATAATGTTATGCGCAATCTCGGAGATGCGCAGCCCATACTCCAGCACCACATACAAATCAATAACGATCTGCTCGTTGCTAAATTGCACTTCTACGCCCTGATGATAGCGCTCAGGCGGCAGCAATGCTGCTGCCCCGCTGTGCAGGCGCTTGGAAGCAATGCCCACCACGCCATAACACTCGGTCACGGCGCGTCCGGCAATCGTGCCAATCGCCTGCGGCGAAACCTCAATCTTTCCCTTGCGCGAGGGCTGCGCTGCTGTTTGTTCGGTATCTGGAAGTTGCATATGCTCTGCCTTGTTGTCTGAATTTTTGTCTGTGAGAAAGTACAGCCATTTCCTGTAGAGAAACTGAAGGATATAGGACACCAATTTGATAGCTGGCAGTAAAAGCGCGGCTTTGATGGCATCACTGCTGCTTTTGACCACCCAGGAAACTTGCCCGATTTGGCCCAAGATGATATACTTTCAGGGCGCATAATACAGGATAACAGTTCTAAAAGTAAAGGGGGTGGATGCACAATGGCCGGACGCTGCGAAATCTGCGAACGCAAGCCACAATACGGCAGCAATGTCAGTCACTCAAAACGCCATACCAACCGACGCTTTGTAGTGAATGTCCAGCACAAACGCTTGCTCATTGATGGCACCATGCAATACGTCAACATCTGCACGCGCTGTCTGCGTACACGCAACAAAGTTGCCAAGGCACGCTAAAGAGAACCACGAGAAGAGCGAGGAAGAACGAGAGCGAGGTATCACGCTGACCCGGTGTCAGGTATCACGATGGCGCCAGTTCTTTTGCCCTCGCTCGCTCTTTGGTTTTCAATTGCCCACATGCCGCCGCAATATCATCCCCGCGCTCTGCCCGCACGCTGTTGCTCACCCCTGCCCGGCGCAACTCCTCCCGAAACGCCTTGATTGCCTCGCTGCCTGGCGGACGGTACGCCGCGCTGGTCGCGTTGACCGGAATCAGGTTGACATGCGCCAGTTGCTTAAAGCTCACGAGTTTTGCTCCCAGTTCGCGCGCGTGCTCTGGTGCATCGTTCACCCCGGCCAGCAACACGTACTCAAAGGTAACTTGCCGATTGGTGCGCTGCACATATGTTCGGCATGCTTCCAGCAATTCTTGCATGCCATATTTGCGCGTGACAGGCATGGTGCGCCCGCGCAGCGCGTCGTTGGGCGCGTGCAGCGAGATCGCCAGATTGATTTGCAGCGGTTCCTCGCTCAGCCGCAAAATCCCTGGAACAAGGCCCACCGTCGAAACCGTCATATGCCGCGCGCCCAGACCAAAACCCTCTGGACTGTTCAAGATGCGCAGCGCCCGCAATGTGGCATCGTAGTTATGCAGCGGCTCGCCCATCCCCATCAGCACCAGATTAGTCAGCCGATCCACGACTTGACCATCGGGCGTGGCCCAGGGGCGTTCGCGCAGTTCGCGGGCGATATAGAGCACCTGCTCCACAATCTCGCCTGCCGTCAGATGGCGCTCAAAACCCATCTGCCCCGTCGCGCAAAATGTGCAGCCCAGCGCGCATCCAACCTGTGTGGAGATACAGGCTGTTGCCCGCGCCCGTCCCTCGCTGCTCGCCGGAAACAGCATCAGCACCGACTCAATCAGGCGCCCATCGTTTAACTCCAGCAGCACCTTGCGCGTGCGCCCATCTTTCGCAACTTGCTCGCGGCGCAGCGTCAGTGAGCCTGCCGTTGCCTGGGCTGCCAACGCCGCACGCAAGCGCTCCGGCAGGGTCGTCATGCGCTGGAAATCGCTTTCCAGGCGGCGGTGCAGCCACTCGTAGAGCTGGCGCGCGCGAAAGCGCGGCTCGCCCTGCTCGCCCAGCCAGGTTTCCAGTTCTGATAATGTCAATGAAAGCAGATCAAGCATGTGTCCCAAGAACCTCGCCCACTATTCCAGGCTGACCACGCACAAACTCGTCAGCATTCAGGGCGCGTTTTCCCTCTAATTGTAACACCTCCAGCCGCAACACCCCCTGCCCGCACCTGACGACCAGCGCTTTACTCCCGCCACTTGCCCGCAAGCTCACCTGTCCGACGATTTCCTGTGCCTCCTCGCTTTGCGGCGCCTTGTTCTGCGTCGCCCCAGCTTCTTGCACTGCCACTTTCAGCACCTTCAGCGTCTTCCCGCGCCAGGGCGTTGCCGCCCCCGGCCAGGGCGTGTACGCCCGCACCTGCCGGGCCAGCACCTCTGCCGGAAGGCGCCAATCAATAACGCCATCTTCCTTGCGCAGCAGGCGCGTCTGCGTGGCCTGGCTCTCATCCTGTGGCCGACGCGACAAGGTTCCCTCGCTCCAGCGCGGCAGGGTTTCCAGCAACAATTCCGCGCCCACCTTGCTCAGCTTTTCGCTCAAGGTGGCCGTCGTATCATCCTGGGTAATCGGGATGGCCTGCTGGCTCAGAATGTCACCCGTATCCAGCCCCTCATCCATCAGCATAACGGTCACACCTGTTTGCTGGTCCCCGGCCAGAATAGCCCCGGCAATGGGGGAAGCCCCGCGATGGCGCGGCAGAAGCGAAGCGTGGACGTTGAGGCAGCACAGGCGCGGCAACTCCAGCACCTCGCGCCGCAAAATCTGCCCAAATGCCGCCACCACAATCACATCAGGCGCCAGCCGTCGCAGCTCCTCCAGATTTTCCGGGCGGCGCAGCGACCCAGGCTGCCAGACGGGTAATCCCAGTTCCAGCGCCCGCGCTTTCACTGGCGAAAAAACGACGCCATTCCCGCGCCCCGACGGTTTATCCTGGCGCGTCACCACCGCCACAATCTCTATGCCTCCTGGCGCCAACCACCCAGGCGCCCGCGCCTCGGCCAGCGCCTCTAACGTGGGCACAGCAAACTGCGGCGTGCCCATAAATAGCAATCGCAGAGCAGACGTATTTTCTATAAGCCCTCCCAAATTATTGTTGAGGTTCGTTGAGGTTTCGGCCTCGTATGTATCTCTGCTTGCCAGGCATCGTCTTGCCATGCTTCCATCCCTGGGCTACACTACCAGTTACCTATATCCAGCTACCCACGCAAGGAGCAGAGATAGTGACAGACCGCGAGACATTACTTTCCCTGGCACGCGAGGCCGCTCAGCATGCCCACGCCCGCTATTCCCATTTTCGCGTGGGCGCCGCGCTAAAAGCGGGCGAGCGCATATTTACGGGCGTCAATATCGAGATTTCCAGTTACGGCCTCACGCTGTGCGCCGAACGCTCCGCCCTCGCAGCAGCGATCTCGGCTGGGGTTGGCCCGCGCACTTCCTCCCCGATCACCCATATCGCAGTGGCCTGCATAGATGCGCGTCCCGAAGCTGGACCCCAGGAGCGCGTTCCCTGCGGCGCCTGCCGCCAGTGGATAGCTGACCTTGCCCCCAATGCCGTCCTCAGCATTGATGGCATTGAACAGGATTTACGCATCAGTGACCTGCTGCCTCTGGCCTTTGATCTGGAGCGCGAGTAGCTTAGGACCGCTGCTCTCGCGCCGCCTGGTGCTCGCCAGCATACCGGGAATAGCGAGCAGCACGCGCAGGAAGATCAGCGCGTTCAGCCTCGCTGAGCGGGCGCACCTGTCTGGCAGGCACCCCAACGTAGAGCATCCCGCCTGGCAACCGCTTCCCCTCGCTCACCAGGGCGCAGGCCCCCACAATGCTTTCTGAGCCAATTTCGGCGCGTGATAAGATGACCGCGTTCATCGCCACCAGCACCCGATCTCCCAGCGTGGCCCCATGCACCACCGCGCCATGCCCAATGCTGCATTCCTCGCCAAGTACACACGGCACGCCATCATCCACATGCAGGGTGCAATTATCCTGTATATTGGTGTGTCGGCCAATCCTGATGGGCGCTATATCCCCACGCAGCACCGCGTTATACCAGACGCTTGCCCCCTCCTCAATCGTCACATCCCCGATGATCATCGCGCCCTCTGCAAGAAAGACGCCAGGCGCAATAGTCGGCCACTTTCCACGAAACGGCAACAGCGGCATGCGCACCCTCCCTCTTCACGCTTTTGCTGGCTCTGTGAGCGTAGGGCGGCTGGAATCTGTGTTGTTGAAATCAGGGCTGTTGATTGGAAGAACCCGACGCGCCCCGCAGTACAATTCCACCAACCGATGGTTATAGCGGTCAGCGTGGGCTGGGTCCATGCTCTGACACAGCACCGTATTCCACTTCACCCCTTCGGCATGTATCAGTTCCCAGTCCCCAAGCGACAGCGCCACATGCACAATGCGCCCCTCTTTCGCGTAGAACAGCAGGTCACCAGGCGCGGGGACTCCCACAGGCTCGGTATCCAGCGCGGCGATTTGCTGGCGAGAATCGCGCGGGATGTGATAGCCCGCCACGTGGAAGCAAAGCTGCACCAATCCGCTGCAATCAATTCCCTGGCAGGTGGTTCCGCCCCAGTGGTAAGGCGTCCCCAAAAAGCGTTGAGCCGTTGCAATCACCGTATCCACGCCCGCTTGAGGGAAAGGCTGATCTGCCGGGCGAATCGCTACATCCCCAGCGCGCACCCAGCCAAACGTTCCCCCAGGCAGGGCCACCTTCAACAAGTCAGGATGACCTGATAAGTCAGCCAGGGGAAGCACGGTTGAGAGAAAGAGCATCGCGGCTTCATCTGGTTCTTTTTCTGCGCCTGGCTCCTCTGGAGCGCTGAACAGCGGTGTCGAGAGCGCCGTTACCACGATTACCCGTCTGTTCTCTGAAGGGGTCGGAGCAGAGGCTAGATGCGCGAAGCGTACCCAGCCCTCGTAATCCACCAGACGCACCGATTGCCAGCCGTCTTGCGCCGTGCCTGGTTCGGCTGGCGCGCCCATGAGCGCCTGCGTCACCAACTCCGACTCCGCATCAGGCTCGCGCCGCACATCAGCCACCCCAACACAAATAGCTAACATAGGTGCCTCCAGCCCTGTTTCGACTCGCTTCAAATCCCTTGATGATCATGGCAGGCGATAACGCCTGCCATACAGTCCACCTGATTTCAGGCTATAAGAAGTACGCGATCACCCCTACCATCGCGTAAAACGACAGCAAGAGCATCCCTTCCAGCCAGCTTGACTCCCCATCCAGGCTAATCAGCGCAAAAAGGAAGCTGGCTAAGCCGAATACCGCCAATTCAATCGGGCGGAACACCAGATCGAGTGGATTTGCCAGCGCAAAGCTTACCAGCACCAGCACCGGCGCCACCAGCAGCGCCACCTGAATAGATGACCCCGCCGCAATCGCCATACACACATCCATGCGGTTTTTGAGTGCCATTGTCACCGCGCTGGAGTGTTCGGCGGCATTACCCACGATAGGCACAATAATCAAACCGACAAACAACTGGCTCCAACCGAGCTGCTTAGTCACCGGCACAATGGCGTCCACTAGAAATTCGCTTATGATTGCCGTCCCCACCGTCGCCACACCCAGCAGCGTTATCGGTTTCCAGGCGGTCTTCCAGGTTGGTTTGCCAGAAGCCCCATGTTCTGCCTTCTCGGTTGTTTCTGGAAGCTCGCTTTTCACAGCCGCTACAGCGCGATGCTTCTTAGCAGTCTTTCCCGTCTTGCGCCTTGCAGCCCGCTCTGCTTTCTCCTCGCGCGCCAGCTCCTCCATCTGCTCCTCTGCCAGCACCGCGCTGGGCGGCACCAGTGGTGGCCCCTCTTCCCCGGAGTCGGAAATCTCATCCTCGCGCACATCTTTTGGAGCATGGTGCTGCTTATCGCGCACATGGAAAACCGTGTACGCAATGTAGGCAACATAGCTGAGCAGCAAGACCACCGCGACCAGGACACTGATTGCATCAATATTGACGATGCCTTTGTGATCTTCAGCAGCAGTTTCCTGCCCAACAGTATTCGCCAGCGCCGGCAAGACGAGGCCAACAACAGCCAGCGCCAGCATCGAAGCGTATTGCCCGGCATTACGCGCATCAAAATATTGGCGACCATTGCGCCAGCCGCCCGCAAAAATAGCCATCCCCAGGACCAGCAGGGTATTACCAATGATAGACCCGGTGATGGAAGCGCGCACCACCTCCAGCAGGCCCGCTTTCACGGCCACAATGCCAATAATTAATTCGGGCGCGTTGCCAAACGTCGCGTTCAGCAGCCCACCCACCAGCGGGCCAACTAACTCGGCTACCTCTTCAGTGGCCGCGCCGATCAATCCGGCCAGCGGAATCAAGCCGATGGCAGAGAACGCAAACACCAGCACCGGCGACCAATGCAAAAACTCCGCGAAAACAGCCAGGAGAACAGCCGGTAACAAATAGTACAACCAGCGTGCCATAATGAATCTTCACACCTTCCATACGGGAGGCTAGTAGCAGCAGCTATCCTTAAAGCCACAATTTCGGCAGATTGCCTCTCGTCCACCCTTGAGATCGCTCATCGGATACCCGCATTGCGGACAGGGCTGTTCACGCTCGCGGCGTGCAGCCAAAGGGCCGACGGTCTGTTCCGTTGGCTCACTGGCGGCTGCCTGGCGTTCTGTGGCTGACTGCGAGGTCCGCTGCATCACTAAATCCTCCTGCAACAAATTCTATTACTAGCTCCCCTGGCACGCCAAAAACACAAGCAAAGGAAGCAACGCCCCTTTCTTGACCAATCCATGATAGCACGTAGAGGCTCAGTGCCACAAGAAAGCCTCACCAACAAAAAGGCCAGCGAGAACAGCCGTTCTGCCGTTCCCGCCAGCCTTCGTTCCTGAGTATTCCTTCCTTCCTGGCTCCTTAGCGCAGTGATGAAGGCAGAATCCCCAGTTGCTCACGATATTTTGCCACCGTTCGACGCGCCACCTGAATCCCCCGGTCGCTGAGCATATCCGCTAACTCTTGATCGGTCAGCGGGGTCAGTTCGTGGACGATCAGGTCTTTAATCACATCCTTCACGCTCAAGTTTGCCACGAAAAAGTTGCTAAATGGGATCACTTCCCGGTTGGGTAACATCACAAACTTGGCGGCTGTGGCCCGGCTCACTGTTGATTCGTGCATCCCTAGCTCTGTTGCTACCTTCGCTCGCGTCAACGGACGCAAGGCACGAATCCCCTTATCCAGGTAATCTTTTTGCATATCAACCAGACAGCGCGTGATCTTGGAAAGCGTTTGCCGCCGCTGGTTGATATTCGCAATGAACAGTTTGGCGCGCGACACATATTGCTGAATATGGCGGCGCTCATCTTCGGTAAGTATGGAATGCCGACCGCTGACCTCCCCATAAAGTTGCGAATAGGACGAACTCACATGGAGGTAAAACCGTTTCGATTCCACCACCTCGACATCATATTGGTACCCGCCGAAAATCGGGCGCCGGGTGATGATCACATCGGGCATCACATGCCCCACATGCTCAACATCCCCTCCTGCCCCCAGGTGGGTGCCCAGATAGCCGCGTGCCGGGTACGGATTGAGATTGCGCTTGATGAACTCACTCACCTGATGCACCATCTCACTCGTAATCCCAAGCTGGGAAGCGATCTGACCGTACTTATGTTCACTGAGTTGTGGAAGGTAGCGGCTGATGATTTCGCGGGCATAGGGTTGATAGATCCCTTGCGCCTCCACATACGCTAACTGAATGAGCAAGCACTCGCGCACATCGCGAGCACCCACTCCAATCGGCTCCATTGCCTGAAGTGCTATAATCGCTCGTTCAACACGCTCCAGAGGTACCTCAAACAGGTGAACAACTTCTTCTACAGAGCAACGCAATAAGCCGTCATCATCTAAATTGCCGACCAGATACTCCACAATTGGCGCATCTTGAGAGGGCAGTTGTGCTTGCAGCGAAAGGGTCAGATGCTCGGCCAGGCTCATTTGGGCCGCAACGTGCGTTGTTGGATCAAACTCTTCATCCTCGCTCCCACCAGAGGTGCTCTGGAATTGCCAGAGCGCCGCGTCATCCAGATAATCGTCGTGGTCCAAAACTTGCTGCGTCGGCTGTGCAGCCGACACACAATTTGTACAGACATTTCCCTGAAGCGCGCGGCCACACGTGGGGCAGATAGGAGTTTCTTCCATTTCCAGCGCTGGATTCTCAATTATCTCCTTGTTGATCAGAGACTGGAGATCGGCTGAGGAAAGCGCGAGAATATGGTTAGCAGCCACAAGCTGCGGAGATGCACGTTGGACCTGCACCGGTGTTTGGTTCATGTCAAGAGACATCAGTGAGGCTCCTCCCAATGGTACGTTTCGTGCCAAAGTTGTTGCGGTATGCAAAAAGTATGCCAATCCGCTAATCAGAAGGGCGCAAGACTCGTGCCAATCTCCGTATCTCTCCGCAGAAGAAATCATAAACGTGAAGAAAGCCAAAAAGAACAGCGCCTCACCCGGCGCTGTTATCTTTCAATTTCTGCTCGCAGCTACAAAGCGACAATCACTGGCTCGATGTTAGACAGTGGTCAACCGATGCCCAGTCTTGCGCGGCGCCTCGCCCCCTTTCTTGCCAATCCGGGAGTAGTAGTCAGGGCCATGTTTCACTTTCACCGCTTCGCCACCCTTCTTCCCAATCTCCGAGAAGAACAGCGAGCCATGCCGCTCGCGCACCGCTTCGCCACCCTTCTTCCCAATCTCCGCATAATACTCGGAGCCGCGTTCCTGGGCGATGGTCTGGCCGCCTTTTTTCCCAATTTTGGCATAAAAAACCTTACCGTATTTCTCCCGGACCGTGCGCCCACCCTTGCGGCCTGCCTCAACAACGGTGGTAATCCCCTGACTTTCACGCATCTCCCTTGCCATGTGCTTTTCGTCCTTCCTTCGCATTTCCCTTGCGCATTGTTAGTCAACCAATCAAGAAATAATCTTGGGGAGCGCCTTCTCTTCTCCCCGCACAATTACCGAAGGGCCGTTTTAAACCAAGTGCCCATATAGCAATATCTGTGCCATATATCTGTGCCAGAACGGACGCTTTCAGTATCGAAAGACTCAATTCGACTCGATCTGTTCGTCTTGCGCTGGACATCCCTCGCAGCTATACTACAAGAAAAAAGTCAGGCACCATGCAAGGAAAGATCATGCCAGCAACACTCCTGGATGGGCGAGCGCTCTCAGCGCACGTCAAAGCAGAACTGAAACAACGCGCCAAAGACTACGAAGTTGCTCATGGCGCTCTCGCGCGCCTGGTGTTGGTCATTGTCGGGGCACACCCGGCAGCCCGCCTCTACAGCGACCAGGTGGCACGCTCCTGCGCCGAAATCGGGCTGGAGTGCATAGCGCACACCTTCCCATTTTACACAGAAGAAGGCACGCTGCGGCGTACAGTCGCAGACCTCAGCGCACTTCCATTCTTGCGCGGACTGGTCGTCTTGCTCCCCCTGCCCGATCACATCCAGCAGCGCGTCGTCACCGAAGTCATCGCCCCAGAAAAAGATGTGGATGGCCTGGGGCCACGCAACGCGGGGAATATGATGCTGGGCTTCCCCAGTTTTGTGCCCAGCACCGCCTCAGCCGTGCGCGAACTGCTGCGCGCCAGCCAGGTTCCGCTTGCGGGGAAGCACGCGGTCATCGTTGGGCGCAGCAATGTGGGTGGTAAACCCATCGCCTTGTTCTTGATGCGTGAGGGCGCCACTCTCACCATCTGCCATACCCACACCCCCAATCTGGCAGAAATCACACGCAGCGCCGACATCCTCGCGGTCAGCGCGGGGCGCCCTGGGTTCATTCGCGCCGAGATGGTCAAGCCGGGCGCAGTGGTGCTGGATGCCGGGATCAATGAGCGCAAAGGACAGGTGGTTGGGGACGTAGATTTTGAGGGCGTCCGCGAGGTAGCAGGCTATCTTACGCCGGTGCCTGGTGGCCTGGGGCCGCTCACCCGCCTGATGCTCATTCGACACACGTTAATTGGCCCAGAAGCGGAATAGGCGGAATAGAATGTACTCAGAGCACCCAGAGCCAACGGTGCCCTGCTCAGTTACCCTGGTCATGCGAGATGCGCCTGCTGCATCACCAGCAATTGCCGGATACCCTGTTCGGCCAGGGCCAGCAATGTTTCCAGCGCCTCACGCGAAAAGGGCCGCCCCTCCGCTGTGCCCTGCACCTCCACAAACTCTCCCCGGCCCGTCATCACTACATTGCAATCTACCTGCGCCCGAGAATCCTCAGCATAGTTCAGGTCCAGCAAGGGCACCCCATCAATAATTCCAACGCTGACCGCCGCCACTGCCGTCTGCACCGGATGCCCCTTCAGCAAGCCCTGCTTTAACAGCGTGGTACAGGCGCGGTGCGCCGCAATATAGGCGCCAGTAATCGCCAGCGTGCGTGTGCCGCCATCGGCTTGCAGCACATCGCAATCCAGCGTCAGCGTGCGTTCACCCAGCAAACGCAAATCCAGCGCCGCCCGCAGCGAGCGACCGATCAAGCGCTGTATCTCTTGCGTGCGCCCGCTGGGTCGCCCCACCGATGCTTCGCGCTTACTGCGCGTTTTGGTGGCGCGCGGCAGCATGCTATACTCTGCCGTCAGCCAGCCCTGGCCGCGCCCTTCCAGAAACTCCGGCACGCCCTCTTCAATGCTTGCCGCGCACAGCACCCGCGTGGCGCCTGCCTCAATCAGCACCGAGCCTTCCGCGTAGGATTGATAATCTGTCACCACCTTGATGGGGCGCAGCGCATCTGGCGCCCGACCATCCATACGCGGCATCAGCGCTTCTCCTCAGCAATGGCGCTCTCTTCGTCTCCTGGTTCTGCGTTCATCTGGGGCACAGAGGGATTTGCCAGATCACGGCGCGCAGCATCAGCCAACACCGCTTCGCCCTTCACCTGCTCAAAAGGCGTGTGGCAGGCGCGGCAATAATACTGCGCCGTCAGCAGTTGCGACCCAAAGAGCGAAAAAAACTCCGTATCGCTGGAATGGCAAAACGGGCAGATCACCAGTGATTGACTGGCTGGTGTGTTTTCCTGGAACAATGGATGGGTCATCTGCTCTGCCCCTTTGGGCTGGCCCCCTTCAGCCGTCGTTTCTCCGCATCCCAGCGCGCCCAGGGCAGCGGCTGCCTCACCTGCCAGCGCCCAGCGCTGCCTTGTTCCAGAGCCAGCGCGCCCGCAAGCTCCGTATCCAGCAGGGCAGGCCCCACATGCCCGAACCATCGCTGGCGCAGGTCTTCCGGCCCACCAGAGAGAATATTTCCTTGCTGAAGCAGCACCCCTCGCGCATCATCCGCCGGGCCAAACCAGCACACTGTTTCCAACCAGGCCCGCTTCAGCGACGCTTCCAGCGTGCCCCGCACAGCCCCGCCGGTTCTGGCAAGCCGCCGCACCCAGCCCTCGCCATGCAAGATATGCACCTGCTCCTCTTGCAGCACCTTCTTGGCTCGCCCGCGCAGCGGCTCAAAGTGCGACTCCTGCGCAAACTCAAACACGACCGAAAGCGCCGTATCCAGCAAAAAGTTGGCAGCGACAAAATCAGCCCAGCCCGTGAATGGCTCATCCAAAAAAGCCACATTGGAGAAGATCGTGCGCGTCTCCGGCTCAACCTCAACAGGCTGCGCCTGGCCCTGGGGAAAATCTTGCAAGAGGGGATACAGCGCGCGCGCGTGCCCAAGCTCATCCTGGGCCATTGCCGCCGCTGCAACCGACGACTCCAGCGTGGGCGCCCCATTACACCACTCGGCGTAGCGCCGCCCCAATCGGTATTTATTGTCCGCCAGCGCCGCCAGCAGGTCGAAAAGCGCCTGCTCCTCGCTGATCTCCGTCGTCATATTGGCTGCTCCCACCTCTGCTTGCCTGGCTATGCCTACGGCTTAATTACCGAAAGAAACGCCTCGCGCGGGGCAATCACCATCTCCACCCAGGAAAACTCATCATAGATGCTGCGCGCGTAGACCTTCGCCAGTTCCGGGTCATCGGCGGCAATCGTCCCCACCTGATGCAGCGGCTCCTCATATTTGCGCCGGGCAAAGACTTCCCACATTTTGGTTTCAGCCACAACGTTGAGGGTGCTTGCCTGCACTGGCTGGGGTTTGCTCTCGGCTCTGCTCTCAGTTTCGCTCATATGCCAATCCCCCACATGCGCATCGTATCGCGTCCCTCTTCGGTCAGCCGGGCAGGGGTCCAGGGCGGATCCCAGACGACCTCTATCTGCACCTGTTCCACTCCTGGCACCTGAAGCAGCCTGGCGCGAATATCATCCAGAATCATCTCCATTGCCGGGCAGCCCATCGCCGTAAAAGTCAGCTTCATCGCCACCGTCCCCGCGTGCTGCTCCAGCGACACCACCAGGCCCATATCTACCACGCTAATAGGAATTTCCGGGTCTTCCACCTCGCGCAGCGCTTCCCAGAGCACCTGGAGGCCATCTGCTGATGCAGATGGCGCGCTGGCAGCAGCGGGCGAACCAGCAGAGCGTTTATGCTTGCGCTGGGACTCATCATCTTCGGGCGACAGGTCGCGCACCAGAGCAAAAGGCACGCCCATCACAGATCCCTCAGCAGTTCTTTCAACTGCTTGTTCCCGCGCTGAATCATAGCGACAAACTCTTCATTCTTGGGGCCACGCGCCTTCCACCGCTTCATCACCTCATCCCAGCTAATCTGCCCTGCCTCCAGGTCCCAATGTTTTCGCTTCGCGTCAAAATGCGCCGGGAACGCGCAATCTACTACATACTTGTCCTGGGCGGCATCATAGTGCGCGGGCACCTTGAAATGCAACTCCTCGCAGAGCGGCACCGCCGTCTTCATCCACGTCTGGCGCAGTTGGTCGTTGGATTTGCCCTTAAAGCCATAATCAAGCTGCTCGCCGTGCTTCTTGAGATCGTCTGGCAGGCCAAACCACTCCACCGTCAGCAAAAACATCCAATCAATGGCCTGCTGAATCTCCTCGTGCATCGCCGGATCAGTGCTCAGCTTGCGCATCCACTGCTCGCCATGCCGCAGGTGGAACGTCTCCTCTTTATCCACCTTCACCAGCGCCCGCTTCCAGGGGCCAAACGTCGTGCTCTCAAAGACATCGCCCAGCAGCGTATAGCCCGCCCGATCATAAAAGGCATTGGCAACGATCAACTCCACCCAGCTATCAAGCGGCACATCAAAGGCATAGGGATATTTAAACTGCGCCGCCGGGCGCTCATAGATCAGCCATTCGGTATCCACCCCTAGATCACGCATCAGCCGATACGCGATATGCGCGTGGCCCAGTTCATCCTGAATAATCGAAATAGCCGAGCCAAAAGCGTTGAGGTTGGGGGCATGCTGAGCCGCGTGGAAGTAGGCAGGCGCGCTGATCAGTTCGGTATCAGCCGAAACCGTCAAAATACGCTTCATTCCCTCCAGGTAGGTCGGACTCATATGCTCAAGCGTTTCGATTAGCTGCTTATTGCGGATGCGCCCTAGCACCGCCGCATCCGATAGAGTAGCTGTTGCCATTCACGCCCTCCTTTGGTCTGCTCTGACCAGTCGTCTGTTCCCGTCCCCCGCCAGCTCCCTTCGCCTGTCTTCCCCTCTTGCGCATAGTATATCGCTGACGACGGCCCACGTGCCAGTTGCCAGCCATCACCTGATCGTATGCCATCAGACAAGCCCTTGCAGACAAGCTTCTAGAAGAACGTGTGCATGGTAAAGAGCAGTAACACTGAGAGCACATACCCAACGATCAGACAAAGACTAAAGCGCGTATGCAAGCGCAGGGTGCGCGTCACCACCACGTGCAGAGCAGCGGGTGTCTCTGCCCGGAGCACCCCGGAGATCACCACCAGCAATTCCGAACAGGTCAGCAGCACCAGCAGCACGCCGTGTGGCGTAAGGTGCGGAAAACCGGCGACCACCACCAGTACATAGGGCAGCAGCACCAGCGCCAGATAGAGCGCGCGCCCCATCTGTGCGCCAACATACGTGACCAGCGTTCGCTTGTTGGCTGCGCGATCTATCTCCACATCCCGCAGATTATTTGCCAGAATCATCGCGGCAGCCAGCCCTCCCAACACCAGGGAAAATGTCACCGCGAGTTTGGTGATTGGAGCGCCTTCCAACTGCATCGTACCAATCAAGATCGCTGGCCCCATGATAAACCCAACAATCAGTTCGCTGAGTGGGAAATAGGAAAGCGCGTAGCGTGTCGCGGAATAGAGATAGGCCAGCAGCACACTGATGCCCCCCAAGACCAGCACTCCCCATGTCCGTGTCACCACCGCCACGACCAGCAGACCAAGAGCGCCCACCGCCAGCAGAGCCAGCCCCGCGCCCCCAATCGTCTCCGTATCCAACAGGCGGCGCTGAATCATCCCACTCGACCCTAGCCCATTGGGCAGAGTAATTCCCCGCAGCGCGTCATAACATTCGTTGATCAGATTGGTTCCGGCGTAAATCAGCAGGACCGCCAGCACAAAAAAGAACCAGCGTATCGGATGAAAAAAAGCTCTCTGGAGGCCATTCACCGGGTCCATCCAGGCCAGCGCGGTTCCCAGGAATAAGGGAGCAAGCGCCAAAGGGAACGTCTCAGGCCGAATGGCCCGCCACCACCGCGCAATCTTCCCTGGCGGCGGCGCAGGGGTCAGCGGCAAACCAGTGCGCCGATCTGTCTTTACCAATGCCCGCTCCCTGGCAACCCGCGCCTCACTCGCGGTGGGCATCAAGACTGGATCAGCGGGCAAAGGGGGCGACAATTCGTGTTCAGAAGGAGGAGCAGTGGGGGCAAGGGGTGCTTCTTGTGACCACAAGGACTGCGCAGCATCAGGGGCGCCCTGGGCATCGCCATTGGACTCCGCTGTCTCCGCGCTAGACTTATTTGAGAGTGAAAATGATTCCATAAAACATCGCGGCGCAAGAACTCATATGCCGGAGAATCAAGGGAAACGCCGCGCCTCCTTGGGTAGCGTCGTTAGTAGTGGCGTTCTGGTAACCAGGAAACCCATTGTCATTCTGGATCAAGCCGCGACTCCA
Source organism: Ktedonobacterales bacterium (assembly GCA_036557885.1). GTDB lineage: Bacteria > Chloroflexota > Ktedonobacteria > Ktedonobacterales > DATBGS01 > DATBGS01. The sequence goes on from DATBGS010000063.1 coordinate 23,806, forward strand.
ACTGGGCCATCATCTGGGCCAAACGTGTCTGGCCCACCATGACCGTCAGATCACCGCGCGTCTTCTCCAAAATGCCGCGCACCGAATCAGTCGTTCGGCGCAGATTTCCCGTGATTGCATCAGGAAAATCAAGCGTCGTCAGCAAGAGATAAATATCATCCATCTCCTGCAAAAAGACCTCGCACCCCTCCGGTTTTCCCTGGCGCAAACGGTCGAGAATAAAACGCCGCAGTTCTCCAACCGACTCTCCCAGACCATTGAGATAAGGCGCCCATTCCACATGCAGCGTCTCTGGCAGGGGCAAGGGACGCCCCTGAATCAAGGCACAGGTCAAAGAGGCTTCGGAAAACTCCTTTTGAGCATCTTCAACAAAACCAGCGTAATAAATGTCCAGATGCTCGTGGAGATCAGCGCTCATCTCGCCCACAAGTTTTTCTGCCTCACCAAGCAACTGCACAGCCAGCGCGAAATCCTGACGATGGGCAGCACGAATGGCGTTCGCGCAGCAGCGAATGGCAGCGCGAGACTTGGGCAGCGCTCGTTCGCGCGCCCCATACTTCAAACTGAGATAGTCACGAGCAGCCTGACCAAGAGCATCCAGATCCATACAGTTTTGCTCAAACGGCTTTTTAGAACAATAAGAGACAACCGGAGTGAGTACCTGTATCAGTGTACCACAAAACGCCGCACCAACGCCAACTGCTGACCTTGACAACGGCGCTCATCGAGGAATTGGCACTCTGAGCAGTTTTGCCTCGCTCCTTGCCTGGCTAAAAGAGTTGTTCGACCACCACCTCTGGCGGAAAGCGCATCTCTTCCAGATCGCCCGACCAGAACAGCCGTTTGAGCATTTCACCAACCGCAAAGAGCAGATGCTGGCGCATCGTATGCTGCTCCAGCGCAAAATCGGGGCTGCCCTGATGATCTGCCAGCAATTCAAACCAGCGCAGCAAAGGCGAGCGCTCCGAAGGCGTCACCAGAAAGCCTGTCATCTTTACCAGCCCCTCTTCACTGGGCAGGAAGACGCGCAATTGCGGGCAAAAGCCAACCAGATCAATGCGATAAAACACCCCATGATGCTCTTTGGATGCCTGAAACAACGTAATCGAGCTTGGCCTCTGTGTTTCTTCTGGCTGTTCTTCATCATCAAATGAAGGATCAGTTGTCTGCTCCATCTCCACTCCTAACCCAGCGAGCAACGCCTTGAGTTGCTCATCGAGATTCATAGAACTCACTCCCCTGCACCGTACAGTGCATCATTCGTTAAGGACAGAAAGACCCTCAGTTATCGGGCTATTCTCTCCAAGGCTGGAAAAACTGGAAGAGGTCGCTGGCAAAACAGGGAGAGGGAACATTCTGTGGACAGATTTTTCTGCATCAGCACCAATTTCTGCATCAGCAGCAATTTTGCTGTTCGAGAGGATGGCTTTTCTGGTGGCTTTTACGGCTTGAGCAGGCCCAGTTCCAGCGCCCGGCTCAGCGCCTCAGTGCGGCTGCTCACCTGTAATTTCTGGTAAATATGCTCCAGATGAAATGTAATCGTGCGCTCGCTCACCTGAAGCTGCCGGGCAATCTCCTTATTGCGCAGCCCATTTGCCAGCGCGTGCAGCACCTCCGTTTCGCGCGACGTGAGTGTTGGCGCCGCGCTTTCCCCGCGCGCCAGCCGACCGAAACGATCCACCAGCTTTCCCGTGAGTTCCGGCGCCAGCAGCGTTTCGCCGCGCGCCACCGCGCGTATCATCCGCACCAACTCCTGCGGAGCGACATCTTTCAGCACATAGCCGCTCGCGCCTGCCTTCAGGCTCTCAAAGACCTCTTCATCCTCCCCATACGCAGAAAGCATCAACACGCGCACAGCGTGCTGAGCAGCACGCAACTGGCGCAGCGCCTCCATGCCATCCATACCGGGCATACGCACATCCATCAAAATCACTTGTGGCCCCAGGTCTTGCGCCTCCGCCAACGCCTGCAAGCCATCGGCGGCCTCGCTCGCCACCTCCATGTCTGGCTCACTTTCCAACAAGCGACGAATCCCGGCGCGTGTCAGCGCGTGGTCATCGGCAATCAGCACACGAATCTTTGCGTCTGAGGCGCCCGGTTCAGACTCACGCATCGCGGCTGGTGGAAAACTGGACGCAAACGCGGGAGAAATACCTGATGAGGAGAACTCCTGAAGAGGCGCTGAAGGGCGCGGCGATTGCTCTTGAGCTACACCACCTGACAAATAGGACATATGCACAACGATGCGTGTCCCCTTACCAGGGACGCTTTCAAGCTTCAAGCTGCCACCTGCTTGCCTCGCCCGTTCGCGCATATTCTGGAGGCCAAAATGCCCCTGCAACTTGTCGCCTTCATAGGGTCCAACCACATCGGCAGCAGGAAAATAGGGCGGCCAGGCGGCGTCATCCGAACTGCTGGTGGGAAAGGGACGACCCGAAACACCTGACATGGCGGAGTCGAATCCCTGCCCATCATCTTCCAGCGCGAGATTTACCCCACCCTCCCCATAGGCAAGCGTGGCTTTTACCCTTCGGGCGGCAGCATGGCGAACGGTATTGGAGAGCGCTTCCTGGGCAATGCGAAATAACGCCATTTCCTGCTGGGGCAGCAGAGCGCGTGGCTGCCCCAGCACATTCACCCGGCTGGAGAGCTTGCCCTCATCAGCCATGCGCTCCACCTCGCGCGCCAGCGCCTCGTGAAATGGCAGCGCCTCCAGCAGCGCCGGGCGCAGCCCCCAGATAGCGCGGCGCACCTCCTCCAGGGCCGAATGCGCCAGCGCCCGCGCCTCCTGCATCTCCGCGCGCGGTTCCTCGATCTCATCCAAACAACGCACCAGCGCCGCGAGCATCTGCGCCACCGTATCGTGCAACTCACGCGCCAGCCGGGTGCGCTCCTCAGCCAGCGCCAGGCTCAACCATTGTGGCGCTGTGGGGGCACCATCCGACGGGTCAACGGGGTCTGGCGGTTGCGATGACATGAAAGTAGGCCACAACTCCTGTACTTCCAGCAGCAATTCTGCTACAAACACGAGTGCCGGGCACGATGGCCCGGCTAGTCTTTCCCTCATATGGCCTGCGCTTGTCAGAACGACTAAGCCATACGGCTTCGGCTTCGGCTGAGCGCTCTCAGCCCGCGCTTAGCCTTCTGCGGCCTGAGCAGCGTTGAGCCGCTTCATCAGGCGCGACTTGCGGCGGGCCACATTGTTGCGATGCAGCACCCCTTTGGTCGCCGCGCGATCAAGCTGGCTAATCGCCTCGCGCACCATCTCAAGCGTGGCATCCTCGCCGGGGTCGGCGACAATCGCCTTCTGCGCTTTGCTGATATAGGTCTTAACCGTTGATTTCACCGCCCGATTGCGTGTCCGACGCTTCTGTTCCACACGCATCCGTTTGGCTGCTGATTTTGTGTTGGGCATGAAAGCGCCAACCTCCCAAGTAATCTCATCTCAAAAAGAACACCAAGATGCCGATGTGTCGGCACCACACCACAACATGATGACCATAGAGGCCAGAATGTCTTAGGAAAAAAAGCCTCTCCAGTATAACAAACCTGGCGCCCAATAGCAAGGCTACAAGGCTACAAGATATATTTGCTCAAATCCTCGTTCTTGACCAGCCCTGCCAGTTGCCTCTGCACATACGCGCGATCAATCGTCACCGTCTGCCCTTGCAAATTGGGCGCCTCAAACGACAGGTCTTCCAGCAGCTTCTCCAGAATAGTATGCAAGCGCCGGGCACCAATATTCTCCAACCGCTGATTCATCTGCATCGCCAGCGCCGACATCTCGTCCAGCCCATCTTCCGTAAACACCAGTTCCACGTCCTCAGTCCCCATCAGCGCCTGATACTGTTTGGTCAGCGCGTTCTCTGGCTGCGTCAGAATCGCCTTAAAATCTGCCTGGCTGAGGCTCGCCAGTTCCACCCGCAGCGGAAAGCGCCCCTGCAACTCTGGAATCAGATCGGATGGCTTCGCGCTGTAGAACGCCCCCGCCGCAATCCACAGGACATGATCGGTCTTGACTGGCCCGTAGCGCGTCATCACCGTTGAGCCTTCCACAACAGGCAGCAGATCGCGCTGGACCCCCTCGCCAGAGACATCTGGCCCAACCAGGTCATTCCGCGTCACAGCAATCTTATCTAGCTCATCCAGAAAGACCACCCCCGCGCTCTCAACGCGCCGGGTCGCCAGATCAATCACCTGATCCAGATCAATCAATTTATTAGCTTCTTCCTGGGTCAGCAAGCGCCGCGCCTCCTTGACTGAGACACGCCGCGAGCGTTTGCGCTGGCTGGGCAGGCTGCTGATAAACTCTGGTGGCGGGCCATCGCCCCCCTCATCAGAAGAAGTCAGGCCCGCTACAAACTCCAGCACCGAGGGATAGCTTTCTTCAGGGTCCAGTTCAATCTCAATCATCCGCTCTTCCAGTTGATGATTCGCCAGCATCTCCGCCATATGCGCCCGGTTTACTTTTGTTGCGCGTGTCTTCTCCCTGGAAGCCGCCTTAGCCGCCCGCGTGCCCGCCTTTGCGCGCTTCTCTGCTGTAGTCGCTTCGGCCAGCGTCACCTGCTGCGCTGCGTCCACCGTTCCCCGCTCCCCTTCCATCACCCCGCCAGCATTTGTCTCTTGAGGCGCCTGCTCCCCGGTGAGCAAGCAGCGCAGAATACGCTCGTGGGCCAGATGCTCGGCGCGCGCCTGCACTTCCGTCTGCTTCTCCTGATGCACCATCGTCAGCGCCACTTCCATCAGATCACGGATAATAGATTCCACATCTCGGCCCACATAGCCCACCTCAGTAAATTTGGTAGCCTCCACCTTGATAAATGGCGCATCAGCCAGCTTTGCCAAGCGCCGGGCAAGCTCCGTCTTCCCCACTCCGGTTGGGCCAATCATCAGAATATTCTTGGGCATGATCTCGGCCTGCACCTCTGGAGGAAGTTGCAGCCGCCGGTAGCGATTGCGCAGCGCTACCGCCACCGCCCGCTTTGCCGCCGCCTGCCCGACAATATAGCGGTCTAGCTCAGCAACAATCTGCTGAGGCGTCAAATCTTTCATCTATTGCCTCCGTCCTCTCCGGCGTGACGTTCCAGTACCTGGACGGTAATATGATCGTTGGTATAGATGCATAATGAAGCAGCAATTTCTAACCCCGCGCGCGCAATCTCCGCTGCCGAAAGCGAGGTATACTGCACCAGCGCGCGCGCGGCGGCCTGGGCGTAGTTGCCACCAGAACCTATCGCAATCACCCCACCATCTGGCTCAATCACATCGCCTTCGCCGGTCAGCACCAGCAGCGACTCGCTGTCCGCCACAATCAGCAGCGCCTCAAGCCGACGGAGATACTTATCGGTGCGCCACTCTTTCGTTAATTCTACCGCCGCTTTGCGCAAATTGCCTTGATACTTCTCAAGCTGGGCCTCAAACTTATCAAACAAGGTCAGCGCGTCCGCCGTCGAGCCAGCAAATCCTGCCAGCACGCTGCCCTCGCGCAGCACCCGAATCTTGCGCGCCGTATGTTTCATCACCGCATCCCCCACTGTCACCTGCCCATCGCCCGCCATTGCCACCTGCTCGCCTCGCCGCACCGCAAGAATCGTCGTTGCGCGCAGCGGCTGCCCGCCAAATGTGCTCACTGTGTACTCACCTGATGTATGCTCTATGCCTGGCCCGCAGCCTTCTTCCCTGTTGAGCGTCTGGCTGTTGGGCGCGTTGTTTTATCTCCTGCTCCGCTGGCGCGGCTCAGAGCCGTGCTCGTCGCCTTGCGCCTGGGTGTCGTCTTGGATGTCTTGCCAGGGCTGGCTATCCCTGCTGCCCGTGTTCCAGTCTTCCGGGCGCTGGTGGTCGCTTTTGCTCCGCGCGAGGCCGAGGCTGCCCTGGCACCCGTTGTTTTACTTCCCGTCGTCTTGCTGGCCGTCTTCCTGGTCGCCGTCTTCCCCGCCGCGCTACCCCTGGTGCTGCTGCGTCCCGTCGTGCTTCTGGCAGGGCTGCGCGGCGCAGTCCAGGTTGGGCGCGTCGTCGTGCCACCTGCGCTATCTGCACCCTCAGCGCTTGCCACGCCCGCTGCGCCTGCGCCAACCTCCACCCCTTCTATGACCGTCCCGCAAGCTGTGCAAGCTGCCACCTGCTTGCCCTGCGCCACCGTCACCAGGCCGCCACAGGTAGGACATGGACCCGCCACCGGACGATCCCACGTCGCAAAATTGCAGGTAGGGTAATTGGCGCACCCATAAAAGAGCTTGCCGCGCTTCCTCGTCTTGCGCTCCAGCAGATCGCCGCCGCACTGCGGGCATAACGCCCCGGTCTTTTTCACAAATGGCTTGCTGAATTTGCACTCAGGAAAGCCCGAACACGAGACAAAGGGGCCAAACCGTCCACTGCGCAAAATCAGCGGGCGCCCGCACTGTGGGCACTGCTCATCAAGCTCCTCCATCGGCTTCTGGATTTTTTCCATCTCGCTCTCGGCGCGCTTGAGCACATCCTTGAAATCCGTGTAGAACAGCGTCAGAAACGCCGTCCAGCTTTGTTGGCCCTCTTCAATAGAGTCCAGCTTGCGCTCCATATCGGCAGTAAAGCCCACATCCACAATATCCGGGAAATGGCGCGTCATGACCTCGTTCACCGTCTCCCCCAGCCAGGTCGGGACAAAACGCCGCTCCTGCTGCTCCACATAACCGCGCTCTTGAATCGTCGAGACAATCGGCACATACGTGCTGGGGCGGCCAATCCCGCGCTCCTCCAGCTCTTTAATCAGGCTGGCCTCGCCGTAGCGTGGCGGCGGCTGGGTAAAATGCTGGTCCGGCGTCAGCTTATGCAGGTCCAGTGGTTCTCCCGCCGAAAGCTCCGGCAGCGTCTCCTCTTCCTCTTCACGCGGCCAGACCGCATAAAAGCCAGGAAACTTCAGGGTTGACCCCGTTGCCCGGAACACATAGTTGCTCGCAGTAATATCTACGCGCACCGTATCAAAGACCGCTGGCGCCATAAACGCCGCCACAAAGCGCCGCCAGATCAACTGATACAGTTTAAACAGATCGGGCGTCAGATACGACTTGACCGCCTCCGGCGTCAAGCTTACATCGGTAGGACGAATCGCCTCATGCGCATCCTGCACCGTCGCTTTCGCCTTGCTTGCACGCCCCTCGCCCACATAGTCCGCGCCGAATCGCGCCGTGATCAGGTCTTTCACCGCCTTCTGCGCCTCAGCAGAAACGCGCGTGGAATCCGTGCGCATATAGGTAATCAAGCCCTGATGTCCCCGCTCGCCCAGTTCAATCCCCTCATAGAGATGCTGCGCCAGGTTCATTGTCTTCTTCGGCGGGAAGCGCAGTCGCACCGAGGCATCCTGCTGCATCGTGCTGGTCGTATAGGGCAGCCAGGGCTGGCGGCGCACATCCTTCTGTTCCACACTGCGCACCGTATACGTCGCGCCCTCTAGCTCAGCCAGGATCGTCTTGGCCTCTTCTTCGCTGCCAATCTTAATGCGCTCGCGCTCCGTCTCCTCCGCAGCATCAGCCGCGCCCTGCTTGCCTGTGCCATTCTTCCCGTTCTTGCCATTCTTGCTGCTTTTCCCGCTGCCAGTGCTGCTGGCTTGGGAATTGGCCCTGTTTACCACCGACTCCGACGCCCCTGCCTCCCCAGCGCCATTCTGCCCCACTATACGAGCAAACAACTGCGCGGCAAACAGCCTGCGCTGCTTATGCTTGCTAAGCTGCGCCTCAATCGTCCAGTATTCTTCAGGAACAAAGGCGCGAATCTCGGCTTCGCGCGCGCAAATCAAGCGCAGCGCCACTGATTGCACTCGTCCCGCGCTCGTCCCAGACTGAATGCGCCGCCAGAGCAGCGGGCTAATTTTATAGCCCACCAGCCGGTCCAGCACCCGCCGCGCCTGCTGCGCGTTAAACAGATTCTCATCAATCAGCCGAGGATGGGCAATCGCATCCTGCACCGCGCGCTTCGTAATTTCGTTAAATACCGCGCGCTGAGGCGCGCGCAAATCCAGCGCGTGTTTAAGCGACCAGGCGATAAATTCGCCCTCGCGGTCCGGGTCGGGCGCCAGATACACCGTCTCGGCCTTCTTCGCCGCCGCTTTCAGTTCCCCAATCAGTTTATCTTTCTTCTCAATCACTTCATACTTGGGCGCAAACTCGCGGCGGGTATCCACGCCCAGACCCTTCCTGGGCAAATCTAAAATATGACCCATCGAAGCGCGAACCTCAAAGTCCGCACCCAGAAATTTTTCAATCGTCTTTGCTTTTGCAGGAGACTCAACGATAACCAGCTTCTTTGCCATACACCTACCTGTTTGTTGCCTTATTTCAGCAGCAGTATTCTTTTCTTTTCAGCATAGCACAATCCGACAACTCTCCTGAGAGGCCGGGCTGCAAAACAAGGACTTCCTGGGAACCAATCTCACCTGGAGCATTTGAGGATGTGGATAGAAAAGAAGAAGCCCTTCATGGCGGCTTCACAGAAACCAGCAAACGAATTGTCGCGCAACTCCTCCAGTATAGCACACATCTGCAACGACATCAAGCATCCAAAGTGCCAGTCGCTTCTTCACCATCCCACCTGGAGATTGCCCTATCACAAACCGTTGCTCACCGCGCGTTCTTTCTTCTTTCTTCTTTTACCCTTCTTCTTTTGCCCTTCTTTTTCCACTCGGTATCGTGGTATCGTGATGGTGAAGGGATTTTTCTGCTGGAGACATCTCTGTAAGTTGCAAACATCACACCCTCTCGACATATGTTGAAATGAGGCATCCCCTTGAAGCCGCTTGACGCCTACCCCACCTCTTACCTGCTTGACGCAGAAAACCGCCAGCTTATTCTCACCTGGAGCGATGAGCATGAATCCATCCATCCCTATGAAACCCTGCGCCGCAGTTGCCCGTGTGCGCTCTGCGCCGGGGAAGGCACCATCCCCGGCCAGATGAAACCCGACACCCCGCTCTCCGCGATAGAGACTGACCTCTACGACCTTAAACCTGTTGGTCGCTATGGCCTCTCACCGGTCTGGGGCGACGGGCACCATACCGGCATCTTCACCTACGAGAAGCTGCGGGCAGAATGCCAGTGCGCCGAATGCCGCGCCAGCCGCAGCCCGCAGACCCAGCAACAGAAACGCCCCTAAAGCGCATGGCAGTTGCAAGTGGCCGAAAAATATGCTACACTACGACTACACATTTTTACTATCTGGCAATGCGCGGGACGAGTATCCGCCGTGTACTCAGCAGAGAGAGGCGGCCACCGGCTGAAAGCCGCCTTGAGCAGCACCGAGGAGAAAACCACCCGCACGCCTGGCCCCCAAACCGCGTCTAGCGCGGGAGTATGGTGCCACGCCTGGTCAGCGTTAGCCGACCCACAGAGCGTCACCAGACCCTCTGTATCCTGCCTCTGAAGCGGTGAGCATCTTGAGTGGTTATCCTCGCCAGAGTGAGCAGGCATGCTTCTTGTGCTGCATTTTTGGCACAGCAGGGGCTTCCAGAACTGGTGATAACGTGGGTGGAACCACGGAAGGCACGGCTTACCCCCCTTTCGTCCCAATGATGGACGAAAGGGGTTTTTGTTTTTGAGAAAGGAGCAGCAACAGTAGCAGACAGAGAGTAGGCAGCACCATGTAGGGAGCAACCAGCAGCGCGCACCAGAGCGCCTCGCGCCTCTCTCAGGCGCACAATACGCGCGTAGTGCGTTTCACCGTGAAGTAGAAAGTTATTGGCTATGGGTACCCGCAAAGGGAGAGCAACCCGCATTCAACAGACAGGACCACCATCATGCCCGAAGAAGTCGAACAAGAACTCAACGCCTCCATCGCGTATTCACCGCTTCAGCGCATGCGCCATTCCGCCGCGCATGTCATGGCTGAAGCTGTCCAGAGCATCTTCCCCGATGCCAAATTTGCCATTGGCCCGGCCATCGAAGACGGCTTTTACTACGACATGGAACTGCCGCGCGCCCTTTCGCCCGATGACTTCCCAGAAATCGAGCGGCGCATGGCCGAAAGCATCGCTAAAAAACATCCCTTCGTCCAGAGCAAATGGCCGCGCGAACAAGCCCTCCACTACTTCAAAGAGCGCAACCAACCCTATAAAATCGAGATCATCGAAAACCTCCCCGATGCCGAGGTTGGCATCTACCAGCAAGGCCCCTTTCTGGACCTTTGCCGGGGGCCACACGTAGAAAACACGGGGCAGATCGGCCCCGTCAAGTTGATGCGCGTGGCTGGGGCCTACTGGCGCGGTGATGAACACCGCCCCATGCTTCAGCGGCTCTATGGTACGGCCTGGTTCTCTCAGGAAGACCTGGACCAGTACCTCTGGCGCCTGGAAGAAGCCAGAAAGCGCGACCACCGCAAGATCGGCAAAGACCTCGAACTCTTTATGGTCAGCGACGAGGTTGGCGCGGGCCTTCCGCTCTGGCTGCCCAAAGGCGCCGTCGTTCGCCGCCTGCTCGAAGACTACATCGTCAATGTGGAGCGCGAGCAGGGCTACCAGCACGTCTACACGCCCAACCTGGGCAAGCTCGACCTGTATAAAACGTCCAGGCACTGGTACCACTACCGCGACACGATGTACCCGCCAATGGAAATGGAGAGCGGGGAAGAACTCATCTTGCGCCCCATGAACTGCCCGCACCACTTCGAGATTTACAAGCACAAGATGCGCTCGTACCGCGAACTGCCGGTGCGCATTGCCGAATTGGGCACGATGTATCGGCTGGAGAAATCGGGCGAACTCTCTGGCCTCTCGCGCGTGCGCGCCATGACGCTCAACGACGCGCACATCTTCTGCACGCCAGAGCAAATGCTGCCGGAGTTTAAGCGTGTCGTCCGGCTCGTTCAAGATGTCTACAAAGTCATGGGCTTTGAGCAGTATCGCTATCGGCTCTCCCTGCGTGACCCCAAAGACAAAGAGAAGTTTGTAGACAACGACGCCATGTGGCAGCAAGCCGAAGCCGCCTTGCGCCAGGCGCTCGACGAACTCGAACTGGACTACTACGAAGGCATCGGCGAGGCCGCCTTCTATGGCCCTAAGCTGGATGTCCAGGTTGCCAACGTGCTTGGCAAGGAAGAATCCATCTCAACGGTCCAGATAGACTTCGCGCAGCCCGAAAACTTCCAGCTTGAATACATCGGTGAAGACGGCCAGCCCCACCGCCCCGTCATCCTGCATCGCGGCATCATTTCCACGATGGAACGCTTTATGGCCTTCCTCATCGAAAACTACGCCGGAAACTTCCCTGTCTGGCTGGCGCCTGTCCAGGCAATGGTCATCCCCATTGCCGACCGTCACCTCAGTTATGCTGAGGAGGTGGCTGCAAAGCTGCGCGCCGCTGCGATGCGCGTGGAGGTGGATAGCCGAGGCGAGCGTATGAACGCCAAAGTGCGCGATGCTCAGCTACAAAAAATCCCCTACATGCTCGTCGTAGGGGATCGGGAGGCAGCAGATGGAGCCGTCTCGCTGCGCCTGCGCTCCAATGAGAATATCGGGGCCGTCCCACTGGCCGCCTTCCTGGATGAAGCCAGTAAGCTCAACCGGGAGCATAGCCGCGAACTTTGGCCTGGCAAGCGAGGTTAAACTATCCAGGCTGACAGCAAGGGGCAGGCAGCAATGGTGCTGCCCGCCCCTTGCCTTTGCCGCAAACATGTGCTACACTGCTATGCGAGAAAAATCGTCTTCAATACACACCATTACTGGAGGTTCGCCTATCAACAGGGATTTTCGGGGGAATGAGCGGTCCGACCGTGGGGATCGCCAACGTGAGACACGCATCAATAACCGCATCCGCGCCCGCGAAGTGCGCTTGATTGATGAAGACGGAACTATGATCGGCGTGATGCCGCTCCCGCAAGCACTGGATATGGCCCGTGACCGGGACTTAGACCTTGTAGAAGTATCTCCAATGGCTGTCCCACCAGTCTGCAAACTGATGGATTATGGCCGGTTCAAATACGAGCAGCGCAAAAAAGAGAACGAAGCGCGCAAACACCAGAAAGTCACGGAACTGCGTGAGATTCGCATGAAACCACGCACCGGCGAGCACGACATCCAGGTAAAAACGCGCAAAATTGAAGAGTTTCTGGCCGAAGGCGATAAGGTCAAGGTGAGCGTCCTCTTCCGGGGCCGCGAGATGGCCCACCCAGAACTGGGGCGCACGCTGCTTGAATCCATTGCCAACGAACTCAA
>DATBGS010000064.1:0-30851 GCA_036557885.1 Ktedonobacterales bacterium
ACCATCTCAGTAGGAGAGGCAGGCAGGGACGTCTTTCTTCGTCGGTCAAGCCGAAAGTAGCCACAGAGTCCCTTGCTTGCCAGTCGTCCAGGTAGAAGCTTTTGCAAGCTCCCAACCTTATTCTAATATACAAGTAGCCAGCATAGGGGCACCAGGGATGGTTGGTGATCGAGAATTCGACTCCTTCGGTTCCGCAGGCGCACCTCAAGAGTGGGCGATTCTGTCTCCCTTTTCGTCTCGATTCTGCTGAGCTCCCCCTTCCCCCTTTTGGTGCCTTTTTCGCGCCGCTGTTCTATGGCCCCTTACGAGAAAGAGTGCCTCGCCGGGATAAGCGAGGAGGCGCTTCAGGAAAATGGTCGGGCGGTGTCGATGGTGCCAGGACTCAGCGGTTCGGAGGTATTTTCCGCCCATTACGGCGTCAAAGAGACGAGCAGGCCGTACAATGGTCCAGTCAAGAACACTCTTCATGGCCAGCGTTTCCATCCGAACCATATCAGCGTATGTCGTCTTCCCAACGATTGCTTTGATGATGCTCCCAAAGATGAAGCCTTCCTGAGGATTAGCGTGGGGCTTGGTGCCTCCCGAACTCACACAGACGAGGCGGAGCAGGCCATGATGCTTCATCGCCTGGATGATGTTGGCCGTGCCTTTAGAATAGACCGTAATCGGTTTGCGGCTGAAAGGGACACCTAGCATCGAGAGAATCGCCTCCTGTCCGGCAACCACTTGCTCAACCGCTGCAAGGTTGAACACGCCTGCACTCGTGAGCTGCAAATGTGCGTCTTAGAGAGGGAATGCCTCCAAGTGACGGGTGGACGCGACCACGCTATGCCCTGAAGCCAGCGCTTGTTTTGACAGGATTCGTCCTGTTGGGCCATTGGCGCCAAAAATGGCAATATGCATGATGGTTCTTCTTTTTCCTGTGAGCGCCCCAGGGACATGCTACTCGTGATGCTGCCAATCACGGGCGCGTGCCGGGATGAGGGCCGTGGCCCACCAGAGCAACTCGGTCATCATGCCAGTGAACGCCCGATCAAGAAAGACCGCCCCCGGAGCATCAGACTGGTTGGAGATGTTGAGACCCAAGCCAGGGATCAGGGAGATCCCCACTTGCTCGCGGATTGGGACTATTTTTACCTCGATCAGAACCTGGCGCAACTGCTCGGCGGCCCGATACCCTGCGGCGAAACCGCCATAGCTAATGATCGCCGCAGGTTTATGGACCCACGGGTGGTAGAGGTGATCAATCGCGTTCTTGAGCACCGCCGGATAGCCATGATTGTACTCCGGGGTCACAAACAGAAAGCCATCGGCCCGCTCCACCTGCGCTGCCCACTGCTCAGCTTCGGGCATGATCGGTCCTTGCGCTGGCAGGGCAGGGGCCTCGAAGAAGGGGAGCGCCACCTCGCGCAGATCCACCATTTCCACCGTGACATCGCTGCGCTGAGCTAAGCGATCCATGAGCCAGTGGGCGATCACTTCCCCACGGCGCCCCTGCCGTGTACTGCCAAAGATCACTAACAGATGCGGTTTGGTATTCATCACTTCTTCTCCTTTGCGGCTGTTCGTGTGGATTCCCCCCGGACCATACTGCGACAGCTCTTTGGTCAGGAGCAGAGAAACAATGTAGGTGGGCGTGAGACGGATGAACTCATCCGAGAAGGCTGGCATGACCTGTTTCCCCCCTGTTGAAAACGCCTGGACGGTTCCCCGCATCTCGATGAAGCGCGGCTGCCAGGGAGGTAACACATCATCCACGACAAAGGCCACGCGCCCCAGCTCGAATTACCTCGCGATATTTCTTACTGGTGGCGAAATTGTGGCCGCCAATAGCAATGGTATCGGTCTCAGGATTGTAGCGAAAGCCGACCGGGACGATATGCAGATCGCCTTTCCCATTGGTGGTTACAGGGCGTCAACATCGTGGGCATTGACACCAGCAACAAACAGGTGATGCCGATCCTCAGGGTGGTGAGCAGCCATGAGGCTCCCTTCAGGGGTCGTCATACGGTGGTCCTTTCTTTTCCATCACGACAGGATGCAGGTGTGTGCCTCCAGGAGCACTGCATGAGAATCTGCACACACCTGCTCGCTATTTAAATGGCATGCAAACTTATTCGAAGGCAAAAAAAAGAGCGTGATCTGGCTTATTTCCCCTCACAGTTCTGCAAGGCTCTCGTGAGCAAGCGGATGAAAAAGGCCCGTTCGTCAGCAGAAAACCCTCGAAGCGCGTGCGCATTCACCTCCTCTTCAAAGACCGCTGTCATCTGTTCAAGCGCTCGACCTCGCTCGGTGAGAAACACCCGTTGTACCCGTTTGTCGCTCTTGTCAGATCTGCGTTGGATGAGCCCCAGGTGCGTCATACGTTGTACCAACCCGGTGACAGTCGCCCCATCCAAGCCGAGGAGATCTTGCAGTTCCACCTGAGATCTCCCCTCTTGTCGCCACAGGTGCTTGAGCAAGGCCCACTGAGACATGGTCACGTCAGCGCTTTTTAAGTGACGATCCATGTCCAAGGCCATCGCATGCGCTAGTTTATTGATGAGCAAGCCAGGACTGTCAGCGAAATCCACGTCAGCAGCCTCCCAGCCATGAAGTTTGCATGCCAATAATATATCAGCTCTCGAAGAGCACTGTCAAGACTTTTTCGCTGCTGCTCTGCTGATGGTGGCTTGGCGGGAGAGCGTCGCTCATGAGGTTCGGTTTCAGAAGAAAGAGGGGAGGTGGCATTCCCATCTACAACTGAAGGACTAGGAGAGCAACCTGAGGAATGTCAGGCTGACAGCTCCTCCTGTGGTGACTACTTAAGAGATTCGGCGACGAACAAACGGGTTTGCCAGAGTTTGTGAGGATGTAGCGGACGTTTATCTCTGCTCTGTAGGTGTCACTCACCAAGGCATCACCATCACGGTGACCGATTGAAGCGCTGCTGATGACCTGAGACCCCCATAGCAGGCGAATTTTCCACCTACTCCTTTCACTGGCTGTGCTGGCTACTTTCCTCATCCGGGCGAAAAATAGGTATTGAGTACAATTGAACAAGTTATTTGTGGCTGATGAGGAAAGTAGCCAGCACAGCCCATGCTTGCTGTTGTTCGTACACAAAGGTCAGGTTTCGTAGCAAGTGGGCTCCGCAGATGCTGTGGGCACAGCGATACTGATCGTAGCTGGCCCAGCGATCTTGCATGGCTCGCCCCGTAAAGCGTGGCCAAATGCCAATTGCCTCGAGCGCTTCGTGCCCACGCTTGCGATGCCCAGCCAAGTGCGTGAGCCAGCGCGTACTATTCACATGGAGCCAATGTAACTGGCCCATGACCCGCACGCCGGTCTCATCCCTGTGCTGTAAAGGACTGGCGAGGATGCCCTCGGCAATCTGGAGCACAGTTGGCTTCAAATGGCTTCAAAACGGTGGAGGCTTGATGCACCCAGCGAGCCAGCGTCCCGGCTGAGAGCGCGCACCCACACAGCTCGGCTAGCGCTTCACAGGTGCGCTCGGCGGGAACGAAGTGGGCCTGATGCAAATACACAGCCAGCGCTCGTACGTGAACGCCATACTGGGCTCTTGCCCGTACCTCAGCTGGAAACGTCCCACAATTCATCTGCTGGCACTCTGGACAGCAGACCTGCTCCACTTGATGTTCGCTGACCACCAATTTCCATGGCGGCAGATCTCGCACCTGGCGACGTTCGATGATTTCGCCGGTTAGGCCCTCTAACGAGTGCTGACAACGCGTGCAGAGATGAGGGCGATGTTGGAATACCTCGTCGGGCTGCTCTACCAGCGGTAACGTAAACCCAAGGTGACCCCGCTGGCCTCCTATGCTCCGGCCACTTGGGATGCGCTGGCTGCATGTCTTGCGGGTTGGGCCATCAGTGGAAGGTGGCTTACTGCTATAATGGCTATCTTTTCTCAGATGCCTTTTCCGTTTGGACTGCAAAGCCAGAGCCCGCGCCAACTGCTGGCGCAGGGCATTCACTTCTGCCCGCAATGCGGTGTTTTCCGCCTCCAGGTGGGCGATGCATTCTTCTCCGCTCATGCCCCTATTCTACCGGACTGTGCAATACCCACCTGAATACACACGGGATCTTGATGGTGAACAGATTTTCGAGTATGCTTCCAAACGGTGAGGCACGCTGGCAAAGCTAGCCAGTGAACAGGAACCGAAGACCCCTCACCTGAGTATGGGTAGACCCCTGGTAACTAATTGGGGGATGCGCTCCAGAGCCCTGATAAGCATTTGAGGAGCCTTGCAACCTCTGGTGTGTATTTGGGTACGGCACATCCACGGTTCCTGGCCTCTCCGCCCCCAAAAACTGCCCCTTCTCCCCAATGTTTCCATAAGCATTAGTTACCCCTGATGCCCTCTGTTTTGGCAAGCAGGTCTATACGAAATGGCTGCCGCCAATCTCACTGATAAGCTAATGATGTAAGTAGCACCACAGGTGAAACCGTGAGCGGTTGGGTCGCATGCACAAAGGCGCTGGCGAATTTGCCATCCCCTACCTCCCAACTAGCCGAGAGGGTGCGCGGGTCCAGGCCGACCTCCGCAGCCGTATAGCGACGAGTGAACTCCACGCTGATAGCTTCAAACCCGGCCTCGGCCAGCATCTGCTGATAGGTTTTGATTTCCAGCGCTCCTGCCAGACAATCCACCCAGGCCTCCTTATTGTGACGGAGGTTCTCTGGCACCGGCCCATCAGCCACTACGGTCGTCCCTTCGTGCTACAGCTTCATCTGCTTGTGCGAGGGCGGCATACTCGCCTCAAGCTGATCGAGTCCAGCAGAGCGAGACGGCTCCAGGATATACGGACTCAACGACGGCGTAAGTTTTTTGTAAGAGATGGCCTTTACACTACGCAGCAGCATTCGATTTTCTCAAAGAGGGAGGAGTGATGGAGAACCGCACCTGTCTGGTCATCCCAGCGCTGAATGAAGCGCCTGTTATTGAGCGTGTGATACGTTCGCTGCGCGCCAGCGCTGCCCTGCAACGCACGCACCTTGACGATATTCTGGTGGTGGACAATGGAAGCGATGATGACACGGCAGCCCTTGCTGCCGCTGCGGGCGCACGCGTGGTGCGAGAACCCCAACGCGGCTACGGGCGCGCGTGCCTGACAGGAGTTCTGGCAGCATCCCAGGCCGAGGTGATTGTGTTGATGGATGCCGATGGGAGCGATGTGCCTGAAGACATCCTGCGTGTTTGGGAGCCGGTGCATGCTGGCGCAGCCGCTCTGACAATGGGGTCAAGGGTGCGCGGGCACTGCGAGCCAGGCGCCCTCACCCCACAGCAGCGGGTGGGCAATGCAGTGGGCGCGCTACTCTTGCGCCTCCTGTACGGCCTACAGATCACGGACCTTGGACCGCTACGGGCTATTCGCCGCGAAACGCTGCTCCGCCTGGACATGCACGAGATGACGTATGGCTGGTCCACCGAGATGCTCACCAAGGCGGCCCGGCTGGGACTCACCATCAAAGAGGTGCCCGTTGACTATCGGCAGAGGGCTGGAGGCACCTCCAAAGTTGCCGGAACGCTGCGCGGCACATGTAAGGCGTCGGTGTCCATCACGCGAACTATCGCGCGCTGCCGACACTGGCAGCCAGGCCAGCGACCCCCATTTCCTCTGCAAGGCTCATCATCTGCTGGTGGCACAAGCACGCGGCGGGCGCTGTTTATAGTAGCGCGCCTGCCGCTGCCTGGGCAGACCAAAACCCGCCTTGGTCGGGCCATTGGGAACGAGCAGGCTACCAGGCTGTATGCCGCGTTTCTGAGTGATCTTGGAACGCGCTTTACTCAAGCAGCCGCCTCCGGTGGGTACGATCTCTACTGGTACTTTTCGGCGCCAGAAGGGTTTGGCGAGGCAGATTTTGCTGCCTATGTTCCTCCTGGCGCGGCACTGCTGCGCCAGAAAGGACACACGTTTGCAGAGCGCCTCTGGACAGGCTTCCAGACAGTGAGCGCGCGAGGCTACGAACAGATTCTTGTGCTTGGCTCCGATTCTCCTCATGTGCCAGCCACCTGGATTACTCATGCATTTGAAGCCCTGGAAACACATTCGGCGGTCCTCGGCCCTGCGCACGATGGCGGCTATTATCTGCTCGGCCAGCGCGCAGCCCCTCAGCCAGTTGATCTGTTTACCGGCATTGCCATGAGCACATCTAGCGTGTGCACGGAGACGGTGAGGCGGGCGCAGATGGCAGGCATGCGCGTCGCCTATCTCCCCGCCACCTTTGACGTAGACGAAGCCAGCGACCTTGCTTATCTCTCTGAAGCGCTGCGGCAGGCCCCCTCGCACCAGGCTGATCCCGCGCCAGAAACGGTGTCTTGCTTGCGGGCGCTGGCCGAGTTTCAGGCCGATAAGCCGCCAGCCCTGGTGGGCATGTACAGAGGGTGAAGGTATGGCACGACCCGAAACTAGAAGCAAACCGTCACAAGAGAGCGAGACGCGCCTGCCCGCCAGAAGGTTCTCTTCCTGGCAGGCCAACATTCCCGGATGGCGGTGGAGTGTGTTGCTTGTGTTGGGGGTGCTGGCGCTGCCCTGCTACAGGAGCATCCTCGCTGTTGACGAAAGGGCGACGCAGCCGCTCCTGCTGCTCTGGCCTGAATGCGCAGTCACCGTTTTCTATTTTGCTGCCTGTTGGCTTGTGCTGCGTTCTCGGCCAGCAGGCACGCGCTGGCTGCGCTGGACGGAGCTGACGCTGATTCTGACGCTGGGGCTGGCCGCGCGCAGCATTTTCTTCGCCGCCCCGCCAACGCTTTCTCACGATGCGTATCGCTATGTCTGGGATGCGCATCTGCTGACGCATGGCCTCAGCCCGTATACCCATACTCCCTTTGACCAATCTGTCCAGTTCTTGCACGATCAGGCGATTTGGCCGAATCTACGCTTTCGGCGCTCGCCCACCATCTATCCGCCTGGCGCTCAACTGCTGTTTCTGCTGATCTACCTGATCAAGCCGCTCAGCATCGGCACCCTGAAAGCCGGAATTGAAATATGCGATGTGCTGGTGGCGCTCTTGACGCTGCTCTTGCTCAGGCGACATGGGCTGGACCCACGCCGGGTCATCATTTACTGGTGGAGTCCCATTCCCATCATTGAGTTTGCCTACAGCGCGCATGTGGACGCGGCTGCCATCGTCTGGATGCTGGCGTCCCTGCTGGTGCTTGGGGGCGGCTTGCGCGGCGCAAAGGTTGTGGCGGGCACGCTGCTTGGGCTGGGAGCACTCACCAAATTCTATCCAGCACTTTTTGCGCTGGTGCTGGTGCGTCAACGCCGCGACTGGCCTTTCACTCTGGGTCTGGTGGGAACCATCCTGCTGACCTATCTGGCTTTCTTGCCGTTTGATGCACAGTCCGGCGGCTATCTCGCGGATTATGTTGGGCAAACCACGTTTGATCGCGGCATTGTACTCAGGTGGATGTCTGACCTGATCTTGCTACTTGGTGGGACGCAGTTGGTGGCGCTGCTGGCGCAGGGTCTGGCGCTGGCGTGCCTGTCGGGATGGGTGGGCTGGCTGGCATGGCGCAAAGGGCTGCGTCCAGAAGCGGGAATACTCGCGCTTTCCGTTGTCTGGATTTTGCTGGCAACGCATTTGTTCCCCTGGTATGTCGCGGTGCTGCTTCCGTTGCTCGCGCTGTATCTTCGCCTGCCAGTGCGCCCATCCGGTGAAAAGCCCGCGCATGCTGCCGACCTGTCGGGCAGATTTGCCACGCCCGCGCTGGGCATCTGGTTTTTCACCCTGGCGATGCCATTTACCTACGTGTTCTTTAACCCTGGCGCTTTTTATCCAGAAATCTTTCAACTCGTTTTTGTGACGGCATTTGCGCTGGCTGCGCTTCCCTTGCTGACCAGACCGGGGCGCGCGGCGCTCCGTGCGTTGCTAGCGTTTTCCCCACCCGCGATTGGGGAACCAATCACCTGTACGTATCTGGAGGAATATCCCCATGACATCAGCCAGACTTGACCGGCTTCCGCTCAGTCAGCGGAGCACCAGTGGCGTTCCCGGCGCAGAGTCAGTCCCGCTGCCCCACGAACTCTACCTGGAGACAACCAATCGCTGCAACGAACTATGCGATCAATGCCCGCGCACCCATCTCAAGCGCGAGCCTGATCGCGACCTTTCGCTCGGTGAAGTCATCGCCATCACTAATCAGCTTCCCGTCTTGGAGCGGGTGGTGCTGCACGGCCTGGGCGAGCCGCTGCTAAACCCGGAACTGCCAGCCATCGTCGACCACCTGCGCAAGCGGGGAGCGCAGGTGCTGTTTAATTCCAACGTCACTGCACTCAGCGAGCGCGTGGGCCGGGCGCTGATTGAAGCTGATCTGAATGAACTGCGCGTCTCCCTGGATGGTGCCACCCCTCAGACGTACGCCCGCGTGCGCGGCGTCAATGTGAAAACCTTGCCAAAGATTGTCCGCAATCTGGCGCACTTTACGCACATGCAGCGGGAGATGGGGGCTGAGCGCCCAAGGCTCTCCTTCTGGTTCACCGCCATGCGCGAGAACCTGCGCGAACTGCCGCGCCTGGTGGATATTGCCCTGGAAACGGGCGTGGGTGAGATTTACGTGCAGCGGTTGATCTACTTTGGCAGCGGATTGGCCCGCGAAGAACAGGCGTTATTTCGATGCGCGCGGCAAGAAGAACTGGAGATCATTCGCCAGACCGGGCGCCGCTGCCAGGAACTTGGCCTGACCTTTCGAGCGACAGGCAGCACCACCCCCATCGAATACCTCAATAAGACAACGGAAGAACAGACGCGTCGGCCCTGGTCGCCCTGCCAGCGCCCACGCAAGCTAGCGTACATCACTGCCACAGGCAGCGTGTTTTCCTGCTGCTTTGCTCCCTTCCATCCTGGCCTGGCCTCCACGCGCATCCTGGGGAATGTCTTTGAGCAGTCCTTTGCTGAGATTTGGAATGGGCCGCGCTATCAGGCATTTCGCGCCGCCTTTGGCAGCGACGAACCCTGGGACCAGTGCGCAGGCTGTGGCAGTAAGTGGAGCTTGTGAGCGCCTCACTGCAGGCAGTTTACGATGCTGAGGAGGAAAGACACATGGAGACCGATATACTGCGGGAGAGCGCGAGCGAAGAGAAGCGCCCGGAGGGTGAACAAGAAGGACAGGCGCGCGCTTCCTCGCGTGGCAGGAGTGGATTACGCATAGTTGCTGGCACGCGGCGCGCCTTAATTCCGCTGGTGGCTGGGCTGCTTGGGTCGCTGGCGGCCATCCTTGTGATGGGCGTCTTGCGCCTGACGGTAGGGGCGCCCACGCTGCCAGAGCTGCTGGCTGAGCGCGTGCTGCTGCTGTTGCCAGCGTCTACGTTTGTGGACCTGCTGGTGCGTTTTCAGCCCAATTCCAAATCAGCACCGCTGGGATTGACGCTGCTGGGGCAATTTGCGCTGGGCATCATGCTGGGGCCAGCCATTGCCTGGGCCAGTGGAAGTCTTGAGAGGCCGCAGGGGTTCTGGCCCAGGCACCGGGCGTGGGCTGTTGCTATGGGGCTGGTGGCGTTGATGGAAGGGCTGGCACTGGCTCTGTTCTGGCCAGTGCTGGATTCCGGGCTGGTGGGCGACCCTCCAGCGATCGCCCGGCTGATCGCCTCGCTCACCATGCTGGTAACGTTTCTGGCCTTTGTGATGGTATTTACGCTTGCCAACCACTGGCTGCACCTTGCCTGGAGCATCCAGCCCACCATGCCTGCGACAGGGCAAAAGGCAAAGCAGTCTGAAGAATCTGCTGCCGCAGTCATCCCGGTTGGACAGGCCATCAGCCGGAGAACAGCGCTTGGCGCAGCGGGCGCAGTCGTGCTAGCGGTGGCGGCTGGTGGCCTGGGGATAGAGCAGCTCATTTCCGGGTATTTCGCGCGTTCTAACCTCTCCTATGAAGGGATGGAAACAGGCGATCTTTCGCCTATCACGCCCACGCAGCACTTCTACGTGGTCAGCAAGAATGTGCTGGACCCGCAGGTAGAGATTGGCCGCTGGCAGCTTGAAGTGACGGGGCTAGTCAACCAGCCCAAGACCTGGAGCTATGCACAGGTGCGCGCACTGCCCAGCGAAACGCGCGTCGTCACTTTTGAGTGTATTGCCAATCACGTAGGTGGGCATCTGATCAGCACCGCAGAATGGAAGGGCGTCCTGCTGCAAACGGTACTTGCTGAAGCGGGCGGTGTGCAGCCAACCGGGAAATATATCATTTTCACCAGCGTGGATGGCTACCAATATAGCCTGGCGCTGGCCGATCTGCTGGAGGCCCACGCGTTCCTGGCCTGGCAGATGAACGGCGAGCCATTACCACAGCGGCATGGCTTTCCCTTGCGCGCCGTCGTTCCTGGGCGCTATGGCGAACAAAGCGCAAAATGGCTAACGCGCATCGAGGTGGTAGATCAGCCCTACACCGGTGGGCTGTATCAAAGCCAGGGCTGGAGTTCAGCGCCGCTCCACACCATGAGCCGCATTGATCAGCCTGCGGGCAGGGTCCAACGCGGCGCTCTCACGGTGGCTGGAATCGCCTTTGCCGGCATTCGGGGCATTCAACAGGTAGAGGTGAGCGCAGATAACGGGCTGACCTGGCACGCGGCAACGCTGCGGCCTCCGCTCTCCGAGCAAAGCTGGGTCTTTTGGGCGTGGCCCTGGGCGCCGCCTGGCCCTGGCACCTATACCTTGCTTGCCAGAGCCACCGATGGAACGGGCGCAGTGCAGACGGAAGCCCAGCAGGGCACCGTCCCCGCAGGGGCAACGGGCTGGCCGCATGTCACCGTTCAGGTGGTCTGAACAGGTGGCCTGAAGGAGAGTGGAAGCAGTGAACGAAGTGCGGAAGCGCCAGCAGGCAGCCGATGATTTTTATCGCGTCAATGACGCACTCCAGGCGTATACCAGGGAAACTGGCAGAGAACCGCTGCTGACGGGCGGCTGGGAGGTGGAAGACCCGGCCATAGGCCCGCCAGCGGGCCTGGTAGAGCGCCTGTGGCACATTGCGCCGCAGCCGGGCCGCTATGCCTATGGCAAAGAATTCCATCAGGCCAAGGCGCGAGCGGCAGAGGTGTTGCAGGCAGGCGTGCGCCTTGCAGGTCGCCCCATGTGCGCAGAACAGGTGGCCGTCTTGCAAAACAGTTCACAGGGTTTGCTGCTGGCCCTCACCGCTTTGCGCGAGCGAGGCGCGCGGCAGGTGGTGATTGCAGCGCCAACCTATTACGCCACTGTAGCCGTCTGCCAACACCTGGGCCTGGAGATCACCCTGCTGCCCGCTGCCGATTACCTGACGGGCGCCCTGGACATGCCACGCCTGGCGCGCGCTCTGAAGCGCGGCCAGTCCATCCTCATCCTCATCAATCCGGCCTACTCAATTGGGGTGGAGTATCCCAGGCAGCAAGTACAGGCACTTTGCGCCCTGGCAGGAGAGCAGGGAGCCTGGGTGCTGCTGGATGAAACGCGCCTGGGGCTGCACTGGCAGGCTGACCGCCCCTGGTATGCGGGCGAGTTTTCAGAGCGAACGCTGATTCTGCGCTCACCTAGCAAAATTTTTCTCCTGAATGGGATGAAAACGAGCTTCTTGTTGGGGCCAGCAGCGGTGATTCACCAGATAGAGCGGCTGAGCGAGGCGCTGGTCGGCTCGACGGTGGGCAACGCTCAGAGCATTGCGCTGGCGTATCTGGATGCCTGGCACGCCTGGCTGCGAGAAGTGCAGCAGGGCCAACGCGGGGCAATGCGCGCCTGGAAACAGTCAGTGGTTGCGCGCCTGCAACATAATCGCGATCTGGTCGGCGCCGCACTGGAGGAACTGGGCTTCAGCCTCTCGCCGGTTGATTCTGGACCGTATCTGCTCGCTGGCATCCCGCGAAAGCACCTCCCTGCCCTGGACAGCGTGACCATTGCGCAGGCGTATGGCGTGCTGCTGCTCACCTCCAATTATTTTTATCACTGGAACAATGAATGGTGGGGCTTTCGGGTGAATCTTTGCGGCGACGCCAGGCGCAGCACCCAGGCATTGATGCGGGTATTATCGGGCAAGCTTTGCTGCTGATTTTCACTTTTCGCGCGTAAGAAAGACGCGCCTGAAGCGGTGAGCCACTGGTTAGCCAAGAGGAAGGGTAAATGCGAAGATACTGCCTGGCCCAGTATCGGGGCGCTCAAACTGCTCAGGCCAGCACGCGCAGGGGGAGGAAGCGCGAATCTGGCCGCCATGTGCCTCGACCAACGCGCGGGCAACCGTCAGCCCCAGCCCGGCATGGGCGCCATGCTGCTTGCCTGAGGTGCGCGAGCGGGAAGGCTCACCACGATAAAAGCGATCAAAGATGTGTGGAAGATCGCTTTCTGGAATGCCCTGGCCGGTATCCAGAACCTCCACCAATACGCCTGCTTTCCTGACCCCCTGCCGGGAAGCCCGGATCAGGACGCTCCCACCGGTTGGCGTATGTTCCAGGGAGTTCTGCATCAGGTTATTCAACACCCGCTGGATACGCTGTACATCCATGCGCAGCGCAGGCAAGCCATCTTCTAGATGACCAATGAGCCGGACGCCTTTCTGCTCTGCGAGAGCATGCTGCGCCTCCAGTGTATCGGAGATCAGGTCGTCCAGCACACTCAAGTCGCGGTGCAATTCCAGCGGGCCAGCCTCCAACCGAGACAGTTCAAAGAGGTCATCAATCAACGCACTGAGATGGCGTGTCTCGCTGCGCATGGTATGGATGTAGTGCGCAATGGTCTCTGGGTCGCTTACCACCCCATCATCTACGGCCTCCACCATGGCGAGGATGGCCGTCAGCGGGGTGCGGAGATCATGCGAGATCGCCACGAGAAACTGGCGCTTGGATTGCTCGATCTCGCGCTGGCGATCAAACGACTCTTGAACCTGCTGGGCCATCCAGTTGAAGCTGCTCGCCAGATGCTCCAGTTCGTCGCGCCCGGAGGTCTGCGCTGGCAGGCGCACGCGATAATTCCCGTCGGCAATTTCTCTGGCGCCCTGATCTAAGGCGCGAATGATGAGAAGCAACGTGCCTGCCACCGCGGAAGCCATGCCGACTGACAGGGAAAAAGCAAATGCTAGCAGCAGCAGCAGCAGCCCCACGTCTTCCGAAGCGATAAACATCAATCTGGCTGTCAGAAAGACGTTCACACAGATCACCACCGCAGCCACGAGCGAGGGCAACACCAGCTTCAGTCGTAACGTGGTGCCAGGAGCATAGCGAAGCAGAAGTAACGCGCCCAGCCCAATCAGTGCCGAGGTCGCGCCGCTCACCAGGAGATAGATGCTCAAAGCGAGCAGATCATCAGGTGGGGCGTGAAGGAGCCATGCAGCGCTGGTCACGGCCACTACCAGGGCGACTATGAGGAGGAGCAGCCAGCGCAGCACCACTTTGATCACCCCAGGGTGCTGTCCAGCTAGTTCTAGAACCAGACGCTTATGGCTGGAAAAATCCACGCGCTTGCCTCTTTCTCTCCAGGTTGCTGCTCTCTGGCTCAAATTTATATCCGGTCCCCCAGACCGTTTTGATATAGGTTGGGCTGGTTGGGTCTGGCTCAAGCTTCTCACGGAGGCGTCGGATATGGACAGTGACTGTACTGGCGTCGCCGTAGAAATCATAGCCCCAGACGTTGGTAAGCAGTTGTGTCCGGGTAAACACCTGGCGCGGATGACGGGCTAAAAAGTAGAGCAGATCGAATTCTTTAGTGGTCAATTCAATCACCCGTCCACTCAGTTCAGCCCGACGAAATGCAGGGGCAATCACAAGCGCGCCAAAATGCAAGGCCAGGCCGACTGGCATGCTGGGAGCCGAGGCTGCCGCAGCACGCCGAAGCACCGCCTTGATGCGCAGCACCAGCTCCGCCGGGCTGAACGGTTTGGTGAGATAATCATCTGCGCCAGTTCTGAAGCCAACCAGCTTATCGGTTTCTTCAGTGCGGGCAGTAAGCATGATGATCGGGACCGTGCTCTGATTGCGTAGACGGCGACAAACCTCCAGGCCATCTATCTGCGGCAGCATCAGATCAAGCACCACCAGATCGGGAGCCAGGGCAGCAGCAGCAATCAGCGCCCCCGGCCCATCAGTTGCTATCGCTACCTGATACCCCTCGTGTTCAAGATATCGCTTGATGACATCGCACACACTGGTCTCATCATCCACGATCAGAATATGCTGCCGGGTGGGTGTCTCATTTCCCATAACGGGGTGCAACTCTCCAGCCATCTGCAAAGATATGGTTTTGGTTCAAAGTATAGCCCGCAAACATTACAGAATTCTAACCTGTGCTGGCTAC
Organism: Ktedonobacterales bacterium; assembly: GCA_036557885.1. GTDB lineage: Bacteria > Chloroflexota > Ktedonobacteria > Ktedonobacterales > DATBGS01 > DATBGS01. The sequence continues at coordinate 14,252 of DATBGS010000064.1, forward strand.
CATGGACATCCGTTCGGAAAATGGGAATGAGCGAAATCCCCCATGGAGCAATATTGTTCTGGCTATTTTTGAGATCCATTCGTAAACTGAGACATTGAGAGTGGTTTCCTCCCTCATCTTGAGAACGGAATAGCAAGTAGCCAGAAGAGGTGGCTGAATAAAGGGCATCAAACCACTCCATTTTCCTCAACACCATTAAAGAAGAAGTGTCACGCGCTCTCGTTCTGAATAATCAGAAGCCCGCCGGTTCCGCCACGCTTGCTTTCATCCCAGTCTCCAAGCGGCCCCAGCATTGATCACCAATTTGACCACTTTGCTCTGTCGCCCCGATCCAGAGCCTGAGTCTCGATGCCACCTGACGTGGCTTGAGATCGCGGATTCGACCCCTTCGGTTCCGCACGCGAGTAGCATTGGCGAACTACTCTGGCTCTCGCTGCTATTTGCTCACCGCCATCTCTCCCCAGCAGTGCCCTCGCTCTTGCCAGCTGCTTCAGCACCCCTGATCCGTCGGTCTGTTGGTGGGACGTCGTTGGCATGGGTTGGCAAAGATGCTATAGTTTGTCTTCGGTACAGGGCACCCATTCCACCTGAGCAGAGCGGTACGATCACTTCTGCTTCTTGGCGGGCACAGAAGAGCCGTGTAGAACGGTGTCTCCTGAATAGAAAGGGCAGTTTGCGCATGGCACCGCTCGATCCCCTGATCCGGCGTTCGGCCATGATAGAGCGCTCGGCTGATCTGGAGGCGCTGCAGACGCTTGTTCAGCGAGCGAAACAGGGGCAAGGCAACTGCATCCTGGTTTCAGGTGAAGCCGGCATTGGCAAATCGCGCCTGATCGCTGAAGCGAAAACCTTTGCTGCCACCCAGGGCTTGCTGCTTTTTCAAGGCACATGCTTCCCAACCGATCAGTCCTCACCCTATGCTCCATTGCTTGATCTCGTGCGCTCCACAGCTTCTCGGCCATTCGCGGCAGCAGCAGCCTCAGAACTGGCTCCTTTTGCCAGGGAATTACATCCACTCTTCCCCGACCTTGCCCCTTTGCCAGCAGAACAGCCCAAGCATGCCCCTCCTGCTCCCGAACCAGAAAAGCTGCGCCTCTTCACCGCCCTGGCGCAGTTCTTCCTCCTCCAAGCTGAGAGGCAACCCGTACTGGTAGTCATAGAAGACCTGCATTGGAGCGATGAAACCAGCCTGGAGTGGCTGCATTACCTGACGCGGCGCTGCTTCGATCACGCACTTCTGCTGCTGCTCACCTACCGCAGCGAGGAGGTTCACCCAGGTTTGAGGCATTTCCTGGCGCAGCTGGACCGCGAGCGGCTGGCTCAGGAACGGACTCTCGCCCGGCTCACACGCCAGGGGGTTGCGGCCATGCTCCAAGCGATGTTTACCCTGCCCCAGCCGGTACGCCTCGATCTGCTTGACTCGATCTATGCCCTGACCGAGGGCAATCCGTTCTTCGTTGAGGAAATCCTGACCGCGCTGATTGCCTCTGGGGGGCTGTTCTCTGCAAACGGGCGCTGGCAGTTCAAGCTGCTGGAGGAGGTGCAGATTCCGCGCAGCATCCAGGACGCGGTGCAACAGCGCACCACCCGCTTGAGCCAAAATGCCAGGCGGGTGCTGACGCTGGCGGCAGTAGCTGGGCGGCGCTTTGATGTTGATTTGCTCCTGCACCTGACAGGAGAAGATGAGTTCGGAATGCTCCAGGCACTCAAGGAACTCCTCGCCGCTCAACTGGTCGTCGAGGAGTCGGCAGAGCAGTTTGCCTTCCGCCACGCCCTGACGCGCCAGGTGATTTATGCCGATCTGCTGCTGCGTGAGCGCAAAGCACTCCATCGCACGATTGCCGAGACGATTGAGCACCTCTCCGCTTCCCACCGTGACGCACACCTGGCGGACCTGGCCTACCACTATTACCAGGCAGGAGCCTGGGAGAAAGCAGTAGACTATGGGCAACGGGCTGGGGAACAGGCCCAGCGCCTGTACGCTCCCCAGGCTGCTATTGAACATCTGACGCACACGCTGGATGCCGCCCAATACGGGGACATCACGCCTGATGCCACGCTCTATCGTCAGCGGGGCCAGGCATATGAAGCACTGGGGGACTTTGAGCAGGCGCGGCTCGATTACGAGACGACCCTTCAGATGACCCGGATGGCCGCAGACCGCCGGGGTGAATGGCAGGCGCTGAATGATCTGGGCTTTCTGTGGGCAGAGCGTGATTACTCCCAGGCCGGGAGCTATTATCAGCAGGCGCTGGACCTAGCCCGCCAGATGGACGACCCACTCACGTTGGCGCACAGCCTCAACCGCCTGGGCAACTGGCAGGTGAATAGCGAGCAGCCTGGCGATGCGCTGCGCTCTCATCAGGAGGCGCTCGCGCTCTTTGAGCAGGCCCAGGATCAGCAGGGCCTGGCCGAAACCTATGATCTGCTGGGCATGACCTCCACGCTTGGGGGTGATCTGCTGCACGCGGCGACCTCTTATTACCAGGCGATTGAACTCTTCCAGCAGCTCGACAATCGTCAGGGATTAGCCTCCAGCCTGTCTACCTTGATGGTGCTGGGCGAAGGTGGGGGCTATGAAGTCGAGACGATGGCGCCTGCCGCGACCAGTTTCGCCAAGTCTCTCACCTTTGGCGAACGGGCGCTGACCATCGCCCGCGAGATTGGTCAGCGCTCTGCCGAAGCCTACGCACTTCTTGCTCTGGCTCAATACCTGGGACCACACGGGGAATATGCGCGGGCGTTGGAGGTGGCGCAAGCTGGTCTCGCGCTGGCCGAGCAGATCGAGCATCGCCAGTGGGTCACTGCCGCGCACTGGCAAGTGGGGGTATTGTACCTCGATCTCCTCGCCGTGCCAGAAGCCGAGCGACACCTGACCCAGGCGCTGGCTCTAGCGCAAGAGATCGGCTCAGGGAACTGGATACGCATTGTCTCCGGGTTTCTGGCACGCACCTGCATCCTGCAACGAGAGGTTGCACGTGCAGAACAGCTGCTTGATGCGGCACTGCCTCCCGATGCACCCTCCCAAACCATCGGGCAGCGGCTGGTCTGGCGTGCCCGCGCAGAACTGGCCCTGGCGCGTGGCAGCCCGTCCCTGGCCTTGGAACTCACTAATCGGCTGATCGCTTCGGCGGCCAATCTCTCTGAGGGGCAGGTGATTCCTCACCTGTGGAAGCTGCAAGGCGAGGCGCTGGCGGCACTCCAGCAAGAGAGCGAGGCCGAAGCAGCACTCCGGGCAGCTCTAGCCTCGGCCCGCGCGCAGAGGTTGCGCCCATTGCACTGGCGTGTTGCTGCGGCGCTTGGCAGTCTCTTTCGCACCACGCGGCGCTCGGAAGATGCTGAACAGGCCAGTGCCGCCGCCCGCGTCACCATTGAGGAACTGGCGGCTGAGATTCCAGAGGAAGTGCTGCGCACCACCTTTCTGTCCAACGCCCTGGCTGGACTGTCGCGTCCGCGTCCGCTCACCCCGCGTCGTGTTACCCGACAAGCCTTTGGGGGTCTGACTGAGCGCGAACGTGAGGTCGCGGCCCTCATTGCACAAGGCGCCTCCAATAAGGAGATTGCGGCGCATCTAGTGGTGGGCCTCCGCACCGTTGAGACGCATGTAAGCAGCATCTTCTCCAAGTTGGGACTAACTTCGCGGGCGCAGATTGCAGTCTGGGCCAACGAGAAGGGCCTAGCCCAGACCGCACGCTAAGACTCCTTCCCGCCTTCTTTTCTTCGTTCATCCCTCTCCTATCTGCCTCTGCCCCCTCGAAAATCTCCGTAGTCTCTGCGCAAAAAGCTTCGGTTTTCACCGATGGAATCTGCGTCATGTTCAGGCATACTCCTTACGACGGTGGGGAGCAGGTCGCTACTCACCGCGCAGGTAGACAGGACACAAGCAGCAATAGAAGGAGACCAACGATGGCAACGCAACAAACACTTGATCAGGCCAAGACCGAAGCCTTTGTGGGTAAGGTGCTCTCTGATACGGCAGGGCTGGCCGTGACGGTCATGTCGAGCATTGGGGACCGCCTGGGCCTCTTCAAGGAACTGGCGCGGGCGCCCGCCACCAGCGCTGAACTGGCGCAGCGCGCCTACGTCAACGAACGCTATTCTCGTGAATGGCTGGCAGCGATGGCAAGTGCGGGCTATCTGGAATATGACCCGACCAGTCAGCGTTTCACCTTCCCCCCGGAGCATGTGTCCGTGCTGGCGCAAGAAGGTGGGCCAGTCTTCCTGGCCGGGGTCCAGGAAGAAATGGTGGGGCTGGTGGGACCAATCAAACACTTGATGCACGCTTTCCGAAGTGGGGGCGGCGTCCCCTACTCCGCCTATGACTACAGCACCTGGGAGGGCATCGAGCGTTTCACCAATGGCTGGTTCGAGAATCTGCTGATCCCAGTGTGGCTGCCCGCCATGCCAGCGGTGCAGGCCAAACTGGAACGCGGGGCGCTGGTGGCTGATGTGGGCTGTGGACATGGCCGTGCATTGATCAAACTGGCACAAGCCTTCCCACAGTCGCGCTATGTTGGCTACGAGGTCTTCGCGCCCTTTGTCGCCAGAGCCACCGCAAATGCGCAGGAGGCTGGCGTGGCTGATCGGGTGACCTTCCATCACCTGGATGTCTCGCAAGGTTTTCCCGAACAGTACGACGTGATCACCACGTTTGATGTCGTACACGATGCGGTCAACCCGCGTGGGCTGCTCAAGGCCATCTGCGCGGGGCTGCGACCCGATGGGCGCTATGTCTGTTTGGAGATCAACAGTTCTGACAAGCTCGAGGAAAACGCCGGGACCATCGGTGCCTTTTTCTACAGTTGCAGCGTGCTGTATTGTATGACGACCTCGCTGGCTGGGCACGGTGAGGGTCTGGGCACTGCGGGCCTGCCAGAGCCGAAAATGCGCGAGTTGTGCGAGGAAGCCGGGTTTAGCACCGTGCGGCGGGTTCCGCTTGAGAATCCTTTCAATATTCTGTATGAGATAGCTCCTTGAAACCTTCTCAGGTGAGGTGGGGCGGTGGCCTCTCTGCGACTACCGCCCCACACCGCAGGGCGCCTTCCAACTCCTTCTGAATACACCCAGCCATTGGTTGCAGGAATCGACCGATTTTCAGGGATGTTGACTATGGACAGCGATGGTTCCTCCAAGCGGGCAATAACTAACGCATAGCATTGGCCCATCTTCCTACCAGAGAGCACCCGGCGGTCGTCTGGGTGCTCGGAGCATGGGAAGATACGGCTCATGCGGACTCGGCTTCGCAGAGAATCCGCCCAGGAGAGCCCTAGAGTGCGTTGGTTGATACTGTGGCGCTCATGATCCGCCCGATATTCTCCGGCGCGAAGAACTTCGGGATGGGCTCGGTTCCGGCCATGACACCAAAGAAACGGTTTGTTTGCTCCTGATTCTGGCGCAGGGCTGCGAAGAGCTGCTGCATCTCTGGAGGCGGCGGCTCTAGCGCCGCGAGCTGACACGTGAACTCGTAGATTGGCGTTGCCGCCACGTTGCGCCGCTGCTCGTACTCCGCCAGCGCTTCCTCAACTGGCTGCTTCCCGGAGAGACCGGTATCCACCGCTTTGGCAACCAACTCCGCGTCTCGGAAGGCGTCGGTAATCCCCTGCGCCGTAATCGGGTCTTTATGATAGCCAGCATCCCCGACCAGCGCCCAGCCCGAGCCGTAGGGCTTGCGGAAGTAGTTAAACAACTCAGCCGTGCCAGTGAAGCGTTCCTCCCGCCTTCCCTGGCGCACCCGCTCTGCCAACGCTGGGGCCAGTTCCAACGTCTTGAGAAAGTTGCCTTCAATATCGGCACGATAGACGTGGAACTTCTCATGCGGCCAACCAACGATAATGCAGGTAAGTCCCTGATGGGTGGGCAGGACGCCGAAGCCGCGATGTTCGCGGGGGTAGAATTCGACTCCGCAAAGCTCCACGCCGCTCCAGTAACTGTAGTAGGCACAGGCGAACGTCGGCTTGACATTGTAGACCGGTGCCTCAACCTGCCGGGCAACGAGAGAATGGAGGCCATCGGCCCCGATCACCATCCTGGCCTGTTCCTTCACCGTCATATCGGTGGCAGACCGACCGGTGATCCCGCTGACGCGGTCGCCATCCCAGACGAGGTCCTGGACGGTAAAGTGTTCGCGCAGCTCCGCGCCAGCCTCGACGGCGGCATCCACCAGGAGCTTGTCGAGCACGGTCCGCCGGGGACAGTAAGCCTCTGCGATGTCGCCTTCCGGCGGCGGGGTTCCCCGCAGGGCGAAGGGACCGAGGTCCATGGTGATCGAGGTAATCGGCGGACAGCCAGTGGCAGCCAGCCGCTCCCGTAGTCCCCACCGCGCGAGCCGAGCGACACCGGGCTGATGAATCCAGTGGGTGGACAGATGGTCGCTGGGGAAGGTGTCGCGGTCAACGAGCAACACCCGGTAGCCCTTGCGAGCGAGGAGCATAGCCGTCGGCGACCCAGCACAGCGGGCTCCGACCACAATCACATCGTACATCGTAATCTCCTCTCACTATAGTAAGGCTCTGAGCCAAGGGAACATCAGGCCGTAGCGATCACATAGCGGACCCGGTTGCGCAGGCGATACCCACCCACGCTCGTCCGAAAGGGCGCCAGCGCCTCGGCAAGTGCCTGCTGCACCGCATCGGCCCCTGCCTGCCGGATAGCGAACGCCGCTGGGCCTGTCGACAGGTTCCCACGCACCGCCGTCTCCAGATTGGGGAACTCGAAGGGGCAGTCCACCTCTTCACTCTTCTGCGGCGAGAGGTGGGCCTGCTCCAGCAGTGCCTCGACGCGGCCCGGCGCGGAGAGCGCGAAGGGGCCGGGCGCTCCGGGCGGCGGGGGTGGCAGGAACTTGCCCAGGGCAGGCATGAGGGCAGCGATGTCGCAGTCCTCCGGGCGCCCCAGGACCGCCATCGCCACACGGCCTCCCGGCCTGGCGACCCGCCGGGCCTCACGCAGTGCGTTCACCACGTCTGCCGCGTACTGGAAAGCGTTGAAGCCGGTCACGACGTCGAAGGTGTTGTCCGGCCAGGGCAGGTTCTCTATCTCGCCAGCGTGGAAGTCGCCCTGAGGTGTGCGTTCACGCGCAATCTCCAGCGACACCTCCGCCGCGTCCAGGCCCGCGACGTGTGCACCACGCCGGACCGCAAGCTGTGCCGCCAGCCCCGGCCCGCAGCCTACGTCGAGCAACCTCGTCCCCGCTCCGACCTCTGCTGCCTCGAAGACTGCCTCGTAGAGGGGGAGGGCGAGTGGTTCCAGGATCTCCGCGAAGTCCCGGGCTCGTACCCCCCACAAGCTTCCCTGAACTGGTGCTGTACCCATAGTGCTGTACTCCTTTCTGTACGCTACGCCATGTATTGACCTTGCTTGTCTGATTCGCACTCTCTCCTCTACCCGATTTCCCACACTGCTGCCGTGATGGTTGGCTCAACCCATCACCCAAAGTGTAATCGCCACATCTGCTCTTTCCATCGTGGAAATCACGGAGCTGTCAGAAAACGGTACGGAGATTTTGAGGACAACCACGCAGAGGGAGTACAGAGGAAAAGAGCTTGTGAGACGCGAGGTTCGGGGCTTGCTCGTGCCCGGTGATCTATCGTTTTTCCAACCCGACTTCCACAGCCCACGCCGCAATCTGCGTGCGTGATGCGAAGCTCAACTTGAATAAGATGTTGCCAACATGGGTTTCGACCGTTCGTTCGCTGACCACCAGTTGGACCGCGATCTCACGATTGGACTTTCCCTGGGCAATCAGTACCGCAACCGAGCGTTCACGCTCAGTCAAGCCACCAAACTTTTCGGCCTCGGCACGTCTGGGCGAAATCGGCTTTGCTTTTGGCAGGGAGGCGTGCGCTCGCTGCAAGAACTGCTCACGCAACTCGGCATCGTCAATCATCTGCGAGAGCTCCTCAATCCCAGCCCGCGCCGCAGCATAGGCACTTTGAGCCAGCTCCTCGTGCTTGAGCAAGCCGTAGACCCTTCCAAGTGAGGCGTGAATTTGCCAGAGCAGCGGCGCTTCCCGACGCTCCAGCACGCCGCGTTTAGCATTTTCCAGAGCCTCAACGGCTTCATCCAGACGGCTCAAGGCAACCAGCGCCTCGCCCTTCAGTTTCAAAAGCCTGGGAATCGGTTGGGCACGCAGCTCTCCCGGCGCGGTTGCGATCAATCGCTCTGCAGTCTGCAAGGCAACCTGCGGCTCTCCCTGCGCGAGCGCCAGTTCTCCCCCTATCCAGGCCAGACGTCGCTCTGTGAGTGTGCGCGGCTCCTGCTCTCGTAGCATCGCTGCCTGGAGCGCCGCCTCTGCCTGCTTGCGCTGGCCGAGCTGCAGGTAGGCCAGTGCCTGGTCAGCTCTGATACTGCCAATCCACCAGGCTGAGCCAAGCACCTCGGCCAGTGGCAAGCCTGCACCCAGATGGCGCAGGGCCAGGGCGGGAGCAAGCATAAGCACATAGATGTGTCCTAATTCGCAATGCGCTGCGATCGTCCACTGCTGATGCTCGATCTCTACCGTGATCTGAAGCCCCTTGTGTGCATGTGCCAGTCCACGACCAAATTGCCCAAAGCTGGCAAGTAATACTCCGCTGGTGAGTTCAGCATAGGCTTCCCCTGCCGACCAATCCATCTGCCGTGCGAGTTCTATCGCCTCTAGCGCTTCGCGTTCACCCTCCTCCGGGGAGCGCACGACCACGAACACGGTTTCAGCAATGGCAGGGGAGGTACCGATACTGGCGTTCGGGAGCGTTGAGATCAAACTCTTCTTGTCACCCAGGCGCCGAAAGAGGGCAATCGCTCGTTCCTGCTGCTGTCTCCCCTTCACGAGATCACCACTCCAGGCCAGCGTCATCCCAAGCAGGTCGTAGGTTTCAGCCATCCCCGCTTGATCGTGCTGCCTTTGGAACACGTCCAGGGCCACTCGATGGGCCTGCAATCCTTCGGTATTCCTCCCGGTGTTGACGAACCAGTTACCGAGGCGATTGAGGCTGTGCGCGCGCAGTTTTGGAATAGCAAGGGTCTCGGCGAGCTGCACTGCCTGGCGAAAGAACAACCCTGCCCGCTCATACTCGCGCCCTGCCCAGAGAAAGCCCAGGTCCATGACCGCCTGCCATTGCATCTGTCCATCGTGAGACTCTTGGGCAGCCGTGAAGGCCCGCTCGTAATCGGCTCTGGCCTGTTCGAATTCCCCCAAGGTTTCATAGGACTGCCCACGCAAACGATACAACGGGGCTACCAACTCGCTTTTGACATGATGGGCTGCTTTCAAGGCTCTCGTAAACTGTTCGACAGCAATACGCGGCGCGTACAAAGCGTGCGCCCGTTCCCCAGCGCGATGGGCATACGCGAGCGCTTGCCCCCAGGCCCCTGCCTCATAAAAGTGATCAGCGAGCTCGGGGAGGTGTGCGTCAGGTGCTGAGGCAAACAGTTGTTCCATCGTTTCAGCAATGGGGCGATGCAGTGTCTTGCGCTCGCGGAGCAGGAGTTGCCGGTAAATGGCCTCGCGTGTTAGGGCATGGCGGAAGGCAAACTGCTCCTCGGAGGCTTCCATGACCAACTGTGCTGCGATCAGCTCTTTCATGAACGCCAGCAGTTCCTGTTCCTCATAGCGCGTGATTTGCTGAAGTAAGGCAAAATCAAAACGCCTGCCAGCGACGGCTGCCAGGACCACCACCTGTCGAGCAGCCTCACTTAATCGCTCCATGCGCTGCCGCACCGCGTCCTGGACACTGCGAGGGATGCGTAGCTCCACCAATGGTTGGTGTTCCCCCATCTCATGTACAGAACCAATGGCCTCGGCCAGGATGAGCGATTTCAGCAGTTCTTCTATGAAGAATGGATTACCCTCGGTCAGCTTATAGAGGTCCTCGAGGGTTGAGGCCGACAGCGAGCTGGGCCGATCAAAGATGGCTTCGAGCATCGCCTCAACCTCGCTGCGCGAAAGCGGAGTCAAGACGAGTTCTTGCGCCAGGTGTTCGCGGTCCAGTTGGGCCAGCCAATGGCTCAAACCTGGATGCATCTCGTCATTCCGATAGGTTAGCACGAGCAGAAGCGGGTAATGAGTCGAGCTTCGTGCCAGAGAGTGCAACCACTCCAGGCTCATTTCATCGCTCCAATGCAGATCCTCGACCGTGAGCAGAACCGGCTGACTGGAGGCTAAGCCTGTGAAGAACTGTGTGAGCGCCACGAACAGGCGGCGTTTTTGTTGTTCGGGCTCAATCGGGGGCACCAGGGGCTCGTCAGATGAAAGAGGCACCAGGCCGGGATAGAGCAACGCCAGTTCGCGTGCGAGTGGTTCCAGATCGCCAATGGAGCGAGAAAGCAGCTCTTTTGCCGATGCAGATCCAAACAGATCGAGCAGAGGGGCATAAGGAGTGGAGCGGTCAGTGGAGAAGCAGGTGCACTGGAGTACCAGAAACCCTTCTGCCTGGGCCTGTGATTTCACCACAGCAACCAGACGTGATTTGCCGATCCCGGCTTCGCCGCTCAGGAGTGCCACCTGCCCGCGTCCACGTCTCACCTGATCGCTGAGCGTGTGCAGGGTCGTGAGTTCTCCTTGGCGGCCAATCACGACTGGACAAATCACCGGCTTGTTGAACATGTGCGCCATGGTGCTCTGCGTCTTTTTCAGCGCCTTTACATCAGGGGAGGAACGTCTGTCTACAACCGTTGGATACCCCATTATATGACAAAGCGCTTTTTCGCCTGGCGCAAAGCCCAGCCAGCGTGTTGAAAGCGCGATCCAACCACCAGAGGTGACTCCTTCGCATGCTCCAAAGCAACGTGAGCGGTGACTATGTGGACTGCACCCCATGCACCGGACCAGTGGCCCAAGTCAACTCAGCAGTACATTGCATAAGAGCGGCTTCAAACTCAGCCGGAGGCAGATAGCCTAAGCTCGAATGCAGCCGCTTGGTATTGTAGACATCCTCGATGAACTGGCCCATCTGGGCCTGCGCATCAGCCAGCGTCTGATACTCGTTGAGATAGACCTCCTCGTGCTTGAGCGTCTTGAAGAAGCTCTCGGCTTTGGCATTGTCATAGGGATTGCCCGTGGCCGACATACTCACCCTGGCTTGCACCTGCTCCAGCCGAGCGACGTACTCCGTGCTAGCGGACTGCACTCCCCGGTCCGAATGGTGAATCAGTCCTGGGGCGGGCTGACGGGTTGCCAACGCCATCTCCAGCGCCGCCAGGGTCAGACACGTATCAATTTGGAGGGAGAGCTTCCAGCCCACGCAACGCCGCGAGAAGGCGTCCAGCACACACGCTAGATACACGAACGTGGTGGGCAAGCGGATATACGTGATATCAATGGACTGATCGCAAATGACAAATTTTGTTTTATCCGCACTGAGCGCTTGCACTTGACCTGGTCCCGCGTTGAGTTTAGCCCCTGGCGCCGCCGCTCTCATCAGTCGTCCCATCCTTCAGATGATTGTATTCATTCTGGAGGATCTGCTCATGCATCGCCAGTGGTGTCTTCGCCGTCAAACCACCCCGTACCCCGATGGACAACAGCGCTGGGATCGAGCGTATCACCTGCTGCTCCAGTGGTCCCAGACCAGTGATGATGTCACTTCTTCAGCCAAGCTTGCGGAGGAACCTGATGCGAATCGCTCTGTATCTACGCGTTTCCACGCCCAACCAGAGACAGACCCAAACCATCGAACAACAACTTGACCAGCTCCAGCGCCATCTGCAGGAGCGCCAGTGGACCGTCGCCCAAGCCCATATTTTTCGCGATGATGGCTTCAGTGGCGCCAGCTTGAATCGCCCGGGATTAGACCACTTGCGTGATTGTGTTCGCAATCGGGAGCTGGATGTGGTCCTGATCACCGCTCCTGATCGCCTGGCGCGCAACTATATCCACCAAATGGTGTTGCTGGAAGAATTCGAGCGAGGCGGCTGAGAGGCTCGAGTTTCTGGAACGCCCCATGAGCCAGGACCCACATGACCAGTTGGTGTTGCAGATCCGCAGCGCAGTCGCCGAATATGAGCGCACCTTAATCACCGAACGCATGCGACGAGGCCGCTTGATGAAGTGGCGCGCGGGCACCCTCTTACCCTGGACGCATCCGTTGTATGGCTATCGGGTCCATCCCGACCGCCCGCGTGACCCGAGCGGCGTGACGCTGGATCCAACTGAGGCAGCCATTGTAGCGGAACTCTTCGCCCAGTATTTGGAGCAGGAGATGAGTTTGCATCGGCTCTCCCGCTCCTTGCATGAGCGAGGCATTCCTTCGCCCACCAACAAGCCCTGGTGGGGCTTGGCAACCATTCAGGGCTTGTTAACGAATCCGACCTACACCGGCACCCTCTACAGCCGACGCATGCGCTATCGCGCACCGCAGATCCGTCGGTCGGCGACCCATCCGCTGGGGCGTCCGCACGAGACCGCCATTCCTCTGCCTCCGGAGGAGTGGATCCCGGTGGCCCAAGTGCCAGCCATTGTCAGTCACGAGCAATTTGAGCGCGTGCAGGCCAAGTTGGCGCACAATCAGAGCTTTGCTCGGCGCCATAACACCGCCCACCACTACTTGTTGCGTGCCCTGGTCAGTTGTGGGCGCTGTTTGCGTGCCTGTACCGCTCGCACCGCAGGCAAGTATGGGTATTACCTCTGTTCGGGCAAAGCCAAACCGATGCACCGGGGCACCGAGCATCCCTGCGAGGCGCGCTTCATTCCGGCGGCTCAATTGGATGAAGTGGTCTGGAAGGACCTCTGTGAGGTGCTGACGCACCCTGACCAGATTTGCCTGGCCCTCGAACGCGCACATGGGGGCCACTGGCTCCCCCAAGAACTCCAGTCGCGGCGCGAGCATTTGCGAAAGGCGCGCCACCATCTGGAGCAGCAACGTGATCGGTTGACGGAGGCCTATTTGCAGGGCATTATTCCCTTAGCTGAATATGAACGCCGACGCCGGGATCTGGAGCAGAAAATGGAGGCCATTGGCCAGATGGAGGCACAATTGCTGGCCCAAGCGCAGAACCGGGAGCAGGTGGCCCAGCTCGCCTTGTCCATGACGGCCTTTTGTCAACGAGTCCAGCAGGGGCTGGCTCAGGTGACGTGGGAGCAAAAGCGGCAGTTGGTGGAATTAGTGATTGATCGGGTCGTGGTGACGGACGACCACGTCGAAATTCGCTACGTGATTCCGACCTCCCCGGCCAGCGAACAGGTCCGTTTTTGTCATTTGCGTACAGACTATTTCGATGCCCCAGACCTGATTAGGTTGAGTGATCACCAAGTCGCGCAGCAGATACGGATAGATGTACTGGCCTGGCTGCCGAGTGGTTCCGCCTGGCCCTGGTCCAATCGCCTCCAGCCCCATCTCGCGCATGTGCCGCTGCACCGCTTTGCGATTGATCAGCACTCCTTCGCGTCGTAACGCTGCCGTGATGCGCCGCGAGCCATAAAACGGGCTTTCGGTGAAGATCGCATCAATCCGGTGCTTGAGCGCGATCTCCACAGCCCTGGGCAATGCTGGTCGGTAGTACAGACTGGAGCGGCTGACCGAGAGCAAGCGCGCCTGGGCTGAGAGCGGCAGTTCAGGGTTCGCGTGCTCGACCAGCGTGCGGCGGACTGCTCGTGGTACCTCCTGCCGCAATTTTTTTTTGTAACCAGTGGACCTGGGTAGTCAGGCGTCCGATCTCTGCGTAGAGCTGCTCTTTCTCGCGTTCATGCTCGGCTTTCAGGGCGGCGATTTGGGCCTCCAAGGGAGCGTTCTCCGTGAAGGCGCTGGGCATTGCCTGGAGCACGGCTCGCTTCCATTTGGTGATCAGATTGGGGTGGACCCCATGCTGAGCCGCAATCTGTGCGAGCGTCCGCTCGCCTGCCAAGACTTCCTGAACAACCGGTGTTTTAAAGGCTGGCGTGTAGTGTTTGCGAATCATCGCCATACTCGCTTGCTCACACCTTAATCATCCTTCTCCCCATGTCCCAAATCCTGGGTCCATTATATTCATCTTCCTCCTGCCTGGCCTGCAAATGGTTTCTTGCCTTCCTGCATCCACTTCAGGGGTCGCTGCGCTGGCTACTTGCGTCATCTGGCCATAAATCACTGGGGTTATCGAACCCCAGCTCCCGTTTTCTCAACGGATGAAATAAAGGAGTATTGAGCACAATTGAACCAGTTATTTGTGGCCGATAAATAAAATAGCCAGCACAAGCCAGCAGCAGGCGTGTCATTTATACTCTTCAGGGTTTGTCACAAAAAAGCCAGCGGGGGGAATAGTGGGGAGAAGATGTGCTGCTACTGCTTCATCAATGCTGACTCCGGCAGCTTCCAGCGCGGAAAAGAGGACGCCCACAATGGGTTCATAGCGACAGCGCATCGGGCGAACCCCAGGCGAGCTTTGCCGTACGGTTTCGATCACAGCCTCTGGCAGCACTGCTGACGGATGCCGGAAGACCCCACCAGCCAGCGCCAGCGCGAATGGCGTTTCCGCAATGCCGACGAGCCGCGCAGCAGCCAGCGCGAAATTGCCGAGCGCGTGACCATGCTCGCTCACGATGCGGCGGGCCAGGTCGTCGCCAGCCTCAGCCTCATCGAGCAGTACAGGCGCCAGGCGGTCCAGCCGCCGATGGTGGCCCCGGCTTGCGCGGCTGGTATAGGAGTGCAGCACTTCTTCAACGGATCGCAGATGCAGCGCCTCAACAACTCGCCTGGTTAATGTGGTTGGCGGCTCCATGCCAAGTTCGGCGCGGCAAATGGCGTACAGCGTTTTCAGCCCTAATTGGGAGCCGCCCTGGACCTCATCTTGCCAGCGGCTGCTGTTCCAGAAGCGTCCATCTGGCCCGCGCGCACCTACGGCCCCACCCGTTCCGCAGATCACCGAGACACCAATCGAACTGCTGACCTGATCATGCAGCACGCCCAGCGCATCATTCTGGATGAGGACGCGGCGGCCAAACCCACGCGCCTGCATCGCCTCGCGCAGCAGTGTGGCATCTTCGGGCCAATCTACCCCCGCCGCATTGAAGACCGAAGCGACCAGCTCATCGGTTTCGACTTGCGCTGCCTGAAGCGCCTGAGTGATGGCATCTTCGGTGTTTGCCAACGCCGCCTCTTCCGAGGTCAGCCCTTCGCGCTCGGCATTATACATATCCCCACACCCACCACGCCCGGCCCCCAGAATGCGGCCATCCAGACTGGCAACCAGGGCCAGCGTCTTGGTATTCCCTCCGTCCACCCCTAACACACAGTGCATGCTGTCTCTCCGATTTCCCCTGAAGATTCCAGGTGACGCTGACGCCCATTCTTCGGCAGATCAGGAAGGAGCGAGGCCCATCAATTCGCGCCAGTTTCCTGTAACAGACGCTCTGGCAGAGAGTGACGATGGGCTGCGGCCATCTCATCGTAGAGTGCTTCTGCGGTAGTGTATGAGAAAACCAGGGGATGGCTCGCCAGCGCGCGAATGGCGTCTCTGCGGGTGCCGCTCCAGGCAGCCTCGGCGGTCAGCGCCTGATATTCCCCCAGCATCTTGACCAGTCCAGCCAGGTGGCGCGGCAGATGCCCCATTGCCAGCGGCGTGGCGCCCTGGCTATCTACAAAGCCTGGCACCTCCACGACCAGATCAGCGGGGAAATCGGCCAGCGCGCCCCTGTTGGGGACGTTGACATACAAGACTTCTTTGCGGTCATTGTAGATGGCGTCCATCACATCAATGGCTAGCTCTAATTCGTGGATGCCGCCACGCGAGCGCGCCGGGTCGAGTTCAGGCACCTCCTGGGCCGCCTGCTCTCGATAATGTGCCCAATAGTCGGGAACGCTCGCCAGAATGTCTTGCGCGCGGGTAGTCGGTTTGGCCTGAAGCTCGGCCAGTAGCTCATTTTTGAAGTAGTAATACTGGAAATAGTGATTAGGCAGCGCATTCATCTGGCAGGCTAAATTGACCATGCGCAGTTCATAAGCGGGCGTTTCCGGGTCGTGGAGCATCTCTTCGCGTGCCCGGCGCAAAATGGCGATAAAATCGTGGCCTTCATAGAGGTGACGCACGCTCCAGGAGCCATGATTCAAGCCGATGGACACAGCATCGAGCTTATCGGGGTCCAGTCCGATCATCTCCGCATAGTTGCGGTTGCTGGCAATCGGCCCTTCACAGAGCGAGATGGTGGGAATGGCGGTATGGTGCGTCACCGCCTCTGACACAATATTGATGGGATTCGTGTAGTTGAAGAGGCGAGCGCGTGGGCAGATGGCTTCCATATCAGCAATGATGTCGCGCATGACATGGATGGAACGCAGCGCCATGAAGAAGCCGCCCGGCCCTTGCGTCTCCTGTCCGATGACGCCATATTTCAGCGGGATACTCTCATCCAGAGAGCGCGCCTCAAAGCCGCCGGGCCGGTAGCTGGTCAACACGGCGTCACAATCGCGCAGGCCCTCGCGCCGATGAGTGGTGGTGGTGACGGTCACGTCTATATCTCTGGCGCGAGCCATCTTGCGCGTGATGGTCTGGACAATCTCCAGCCGTTCGGGGTCAAGGTCAATCAGCACAACCTCCGAGCCGTCAAAATTTTCGCCCTGGTGGACAAACGAGGCCATTGTGCCAGCAGCGCGCGTGCTGCCGCCGCCGATATAGGCCCATTTAATGCGTGCCATTGTTAAAGCTCCTGTTGGTC
>DATBGS010000065.1:0-25155 GCA_036557885.1 Ktedonobacterales bacterium
TAGTGCTGGAGGCTGGCCTATGGATACACTCACTCCGCTGGAAACGTTCTATGATCAGGCAAAAGGCGCCACTCTGCCGCTGCCGCCCGAATTGGAGAGGCTGTATGGGCCGCTGGCTCTGCCGCCGCGCCCCGCCCCGATCTTGCCCGTAGCCCCGGCCACTGTGCCGGGGAATGCCCCGGCAGGGTCGCCGGGGCTACAAACTTCGCCCTATCTCTTTGGCAATTTTGTGACGACGCTGGATGGTGTGGTGGCGCTGGGCGGGCCGGGCGCGGATGGTGGCGGGCTGATCAGCGGCTTTAATAAACATGATCGCATGGTGATGGGCCTGCTGCGGGCGGTGGCCGACGCCGTAATCGTCGGCGCGGGCACGCTGCGCTCGGTGCCTGATCATTTCTGGACGGCCCGGCATATCTATCCCCCGCTGCGCGCGGCCTATGATGCACTGCGCAGCGCTCTGGGCAAGCCAGAGCCGCCGCTGCAAGTCTTTGTCTCGGCGCGCGGCGAACTGGACCCGCTCCTGCCCGTCTTTCAGACTGGCGAGGTGCCCGTCTTGATCGTGACGACCTCGCCCGGCGCTGAGCGTCTGCATGGGCTTGGCATGCCAGATTCCGTCTGGATTGCCACCAGCGCGGATGCGCGCAGTGTCAGCGCGCACGAAGTGCTGGAGGCGATTGCGCAGGTGCGCCAGAGCGATCTGCTGCTGCTGGAGGGTGGGCCGCAGTTGATGGGCGATTTCTTTGCCGAAAAGTGCCTGGACGAACTCTTCCTGACGCTGGCCCCGCAGGTGGCCGGGCGCGACGGCACCACCGAGCGGCCAGGATTTGTGAGCGGCAGACGCTTTGCGCCGGAACAGCCGCTCTGGGGCGAGTTGGTCAGCCTCAAACGCGGCGGCAGCCATCTCTTCCTGCGCTATGCGTTTGCGTAGCGCGGCCAGTGGGCGGGCGCTGCAACAGATTCGCGGGAAGCAAAGCGCGGCGCCCCTAGCAGCCAGCCCTGGCAGGAGCGCGTGCCTCTGCCAGGGAAAGCCGCAATTAGTCTTCAAGAACAATGGTGTCGCGCTGAACTGCGGGGCCGTAGTCAATGATGACGCCCCCACCTGTCACCTGCTTCAAGTCCTCATCGCTCAGTTCCACCTGCATCGTTGGGATATTTACAGGCTGCTCGGTTTGCTTCTTCTCGTTCTTTTTGTTCTCATTGGTCATATGCTGTTCTCTTTCTTATATGTTCAGGTGCTCTGGGGCGTGGGACGTTCTTAGATAACGCGCTCCGCCCAACATATCGCGTGGGTTAGTTTGCCGGGAGCCACTTCTTCTGAATGTCAGCCCCATCCGGGCTGGTGCCATCGTCTTGCGCGGTGATGCTCGGCTCAAAGCCACCAACCACCTGCTTCAACTCCTCATCGCTCAGTTCCGCCTGTGTGGTGGGCTGCTTCTCGTTCTGCTTGTCGTTGTTCGCCATGTGTATGCTTCCTTTGTTGGGCCTCTCGGCCCTGGCAGGAACATCTGCCCCTGCCAGAGCCAGGGCGCAATTATTCTTCAATAATGATGGTGTCGCGGTGGACGGCTGGGCTGTCGGGAAGCTTGATGCCACCACCAACGACCTGCTTCAAGTCCTCATCGCTCAGTTCTACTTGCGTCGCTGGCGTATTTTCAGCCTGCTTCTTCTCGTTCTTTTTGTTCTCGTTTTCCATATGATTCTCTTTCTTGCGTGTTCTTGCTTTGCTCGCTGCCTGGTCCTGGCAGGGGCGCGTGCCCCTGCCAGGGAAAGCGGCGTGATTAGATTGTGGGGCCAACGGCGTCTGGGCCTGGAGGGTCCGCCCTGACCCCTGGCGGGTCCGGCTGGGGATTGAAGCCACCAACGATCTGCTCCAACTCCTCATCGTTCAGTTCTGCCTGCGTCGCTGGTGTGTTTTCGGGCTGCTTCTTCTCGTTCTTCTTGTCTTTGTTTGCCATGTGTTTTTGCTCCTTGTTGTGGGCTTCTCTCTAATTTTTATTTCATCCGCGCTTGAGGTTCTCCCGTAAGGGTTTCCTCGCGGCGTCTGTAAAGAGTATGCCCGACATTGAGCGCAAAGAACATGCGCAATGCACGCAAGCGCGTACGCATTCGTGTACGCAATGCCACGCGCCTCAACCGTGTGACGCGGTAGCCCCAGAGAGCACACCAAACGACGCTGGCAGCGAGCGCTCGCCACTGTGCCCCGGCCTTGAGGGGCGCTCCCAGGCGGCGACCAGCCACGCCAGATGCGCGGGCGGCTCCTGGCCTTGTTCGCGCTCTCGCAGCAGACAGCGCAAGATGATCGTTTCCTCTTTGGCGGGCACATCGGCACGCTGGCAGAGCCACTGCTGCACCTCCTCCGGCGGGGAAACGCGCGGCCCAAACTGCTCCACCCACAGCAGGCGCAGGGCTTCCCGCAGACACTGCTCCGCGTAGAACCGATTCGCTCGCTTGCGCAGCGCTGCGCATACGTGCAGCACCCGCTTGAGCACCAGCGCCGCTGCCACGTGATAGCCCCACCAGCCCTTCTTCTGCTTCCAGAACGCCCGCTGCGCCGCTCGCATCACGCGCAGCAGCAGGCGTAACTCCTCCAAGAGCAGGGCGCATAACTCCACGCTCGTCATGGCTGCCAGCGCGGGCAGGTCCGCGTCTCGCTGGCGCAAGTCTTTGGGGGTGAAGCGGTTGGGATGCGCTTGCCCACCGCAGGCCCTGTGGTGGCGTGCGTGCTGAACGGTGATCATCGCCAGGAAGCCCAGCAGCGCCTCGAACAGCACGGTAGCGACCTGGCTTTCGGTGAGGAAGGGCTGAGCGAAGAGGCCCGCCAGCGGCTGAAACCAGTTGGGCAGAGCGGGCGCGTCGTCGGGGGCGTAGCAGAGCAAATAGGCGCGCAGCCAGTCCAGGCCGCACCACAGGCGGGCCAGCATGCCTGAGCGATGGGACAAAGCGGGAAGGGTTGCCATTGGGAACCGACTCCTTCTGGGCGCACAGTTGCGCCCTGGTGTTGTCCCCACGCCGCCGCTTGTAGCCCCGCCGACCCTGGCGGGCCGTCCCCGGCAGGGTCGCTGGTCCTACAAACAGTAAACCCCCGCTCCTGGTTCAGGGCGGGGGCTTGTGCAAACCTATCATTACCGATAGAATGACACGTTGCCCCGGCCCTGGTTGGGTAGAGGAGCCGGGGAACATGGCGCGGGGGAGGTTTAACGCTCACTCCGTGTCAGTGTTCCTAAGATGATGAAGTTGTTTGTGTGTCTGTTTTCTGGCGGTTGAAGCTGCCTCCTGAAGTAGTTTGCTACAAGTATACAGAAAATTTACGCGCCTGTCAAGCGTTTTTGATACGAAACCACAAAACACATCGAACCAGGGAAAGGAAAGATAGTGTATGGCGGCACAAAGCAATCGGGCGCAGAGGTATGCCCTGGCAACCAGACTCATGATCGCGTGTGGTGCCATTGGCCCCCTCCTCTTCATCCTGGTGATCCTGGTCGAAGGAGCGGTGCGCCCCGGCTACAGCGCGTGGCGTAATTTTGCCAGCGATCTCAGCCAGGGCGACCAGGGCTGGGTACAGATTGCCAATTTTCTGCTGTGTGGCGTCCTCTTGCTCTGCTTCGCCTCAGGACTCCGGCAGACGTTTCGATCAGGGAAAGGGAGCGTCTGGGGGCCGCTGTTGATGGGCATTTTCGGGCTGTCTCTCATCATTGCTGGCATCTTTGTCACGGACCCAAGCCTGGGCTATTACCCACCGGGTACTTCAAGCAGCACCCAAACCCTGCATGGCATGCTTCATGGCATCAATGCCCCGCTCGCTTTTGGCTCCCTGACGGCTGCCATTTTCGTTCTGGCGCGGCGCTTCGCCAGCGATCCCGCGTGGCGAAACTGGGGTCTGTACTCGCTGATTACTGGGATACTTTGTATCGTCTCCTTCATCGCTTGCCTTGCGACGGCGGTCCTTGACAAACAGGGCACCCTGCCGAACTCGCCAACTGGCTTGCTCGAACGCATTGCCATCATCGTTGGATGGGGCTGGATCGCGCTCGTGGCCCTCCGTCTACTTCTTCAGATGCGCTCGTCAGTCTCCCCGGCTCCTGCGGCAAGAGCAGCAGATGCTTCAGAGCATGCTGAATCACCCACCAACACCAGCAAAGGACAGGATTGATGTATCTGCAAGCCCATCATCTGCGAGTGATCGAGCGGCTGAAAGCGCTCTTTCAAGATGACCCACGTTTCCTGGCTTTGCTGGTGGGTGGCTCGCTCGTCAAAGGCTGGGGCGATGTCAATTCTGACGTGGATATTGTGCTGGTGGCGACAGAGGAAGAGTACGCCAGGCGTGTCGCCAGCGATGATCTGGGCTATCTCAACTGGGAGCTTTGCGATTACCCCGGCGGCTACGTAGATGGCAAAGTGATCAATGAAGCGTTCCTGCACGATGTCGCTGAGCGGGGCAGCGAGCCAGCGCGCGCGGCGTTTCGCAATATACAGATTGCCTTTTCGCATCTGCCACACCTGGAAGCGTTGTTGAAACGCATTCCGGTGTACCAGGAAGAGGAGCGGGAAGCCAAGATGCGCGCCTTCTATTGCCAGGTCCAGGCGCACCACTGGTTCATCAAAGAAGCGGAAAAACGGCAATCCGTCTACCTGATGGCCCACGCCACAAGCGAGATGGTCTTTTACGCGGCGCGGCGGCTGCTGGCGTACAATCGCATCCTCTACCCCTATCACAAGTGGCTGCTGCGCGCGCTAGAGGATGCCCCGGAGAAGCCTGCGGATTTTTTCTCCCTGGCGGAAATCTTGCTAAAAAACGGAACGGCGGCCAATGCGCAAGCTTTATGGGAATGCATCAACCAGTTTCGGGACTGGCAGATCACCGATAGCTGGGGCGTCCGTTTTATGCACGATAGCGAGTGGACCTGGCGCGAGGGCCGCGCTCCCCTGGCGGATTGGTGACAGCCGAAGGGAATCGTATCGCTATGTCTCAATCTCCTGCCTTGTTTTATCTCGCTGACGCGCCGGTTCCTGCCGGGCTGCGCACCGAGGAATTTGTGCTGCGTGTGCTGCGCGCAGCAGATGCCGCGCTTGATTACGACGCCGTAATCTCCAGCCGGGAGCAACTGCTCGTGAAAAGCGGAGGCGACTGGCCGCGCGAGGGCTTCACGCTGGAAGAAAACCTGGCTGACCTGGAAAGGCACGAGCGCGATTTCCACGAGCGCAGCGGCTTCACCTACACGGTGATGAACCCTACCGAGACGGAATGCCTGGGCTGCGTCTATATCTACCCGCTGCGCTCGCTGCTGGAACGGGTCAACGCCAGCCAGGAGCGTCTGGCGCGTGTGGGCGATTACGAGGCGCGGGTGTGGTTCTGGACGCGCTCAAGTCGGCTGGCCGATCACCTGGACGCGCGGCTGCTGGAGGCGCTGCGCGGCTGGCTTCGGCGCGAGTGGGCGTTTGCGCGCGTGGTCTTTAGCGTCAACGCCAACGAAACCGAGCATCTGCGCCTCTTGCAGCAGGCCGGGCTGCGCGAGCAGGAAACACTGCAAGGGGAGCGCAGCACCCTGTATCTCTATGGATAGCGTGTAGCCCCGGCGCCCCTGCCGGGCACCGTTCCCCGGCAGGGGCGCCGGGGCTACACGCGCAACTCCCACCAGAGCAGCGGTGAGGTTTCCAAAAGGGCGTAATTCCTCACAAAAACAGTACGATGGTACTAGGCAAAGACAGGAAGCGCCGTATTTTGGCATCCTATCGGCTACAATAGCCCGTGAGACAGCCTCATCGGGCCTCACGTTCGACCCTCCCCACGCGGGGCGAACAGATTACCAATCTCTCTCTCAAGGAGCGTCTATGCTGATACGGAACCCTGTTTCTCCGCGCCAGGGCGCCCGACCCGTCGTTCGGGTCAGAGCACGAGAGCAAGTTGACGCACCAGCGAACGTCTCCTCCTTCGACGAGGAGGCAGAAGCAGCCTCAGGCCGCTACGCGGCCTATGATCATGGTGCCGACGCCTACGAAGAGACATACGATGCTCCCCTCGCAGAGCAGGAAGTGTATTACGAGGAAGAGGAGTATTACGAGGAATACAGCGAAGAGGCCCACGACCAGGCGGGCGAAGAAGAACTGGCAGAAGAAGATCAGTGGGTAGGCGACGACTGGCAGGGTCCATCCCACGATGCTGAGGAGGACGAGCAGCGGGCGCTTGTGGTGGCCGAAGGCCACTACGAAGTGACGCGCGTGCTGGACCCCGGCACCAGCATGCCGATCTTCATTAGCGGCAAACGCCAGACGGTGAAGCCGGGCAAGCTGGGCCATCAACCCCACTCGCTGCGCGCGCGGCGGCCACGCCCCTTCTTTATGCACACAATGGTGGTTGGGGTCAGCCTGCTTGCGTTCCTGGCAGCCGCTGTTGCCATCGTGCCTCTGGGCGCGGGCAAGCAAATCTTACAGGGCTTAGGCACCCTGGCAAACATCACCCAGCCCAGTTCCAGCAATCCCCAGGCGTACCATATTTATATCGTGCATTACGCCGACACGTTGCAGGCCATTGCCACCAAGTTCAAGGTGCAGCAGGGCGGCATTCTGGAGATTAACGATCTGGTTTCCGCTGACCAGTTGTATGTGGGCATGCGCATCAAGGTGCCCAACGACCCAAGCTATGGCGCGTCGTATCGCGCGTTGCTGAATATTCCCCTCGCTCCCACCAACACCCCAGCGCCACCCTATGGCTATTACGTTGCCCCGCCGGGGTTTGATAGCTTTGGCGTGCAAGATTATTACGGCGACCCCTTTGGCGGCTCGTTTGGGCAATGCACGTGGTGGGCGCAGCACAAGCGGCCCGATCAAGACTACAAGGGCATGGGCGATGCCTGGGCCTGGCTCTACTCAGCCCCGCAGCGCGGCTATAAAGTCTCAAGCACGCCATCTGCTAACGCAACGGTCATCTTTGAGCCGGGCGTTGAATCGGCCAGCGGCATTGGGCACGTGGCGCATGTGGAGCAAATCCTGCCAAATGGCTGGATTCTGATCAGCGAAATGAACTTCTTCTGGAATAACGGCGGCTGGGGCCGCGTGGACTACCGCTACATCACCGCCGGGCCAGGCGTCTATTTTATCGCGTAACACATGGCTGGCGGTTAAAACCGCGCCTAAGGGCAGCTTCGCTGCCGCGAAACCCGCCTACGCGGGTTTGGATTCGTCCTAGTCCGCGCAGGCGGACTTCGTGGCCGCAGGCCCCTAGACGCGGTTTTAACCGCCAGCTTTTTTTGCTGCTTGACACACCTCCCCAGGTAGCTTACGCTATGGCTACATCGTTTCTCAACGGGGAGGAGACACTGCCATGAGCAAGACCATCCAACGAGTTGAACATGATCTGGAAGTCAACGGCATCAATCTCCATTACGCCACCTGGGGCGAGTTTACC
The DNA here is from genome assembly GCA_036557885.1 of Ktedonobacterales bacterium. GTDB lineage: Bacteria > Chloroflexota > Ktedonobacteria > Ktedonobacterales > DATBGS01 > DATBGS01. Next base: position 7,403 of record DATBGS010000065.1, read on the forward strand.
CGACCCCGGCGCGTGGTGCTGCTGGTGCATGGCCTGACGGCCAGCAGCTATTACTGGAATGTGCTGGGGCCAGCCCTGGCCGAGCAGGGCTGGTATGCCATCGCACCCGATCTGCGCGGGCGCGGCCAGAGCGCCAAACCAGCGCATGGCATCGGCATTCCCTTTCACATGAACGACCTGCTCTCGCTGTGCGACGCGCTGAGCCTGCCCGCCGTGCATCTGCTGGGGCACTCGCTGGGCGGGCTGATCTCCCTGTATCTGACCGCGCTGCATCCTGAATATGTGCGCAGGCTGATCATTGTGGACGCGGGCGGGCGGCTGCCAGACGACGCGATGCAGGCCATTGCCGCGTCGCTCAAGCGGTTGGGGCAGGTCTATCCCTCGCTGGATGCCTATCTGGAGGAGCGCCGGGCTGTGCCCCTTCACCAGTGGAACCCGTTCTGGGAAGAGTATTACCGCTCCGATGTGCTGACGCAGCCCGATGGCACCGTGATGTCGCGCGTGCCCAAAGCCACCATTGAGGAAGAGATCACGGGCAACGCCACGCTCCAGGTGGATATGTTTATGGGCCGCATCACAGCACCCACGCTGCTGCTGCGCGCCGAACTGGGCATTCTGGCCCCGGACAAGGGGCAAATCCTGACGGCAGAGGAAGCAAAGCGCGTCCGCGAGGTCATCTCTGGCTGCCGGGCGGTGGATATTGCCAACACCAACCATTACACCATCTGCATTGCCGAGCCATTTGTCCGCGAAGTGCTGGGGTTCCTGGCCGAAGAAGAGTAAGCGTATCCAGGAAGGAGCTTGCCAATGTCGCTTGACCAAACGCTCTCTGGCTCTCCCGACATCGCCCTGGGCGCCGAAGCCACAGGCAAAGCGGTGCTCCCTCGGCGCTCGCTGTGGGGGCTGATCTCCATCAGCCTGTTCTGGATTGCGCTGACCTTTCACTGGACGGCGTTGCTGATTATCATCATCCCCAGCCACGTGGAGGCGCTGCTGGCCCACAGCTTCCTGAGCAGCCACGCCTTCGACGCGGGCGCGCTCAACGACTTCATCACCAACAATAAAGCCGTCACGCTGGCGCTGGTGTCCAGTCCTGGGCTGCTGGTGGCCCTGGTTTCCAACCCGCTCTTTGGCATGCTCAGTGACCGCACGCGGGGACGCTGGGGCCGCCGCCGCCCGTATATTCTGATTGGCGTGCTGGGCAATGTGGTTGGTTTGATGCTGATGGCAATCGCGCCCAACATCCTCACGTTGATGCTGGCGCTGTGTCTGGTGCAGGTCGCTAATAACGCCGCTGCCGCGCCGTTCCACGCTTTTCTGCCCGATCTGGTGAACGAGGAGCAGCGCGGGACAGCCGCCGGAATTATGGGCTTTGCGCAGATTCTCGCTACCATCCTGGGCGCGTTCATCACCGGCCAACTGATTAGCATTGACCCGGTAGTCAAAGCGCAAAGCGCGGGCGCGGTCAACAACGCGCTCGCCACCTATTCCAATCAGTTGCTCATGGTCTATGGCGTGGTGGCCTCGCTGGTCTTTGTGTTGATGGTCTGCACGGTCCTGGCCGTCAAAGAGCGGCCCTGGACTCCACCGGAGCGCCTGGCGGAAGAAGCCCGCGTGTCCTGGCTGACGCGCTACCGGCGGCAGGTCAACGAAGGCGCGGCAAGCCTGGGGCTGGTGATTGTGGTTGTGGTGGGCGCGGTGATTCTTTTGCAGGCCATAAGCGGCCTCAGCTTTGATTTCAACGGCCCGCATCTGCCCCAGGCCAGCAGCGCCCAGGCCGCCAGCGACGCCGCCCAGCACGCCAACATCGCCATTAACGCGGTGCTGCTGGTCGTGTTGATCATCGTGGCGTTTTGGGCGGCGCGTTTCTTCGATTTCCGGCCCCGCCGCGATAAGGACTTTGCCTGGGTGGTGGGCACGCGCCTGCTGATGATGCTGGGCATCAACACGGTGCAGGCATTCCTGCAATATTACTTCCACGACGTGCTGGGCAGCAATGACCAGGAGAAGCAGGTTGCCAACTTTATCATTGTGCTGACGCTGACGGCGGCGCTGACCACCTTCTTTGGCGGCTGGCTCTCTACGCGCTTTGGCCGCAAGCGCATGGTCTACCTTTCCGGCGGCCTGATGACGGCGGTGGCGGGCATCTTCATCGCGGATAACTTTCTGGCCGCAGCCGGAACCATCAGCCAGATTTCGGCCATCAACATCGCCACGCTGGGCGGTGCCATCTTTGGCCTGGGCTATGGCGCGTATCTCAGCGTGGACTGGGCGCTGGTGGCCGATGTGCTGCCCAATCACAAAAACTTTGCCCGCGACATGGGCGTCTGGAACATCGCGCTGACGCTCCCGCAGGTGGTGGCGTTTGTGCTGGGCAGCGTGCTGCTGAGCCTGCCCTTTGAGGCGCCTATTCGCTATACGTTCTTGTTTGTGGCCTTCGTGCTCTACTGCCTGGCCGGAACCGTCACGGTGCGCTACATCAAAGCGGTCAAGCGGTAGCTTGTAGCGCCGTCTTCCAGGCGGCGGATCGTGGCAAAAGCGAACGCTCGCTTTTGCCACGATTGCCCGGCAGGGACGCCGGGGGTACAAGGGGGCGGCCCGGCAGGGACGCCGGGGGTACAAGCGTTCGGGCCAGGATTCGCTGTCTGCCGTGCCCCTGCTTTGAGGGGTACCCCGGCATCCCTGCCGGGCAATCGTCGCAAGCTCCAAAGCTCGCATATGCCTCAATCTACTAATGACCCGTGTCTCTGCTAAGTGAGATCAGAAGACAATATAAGAAGCGTCCTTGACAAGAGAGAAAATATACACTATACTTGCACCAGCCGCTCAGGGGTTCGCCTACAAGGAAGAGAGGAAGAGAAAATAAGTGGCTGCATTCTGATAATGTCCCATCCTCTTGCTGGCTAAGAGCCAAATTGCCTCTTGGAAGGAACAAACATCTTAGCATTTTCAGGAAGGAACTGGTCATGCCCAAACATCTCAAACCCCTGATTCTTGGTGCGCTTCTGGCGCTGCTCCTGCTGACCATCTCGATTCAGCCTGCCTACGCCTGGACTCAACTGAAGACCACCTTCGACTCTGATGGGAATCCTAACTGTGGTCGTAACTCCAGCCTGCCCTGCATCTTGTGGCAGGAACCCCCAAACACCAGCATTACCATCTACGCCTACATGGACCCCTCCATCCAAAGTACTCTGTGGGACGATGCAATTCAACTCGGCTTCACCAGCTACAACGGTGTCTTGGCATGGAACCCCTACATGCAGGAATGTCTTACGGTTGGATGTGGGCCGACTACCTACCTGAAGGGGCCAATACCCTGTCAGTTCTTCGCACGAACAAACACGGATGCTTTTCTTTCAGCCCCTTTCTATACGGGGTCGTATTGGAAAGCTTATATTACAGGGGGGACGGTAACTTTCAATGACCAAGTTAGCTGGAATACCCAATGGATGTGGGTAACATTTGATGAAAATCATGGATTGTGTAACGGCCTCAAAGCGGACATACGAGAAGTCTCCGCCCATGAGACAGGGCATCTCCAGGGTCTGGGACATACGAAGCATTCTCCTGCCCTCATGGAAACTGGACCTCAGAACTTTTGGACGGTCCAGTCCGATGATGTCGCGGGCCTTCAGTATATCTACGGGTGATGGCTTGTCTGGAGACCGCTTGCTTCTGCGGACAAGGCTACTTCTCTGAATCTTTCAAGGAGGATACCATGCATAACCGGAACACTATCCCTCATCCCTCACGAGTTCTGAGTATCGCTTTTCTGGCGCTGGTTTTGTGGCTGGCGGGATGCGTCCCTGTTTCAACACGTGCGACGACACAACCTATCGCAACGACTCAACTGGCTGCCACTGCGACAGTTGCCTACCCGCCGCTCACTCTTCACCTCTCTGGAGATAAAATACCAATCAATACCGTTGCCGACCTGTGTCACTATTCGCTCGTGGCCGATGTGGTCGTGAAGGCGCTGGGCCAGCCCCACTGGAACACCCCAACAGGTGCTCGGCCTGATGGACCACTGGATGATATTCAAGTGGCAAAGCATGGGTACGAGATTTATACACCCCTGGTGTTTTCTCAGATGCGTGTCTTTGTTGATCATCGGAGCCAGACGACCAGAGAATACGTCAGTGATGGCGGCCAGGTGGGGCAGGACCAAATCTGGAATGATGAGTTGCCCCAATTAACCAGCGGTTCCCGCTATGTGGCAGTGTTCCTCCCATCTCTTGATGCCCAGACGGAAGACTACACGGAGAAGATTCTGTTTGTCTACGAAGCGTTTCCCGTTGATTCGCAGGGGGTTGTGCTGTTCAAGCCGCAAACGATTGAGCAAGGAGTAGTGACGCAAAAAGAGCAAAAGTTCGCGCTGAGCGATATGGAGCAGCAGCTTGCAAGCTGTAAATAGCACGCAGGGGGCGCGGGCAGATTGCCCGCGCCCCTGGCACCAGCGGGTCGCCCTGCCCCTGCTTTGAGGGGTGGCGCTACGAGACGGCGTTGTAACCTGCTTATACCCGCAGCCGCCCTTCCAGTATAGCGGGCAGGCGTGGCGGCGCGTCCGGGCGCAGCGGCTCTGGCAGGTCGCCCGCCTCCCAACGCTCGGCAACGGCTTCCCAGGGCGGCGGCAGCGCGCCCGTTGCACGCCGCTCGCTCAGCAGACGCGCTACGCTCTGGCATTCCTGCGATTCGGTGATGAGCAGCGGGCTGACCCACTCCTGCACCGGGTCGAGCGACACCGCTGGCCCGAATACTTCTGCCCAGATGACGCGCAACTGCCAGCGCAGACAGGAGGCGGCAAACCACCAACCTCCACGCCGCGAGAGATGCCAGTACAGGCGCAGCGCCGTGTCCATCGCGCCGATCAGCGCGTCCCGGCACGCTTCCCAGCGGGGGACGCCGCCCCGCTCTGGTCTTGACTGAGTTTCCCGGAGGAGATAAATTTGGAAGAGCGTCTCCGAAGGGAGGATCTCATGCCGAAAGAACAGCGCACGTTTACAAAGGAATTCAAATTGGAAGCCGTGCAGTTAGTGCAGCGAAGTGGGAAGTCGCAAGCCCAGGTGGCCCGTGACCTGGGAATTGCAGATAGCACGCTCTCCCATTGGTGTCAGGAATTGGCTGACCACGGGGGGCATGCCTTTCCTGGAAGTGGCCATCAGACCCCGCAAGAGGAAGAGCTCCGTCGCTTGAGGCGTGAACTGGAGGTGACCCGGCAGGAGCGAGACATCCTAAAAAAAGCTTTAGCCATCTTTTCGCGCACCCAGTCCTGAGTTATCCGTTTATTGCACAGCATTGTCAGCAATATCCGGTGACGGTGCTGTGTCGAACCCTGGGAGTGAGCGTGAGTGGCTATTACGAGTGGCGAGGCCGCAAACCGAGCGCCCACGAGCGAGAAGATGGCGAACTAGCCAGGCAGATCCAGCGCATCTTTCAGGAACACCGCCAGGTCTATGGTAGCCCGCGGGTGCAAGCCGAGCTGCGCGACCAAGGGGTCCGCTGTTCCAGAGCCAGGGTCGCTCGGCTGATGCGGGAGATGGACCTGGCCGCCAAACGTCGTCGGCAGAAGCCGGTGAGAACGCTGCGGACGAAGGGTGCCCTGGTCGCCCCGAATCTGCTCAACCGGGAGTTTGAGGCGGAGGGTCCCAATAGCAAATGGGTCAGTGACACGACCTACGTCTGGACAGCAGAGGGCTGGTTGTATGTGGCAGTGATCCTGGATCTGTTCTCGCGCCTGGTGGTCGGTTGGGCCATGAGCCAGCACAACGATGAGCCGCTGGTCAGACAGGCATTGGAGATGGCGCTCGCTCGAAGAGTACCCCCTCAAGAGATGCTGCTGCACTCCGATCAGGGCAGTCCGTATACGAGCACTGGGTATCTGCGTCGTCTGGCGGACCTCTTGATCGTGGTGAGCATGTCGCGGGTAGGAGACTGTTATGACAATGCAGTCATGGAGAGCTTTTTCAGCACGCTCAAAGGCGAATGTGTCGAGCGGTGTTCTTTCCACGGGCGGCAAGAGGCCCGTTCGACCATCTTTGAGTACATCGAATGTTTTTACAACCGGGTTCGCAGGCATTCCACACTCAGCTACCTGAGTCCGGTTGCCTACGAGCAACAGAGGAGATGATCTCCAACTTCTCTTGCTCCGGAAAAGTCAGGCAAGCCCACTCGTCCACGTGGCGGGAGATGATGCCCCCTTCCGACTGGAGGCAGGCGAAGCCGCTTCCTGTGTGGAGTTGGCGCCTGGGGCGGCAGCCTACCTCCCGCTGCGCACGCTGGATGAGCGCGAGCGTCGGCAGGAAGGCAGTGACCCCCTGCTGGGGCTGCTGGCGGCGCTGGACCATCTGCCACTAGGGACGCGAGCTCTCGCGCAGTTGGCGTTGGTGCCTGCCCCGCCGCAGTGGTCAGCCCCCTATCGGCGGCGCGCCATCGAGCATGCCCTGGAGCCGGAACGACAACAACAGGCGGCAACTCGCGGGCGTGGCACCGGACCCAGTTGGGGCAGTATCCTCCTGATGGCCCTCGTGCTTGGACTCATCTTGCTGCTCCAGCACCTTCCAGGACTGGTGCCTGCCTGGGTGACGCACGCCTTCGGGCAACTGCTGCATGGCAAAGCCCCGCAGTTCACCGCCAGCCAGCGCACGCAACTGATTGTGGGCGGGGTGGTGCTCGTTATTGGCGCCTTCTTCCTGTATGTCCTTTACGATCAGGTGAAGAAGCGCTTCTTTCCCAAGCAGCCGCTCTACGACCAGCGGCTGGTGGCTGAGCAGACCAAAGGGGCCGCCTATCGCGTGCGGCTGCGCCTGTATGTCATCAGCCCTGGCATGGGAAAGGCCGAGGAGCGCCAACGGCAGCTCGTGCTGACTCAACTGGTGGCGGCCTACCGCCAGTTCCACCTGGCGGCTGGCGGCTACTTTGTCACACGGCCCTATTCAGCGCAGGCGGCAAGCCGGTTCGTGCAAGGCACCTGGGGAGCGGATGTTGGTCGTTCCACGCACCTGTTGAATATGGAGGCAGTAGCGAGCCTCTGGCATTTGCCGTCAGCCTCCACCCTTTCTTCGCTAGCGCTCGTCGAGTCGCGCGGAGCACGAAGCAGCTTGATTCCGCCTGCGGTGACGCGGGCGAGCGGCCCGATCATTGGGATCTCGGCGCACGCGGGCTATGAGGTGCCAGTCCCCTTGCCGCCAGAACTGTTGGTCCTCCATACCCTGGTGGCCGGGAAAACGGGCGAGGGCAAAAGCACCTTCCTGGAGCATCTGGCACAGGCAGCGATGGACCAGGGCGGGCTGGTGGTGATTGACCCGCATGGCGACCTGGCCGAGCATGTCTTGCGCCTGGTGCCAAAGCAGCGCGCCGATGACGTAGTGCTGGTGGATCTGGCAGATGCGAACTACGTCGTGGGATTGAACCCACTGGATGTGACGCTGGGGCGCGAGCGCGATAAGGCGGTGTCCGACTTGCTCAAGACGCTTTCGCACATCTGGGCGACCAGTTGGGGACCGAGGATGGAGAATGCCTTTCGAGCAGCCCTGCGCACTTTGTTTGAGGCCAATCGGGTGCTCGTGGCGCGCGACGCCCAGCAGGGGCCATATCAACAGTATACGCTGCTTGATGTCCTGCCGGTACTGACCCGCGAGAGCTTCTGCCACGCGCTGCTGTCGTCGGTGACCGACCCGTATCCGCATCGCTGGTGGCGCGAATACTACGAGCCGCTCAACCTCTACATGCAGCGCGACATCATCAATCCCGTGATCAATAAGACGACGACCTTTGAGAGCGCGCTCGCTCGGCGGATTGTGGGACAAAGCTGCTCGACGCTCAATTTCTCGGCGCTGATTCGGGAGCAGAAGATCGTGCTCGTCAAGCTGGCGAAAGGCGTGGTGGGCGAGGATGTGGCAGCCCTCTTGGGGGCGACGCTCTTGGGGCTGCTTCAGACCACACTGGAGGAGCAAGGGGCACTCTCCGAGCAGGAGCGGGTCAAGCTGTTGATTATTCTCGACGAGTTCCAGGTCCTGGCTGGGGTGGACTACGGGGCGCTGGCGGAGCTGCGCAAGTATGGAGCCACTTTTGCCCTGGCGACCCAGAGCCTGGAGTACCTGCACAAGCGTGACCCGGTGCTGCTGCCCACCGTGCTGGCGAATGTGAAGCACCTGACGCTGTTCCAACTGAGCGCGAAAGATGCCTACACCATTCATGAGGAAGTGGGCGTCGAGCAGGCGGACTTGGTCAATCTCAATCCGAGGATGTGCTATGCCCGCTGGACAGTGGGCCAGCAGCGCCAGCCGACGTTTTCGCTGGTGCTCAACCTGCCCCCACTGGGCGAGCCAGAGCAAGCGGAACGGATCAGGAGGCGTTCCCGCGAGCGATACGGCGTGCCGGTGGCGCTGGTGGAGGCGCGGCTGGAGGAAGCTCTGGCACGCACCAACGCCCAGGGGCAGCGCGGGCGCGCCTCCAGCGAGTCACAGGCCGCGGAAGCGGCGCAATCACCCGGAGGGGCAGCACCCACTCAGATCAGCGGCACTCAAGGCGAAATATCCTCGCCTGCTCGTTCTGCGAAGAAGCCAGGGCGAGGCCGCTGGGGCACGCAGGACAAGGAGGCGAGACCAAGAGGCGGGGGCATCACCCCGATGGAGTGGCCGCTGGAGCCCCGCGCGATACCAGAGGTGGACCACCCAGAAGACACCAGCACCCAGGCGACAGCCTAGCCAAACCAGGGCAGATGCAAGCGGAACGCCCATCAGCAGGAAGAGGGAAGCGGAGATGGACAGAAGCGATGAGCAGATGTTGGGCTGGCTGCTGCGTCACCCGCTGCAACGGGATACCGACCTGGCGCTCGCCCTTGGGATTCATCCCACCACAGTCTATCGCCATCTTGTTCGCCTGGAGCAAGCCGGAGTGGTGGAGCATGTGACACCCAGCGGGAAGACTCACCGCCAACGCTGGTATTACCTCACGAACGCGGGAGTGCAGGACGTTGCCGCCAAGCAAGGAGCATCCCCGGTAGCGCTGGCACGGACCTTCGGCGCTGATGAGTCGGGACTACTCCGCCTTCTCGCACGTATGCCGGTGGTGGAACTGCTCCAGCAGGTCATCACTGGTTTGGTGGCTCATGCACCGAGCATCCTGGCCTATCCCAACGGAGAGCGTCCGCAGCTGACCTGGCACTGGCAGCGCGATTGGCGCCACTCCTTTGCTTCGAAGGGACGCACGTTGCATTGCAGGGCCGATGCGGTGTTAGTGGTCCAACGTGCTCTGCAGAGGGGCGATGGACCTGGTGACTACTATGCACTGCTGCTCCTGGCCGATAGCGGACTCACGGGGCAGAACGACCACCAGATCATGCAGCAGCGGCTGGAGCGCTTGCTCCGCTATCGGGAGAGTGCCGAGCGCACCACCCACTTCCAGGCCATGCCAACCATAGCTGTGCTGGTGCCTCATTTGCATCAGCAAGAGCGGTGGCGGCATGCCGGTCAGGAGGTCTGTACCACCTTGCGTCTGGACCCGCTTCGCGGGGCGGTGGTCGCTCTGTCCCCCAGCCAGCGACTCGACTCGGCGTGGGTGCTGCCTTGGAAGGGTCTGGAGAGCGATGCCCCCTGTCGTCTTCAGGATCTGCTGCTCCCGACAGCACTGGAAGCCCTTCCCCCGGATTTCTTTCCTACGATGGCTGACTCTGCCATCCCTGGTGAGCGTACCCGGCTCGTGATCAAGGGAGGATATGCCAGACGACCCAAGCAAGTAGGAGCAAAAGGAAAGCAGAGCGCTCCTCACCTCCTCAGTCTCCATCTGAGCGAACGCCAGCAAGCGCTCTTGCACTTGGTCTACGCGGCGCCACTCCTTTCCACGGTGGAAATCGCGGCGTTGTGTGCCCTCGCACCAGCCACCGCCACGCGCCAGCTCTATGACCTGCACAGAGACGGGTATCTTGAGAGGCAGCAGACCAAGCGCGGCTGCTGCTGGCGGTTGAGCTGTCTGGGGCTTAGATGGATGGCTGCACTGCTCGATGTCTCCATCCAACATCTGACCCAAGGGACCAAGGACGCGCTCATCCAGCGGGGGGTGCCCCTGTTGGAACGCACCATCCAGCACACGGCGGGCATCTATGGTTTTCTGGCTCACCTCCACTGTGATGCCAGAGCGCAGGGACATCAGGTGGCGTGGTGGGAAACCGGTTCCTGGGGAGAGCGCAGGTATCATGAACATGGAGCTTGGCACAGCCTGCGGCCTGATGCCGCCTTCGCCTATCGAACGGGATCGGCCCAGATATTGGCCTGGCTGGAATGGGATGAGGGCACCATGACTGGCGGGGCATTGGCGGCCAAGTTTCGCGCCTATGCCCAGTATCTCCACTCTCGTGAGTGGGCCAAAGAGATGCGCCCGCTCCCACTGCTGCTCATTGTTACTCCAGAGCCAGGGCAGGAACGACGCCTCCAGGGGCTCTCAGGGCCTCTTGTCGCAGCAGGTCTTCGCGCTTTTCTCACCACAGCAACCAGACTGGCTGACCAAGGTCCGATAGCCCCCATCTGGTTGCCGCCATCTGCAACTCCCTCCGAAGCCGCTGCATCACGCCAGTCGTGGATAGAGTAGAGCGTGGCGTGCTGGAAGGGGTCAGGTATGCAAGAACGACCAAAGCCAGATGCTTCATTCCTCAGCTCGCCTGCCAGCCAGGACTTCTCTCTTGTATGCCTTGATGCCTCGTTCTCATTACATTATCATATCATTAGGTAATAATGTAATAATTCATCAAAGTGAGGTCTCTAGGAATACTCTCACCCGGAATGCCACCACCCTCAAGGCGAAGCTCTTTCGCGGTTTTTCGGATCGGTCCCGCCTGTCCATTGTCGAGGCGCTCCGAGAGGGGCCGCTTACCGTCAGCGCCATTGGCGAGAAGACGGGCCTCTCCCAATCGAACGTTTCCAATCATCTGCGCTGTCTGGCAGATTGTGATCTGGTCCTCTCGACGCCTCAAGGCCGCTACACCCTCTACCAACTGAGTGACCCGCGTGTGGCCGCCTTGCTGGCCCTGGCAGATGAATTGCTCCACGATGTGGCGCGCGGCGTCTACGAATGCACGCGTTATACCGTCGACGATGAATTGAAGGGAGGGGGCGATGGCACGCAGGATTGATGTTATGCAGCAGATGGAAGTGCCGATTCGAGGCATGAATTGTCTCGAATGTACTCAGCACGTTCAGCACGCCCTCGCCACACTGCCTGGGGTCCACTCCGTCCAGGTGTATTTGGCCTCAGAAAAAGCAGTCCTCCAGGTGAACCCTGCTCAGGTTGATCTGGACGGGATTCGTCAGGCGGTGAAGGGCGTGGGCTATTCTGTCCCGTTCACTGTGACGACTCCAGAGGCATCATCCCCTGTTCAGACCCTGGCATCCTTTACGCGCCCGGTCCTGACCCTCTTTGGCTTGGTGGTAGGAGCTGTGCTGCTGGTGGTCGTGGCTGGAGAGTGGTTGGGGCTGTTTGAGCAGATCACCGAGCGTATCCCCTTGTGGCTTGGGACACTACTGGTCGTGCTGACCGGCGCGCCCATCTTCGTCAATATCCTACAGGCCGCCTGGCGGCGGCAGATCCTCTCACACACCTTGATGAGTCTCGGGGTGGTGGCCGCATTGCTGGTGGGTCAGTGGCCAACCGCTGTGGTGGTTGTGTTCTTCATGTATGTCGGTTCTTACGCTGAGCGCTTTACCACTGAACGGGCGCGACGCGCCGTGAAGCACTTGACCCTTTTCGCTCCGCAAACTGCCTGTGTGGAACGGGATGGGCAGGAACAGGATGTTCCTATTGAGCAAGTGCAGATTGGTGTGACGGTCATTGTCCGCCCTGGCGATCGTATTCCAGTAGATGGGATCGTCCTTGAAGGGCAGGCCACCGTTGATCAGGCGACCATTACCGGGGAGTCGTTACCCATTGAGGTACAGGTGGGCAGCCGCGTCTTTGCGAGCACCATTGCCAGCCTGGGGTACTTGAAAGTGCGAACCACCCAGATCGGGTCTGATACGACCTTTGGGCGGGTGGTCCAGTTGGTGGAGGAAGCCGAAGCGCACCGCGCTGAGGTCCAGCGCCTGGCCGATCGCTTTTCGGCATATTTCCTGCCCATCGTAGCAAGCATTGCTCTGGTGACCTTGCTTGTCAGCCGGAATCCACTCGCTACGGCAGCGGTGCTGGTCGTGGCCTGTTCGTGTTCTCTGGCGCTTGCCACCCCTATTGCCATGTTAGCCTCCATTGGGGCTGGGGCCAAACAGGGGCTGCTCATCAAAGGCGGCAAATACCTGGAAGTGCTGGCAAAGGCAGACGTGTTGTTCGTGGATAAAACGGGGACACTCACCACCGGGCGCCCGCAGATTGCCGACATTGTGGCCCTTGCGCACCACTCGGAGACAAGGGTGTTGCAGTTGGCCGCCAGTGCTGAATGGTACTCGGAACATCCCCTGGCGGAAGCTGTACGGAGGGCAGCGAAGGAGCGCGGACTTGCTCTCGAAGACCCAGCCCGCTTTGAAGCCATACCTGGCGCTGGCGTCAGGGCGCTGGTGAGCGGCAAGCGGGTGGCGGTAGGGAACGAGCGACTGCTGCCAGAAGCGCGACAAGAGGCGGTGGCCCAGGTTTTGGAAGCACAAGGAAAAACACTCCTGTTTGTGGCAGTCGATGGCGAGTTGGTGGGTGTGCTGGCTGCCTCCGATACGGTACGCCCTGAAGTGACCCAAGCATTGGCAGAGATACGTACGCTAGGAATCAAGCACATTGAATTGCTTACCGGTGACCAAGAGAGGGCTGCTGCTGCGCTGGCGAAGGAACTGGGGATCACCTATCGGGCCAACCTGCTCCCGGAAGACAAGATCGCGCTCGTGAAAAAAGAGCAGGACAAAGGGAGGGTAGTCGTGATGGTGGGCGATGGTGTCAATGATGCGCCAGCGTTGGCTCAGGCCAACGTAGGGATAGCGATGGGCGCGGCAGGGAGCGAGGTGGCGCTGGAGGCCGCGCACCTGGCCTTGATGCGGGAGGATTGGAGCCTGGTGCCTGACGCGCTGCGCATTGCCCGGAGGACGATGCGCACTGTGAAGTTCAATCTCCTCTTTACCGCCCTCTATAATCTCGTGGGCTTGTCGTTGGCTGCCTTGGGTATACTCCCGCCCATCGTAGCAGCGGCGGCACAATCGCTGCCAGATCTGGGCATCCTGGTAAACTCCTCGCGCTTGTTACATCAGCCGGAAGCCACTAGCACGAGGAGCAGGCTCTAAAAGGGCGAAGCATGCTGTCAGACAAGTGTTGTCTGGGAGAGCATGCGCAACAAGGACTGAACCGGTCCTTGCTTGCTCAGATTACTACAAAGCAGCTTGCCTCTTACCTGACCGGTGCGGCTCCATGGCTCACCCCATGACCCAGACGGTCGAGGGGGCTTTGGGAAAGAGGGCGTTAAGCACCACGTACGCTTCCTCGTTGGCGACCTCGCAATCTGGGTAGTGCGCCTCCAGTTCGGCCAGCGAGCGCGTCCCACACAGCAAGTGCGTGAACGTCTCGTCAGGAAACGCAGCGCTCGCCACCGTGACTGCTCGCGCATCGGCGTCAGCCCAGGTGACCACCTCCGCGATCTTCCCCTGCTCAAAGCGCAGCCGGATGCCGGCTCGATAGCGGTTCACGAGCAGTTCCCCGGTATAGCCCACCGCGACGGATGCCGCCAGGCGCCGTTCAAGCGCGGGCGCGATGTGCCGTAGGAACGCGATCTCATCGGGGATGCGGATATACCAGGCGTGCGGTGGATCGGTTAGCGTGAGGCTGGGGGGAAAGATGGCATAGGCTGGATGCTCCAGGCCACCAGCAATGCCTAGCGTCTCTGCTGGAACGGCGCCTTCTAGCGCACGCAGATGACGCAGCGCCACTGGCACCACTGCCAGCCAGGAGACGCCTGCAACCACTTCAAGCGTCGTCAGCCAGCGACGCGGCTGGCTGGGGCGATGCACATGCGCCAGATACCCAATTGGCTCGCCTGCGGGCGTCTGGATGACGTGCCAGTGGCGCCAAAAAATGTTCAACTCGCCAAGCTCAAAGACTTCGTGCTGCCAATAGGCGGCAGTGCGTTGGAGGGCATACAGGGAGCGACTCTGCGCTTGGCGCTCCACCTCCATGAGAAACGGGAGGTCATCGGGCGTGGCCGGGCGGATACTGTATGGCTCGGATACTCCCTCAGCCAGCGTGGGCACGGCGCTGGCGGGCATGGCGCGTCCCCCTTGTATTGGGAGGGTGAGCGCATAGCCAAACTGGCGATAATACCACCCAATACCATTGATCGCTTGTACCAGGTCTCCCGCCGCCGCGCTGGCACGGTGAACCACCTCCATTTGTGTACGCACCAGCCCTCCACGCCGATACGCGGGCAGCGTGCCGACGAACTCGGTCTGTGCCACGCTGAAGGGGATGTCCGCGAAGGCCCACTGTTGCCGCAGCACAGCGACCGAGGACACGATCTGCCCGCTTGCCGTATCTTGCACCAGCAAGAAGTCATCGGGGCCAATGAGCGGATGCGAGCCATCCAGCCATTCGCGCACACGTGTCATGATGCGCTGGCTGGGCGAGCCATCGGGGGTATAGGTATGGACGGCCCCATTGAACGCGACCAAAGCATCAATATCGGCACTGGTCGCCGTGCGCAGGACCAATCCCTGCTCCAGAATCTGGGGGTGTGCGAGTAACCAACTCATGCGGGTCATCTTTCTTTCCTGGCATGATCTGCCGGGCCTGCCATCGTTTGATGAGTGTGCTGTCCTGTCGTGTGGATGCTCAGGCGTTGTCCCTGTTCCCTTATAACGATACTCTGTCTCACTATGAAAGCCCAGGCTGCCCGAGCTGAGCTGTCAGAGGATGTGGGCGTACTTACTCATTCTGGAGCTGCGCCAGATTTTGCAGGCTTTGAGTGCAGACAGCGCGTCCAGAATACCCATCCCTGCTGTCCCAGCAGGACGAGCAGATAGGTGCCGAAAGCGAGCGCACTGATGAGAAAACTCGCCGGATAGGGAGTATAAAAAGCTATCGTCAAGCCAGCCCAGATGAACGCCAGCGCCAGTGCTGCCGAGAGGGCCAACGCTGCAAAGGGGCGTTTCACGAGGCGCTGCGCGATAGCACCTGGAGCCACCAGCAGCGAGAAGATGAGCAACGCTCCTACGGCCTGCACGGCCTCAGCGACCGTCACGCCTACCAACACCAGGAAGGCCAGACCAAGGGCACTCACCGGCACGCCTCGCGCTGCGGCAACCTCAGGGTCCAGTGACGCAAAGAGTAATGGGCGTGCGATGAAGAGGAGCAGCACCAGCGCGCCAGCGCCGATCCAGGCAGCGATTGACGCCTGCTGAGCGGTCAGTCCAAAAATCGTGCCGAAGAGGATATTGACCCCAATGGCGCCATTGGATCCGCTGGCGGTCGAGGTAAAAATCGACAAGAAGAGGACCCCAAGTCCCAGGACCCAGGCCAGCACCGTTCCAATAGCTACATCGCGCGCCCGGGCGCGCCCGCCCAGCAGTCCAATCCCAACGGCGACTGCGACGGTACCCCCGAAGAGTCCCAGGAGCAAGGGAAGACCCACCACGGCGGCGCCCAGGGCGCCGGCAAAGCCCACATCCGCGAGTGCATCGCCCGCAAACGCCTGGTGGCGCAGCACGATGAAATAGCTGACGACCCCAGCGACAAGGGCAATGGCGGTTCCCGCCAGGAAAGCCGAGCGCATGAAATCGAACCCCAACATGATCCGCACGTCGGCGATCAGGTCGGGCGAGAAAGGTGGGATGATGGAAAGGAGTGGCACGCTGTGTAACGTCATCTTACGAGTGCCCCTTCCTTCACATGCTGCCCACGACGTGTCAGCCAGGTGGACACGGTGCGGGTCAGACGCACCAGCGCATAGGTACCAAAGGCCAAGCTGGTCATGAAGAAGCCAATTGGGTAGAGGGTGAAATAGCCAATCGCCAGTCCCAACCACATAAACAGGAGTGCCAGTCCCACCGACAGCCCGACCGCCAGAGCTGGTCGTGCCGTCAGTTGCTGGGCAATGGCGGCAGGCGTCACCAGCAACGCGAAGATCAGCAGCGCACCAACCATCTGCACCGCCTCGGCCACCGCAAAGGCGAGCAGGAACAGGAAGAGCGTCGAAAGCAACCGTACCGGGACGCCACGCGCCGCCGCCACCTCCGGGTCAATTGAAGCAAACAAGAGGGGACGCGCAATCATGACGACGGTGGCAAGCGTCACGCACGTCGTCAGGGCGATGGGGCCAAGATCTCGATCACTGATTCCAACGATGGAGCCGAAGAGCAAGGAATAGAGACCGGTGGTATTGTTGAAGTGGGAGAGCCGGACAAAGAGCAGCCCCAGCCCCAAGCTGAACGCCAGGACCAGGCCCACGGCCACATCCTGCCCTTTCACCTGGCGGGCGCTGAGTGCGCCGATGAGGAGCGCTGCGCCCAAGCCAAAGACGATGAGACCTAGCACCGGCGACCATCCGAGGAGCGCTGCGCCTAAGGCGCCAGGGAAGCCAACTTTCGCCAGAGTGTGCCCGGCAAAGCTCTGGCTGCGCAAGACCATGAAGTAGCCCACGACCCCGGCGACCAGCGCCACCAGCGTACCTGCCAGGAAGGCGTTCTGCATAAAGTGATAGGCAAAGAGCTGCTCGACATCCGCCACCAGATCCCAGGACAGGTGGACCTCGTCAGCGAGTACGGCTGGCATGATAGCTCACCTCCTCTGGTTGTCCAACCACCACAATACGTCCGTCGCTGGTGTGGAGGACCTCGATAGGTGCGTCATAGAGCCGGGAGAGCGTCTGGGAGGTGATCACTTCCTCTGGCGTGCCAATAGCCGTCTGGCCGCGCCCCATATAGATCACCCGGTCCAGATACGGCAGAATGGGATTGACATCATGGGCGACCATGAGGACCGTCATCTGCTGCTCCTGACTGACACGCCGTATCAAGGCCGAGACAATCTGTTGGTTATTCAGGTCCAGGCTTTCGAGCGGTTCATCCAACAGCAGGATACGTGGCCTGGTCACGAGCGCCTGGGCCATCAGCAGCCGTTGCTGCTCGCCGCCGGAGAGTTCGCCGATGGGCCGATGGGCGTAGTGGCTCGCGCCCACCAGATCAATGACTTCCTCGACCCGCGCGGCAGCAGCGCGGGCGCGACCGCCGCCACCCCACAGGCGGCGTATCCCTGGAAGCGGTATCCCCCAACGCGACCCGTCGAGGCCCAGACGCACCACATCGCGTCCCCGCACGCGTACCTCGGCCTCAAAGCTGCGGCGCTGGGGAAGATAGCCAATCTGGGCATTGCCACGCCGCACTGGCGCGCCCAGCAGGCTGAGGTGTCCCTCACTCAAGGGGAGCACGCCCAAAAGTGCTTTGAGCAGAGTTGATTTGCCAGCGCCATTCGGCCCCAGGATGGCGATAAATTCGCCGGAGCGCACCTCGAAGGTCACCGTTTGCCAAATGGCCCGCCCGCCCAGCCGGATTCCGGCACCTTCAGAGGCGAGGACCACCTCGCCCGAGGCGGGGTCGGTAGTCCTCTGGCGCGGAGCCAGAGCGTCAGAAGAGTCAGAGGGCGCAGAATCAGCACCCGTTGAGAGACGTGACATAACCAATCCTCATGCTGGCCGACGCACTGCGCCGACCAAACAAAGCGATGGAAGATATCTTGCCAAGTGAACGCTATTTGCCAGTCGCCTGAGCCAGCGCCTGCTCAAGCGCCTGGAGTTGAGCCGATTG
>DATBGS010000066.1:0-5938 GCA_036557885.1 Ktedonobacterales bacterium
TCCGGCCTGCTCACGATGGTGGTGCAGGAGTTTATCAAGTGGGACCAGTTTGTACGCTGCATCGCGCTGGGCCAGGAAGAAGTGCTGCCCATCAAATACGACCCACGCGAGCGCAAATATCATGTCGAGCACGACCATCTCACGCCGGAGCTTGGCAAGCGCATCGTGGATGATTCGCTCAAGCTGGTGCGCGCCCTGGGCTACGACATGAACTCGCTGGAATGGGCGGTGCGCGACGGCGTGCCCTACGCCATTGACTTTATGAACCCCGCGCCCGATATGGACATCCACTCGCTAACGCCGCACTATTTCGAGTGGGCCGTCAAGCACATGGCGGATATGGTCATCCGGCTGGCAAAGAATCCGCGCTCGCAAGGGCGCGACCTGCGCTGGAACACGCTCTTTGCCGAGCACCGGCTGGACGCACCAGAAGGGAACCACGAGGAGCAGCACGAGGTAAAAGCGGGCAGAGCCAATAAATCCAAGAAGTCTTAGAGAGAGCACCGCAGCCTTCCCACTGAAAGGAAATCCGATGGAGCACCTCTCTGACCCTCCTCCGGTTGCCAGCCAATCGGACCGGTCCCCCGCTGGCCTGGGGAATGGCCCCCTGTCCCCGCTCACGCTGGGATTGGTGGCGTGTAGTGGAATCGGGCCACTCCTGTGGACGGCCACCTATCTGCTTGAAGGAGCCACGCGGCCAGGCTATGATGCGTCGCAGCAACCGATTAGTGCCCTGAGCCTTGGTCCTGGGGGGTGGGTGCAGCAAGCCAATTTCGTCGTCTTCGGCGTCCTGACGCTGCTCTCAGCGTTTGGCTGGTACCGGGTTCTGCGGCCAGGGCGGGCTTGCATTGGATTTCCGCTGTTCCAGGGCATCAGCGGCTTGAGCCTGATAGGTGCTGGCGTGTTTTCCCTCGATCCAAATCCCGGCTACCCACCCGGCGCCGTCCTGACAGCCCCGACGGTGCATGGGACGCTCCATGTGGTCTTTGCGTACATCGTCATTCTTGCCCTGGCAGGCGGCTGTTTCGTTTTCGCTCGACGCTTTGCTCGTGAACCCCGGTGGCGTGGGTGGGCCGCGTACTCCGTGATTACGGGCGTGCTGATCCTGGTCTTTTTTTGGCTGTTCCTCAACAGTGCTTCCACCGGACTACCCGGCGGACTGGTTGAGCGCCTCTCAGCAGAGGCTCACTCGCTTTGGAGCTTTTTGCTCACAGCCGCGCTCTTGTTCCGTAAAAGGCCAGGAGCGGAGACAACGAAGCAAGAAGGGGTGGGATGACCATCGCTCTGAAGGCAAAGCGGTTCGGCACGGAGGCAGGGTTCCGGTATCTGGCCTGGCTATGGCCGCGCTTCATGTATCTGGAGGTCTTGTATGCTCCTACGAGAAGCCATCAACAACTATCATGATCTGCTCACCGACGAACTGGCCCAGGAATCCTGGGCACAGCTTGAAGACCAGATGCGGCGGCGCGGCCTCTTTTTTGGCACGCGCCCGCTCTCCACTGTGCTGCGCCCGCGCTTCCTCACCATCGAGCAATACCGCTTTCTTCAGTTGCGGGTGCAAGGAATCCTGGGCGCCTTTGAGAAAGCCTATCGCGCCGCGCTGGAAAACGAGCATATCCGCGCCCAGTTTGGCCTCAACGACTGGGAAGAAGAGTTCATCCAGTACGACCCCGGCTTTCGCGCGCCCAGCCCAACCGGACGCATGGATACCTTTTTTGTTACCGAGCATGGCGGCCTCAAGCTCGTGGAATATAACGCGGAGACGCCCGCCGCGTCTGGCTACAATGATGCCCTCACCGAAGTCTTCTGGGGGCTGCCCATCACCCGCGAATTTTTGCGCCGTCAAGAACTGCGCCCGCTCCCCGCGCGCCACAGCGTCATGCACGTGCTGATTGACGCTTACCAGCAGTGGTGCGGGCGCCGCGAACTGCCCACCATTGGCATTCTGGACTGGAAAGAAGTGCCAACCTACAGCGAGTTTGTGCTCTTTAACGAGTATTTCAAATCGCAGGGCCTCACCTCAGTGATTGGCGACCCGCGCGAGGTCGAATACCGCGACGGCAAGCTCTACGTGGGCGACACGCACATCACCATGATCTATAAGCGCGTGCTGCTGCACGAGTTAATGCAGCGCGGCGGGCGCGACCATCCCATCTTCCAGGCCGTGCGCGAGCATGCCGTGTGTATGGTGAATCCGCTGCGCTGCAAGATTCTGCACAAAAAAGCAAGCCTGGCCGTCCTCAGCGACGAGCGCAACGAGCAGCTTTTTAGCGCCGCAGAGCGCAAGCTGATTAACGATCACATCCCCTGGACTCGCAGCGTCGAAAACCGCCACACCACCTATCACGATCAACCAGCCGACCTCATCCCGCTCATTCTGGAGCACCGCGAGCGCTTTGTGCTCAAGGCCAACGACGACTACGGCGGCAAAGGCATCGTGCTGGGCTGGCACACCGAGGCCGAGGAGTGGGCGAAAGCGGTGCAAACAGCCCTCACCGAACCATTTGTTGTGCAGGAGCGCGTCGCCATCCCCAACGAGTCGTATCCGGCGCTGGTGGATGGCAAGGTGCAGTTCTTTGATCGGATTATGGATACCGCCCCGTTTATCTGGCATGGCAACTATGTAGATGGCTGCCTGACGCGCCTCTCCACCGAGGCGCTGGTCAACGTGACGGCAGGCGGCGGCTCAACTGTACCAACGTTCCTGGTAGAGAAACGCTAATCGCGCCTTGTAGCGCCAGCCTCCGTGCTGGCGAACGTTTCGCCGCCGGGGTCGGCGGCGCTACAAAAGGAGCCGAATCCATGATCAAGCCCCCCTCCCTGACGATTGGCATTGAGGAAGAGTATCAGATTATTGACCCCCAGACGCGGGAACTGCGCTCGTATATCACCGAGATGCTGGCCGATGGCGAGACGCTCTTGATGCAGGAGATCAAGCCAGAGCTGCATCAGTCCATTGTGGAGATTGACACCAAGGTCTGCCAGTCGCCCGCCGAAGTGCGCGCCGAACTCGTGCGGCTGCGGCGGGGCGTGATGGAACTGGCCGCCAGGGGTGGACTCAAGATCGCCGCCGCTGGCACGCATCCCTTTTCCTCGTGGATGGCGCAAGAGATTACGCCAATGGACCGCTATGCTGGCGTGAAGGACGACATGCAAGAACTGGCGCAGCGCCTGCTCATCTTTGGCACGCATGTACACGTGGGCATCGAAGACCGCGAATTTCTGGTGGACGCGATGAACGTCTCGCGCTATCTGCTGCCGCACCTGCTCTGCCTCTCCACCAGTTCGCCCTTCTGGATGGGCCGCCAAACCGGACTCAAATCGTATCGCAGCATCGTCTTCCGCAACTTCCCGCGCACCGGCATTCCGCGCATCTTTGGCTCGTGGAGTGAACTGACCGGCCTGGTAGAAACCCTGGCCGTCACCAACTCCATCCCCGATGGCACCAAAATCTGGTGGGATATTCGCCCCAACTGGAAATATCCCACGCTGGAGGTGCGCATCTGCGATGTCTGCACCCGTGTAGATGAGGCCGTCTGCATTGGCGCGCTCTTCCAGGCCATCATCGCCAAGCTCTGGAAGCTGCGCCGCGACAACATGACCTTCCGCATCTATCCCGCTGATCTGATCGAAGAGAACAAATGGCGCGCGGTGCGGCGCGGGCTGGATGGCAAGCTGATTGATTTTGGCAAGCAGGAAGAAAAGCCTGCCCGCGAACTGATCGAAGAATTAATTGGCTGGTTTATTGATGATGTGGTGGACGAACTGGGCAGCCGCAATGAAGTGGAATATGCTGCGCGCATCCTGGCCGAAGGCACCAGCGCAGACCGCCAAATTGCCAAGCTCAAGGAAACCGGCGACATGAAAGACGTTGTAGATCAACTCATTGCCGAAACGGAAGAAGGCGTGCTGGAACCAGCCACCAGCGAGGCCGAGTTGCGCCAGTCGCTATAGCGCCCCCTCTGGGGGTAGCGCCGCCGACCCTGGCGGCGCCCACATGCCCGGCACGGTGGCCGGGGCTACGGACGAGAACTGCCTGTAGCCCCGGCCACCGTGCCGGGCAATGCTACACATACTGTTCAGGCGAGTTTGATATTGACACCTCCTGAAAGAAACGCTTCCCTTCAGGGGTTGCGTCTTTTTCAAAAAAGCACGCCAAAAAAACGCACGATTTTGCCAGTTGCGAACCATATATGAATAGGGAACAGAAACAACTACGCGAGGAACAGCATGCTTGCAGGCGAACAACTGGAGAACGTGACCGCCTTTGAGCGCATCATGGCCGCTGAGCGGGCGCGGCTCCTGCGCTGGTGTCTCCGCCTGGTCGGGGACCGCGAAACCGCCGAAGATCTGGTGCAGGAAACGCTGAGCGCCGCCTGGCGCAGCACGCGCCGCCCCGCGCTGGAGCAAGAGTATCCAGCCTGGCTCGCCGGGATTGCCCGCAACCTCTGCCGCGCCTGGCTGAGAAGCCAGCGGCGCGAGGCCGCCCGCCACATCCGGCTGCTCGTGCCAGAACCAGAAGCAGAACCAGGCCAGGATTCCAGCGCAGACCTGGCCGATACGCTTGATCTGGAAACGCTGCTGGAGCGCAAAGAGTTAATTGACCTGCTGGAGCGCGCCCTGGCGCTGCTGCCTCCGGCTACGCGCGCGCTGCTGCTCGCCAAATACATCGAGGAGTTTCCGCTCTCCGAGATTGCCGCCCGCCTGCGCATCAGCGAGGGCGCTGCTGCCTCGCGTCTGGCGCGTGGGAAAGTGGCCCTGCGCCACGTGCTCGCCACAAACCTGAGCCAGGAAACCAGCGCCTATGGCCTGGCGCCGCTCAAAACGGGCGCGTGGAGCGAAACCTCCATCTGGTGCCCCGGCTGCGGGCAGCGGAGGCTCCTGGCGCAGTTGTCGCCAGAGACAGGCGCGTTTCTCCTGCGCTGCCCCTGCTGTTTTAGCAAGCTGCCCGTCAATATGGCCCACTGGAACGACCAGGGAATGTTCCAGGGCACCACCAGCTATCGGACGGCGCTTTCGCGGCTGAGCGCCTGGGGCCACCATTACTATCACCAGAGCCTTGCCGCTGGCACAGCGCGCTGCACCGGCTGCGGGCAGGTGGCTCCAGCGCGAATGGCGCAGGAGGAAGACGTGCCAGAGCCTTTCCGCGCGATGCGCTGTATTGTCGTGCGCTGTTCGGCATGCGGGAGAATCGCCATAACCGGAGCCACCGGATTGATCTTGTGCCATCCCCAGGTGCAGCAGTTCTGGCGCGCGCGCCCGCGCCTCCAGACGCTCCCTGAGCGCTCCCTGGAACACCAGGGCCGCCCGGCCTACCTGACCAGCTTTGCCAGCCTGCGCGACAGCGCCCGCCTGGATGTGCTCTGGGACCGCGAAACCTGCGCCATTCTGACCATTGCGGGAGGCCCGCAGACATGAGCACTCCCATCCAAACAACAGAACGCCCCCGCGCCAGCGTCCTTATCAATCGCAACTTTGCCCTGCTCTGGAGCGGGCAGGTCATCTCCAACATTGGCGATTATCTCTTTTCCACCACAGCCGTTCTCTGGATTGCCACCAATCTTGCCAGCGGGCAATCCTGGGCGCCGCTGGCCGTCAGCGGCGAATTGATCGCCCTGACCACGCCCATCTTCCTGATTGGCCCGGTGGCAGGCGTCTTTGTGGACCGCTGGGAGAAGCGCCGCACCATGCTGCGCATGGATGCCTTGCGCGCTCTGCTCATCCTGGCGCTGGTGCCTTTTGCCTTGCTCGTGGGCACCCACGCCGCCACCTGGCAACTGGTGGCGCTCTACGCCAGCATCGCCCTCACCGCTGCCTGCTCGCAGTTCTTCAATCCGTCGCGGCTGGCGCTGATTGGCGACATCGTGACGCCAGAGCAGCAGCCCCGCGCCAGCAGCCTCATCTTTATGACAACCAGCCTGGGCATTGTCGTGGGGCC
>DATBGS010000067.1:0-47238 GCA_036557885.1 Ktedonobacterales bacterium
GACCCAGGAAGAACTGGCGGCCCAGGCGGGACTCTCTCGGCGGGGCATTGCTGATCTGGAGCTAGGCACGCGCACTCAGCCGCGCAAAGAAACCCTTCAACTCCTCGCTGAAGCCTTGCAGCTTTCTCCCCAGGAGCGCGCGCTCCTTGAGGCCACCGCGCGAGGCCGGGCGACACAAGCTCCTCCTCCCCCGGTAACGCCTCCACTTCATCGCCATACTGCTCCACCGGCTGTGCCGCTGGTGGGGCGCGCTCAGGAACTGGGGCTGCTGGAGCGCCATCTGGCGGAAGGCCCACCGCTGCTGCTGGTGGCGGGTGAACCGGGCATTGGGAAATCCCGGCTGTTGCAGGCAGGGCTGGAGCAGGCAGAGGGGCAAAGCTGGACGGTGCTCTCCGGCGGGTGCCACCGCCGCAGCGGGCAGGAACCCTATGCCCCTTTCATTGGAGCACTCACCGATTCGCTGCGACGCCAGACACCAGCCCAGCAGCGTGTGAGCCTGGAAGGATGTTCCTGGTTGGTGCGCTTGCTGCCCGAACTGGCCGAAGGGTATGATCTGCCAGTGCCAGGGTGGACGCTGCCGCCAGAGCAGGAGAGGCGGCTGATGTTCAAGGCGGTGGCACGCTATCTGGCGAATGTGGCCGGGGCTGCCGGAACGCTGCTGGTGCTGGATGATTTGCACTGGGCAGGAGCGGATGCCCTGGACCTGCTCCAGTTTCTGGTGAGTACCACTCCAGAGCGTCCGCTGCGCCTCCTGGGGGCGTATCGAGATACCGACGTGGTGGCTCAAGAGCCGCTTACCCAGTTAGCGGCTGATCTGGCCCGGCATCAGCAGATCACCCGTGTTCTGCTCGCTCCCTTGAACAGCGAGGAGGCCGCCACGTTGCTGGTGAGCCTCCTTCCTGATTCGGAAGAAGGCAGCGCTCCTCTGCACCAGCAAGTGCTTGAGCGCGCAGGAGGCATGCCCTTCTTCCTGATCAGTTGCGCGCAGGCGCTCTCCAGCGGCTCCCTTGGCGAGGCGCCTGCTGGAAAGCCTGGAGAGGTTCCCTGGACAGTGGCGGAATCCATCCGTCAGCGCGTGATGGGCCTGTCTGAAACCGCACAGAGCATGCTGGGGGTGGCTGCGGTTGTGGGACGCACGGCCCCTCTGAGCATCCTGCTGGGCGTGGCAACCCGCTTCGGGAAGGGAGAAGAAGACGCGCTGGAGGCGCTGGAAACCTGCTGCCGGGTGCGGTTGCTGGGGGAAACCGAAGGACAGGAATACCAGTTCGCGCATGATCTGATTCGGGAGGTGGTGCTGCTGGACCTGGGTGCCGCGCGCCGGACACTGATGCACCGCTGGGTGACTCAGGTGCTGGAGCAGCAGCCAGGAGGTGCCGCGCTGGAAGTGCTTGCCTATCACTATGTGCGCAGCGGGGAAACAGAGAAAGCCATCAACTATCTGGAACGCGCAGGCGATGCTGCCCGCTCGCGCTATGCCCATGCTGAGGCTGTGGAGTTGTATCAGCAGGTGGTGACGCGGCTGGATAGCCTGGGACGTATGAAGGAAGCCGCACCTGTACGGGAGAAATTAGGCGAGGTATTTGGGATGTTGGGGCGCTATGATCAGGCGCTCGAAGTCATGGGGAAAGCAGCAGAGTTCTATCGAGAAACAAAAGAGGCCGAGGGAGAACTGCACGTGCTTGCTAAGATGGGGATGACCCATCGCTGGCGTGGAACGATGGAAGATGGATTACGCTTGCTTCAGCCGCTCCTTGATCAACTTTCTACCCTTGGTGATACGCGGGGCACAGCCGCCTTTTATGTGGCGCTGGCCCAACTCTACGTTGGCACGCAGCAGTACCCTGAGCTACTTGCTGCTGCGGAGCGAGCAGCGCATATTGCGCACGCGCTGGGCGACGATCAGACGTTCTTGATGGCTCAGGAGCGACGAGGCGCGGCGCTTTCCCTGCTTGGAAATATGCCAGAGTCGTATCAGGTGCTGACTGAAGAAGTAATTCCTCTCGCTGAAGCCAGAGGGGATGCGATGACCCTGATCAATGCGTTCAACAACGTAGGGGTCATTCACAACTATCGGGGCAGCTACTCCCAGGAGCAACTTTACATCGAGCGGGCGCTCAAGATTACTGAACACCTGAACGACCAGAGACTTCTTGTTTTCCTGGTCTATCGGCGTGGGATCACCGCTTTCTCCAGCGGCCAGTGGAAGCAGGCACGCGCTGAGTTTGAGCGTGCGCTCATGCTGGCACGCGGCGGAGGGCGTTTCTGGGGCAAGAACTATGCTTCTTACGGGTTGGGCCTGTTGAGCCTGGCAGAAGGAGACGAGGAAGCGGCTGCCAGATACTTTGAAGAGGCGCAGCAGCTTGAGCAGAATCGCTCCCATCGCGTGCTGCATTGGATGAACTGGGCACTCGCTGAGCGCGACTTGCTGGCAGGCCAACCCGACGCCGCTTACTCGCGGCTGGTTCCATTCCTCGCCCTTCCCAGCCGGAAGTCCGGCGCTATTCTGGAGTTTCTGCCGCTCCTCGCCCTGGCCCATCTGGAGCGGGGAGAGAGCAGTGAGGCGCAAGCGCTGCTGACCCAGCTTCTATCAGAAGCGCGAGAGAATGAACTGCGCCCGGCGCTGGCGGAGGCGCTGCGTGTGCAGGCGCGGCTGCTTGGCGAGCAAGAACAATGGGAAGAGGCAGAGAAGGCTCTAGCGGAGTCGCTGGAGATCTGTCGGTCCATGCGCGCCCCTTATGCTGAAGCGAAAACGCTTTATGTGTCCGGGCAAGTGGCCCTACGGCAAAAAGCACCAGAACTGGCTCGTCAGCGCATGGAAGCAGCCCAGGCGATTCTGAACACGCTTGGCGAGCGCCTGTACGCCAGCCGCATTGAGCAGGCGCTATCCCAGCAACCCTCTTCCTGAGAGAAGGCACAGTGGTTCTGCGCTTTCAGGCTTATCTGACACTGAAAGGCGAGGATGTGACTATGCCGCCCCCGTTTGCAGAGGGGATGCCATCCGGCGAGGTGGTGTAGGTCAGCACAAGCCGATAGCTTCCGGTGGGGAAAGAGAGCCGCGCCATTCCTGGGTATCCTGCCGTGATGGTGGCGGTATAGGTGCCGCCCGCCTCAATTTTCACGGGACGCGCCGGGCGCTTCTGCGGGCACTGAGCAACCTGACTTGGTTGCCAGGCGCCGCTTGCCTGATGCTGCAAGGAAAGAATCGAGCAACTGGCCTGGGTATCCATTCCATAGATGGGCGTCGAAAGCGTGTTGTGCACTGTGACAGCAATGGCATCGTCTGGCCCGTAGGCCGCGCGGTTTGTCGTAATGCTGATGGGTACCATCTTTCCCTCCTGGCTCAGTGAAAAATATCCTTAGCTGATAAACGCTTCTTTCAGCGTACATACGTTGTCGAAGGCTAAAAAGTTTCCCTCAGAACGGCATACATGCAAGCAATGAAGAGACGCGCGTTCGCCAGAAAGACCAGCAAGGTGTATAATCTTCGCGGAACGGTCGTGTCACGCTCATACGGCACTGTTTATTCGTATTGCTCGCGTTGCGCCAGGAAGAGGGAACTATGTCTAGGAAGCGCTGGAATCGTACTCGCCTTGTGGACCTTGGAATTGTTGTGGTCACAAGCTCGCTTTTGGTGGTGCTGCTGTTTGAAAGTGGGCTGATCTCGCGTTTGCTCCCGCCGAAATCTCCAGGCCAGACGCCCTCCTCGCCTGCCTCCTCCACTCCCATAGTCAATCAAGCAGTACATACGGATGAATCACCGCCTCTGCGAAACCTCCAGGCTGTTCCTGCTGAATCTGAATCTGAGGAAGAAGAAGCAGACGAGCCGCTTATGCAGAGCGGAAATGCGCCTGATGGCGCACTTCAGACCACCAGCCTGCCTACTATTTCCCTCACCAATATAGCGAAGTTTGCTGGAGTTGGCGCCGGGGACTATGGTTTTTCCCCACGTGCCACGCCTCCCGACACCAGCGGCGCAGTTGGAGCCACGCAGTATGTGCAGTGGGTGAACACCTCCTTTGCTGTCTTTGACAAAAGCACCGGCAAGCTCCTGCTGGGGCCAGACCCAGGCAATACGCTCTGGAGCGGCTTTGGCGGCGATTGTGAAACGCACAATAATGGCGATCCCATTGTTCAGTATGACAAAGCGGCCAATCGCTGGGTGCTGACGCAGTTTTCCCTGAAGGGCTACTCTGGCGATGGTGCCTACTTACAATGTGTTGCAGTTTCTAAGACTTCCGACGCCACCGGCGCGTACTATCGCTATGCTTTCGAGCAGCCCAATTTCAACGATTATCCGAAGTTGGGCATCTGGCCGGATGGCTATTACATCTCCTATAACATGTTCGATGGCAACACCTTTGCCTTTTTAGGGGCGCGGGCCTGCGCGATGGATCGCGGCCAGATGTTGAAAGGTCAGCCCGCCACACAGGTCTGCTTCCAGCAGAAACAAAGCGTTGCAAGTTTATTGCCTACTGACCTGGATGGCAGTGTTGCCCCTCAAAAGGGTGAACCCAATTTCTTCCTGAACCTGGGCACAAACGCGCTGCGGCTGTGGAAGTTTCACGCGGATTTCAAGACGCCCAGCAAGTCTACCTTCACTGGCCCCACCACCATCCCCGTCGCAAGTTTTAGCCTGGCCTGTGGCGGCCTGAGCGGGCCGTGTGTCCCGCAAAACGGAACCACTACGCTGCTCGACTCGCTCGGTGATCGGCTGATGTATCGGGTGGCGTATCGGCGGTTCTCGGATGGGCATGAGTCGCTGCTCGTCAGCCACGCTGTTAGCGCTGGTCAGAATGTTGGGGTTCGCTGGTATGAGATTGGTAATCCCAATGGCAAGCCTAAACCGCTCCAACAAGGCACGTTCGCGCCTGACAGCAGCTACCGCTGGATAAGCAGCATGGCAATGGATAAGCTGGGTGACATCGCCCTTGGCTATAGTCTTTCCAGCAAGAGCCTCTTCCCTTCAATCGCTGTTACCGGACGTAAGCCCGGCGACAAGTCTGGCATGCTGGAGGGTGAGGTCACGCTTTTGCAAGGCGGAGGGGCGCAAACAGGCCTCCATCGCTGGGGAGACTACAGCGCGATGACGATTGACCCGCTTGATGACTGTACCTTCTGGTTCACCACAGAATATCTCAAAGCTACCGGCCCTTTCCAGAACTGGAGCACCGAGGTCTTTGCCTTTCAGTTCCCAGGTTGCACCAGGGCGAGCGTGGCATAGCAGGGGATGCGCCTGGAAAAGGCGGCCACCTGTGTACTGTCATCAGAAAAAGCTGGAGCGCCGGTAGGGAAACCGGCGCTCCAGGGCGTCAGAAGCGACTACGAAAGGCTGTGTGAAACCCAGATGTTGCCTGGACCCTGATAGCTTGGCCCTTCGCCAAATGCCATCTGGGTTGTGTTGTCGTCATCCACGACCATCTGGAAATAGTCACCATAGGGCGAAGCAAAGCCCTTGTGGGTGAGATAGGGATAGCCCGCCACAAAGCCGGAAACCTGCACCGTCGGGGTGAGGCTTTTTCCCCCATTCAGGCTGCTTCGATAAAACAGGTTCCAGGCCCCTGTGCGCATATCCATCCAGCCCAGGCGCACGTCGCCTGCTTTTGCCCCAACCGTCAGATAGGGGAAACAATGCTCCACTCCGTCGGGAGCGTCTGAAACCTCTTTGCGTGGCCCATAGCTTTTGCCGTCATCGGTGGAACGCGCAAAGAAAATGCGCTCCGGGGCAAAATCGGTCTGGTCCACTGTACCGTTCCAGATGAGATAGATGGTGTCATCGCTGGCGATCTTCATTGCCATCTGCGCGCTTAGATAGGCAAAACCACAGTTATCACAGGGCGGCGGGGCACCGCTCACGTCAATCACCGTTCGTTTCCAGTGGTTGCCGCCGTCGGTAGATTTCGTGACCCACAGAGTGACTGGCCCATCGCCATTTTCACTATGCGCGGCATCAAAGCTGTCCCAACTGAAAAACAGGTTGCCGTGTAAATCAATGCCGCCCCCCGCAGACAGCGGCAGGTTAAATTGGGCGTCTCCGGCGAAAATCTCGTGAGTGGCCCAGGTGACGCCTCCATCCAGGGAAACCGAGGCCCAGGTGTTGAGGTCGTCATCGTAGCCAACGGCGACAATATTCCCACGCACAATCAGCGTGTCTTTGTCTAATCCTGGCGGCAGATCAGACACAATTTGCAGCGGACTCCAGGTTTCTCCAAAATCTGTGGATTTCACCACAGCAATCAAGGAGGTGTTGTTTTCCAGAAATGAGGCCCAGATAGTCCGGCCATCCACAGGGTCAACCACGATCTGCGGGTCAAATTGACCGCCCTTAGTATGTCCTGGCGCTATAGGTTTTGGATTTGTCCAGGTGACGCCCCCATCGCTGGAGCGCTGAAACAGCAGATGAATATCGCATCCCTTGCAGGTTTGCCCGCCGGTAACATCATAATGTTTATACAGCACATACAGATGGCCGTAGCGATCAGCCGTAATAGAAGGCTCCCAATCATCGCCAGATTGGAAGCCAACGCGCTCTTGCGTGGCAAAGTGCTGCGCCAGTAATTGGGCAGGTGCAGCGGCTCTGGCAAAGGCAGACCCGCTCAAGGCAATCAAAAGGCTACAGGCAGCCAGCAGGGAAAAGAAGAAGGGATGAGAAAATGCGCGATGATGGAGAGAGTCTTGAGAAGAAGTGGGTTGCATACAGCGCTCCTTACAAAAAGCATTCGTGTGTGAACAGCGACAACAAAGCCGGAAAGGGAGCGAGTGATATAGAGGCACAATACTGGAGGAGCCGGGGCACGTCAAGAGAGCGCTGACTTTTGGGTAGAAGAAAGCTGCGGAGAGCTGGGGTGTCACTGCTGAGGGAGGGAGAGGCCCGCAACTTTTGGCCTGATTCTGGCGTCTTTTCAAGTAATTAGTCAGGATTCTCATCCCGCTTCCGGGGATGGAGAGGAATGGCCCCTTCCTCGCTCTTGACATTCACAGAAGAGCATGCTAGAATATTTCTGTGAACACTACTCTTACTGCCAAACTGAAATTGAAGCTGACGCCGGTCCAGTTCGCCGCCTTGCGGCAGACTCAACTGGCCTACCGGGATGCACTGAATTTTGTCAGCCGCTACTCGTTTGCCCATGGCAAGACGAGCAATCAGCAACGCCTGCAACGTGAAACCTATGCTGACGTGCGCGCTCAGTTTGGCTTGCCCGCTCAGATGGCGTGCAACGTCCCCAGGCAAGTGGGAGCCACCTACAAAGGGCTGTGGACGAAGGTGAAAAAGAATGCCGAAGCGCGGCGGTTAGGGTTCACCAAGAAACGCTTTAAAGGGTTGGATAAGGCCCCCAACTACGTCTCCCCGACGCTCACCTACAACTTTGGCCGAGACTATACCTTGAAAGCCGACCAGCAGGTCAGCATCCTGACGCTTGAAGGCCGAATCATTGCCTCCTATCAGGGCTACGCCAAGCATGTGGCACTTTTGCAGCAGGGTGCCACCCTTGGCGCGGCCAAACTCTGGTATGATCGCAGTCGCAAACGCTTCTATCTGCTGGTCAGTTTGACGATTTCTGCCCCTGATCCCACGCCAGAAAGTCATACGCGCATTGTGGGTGTTGATGTCGGGCAGCGTTACCTGGCAACCGTAGCCACCCTGAATACTGGCGCGCAGTTTTATAGCGGAAAGGAAGTTCGACACCAGGCAGACCACTACGCCCGCCTCCAAAAGAGGCTTCAGCGCAAAGGCACTCGCAGCGCCACCAGGCGACGTATTATCCTGGGCCAGCGAGAGAGACGGTTGAAGCTGAATACCAATCATGTGATCAGTAAGCAGATTCTTGACTCCCATCCTCACAGTTTCATTGGTCTGGAAGACTTGACTGGCATTCGAGACAGAACGAAGCGTCCAAAGAAGCGGCGCACAGGCAAGAAGCTGTTGCCCTTGACTCCGAAACAGAAGAAAGCCAACCGGCATGCGTCCTCGTGGGCCTTTGCCGAATTGCAGAGCTTCTTGGACTACAAGGCGGTTCTGGCCGGTTCGCTTTGCGTGAAGGTAGATGCCGACTACACCAGCCAAGCCTGCCCGCGCTGCGGATTCATCAGCCAGGAGAACCGACCCCAGAAAGGGTTGCTCTTTGTCTGCCAGTGCTGTCATTACACGCTCCATGCCGATTTGATTGGGGCCAGGAATCTCAGCTTACGAACGCTTGCCATCCGGCAAGACTGGATGGCAACGGGGCACTTGTCAGTTGCCCCCGATGTGACGGACCGCGAAGCCAAAGCGGCGCGCTTGCAAAAGTACGCCGAATTGCGGTGGAGTCCGGCCACAAGCTCTTCCCTTCAATGGGAAGAGTAACTGATGTAATGATGCAGTGCAATAAGGCTTCTGTGACTGGCAAGCCGAGGAGGTGATCTATGCAAGCGCAGTTTCGGCGGCTACGCGCCATTGGGCTGGTGCTGGGTTTGGTGGTAGTAATGGGATTGCTGGTTGTCCTCTCCGCGTGTGCGCCTGGGAGCGCAGGCGTTGGCTCGCAAGGGGTTGTGAACACAGAGCTACCCAGTCCCACCTGCCCTGCTGGGCAAGCAGGGCAGCCTTGCAGTTCACAGCTTCCCAAGGGAACACTCAATGGCGAGGTTCTGGCTGGCCCCACCTGCCCGGTGGAGCGCGCGGAACAACCCTGCCCGCCAAAACCGGTGCCTAATCGGGTGGTGTTGGTTGAGACAACCAAGGGCAGCGTCATTACGCAGGTGACAACCGATCAGCAGGGGCGATTCACGATTGCCCTTCCGCCAGGCACTTACGACCTCTTGGTGGCTTCGGTGGCGGGCCAATTTCCGATTCAACGCAAACCTCAACAGGTAACGATTCTGGCCGGGCAGACACAACAGGTACAAATCATGCTTGATACAGGCATCCGTTAAAGGTTGTTTTCCCCAACATTACAGGCTTTTTGCTTCTTCTAGATGAAGGCTGGCTACGCCTGTGTTCATCTCCTCAATGGATGGTTTTGCGTTCCATTGGGAGAAACTGCTCATCAATCGGCCAAATCTCCACCATTTCAACACCACTTCTCCATAAACCCATGCGTATTTTTTCTCTACTGTTCTAGGTAAGGAGCGTTCGCCGGGACGTTCTCTTCTTTGCAGGTTAGCACTGCTCATAGAGAGCGCGAATGACCTCAGCAAGGATAGCAGGATGCGAAAGGAGGTGGTGGGCGCCTCGTTACCTTCTCACGAATTCCCTTATCCCGAACCCTGGCTGGATATGGTGTGCTCGCCATCCAGCATGCTCTACCCCTCTGCTGCTCAGCAGAGGCTGAATGGGAATGGCACTATCCTGTTTTTGAAGTAAGGGAGTATTATTCTTCATGCGAAATGTCAAACGATCAGTATTGATCGGGTTAAGCGGCATTACCTTGCTGGCGATGATTGCTGCCGCCGTGTTTTTCACGGGCCACACACAGGCAGCCGGACCCACTCGCGTACTGATTTCAGGGGGCACAGGAGGGTTCCAGGTGCCCAGCGGCGTCAGCGATACGGGGAACACCTCCATCGAAGTCAGCCCCAACCGTGACCTGGATCAGCCCTTCGCTAACGGACCATCCACGCAGAAAGACCCCCCAACGGTAGCGCCAGACCCATCTCCGAATGGGGTCGCCAGCCAGAATCAGGGGGCAAGCGGATTCAATGGCTTGAGCCACTTTGATACCCGCACCGCCAGCGGTGGCAACCAGTTCAGCCTGGAGCCACCCGACCAGGGACTCTGCGTTGGCGGTGATTATGTGGTGGAAACCGTTAACGATGTGGCGGCGGTATATCGCCGTTCTTCCCATCAACTGGTGAGCGGCCCAACGGCGTTGAACGCCTTCTACGGCGTGGCCCCAGCCATTGATCGGACCAACGTCGTCTTTGGCCCTTTCATCAGCGACCCAAAATGTTACTTCGATGCCAGCACCGGGCGCTGGTTCATGACGACTCTGGAACTGGATACTGATCCAGCCACTGGCGCCTTTACTGGTCCCAGCCATACGTTTATTGCCGTCAGTCAGACTAGCAACCCAACGAAAGCCTGGTCCATTTTCATTATTGATACAACCGATGATGGCACCAATGGCACCCCCAGCCATACCGACTGCCCTTGCCTGGGCGACCAGCCGCTCATCGGCGCTGATAAGTATGGGTTTTACATCACCACCAACGAGTTCCCCGTCTTCGCCAACGGCTTTAATGGCGCGCAGATCTACGCTATCTCCAAGAGTCAGTTGGTGAAAGCGGCAGAACATGCTGGCTCGCTGCCGTCCTTCGTGCAGATTGATACCGGCCCGCTGCCAACCCCAGATCAGGGCGGCACATGGTATTCGATCCAGCCCGCAACCACCCCACAAATTGGCGATGAACCCAACAACGGAACGGAATACTTCCTGAGCGCGCTCGATTTCTTCGCCACGCTCGATAACCGTGTCGCTGTGTGGGCGCTCACCAATACGGCCTCGCTGGGCGGCGATCACACCAACGTCACGCTGACCCACACCCTCATTGAGAGCGAAACATACGGTCAGCCTCCTGCTGCCACGCAAAAGGATGGCCCCAGGCCGTTGGGGACCGCTCTGGGCGATTCGCTGCTGGAGCAGCTTAACACCAATGATGACCGCATGAATCAGGTGGTCTTTGCCAATGGCCTCCTGTGGGCAGGCGTCAACACCATTGTGCAGTCAGGGGATGAGGCCCCGCGCTCTGGAATTGCCTACTTCATTGTCCGGCCTGGCTGGAATCACGGCCAACTCACCGCCTCTATGGCGAATCAGGGGTATGTCTCGCTGGAGAATGACAACGTGCTTTTCCCCTCCATTGGTGTCAATGCCAAGGGGCAGGCGGTCATGTCGTTCAGCATCTCTGGCCCGGATTACTTCCCCAGCACTGGCTACGCAAGCATTCCTGCGCATGGCTCTGCTGGCGCGGTACATATCAGCGGAGCGGGCGTTGGACCTGAAGACGGCTTCACCGGGTACCCTGAAGAGGGTGGCGATGGAGTTGCTCGCTGGGGCGACTATTCTGCTGCTGTTGCTGGACCGGACGGAAGCATCTGGCTCGCGGCTGAGTACATCCCTGGTGGGGCGCGCACCGTGCTGGCAAACTGGGGCACATTCATCACCAGCGTGAATCCAGACGGTGGGCACTAGGGTTTCTTGTCCTTGAACCTGGCATGACGGACGTGTCAAACGTCTGTCATCTCAAATGAAAGCCCCCATCCCTTGTAAGGCTACAGGGATGGGGGTTTCCTTATACTAGTATGGATTTGCACAAAGTGGCTCTTAGGAAGAATGTTTGTTATCATTAAGTAGATGCTTTGCAAGACGAGAGCACGCTTGCTTTTGCCAGCGATCAACGGGAGGAATCGGGCCAGCTATGATCCATGAGGAGCCTTCTGAACATGCTGAGTTGACCCCTCAGCACAGCCCACAACTTGTGGCGATCTCCTCAAATTTCCAGTGGGGCGCCTCTCTCGATGCTGCTTCACTGGTTGGTGATTGGCAAAAGCATTTGACGAGGTATTTGGTTGCTTCTGCCAGAGCTTCTCTCTCCTGGCGGGGCCAGGAGTTGCTTCCCCTTCTTGAAGCCAGGACGCTGGATGATCCCCTGCAACTCTTTCAGGTGACGCTTAACGAGCAGCTAGCTGAAGTCTGGGTGTCTTATCGTGCCCTGAGTCAGGCGAATATGGATGTGCCCTATGATTGCCGCTTGCTGTTGATGACGAAGCAGGGCGAACGCGCCCTTACCCTGGCCGCTCCTCATCAACCCAGCAGGGCAGAGTGGGAACAATTCATAAAGCAGGTATGGTTTCAGTTGGCGCTAAGAGACGAGGGAAAGCTGGACTTTTCCGAGGCTGGCGTTTCCCTTCCAAAGAATTCTCCGCTTTATCAGTTCCGCCTGGCCTCAGAGCTGGACTGGGAGGAAGCTGAAATTGACGCCACATCTTCTTTCAGCACCCGCAGTGAATGGCAGCGCAATGTGTGGTTGGTGCCTGATGCAGCCGATCCTCAATTGGTCCATGCCCATGTGGGCTGGAAGTCCCCGCTCTTGTCAGGCCAGATGGGGCTGGAACTGGTAAGAATCACCCGCCCGCTGCCCGCTGTCCGAAGAACAAGGCCGATCAAGAAGCATCGGGTTGGATTCGGGTGGCAGGCCAGGCGCTGGCGAGCCGAAGCGAAGAGCGCCCTGGTCAGAGCGCAAAGGAGAGCAAGGGGCGCCGGGGTAAAGCTGGTTGCGATGATAGGAGGGGTGCTGCTGCTTGGCTTATTGTGGGCGTTGGTCCTCAGCGCGCCCAAAGGAGCTGGCAGCCCGTATGTCCCACAGCAAAGTTTCAATGCGTCCCCAACCAGCGGTCAAGCGCCTACGGATGTGCCTGAAAGCACTCCCACACTAGTTGCATTGGTGCCAACCCCGGAAGAGTTGCCAACCGCATCGGCAACGGACCAACCAACGGCTCACCCTACCCCCACTACCACTTCTAAACCCACGCCAACCCACACACCCACACCAACTTCAACAAGCACGTCCACACCGACGCCAACAAGTACGCCAACCCCAACGGACACGCCCACGCCAACCCCAACGGATACTCCAACCGATACGCCCACGCCGACTCCAACAGACACGCCAACGCCTACGCCAACCGATACGCCAGCCCCGACACCGACACCAACCCCCTAGCCACTGTTTGTCAGGGAGCTATTCCCAGCCAGACGCGCATCTCTCCCTGCTGGCGGTGGTCCCAGGCGAAGTAAGGAATAGCGGTCAGTGTATATGGAACGCTTTTGGCGGGAGTGGTGCGATAGAGGGCGCCTGCCCAATCTTCGGTTTCTAGCGCCAGGGCGGTTCCCCGGATGAGCGCTACTCCCCCCAGCGCAGCAGGCGCGAACTGACTTTCCAGCGTTGTTGTCTCTGGCAATCTGATGCGGTGGAGCGGGAGCGGGTTATCGGCTGTTTCCAGGCAGTAGACCAGCGGCCCCCGCTGGAGCGCGACGTGCCCGGCATCAGCGCGCACATCGGGATGGGAGTAGATGCGCTCAACAGGCATCTCCAGGTGCAGCAGGATGGTATCCCCGGTGCGCCAGAGCCGCTCAATCCGCGCATAGCCTTTGCGCAGGGATGACTCCAGTGGGACATCTTCGCTATTCACGCTAAGCCGCGCCTTTCTACACCAGCCAGGAATACGCAGGCTGACCTCAAACGCGCCTGGCTCCTTCATCTCTATGCTGAACTGAATCCTTCCATCCCAGGGGTAGGCAGTTTCTTGCCGCAAGATAACCTGCTGGTTGCCCAGGGAAATCGTGCTGGTACTTTGTATGTATAAATGGACCTGAATCTCGTTCTCGCTGATGGTGTACATATAGCCACCCAGCGAGGCGAGAAGGCGGGCGACATTGGGAGGGCAGCAAGCGCACTCAAACCACGCCTGCCGATGATGGCTTCCCTTGCTCTCCAGGGGATTCTCGTAAAAGAACGATGCCCCATCCAGCGATACGCCGCTCAAGACGCCGTTATAGAGCGCCTGCTCCATCATATCGGCAAAGCGCCGGTCTGTATCAAGCTGAAGCATGCGATGGCTCCAGAGAACCAACCCAATGGCGGCGCAGGTTTCCGCGTAGGCCGAGCTATTGGGCAGATCATAATCGGCGGTCATCCCTTCATTTTCTGCCGAAGACCCCAGGCTGCCAATGAGATAGAGTCTGGTCGAGCAAAGATGCTGCCATAAGCGCTCGCATGCCTCAAACAAGGAGGGGTCGTTCACCTCGCGTGCCAGATCAGCCATCGCTGAATAGAGGTACATTGCGCGTACCGCGTGCCCAACCACCTGTTCCTGTGCGCGCACCGGCAGATGGGCCTGGCAATATTCGTAGGTCTTTGCCCAATAATACGCCGGGTCCACTCCCCGCGCCCGCGCCTCTGCGTCGTAGTAGGAGGGCTGCGCCCCGCGCTCCTCCACGAAATAGTGGGCAAGAGCAAGATAACGGGATTCATTGGTAGCCTGGTACAGCTTGATCAGCGCCAGTTCGATCTCCGGGTGCCCGCAATAGCCGCGCTTCTTCCCTTCCTCTCGGCCAAAGACGGCGGCAATATGGTCGGCATAGCGGCAGGCAACGTCCAGCAGCGTGCGCTGGCCTGTCGCCTCGAAATGGGCAACCGCCGCTTCGATGAGGTGTCCGGCGCAATAGAGTTCGTGCCAATCGCGTAGATTTGTCCAGCGCTTTCCTGGCTCAACGACGGTGAACCAGACATTGAGATAGCCATCGGGCTGCTGGATGGATGCGATGAGGGCAATGACTTCATCCACCAGTGTCTGAAGCGTTGGCTCAGGCTGGGTAGCCAGGCAGTAGCTCGCCGCTTCCAGCCATTTCGTGACCTCGGACTCCCAAAATACGTAGGGGCTTGGTTTGTGCTCTAAATTCCACTCCCCGCGATAAGCGGCAAAATGCCCATCCTGTTTGAAAATGTCGTACATAAGCGGCAAGCTACGTTCGCGCACGCTCTGTAAGCGCGGCGCCCAAAAGCTGTCTTCGATGCGAACTGCGGTGTGGGCAACAGGGGCCGACTTGCTCCTGGATTTTGGCTCAGGTTCGGGGCGCGAAAATGAAGCGGAGTCCACAGGTGTTCCTTTCTCTGGCGAGAGGGGAAGCCGTTCCCCTGGCTTACAGGCTGTTGATGAGCATTGTACCAGCCTGAACAAGAGCGAGAACCGCATAGCCCTGGATATTTTGCTCAAAGGTTGCTATCGTATAGGGCACGGGTTGCGCAGGAGAACAAGGAGCGTTGAACGCTATGGAAGAACAAGACACTCTCGCTCATTGGGCAGATGGGGCCTACGCGCTGTTGAAGGCGCATCATGTGGAGATAGTTTCGTTTGTCCCCGACGCCGGGCACAAGCGCTTGATCGAACTGTGCCAGCGTGACGCAGCCATGTCCACCGTGACATTGACCACTGAAGAAGAGGGGATCGCCCTGGCCGCAGGCGCTTTTCTGGGTGGCAAACGCGCTGTCTTACTTATGCAATCGAGTGGTGTAGGGAACTGCATCAATATGCTGTCCCTGCCGCGCGTGTGCAATATGCCGTTGCTCACCCTCGTCACCATGCGCGGGGAATGGGGCGAGTTTAACCCCTGGCAGGTGCCGATGGGCCAGAGCACCCCGATTGTCCTTGAGGCAAGCGGCGTCATTGTGTATCGCGCCGACGCAGCCGAGGAGGTCTATCCCAATGTCGAGGCTGCCATCAAGCTCGCGTTTCAGAGCCGCTGCCGCGTGGCGGTGCTGCTCACGCAAAAGCTGATTGGCACGAAGGATTTTGCCAGAGGTGATAAATGATCATGCTGAACCGGCGCGAGGCGGTGCGCGAACTCCTGCGCAAGCGCGGCAATCTTCTCGTCGTCGCGGGCCTCGGCTCGCCTGCCTATGACCTTGCCGCGTGTAGCAACGAGCCGCTTGACTTTCCGCTGTGGGGCGCGATGGGCGGCGCTGCGATGGTGGGATTGGGGCTGGCCCTGGCGCAGCCAGAGCGCAACGTGCTGGTGTTGACCGGCGACGGTGAGATGCTGATGGGCCTGGGCAGCCTGGCAACCATTGCGGCCCAACAGCCCGCCAATTTGCGCATTGTGGTTCTGGACAACGAGCGCTACGGCGAAACCGGACAGCAGCAGACACATACCGCCAGAGGTACTGATCTGGCGGCTGTTGCTGCTGGCTGCGGCTTCCCTGCGGTGCGCACCGTTCGGCAGGCGAGCGAACTTGCTGTGCTGTGTCAGGACATCCACACCACGTCGGGTTTATTCTTTGGCGTGGTGAAAGTCATGCCAGAAGAGTTGCCGCGTGTCTTGCCGCCGCGTGATGGCCCCTTTCTCGCCCAGCGTATGCGGGAAGCGCTGCTGGGCACTGAACGCGCGTTAGAGGCATGAGCATAACCAGATGCCTTCACTTGCGCAACTGCTAGAATTCCTTGAGACGGTATGCGATGCCCCAGACCGCAGCCAGGCCAATCAACGGAAAGAGCAGATAGCTGAGCAGAATCGTGCGCGTCAGTGTATCGCGTGTGGAAGTGAGCGCCTGATTGTAATAGCCCTGATTCACGGTGCCAAGCTGCTCTGCCGCCTGCGTGAAAGCAGCAACAGCGGTATTGGAATCGCCAGTGCTCAGCCGCTCGGCATCAATCACGCGATTTGGGTTCGCGGTGTTATTGGCTGCCAGGCGAACCTGCTCATCAATCTGATAGAAGCGGTCCCAGTTCGCCTGTATATCCTTCAGATTTTTCGCATCTTCAGGATGCGGCTGATTGGCAAAAGCGGTGTTGAGCAGATCATTCACCTGCTTTACGTCGTTCAGCCAATCCTGCTGCCAGCGGGCCATGCTCTCCTGGTCGCCAAACTCGACGGCGATCAGCCAGCGCGACTCGTCGGCATTGGCGGTTGTCACGTCACGCTCAAGCTGCGCCGACTCATAGACGCTTCCGTAGGAATCTACGGCAATCTGCGCAAAGGTGCCATGTGGTCCAGCCAGATGCGCGGCAAAAAGGATGGTTCCAAAGCAGAAGATCACCCCAACCAGCGCGGCCAGCCCCAGGCCAGGATTGATCACGCGATGCGTTACCTTTACCATGCGCCAGAACACCAGCAGCAGGAAGCCGCAGAGCAGCAAGCAACTGCCCAGAATAATTGCAGCGCTGATGCCCAGAAATGTTGTCGCATCCGCGTAGGCGGCATCAAGCTGTATCCTGTTGATGCTGTTCAAGCAACCAATATTCTCTTCCAGGCTGCCCAGCGGCCAGCTAGGGCCGGGAATGGTGCGGCCATCCAGCACACAAGCGGGCACGTCCGATTCGGACAACGTGGGGACGCTGCTGACTTCGCCGGTATTGGGCGGAAAAATCGCCTGATGCAACGTGATGCCCGCCACCTGATACGAGGCATAGGCTTGGACCAGATGCGGGTCGCTGGGGTTGGTTTTGCTGTCAGCCAGCCCGTATTCGTATTGCATCAACCGAATATCGGAGAGATACACCTGCAAGCCCAGTTCGATACGTTCAATAGCGGTACGTTCGCCTGGGTAGGTCACGTTATGAGCCGCCAGGTCAAGTTGCTGGTTTGCCAGGGTAATCTCCGCCGCGATGGTGCGATCATCGCAATCATGGACGGTTAGCGTCAGGCCAGGGATGTCTATGCCTGGAATAGCGCAGGGTTCTTGTGAAGTGAAGCCAGCG
The DNA here is from genome assembly GCA_036557885.1 of Ktedonobacterales bacterium. GTDB lineage: Bacteria > Chloroflexota > Ktedonobacteria > Ktedonobacterales > DATBGS01 > DATBGS01. Next base: position 17,231 of record DATBGS010000067.1, read on the forward strand.
GTGGCAAGATAGTCGGCGGCTTTGGCGTCAATATCCTCGATATATTGCGCCAGCGCCTGGGCCGCATTCACACTGGGAATGCTGTCTCGGCTGATAGTGTTGAGATCATCCAGCGCGTGCTGAAAGAGCTGCGCCACCAGCAGCGTCTGAGTCAGCGCCAGCAGGCCAATGCAGACAGCGAGCAGCACAAAGCCGCCTTTGAGCGTGGTGCGTGCCTGGCGCCAGAGCTTTCTTGGAGAGAACAAGCGGCGCAAAGCCAGGCGCCCTGGAGGGCCGCCTGGGGCTGGCTGGTTGCCAGCAGTGCGGCGTGATGGTGCGTGAGTACGTTTGGTTGGAGCGTGAACAGCCATTGCTACATCATCTCCACGCGAATCGTGACATGCTCGCCAATGCTGAGCACGTCATTGTGATGCACTTCTATCGGGACACCGGAGGCTATCGGCACCTGATTGAGCTTGGTGCCGTTGCCGCTCTCCAGGTCTTGGACATAAAGCTGGCCGGATTGTGAAAACAACGCCAGATGACGGCGGCTGGCGGCGGGGTCGTCCAGCGCAATCTCTGGGTAGATGCGCAGACGCTCATCGCGCCGCCCGCAGAGCAGTTCCTGACCGCTGAAGGGCACGCGCATCTCACCGGCTGGGCTGACGACCACCAGCATGATTGTCTGACCAGCGCCGTTAGTTGTTCCCGCGCTGGTTGGCGGGGCTGCCGGCGCCAGCGCCAGCATAGGCGCACCGCACGCCTCACAAAAGGCGGTGCCATCCATATTTGAAGCCTGACAATGTGCGCAAACCATCGCCTGCCTCCTTTTAGAGTAACCGCGTTGTGCGGCCAGCGTGAATCGCCAATGTCTGGCGGGCGACGGCATCGGCCTCCGGGTTCAGGCGCAGCGTGCCGTTGGAGTCGCGCTGCACGAGATTGCCCAGCAGCTTCGTCATCTGCTCGTTGCCGGTGCGCTGGCTGATCTCCAGCGCCAGCCCAAGCAGCTTGGTCGCGCGGCTGCGATCCCCGGCAGCCAGCGCCTCCTGGCCCGCCAGGATCGCCTGCGAAAGTTCTTCCTGGTGGGTGTAATGCGCTACCTGCGAATCAAGCTGCGCCGCCAGCGCCAGGTTCTCTGTCCATTCGGCAAAGACCCACTGCTGCCGGGCGCTCTTTTCCTCCTGTTCGCCCAATCCGGCGGTAAAGTAGCGCGTGCCGGGCCGCAGCATCAAAAACTGCTGGCCCGACGCCGCAACTGGCACCTCCAGTTCCAGCAAGTAATCGCGTTGCTCGCCAGCCGCAAATGTCCCCAGCGAGACGATTTTTTGCTGCGCGTTGGTTGGGTCTTGCTCCCAGCCCAACACCATAATGCGCGGGAAAACCTGCTGCATCTCTTTGAGCGCGACGCCCACTGGCGACCAGAGCACCAGCCGCGCGTTCGTGATGGTCGTCTGGCGTATCTGGCTGAAGGCGGCAAGAAAGGCTGCCTCAATCTGCTGGGGCGTGGGGATAATATCAGCGCTTCCGTAGGTGACATCGGCAATATGGCGCAGTTCTGCCGCGTCCCAATCCGTGCCCACCCCCCAGGCATGCACACTGATCTGCGCCTGGGCGCAGCGCTGAACAGCCTGAGCTAAGACCTGCCGGGCTTCGCTTTCGTTCTTGCCATCGGTCAGAAAGAGAATTTTGCTGGCGCGTGTCTGGTCCTGGCCCAGCGCGTCCACAGCGGCGTTGAGCGCAGTGCTCATGCAGGTGCCACGTCCGGCCTGCACCGCCTGGACCGCTGCGATTGCCCGCCGCTTATGCTCTTTGGTGCCAGGGGCCGGGCCGTAGAGCACCTGCGCCAGTTCGTTAAACGACACGACAACAAACGTTGTCTCCTCATCAAGGGCGTGCAGCACCTTGATGGCGCCTTCGCGTGCCGCCTGGATTTTCTTCCCTTCCATCGAGCCAGAGCGGTCCAGCACAATCCCCACTGCCAGGCGCGCCTTGGTGCCAGGGTTGGTTTTGTCTACCTGCACCGAGAGCACCGTTTGCAGCCTGTTTTGCCCAGGGCGCAGATAATAGAGGTTCTGAGAGGGGGTGACGGTAAACATCCTATTTTGCTTCCTTCTGCGGATTTACCACAACCGCCAGGGGGCGACCTCAAATTTGCAGCGAACAACGGTTTCGCGGTTGGCAGGGTGAGTTTCGCGGTGCAGGTACTCAACGTAGCTTGCTTCTGCCGCGCTGCCCAGTGTGCGCCAGTTTGCGTCAGGCAAGCCGGGCACTTTTGTTTTGGAGGGCAGTTTACCCTGCTGCGCCAACTGCCAGAGCGCGCGATAGACATCACCGCGTGTCAGGTAAAAGCGCGGGTCTTCTGTGTGCCCGGCCAGCGCCGCAATCACCTGTGCGGCTTGCTCGGCATGCGGGACGGTCAGCGGCGTCATATGCGTCACATACAGTTTGCAGAGCAGCAACTGCGCATCCACGTAGCGCGCGGTGGCCTCGCTGACGTTGCTCAACACGTGTACGGCCTCATCCCAGCGTTCCAGCTTGACCAGCGAGTCGGTCAGGCCAAAGATGGCTTCGGTATGGCCTGAATCGGCTTTGAGCACGCCGCTATACAGCGTTATCGCCACCTGGTGGTTGCCCTGGCGCGCGTAGACCCTGGCGAGCGCCTGCTGCGGCGGCAATTCGCCAGGCAGTTCATTGAGCAGGTCGTGATACTGCTCAAGCGCCTCGCTGAAGTGGCCCTGCGCCTCCATCAAGCGCCCCAGATACCAGAGCAGCTTCCAGTTAGTGGGCGCCAGCCGCTGCGCGTGACCGATCTGATTAAGCGCGTGGGTATACTCGCCCTGTTCGATGAATACTTCAGCCTGACGCAGGTGGGCATCTACGCTTTTGGGGTTGGCGCGCGTCGCCTGCGCGTAAAAGTCGCGGGCGCTGGCGTGGTTCCCCATTCTGAGCGCCTGGTCGCCCGTGTGCAGCAGGCCAATCGCCAGATCGCTCTCGTCCAGCAGCGCCTCCCCGCGTTGGCCCAGCTTGCCGGTTGTCGCCAGCGGGCCAGAGAGAAAAAGCCGCGAACTGACCGGCACGCCTGGCGCTCCGCCGATAATCTGGCGCAGCACGCCAGCCAACTGGTCGCTCAGGTCTTCGGCGCGGTGAAAGCGCCGCGCCGGGTCAGCATGCGTACCCTTGACCAACAGCCGATACAGCGCGGGGTGGTCGCGGAAGGCGCGATAGTGTTCTGCGGGCGGCATGCCAAAGAGCGGTTTGCCCAGGTCCATCTGCGTCACCAGATACGCCAGCGCCCGGCAGACCGAATAGAGGTCTGTTTCCGGCGAGGGATTCTTGATGGCTTCGCGGGCATGGAAGCCTGGTGTCCCGTAGACCGCATCGGGCTTTGGCCCATACTTGATGACGGTGCCCAGGTCCACCAGCTTGAGCACCTGTGTGCCATCCTTGAGCACCTCCAGCATGACGTTTTGCGGCTTGAAGTCGCAGTAGACCAGGCCCAGCTTTGCCAGATAGGTGAAGGCAGGCAGAATACCCAGCATGTAACGAATGGCTTCCGCCGCCTCGAAGGGGCGGCCCTGCTCCTCCATGATCTGCTCCAGGGTTTTGCCGTTGATGTGCTCCATCACGATAAAGCCCTGCGCGCCAATGGTCAGGAAGTCGTAGATCGAGACGATATTGGCGTGCTTGATCGTCGCCAGGAACTCGCGCTCTTTGATGCTCTGGGCGATAAGTTCCTTGTCGTTCTCGCTCAACAGCGCCTTCAGCACGACCTGCCGCTTCAGCACCTGATCTTCAGCCAGATACACAGCGCCCATGCCGCCGCTGCCAACGGACTTGACGATGGCATAGCGGTTGTTGAGCAACTGGCCCGTCTTCAGGCGATTGGCTGACTCTGGCGCTTTTTGCTCAGCAGGCGTCTCTGCTGGTGGCAGCGTGGCGCTGGCACTTGAGGCAGAGCGTGCAGCCGAAGCCAGCACCATGCCGCAGTGCTCGCAGATTTCATCGTGGGAAGTGACGGGCCGCTGGCAGTTTGGACAGGCCGTCAGCGACCAGGCGGGGGATGAGCCAGGGGGGGCTGCCCGCAGGGCAGCGCTGATGGGGTTATCGGGTTGAACGATGGCCGTGCTAACGAGCACAGCCCCACACTGCTCGCAGATGTCATCAGCGGGCGTAACGGGGGAACGGCAGTTTGGACAGATGGACATTGCCTCATCCGCTCCTTGCGGGAGGAAGCGATGGGCGGCGGGAGAATCTCCATTGTCTCCTTCTTTCTACGAGGGCGCCTCTTGCTCTCGTTCCGGGAACACCTTGCGTCTCCCATCAGCGGTTTCCTCACCGACTTGCTCTATCGAGCATGCTACAGTGTTCCCATATCAATATATACGGCGCTGAATCAAGAGGGTTGCGAGGCTAAAAGCACCTCACAAAACCTCTTCCCTTTCTGGCTTTTTTCTGGTATATTGTAACAGTGGTTATGATTTATTGCACTCATGGACACATACACACTGCTTTTGCCGCGCAGAGAAAATCAGAGGCAAGCGGAAGTCGGCTGGTGAAGGAGATAACGTCATGGAGTCTGCCCACGAGCCTACCTGGGTGCTGCTGGTCTATAAAGTGCCCCGCGAACCCACCGCCCTTCGCGCGCTTGTTTGGCGAAGGCTCAAACGCCTGGGAGCGCTTTTGCTGCATGATGCTGTGTGGGTGCTGCCAGCCAACGCCTGGACACGCGAGCAGATGCAGTGGCTGGCGGTAGAGATCGGAGAGCTTGGCGGAGAGGCGTTGCTTTGGGAAACACAGTCTCTGCTCTCTGGGCAGGAGGAATCACTCAGAGCGCAATTTCTTGAAAAAGTGGACGCGATCTATCGTGACATCCTGGCAGAGTTGGCGCGAGAGGATACGGACCTGGTGGGGCTTTCGCGGAAATACCAGCAAACACGCGCGCAGGATTATTTCCAGTCACTGTTGGGTCAACAGGTCCGCGACCAGCTTCTGGCCGCCAGAGGAGGGAACAACACATGAAATGGGTTACCTGGCAGCAGGTAGGCGTAGACCGCATGGCCTGTGCCTGGCTGATTACCACCTATCTTGACCGAGAGGCGGAGTTTCAGTTTATCCCCAAAGGTCAGCACCCGCTTCCTCCAGAGGCAGAGCCATTTGACATCCCTGGCGCGCGATTGTCTCACCATCGGGGGCATTGTACCTTTGCCACGATGCTGCGCGAATACCACCTGCAAGACCCGATACTTGAGCGGATTGCACGCATTGTAGATGAGGCGGATGTCGTGCAGGAAGTGATGTTGGAGCCAGCCGCGCCAGGGCTAGACCTGATCTGCCGGGGCATCAGCCGGACCAGCCCCAATGATCATGTCGCGCTGGAACGCGGAGCGCTGATTTACGACGCCTTATATGCTCAACTTGCCAATGAAGCGATCTGAATGTCAGGTGCTGGGCTTGTTCACTGTGAAAGGAAGGCTGCCATGTCCTCAACGTTGCGCCTGCGCGAAACCATCCCCTTGCCGCCTCATCCAAAAGGCGATTTTGATCACGGCGATATTGACCTGAAAACTGGGCGTGTCTTTGTGGCAAACACAACGGCTGGCGCAGTTGAAGTGATTAATGGTGAGCATTTGCAGCATCTAGCCACAATCCCTGGCTGCCCGGAGGCCAGTGGCGTCCTCTGCGCCCAGGAAGAACACCTGGTCTTTGCGGCAGCGCGTGGCGCGGGCAAGCTGCTCGTCATTGCGACAGATACGGCGCTTGTACAGCAAGAAATCATGGTAGCGCCGCGCCCAAACGGGTTGGCCTGGGACAGAGAGCGTAAACACCTGTTGGTAGCCGATGTACAAGAAAATCTGGCGCAGTTGGTTGATTTGCAGGCCGGGTGTGTCACCGCCACCGCGCAGTTACCCGGTAGACCACGCTGGTGCCTCTATCGCCCCGCAGATGCCAGCTTTCTCATCAACATCCGCGAGCCAGCCTGTGTTGTGGTCGTCTCAGCCAGCGCGTTTGGCCTCACGCGCACGTTTCCTATCTCTGCCGGTGGACCGCATGGCCTGGCGCTAAGTCAGGATGGCAGCCGCGCCTGGGTCGCCTGCGACGAAGGCTTTGTTATCACGCTGGACCTGCTAGCAGGCGAGGAACTGGCCCGCACGCCCATCGCTGGCCTGCCGGATGTCCTCTGGCATAACCACCGACTCAACCGTCTGTATGTCTCCATTGCAAAACCAGGTGTGATCGAGGTGATCAACACCATCACCATGCTGGTTGAGGAGCAGCTTGCCACAGAGACAGGCGCCCATACCACCGCTTACGATGCGCAGCGTCAGCGCTTGTATGCCTTCCTGCCCAGTTGTCAGGCAGTTGTGTATGAGGAAAGCGAGGTGAGTTAGCGCATTTTCACCCTTTATTGGCTGTTCGTTTTTTACAACAAAAGGAGAACCCAGGCAATGAAGTGGATTACCCGCGAGCATGTGAAGGTAGACCGCGTGGCCTGCCCCTGGCTCATCAAGAAGTTTGTAGATAAAGACGCCGAGTTCTTGTTTGTGCCCAACGATCAGGTGATGGCAGTTGCCCAGCGCGAGGGCGCGATACCCTACGATGTTAAAGATGTGGAACTGGGACATCATGGCAAGGAATGCTCGTTTGAGGCTATCCTCAAGAAACACAACCTTACCCACGACCCGGCGCTGGTGCTGCTGGGCAAGATCGTCAACGGCGCCGACACTGATAACTCGCTCTGGCAGCAGCCAGAAGGCGAAGGACTGGAGGCGATTGCTGAAGGCTTCCGGCATCTTGGCTTCAAGGATGATCACGAGCAAAACGCGGCGGAATGGATTGTCTACGATGCCCTCTATGCGTATTGTCAGGAGATGGTGCGCCAGGGCAAGCCCGACGGCGCCTTTAAGCCCGCTTCCGGCCAGGAGCCAACCAATCCCTTTGACCGCACCGGTGCGCCCGTCAAGAAGTGATGGGTGATACCTGGAAGATCATGGCGGCGCGTGGGCTGCGCTCATTTGCCTACGGGTTGCTGGCCGTGTTGCTGGCGGTGGCGCTCAGCGCGGCGGGCCTCTCGCCCGCCGCCATTGGCGCTCTTGTTACCGTTTCGCTGGTGGGCGATTTCTGTAGCACCTATCTGATCAGCCTCTGGGCTGATCGCTGGGGGCGAAGGCGAACGCTTGCCTCGCTGGCGCTGCTGATGGCAGCGACTGGCGCCGCCTTTGGCCTCACCCGCTTCTATCCTGTGCTGCTGGTGGCAGCCTTTTTGGGCACGCTCGGCACCACCGCCTCGGAGACGGCGCCCTTCCTGCCTATCGAACAGGCAATGCTGGCTCAGATCGCCCCAGCCGATGAGCGCACGGGCCTCTTTGCCCGCTATAATCTGGTGGCCTCCTTTGCAGGCGCGCTGGGCGCGCTGGCCGCCGGACTGCCCGATCTTCTGGCCCGCGCCGGGCTGCCAACTGGCCTGGGACTCCGGCTGATGTTTGGCATCTACGCTGGCCTGGCCCTGCTGGTGGCGCTGCTCGCGGCGCGCCTCTCGCCAGCGGTAGAACTTCCATCTGCGACAGAAAAACAGGTGGCAGCGCGCTGGCAGCGCTTGCTCCCGCCGTTGCCGCGCTCGCGCTCTGTGGTGCTGCGGCTTGCGGCGCTCTTTAGTGTGGATGCGCTGGCCGGAGGGCTGGTCGTGCAGAGCCTGATGGTGCTCTTTTTTCACCTGCGCTACGGCGTGCCGCTGGCGCCGCTTGCCGCGCTCTTTTTTGGCGCAAATACCCTGGCCGCGCTCTCGTTTCTGGCGGCGGCTCCACTGGCGCGGCGCTTTGGTCTGCTCAATACAATGGTCTTCACGCATCTACCTTCCAACGTCTTGCTGGCGCTTATCCCGCTGATGCCCACTTTTCCGCTGGCAGCGGCGCTCTTGCTGCTGCGCCAGTTGCTTTCGCAGATGGACGTGCCCACGCGCCAGGCATACACGATGGCGCTGGTAGCACCGGAAGAACGCACCAGCGCTGCCAGCGTCACTTCGTTGGCACGCAGTGCAGGCTCCTCCACCAGCCCGGTCTTTTCCGGCTTACTGCTGCAAGGCGCCGCGCTCTCGCTGGGGCTGCCTTTCATGCTGTCTGGCGCGCTCAAAGCTGCCTATGATCTGACGCTCTGGGGCATCTTTCGTCGTGTGCAGCTCCCCGAAACGTCGGGCAAGTGAAGCTGTGTTTTCTGCCTACATCACATAGCCTGGCGAAAGCTTGACAAAGCAAAAATTTCTAAGTATACTTGAACCAACCACCCGCAACGACGCTGGTAAATTCATTGGCACGTGCGCGGGTATTTTTGTACCGCAAAAAGTGAAGATCAGCCATGACTGGAAGCACTGAACGACAACGCGAACAAACGACAACTGGTGACGCAGAGCGCAGCCGTTTCGCCTCCTGGATGTTTATCAGGCAACACGGTACCCTTCCCATTGGGTATACCACCGTGTGGCTTTGTGCGTTGGCTCGTGTCTCCAGGGGGCGTCCAGCAGCAGGAGAGGAAGGGGTGTAGGGGCAGAAGATTCTTCAGAGCAGGCTTCTTCAGGGCACGAGTCCAAACAAGGATTCGTGCCCTTGCTATTTTTGTGGAGTTTTTGGAGCACATCTGCTTGGGGCGGGGAGTCCGCGCAGGCGGACTTGCCGTGCCCTTCTGTCTTAGGGGTGGCCGTAGGCCCTTAGGCGCGATCTTTAGTCGCCAGGCACTGTTCATTGTAAGAGGAGGGACCAGCCATGCAGGTCGTCGAGGTCAACGGTTTGGGCAAAGCGTTTCGTCTGCGCCAGCGCGAAGCCGGGTTGAAGGGGAGCGTGCAATCGCTCTTTCATCCGAGCTATCGCACGCGCGAGGCTGTGCGCGACATCAACTTTAGCCTGGAGCGCGGGGAGATGCTGGCCTTCATCGGGCCAAACGGCGCGGGCAAGAGCACCACCATCAAAATGTTGACGGGTATCCTCTTCCCGACCAGCGGCGAAGCGCGTGTGCTGGGGTTGGTGCCCTGGCGCGAGCGGCGGGCGCTCTCCTATCGCATTGCCAGCGTCTTTGGGCAAAAGTCGCAGCTCTGGTTCCACCTGCCCCCGCGCGATACCTTCCGGCTGCTGGCGCGTATCTACGACCTGGACGACGCCATCTTTCAGCGGCGCCTGGCGCTTCTGGTGGAGGCGTTTGAGATTGGGGAGTTTCTGACGACGCCCGCGCGCAAGCTGAGCCTGGGCGAGCGCATGCGCTGCGAACTGGCGGCGGCGCTGCTGCATGGGCCGGAGGTGCTCTTTCTGGATGAGCCGACGATTGGGCTGGATGTCATCGCCAAGCAGCGCATGCGTGATCTGATCGGGCGGCTGAATCAGGAGGAAGGCACGACGGTCTTTCTGACGTCGCACGACGCGGGCGATGTGGAACAGGTTTGTCGGCGGGCTATCGTGATCAATCATGGGCAGATCATTCTGGATGCGCCGGTAGCAAAGCTGAAGCGCGAATATCTGCGCAGCAAGACGGTTGATCTGCTGCTGGAGGAAAACGTTGAGGCGGCCAGTGGTGGTCAACCACTAGAAAAACTCAACGGGCGCAAGGCAGCGCTGCTAGGATTGGAGGGCTTTGAGGGTGTGCAGGTGCTCAAGGTCAACGGGCATGGGGTCAAGCTGGAGGTGGATACGCGCCAGCAGCCGATTGAGCCGGTGGTGAGCGCGCTGATGCGCCGCTATCGCGTGTTAGACCTGAACATCTCCGACCCGCCGATGGAAGAGATTATCGCGGCCATCTACCAGACCAAACAGGTAGAGATGGAGGAGATGCCGCTATGACATCACAATTGAGCGTTGCCCGGCCAGCGCGTGCTGGCCGGGGCGGGCTGCGCGCCTTTGGCAAATATTGGGCGATTTTTCGCATGAGCGTTGCCAGCAGCCTCGCCTATATTACCGAGATTGTGTTTCGGGCGCTGCTGTTGGTGGCGCTGATGGTCATCTTTGTCCAACTCTGGGAGACGACCTACAGCGCGCAGCCCGGCACGCGCCTGGGCGATTTCACCCTGCGCGACATCATCTGGTATCTGGCGATTGTCGAGATGCTGGCGACCAGTGTCCCCGCGCTGAACCGGCGCATTGATGGCGAGGTACGCTCTGGTGATCTGGCGTATCTTTTGGGGCGTCCATGTAGCTATGTGTTCTATCAGTACGCGCACTATCTGGGCGAGCGTGTGGTGCGTCTGGCGATGGCCGGGCTGGTGGCCGCGCTGCTGGCGCTGGTCTTTGTGGGGCCGCCGCCGTTTTCGCTGTGGGGGCTGCTGGCCGGGCCGCTGGTCGTCTTTCTGTCCATCTCGATAGACTTTGTGGCGCTGTTTGCTATTGGCCTGCTGGCCTTCTGGACCGAGGAAACCGAATCGTTTGCCCTGATCTACAGCCGATTGGTGCTGGTGCTGGGCGGCGTGCTGCTGCCGCTGGAGTTGTTCCCAGAGCCGCTGGGCACGATTGCGCGGGCGCTGCCCTTTGCGGCGCTGCTTTATGGCCCGGCGCGCACCATCGTCAAGTTTGATCTGGGGCATTTTGGCGCGCTGCTCGCGCAGCAAGGGCTGACGCTGCTGGTGCTGAGCCTGGTTGTGGCGGGCGTCTATCGGCTGGCGGTGCGGCGCGTGAATATCAACGGAGGATAGCAGGATGGTCAGGTATCTGCGCTTTATTGGCGGGTATCTCTCCGCCAATATGCAGGCGGCAATGGAGTATCGCGCGGGCTTCTGGAGCCAGGTCGTCAGCATGATGCTGAACGATGGCTTGTGGTTGACTTTCTGGTTCTTCTACTTCAACCATTACCGCGTTATTCGTGGTTGGGTCGTCACGGATGTTATCGTGCTCTGGGCAGTTGCCACCTGCGGCTTTGGCATAGCAACAGGTGTCTTTGGGCGCGCGCCGCGCCTGGCCGCGCTGATTACGAGCGGTGGACTGGATAGCTACCTGACGCTGCCCAAAAACGTGCTGCTGCATGTGCTCGTCAGCGCAACCATTGCCAGCGCCTGGGGCGATATGCTCTTTGGGTTGCTGGCGTTTCTGGTGCTCATCCGTCCGTCGCCAGAGCACGCGCTGCTGTTTCTGCTGTTGGTCCTGCTTATAGCCGTGATCTTCACAGCGTTTCTGGTGCTGCTGGGGTCGCTGGCCTTCTGGCTGGGCAACAGCGAAGGGCTGGCGCAGCAGTTGATGGGCGCGCTGATCAGCTTCTCAACCTACCCCACGCCAGTCTTTCATGGCGCGGTGAAGCTGCTGCTTTTTACGGTGATTCCTGCTGGATTCATCTCGTACTTTCCAGTGGAGCTGCTGCGTGAGTTTCGCTGGCCGCTGCTGGCGGGGCTGCTAGCCTTCACGCTGGGCATCGCGTCGCTAGCCTGGCTGGTCTTCTATCGCGGCCTGCGGCGCTACGAAAGCGGCAACCGCCTGGGCGGGCAGATGGCGTGATCAGGCACGCCAGGAAACATACCAGGGGAACGATGGCTGTAATCAAGGCCATTGTTCCCCACTTGCAGGAAACCACACACCCTGGTATAATCAACCGTGTGATATGGCATTTTTCATCATTGAAAGAAGGTGCAGCCTTGCCCGCAACTATGTTCCCCACTTCTATGAGACGCTGCACCTTACAAGTAAGAAGCGGCTGCTGCTGATGTGTCCTGCATTCCATGCGGATCAATCCGTAAATTGGTAGCTGACTCTCACCTTCTCTTCTGAGTCTCCAGACTAGATTCGCTCGCGCTGCTCCTCGCTCACAGGTGCTTTGCCTCTCCTTGCTCCCTTTCTCATAGCCCTCTTGTAGGGCTGCACCTGCCGCTCGCGGCAAGACGAGGAGTTCTTCTTGCACCCTTTTCGGGCATTGAACCGCTATTGGCGGCTGTTGGCCCACTATCTACGGCCCCAGTGGTTGTGGGTGGGTCTGCTGGCTATTACCTTGTGCTGCACCATCACTGTGCAGGTCATCACGCCGCTAGTGGCAAGTCGCTTTATTGACCAGGCCACCTCTGGCGCGGCATTACACGATCTGATTACCCTGGCGCTGCTGACGATGGGCCTGGCTCTGGCAGAACAGGGTCTTGCTGTTGCCGAAACCTATCTGGCTGAAAATGTAAGCTGGGCAGCCACCAACGCCCTGCGTGCTAATCTGCTCGCTCACCTGCTCCGGCTGGATGCCTCGTTTCACACGGCCCACACGCCGGGCGAGTTGATCGAGCGGGTTGATGGTGACGTGGGCACCCTGGCCCGCTTCTTCTCGCGCTTTGTAGTTTATGTGCTCGGCAACGGCGTCTTGATGCTGGGCGTGCTTGGGCTGCTCTATCACGTAGACTGGCGGATAGGTCTGGTGATGAGCGCCTTTGTCGTGCTGGCTCTGGCTGCCATGCTGCGTATCCGCGCCGTTGCCACCCCTTCCTGGGCCGCAGAGCGCCAGGCCAGCGCCAATTTCTATGGCTTCCTGGGTGAATACCTGGCTGGCCTGGAAGATATTCGCTCCAGCAGGGCAGGCGCGTTTGTGCTGCGCCGCTGCGCTGAGGTGATGCGGGCGTGGCTGGCTGTGACGCGCAAGGCGCAGATGTGGGGCTACAGCCTGGGCGCCGCCAGCTTTGGACTGCTGGCGCTCGGCACGGCTGCTGCTTTTGCCCTGAGCGCCATGTTGTTCCAGGCTGGCACGCTGACCATCGGCACTGCCTATCTGATCTTTCAGTGTACGGAGATGCTGATCCAGCCAACCGAGCGGATTCGAAAAGAGGTGCAGGACTTCCAGCAGGCGGACGCCAGCATCAGCCGTGTCGAGGCGCTTCTGGGCATACAGCAGCGCCTGGCTGACGGCCCTGGTGTCGCGCTGCCGCCAGGCCCGCTGACGGTGGAACTCGAAGGTGTCTCCTTTGGCTATGCAGAGGACGCTCTGGTCCTGCGCAATGTCAGCGTCTCCCTGGAGCCAGGCCGCGTGCTGGGAATCGTGGGGCGCACCGGCAGCGGGAAGACCACGCTGGCGCGGCTCCTGCTGCGCTTCTACGACCCGCAAGCTGGCGTTGTGCGTCTGGGAGGCGTGGACTTGCGGGCGGCGCATCTCGCGGAGGTGCGGGCGCGCATCGGCCTGGTTACTCAGGAAGTGCAGCTTTTCCATGCCAGCCTGCGCGACAACCTGAATCTCTTCGACGACAGCGTGCCAGATGAGCAGACTCGCGCTGTGCTAGAAACGCTGGGGCTGATGGATTGGCTGCGCGAACTGCCGCGCGGGTTGGATACGCTGCTGGGGTCCGGCGACGCAGGAATTTCTGCTGGGCAGGCGCAGGTGTTGGCCTGCGCTCGCATCTTGCTGCGCGACCCCGATCTGGTGATTCTGGACGAAGCGTCTTCGCGCCTGGACCCGGCCACAGACCGGCTGGTGCATATGGCGCTGGGTCGCCTGCTCGAAGGCCGCACGGGTATCATCATCGCGCACCGGCTCTCTACGATTGCCTACGCCGACGACATTCTGGTTCTGGAGGACGGGCAGGTCCGCGAGTACGGGTCGCGGCTGGCCCTCGCCGCCGACCCCACCTCGCGCTTTGCCGGGCTGCTGCGCGTTGACGCTGAGGAGGTCTCGGTATGAAACCACTCCCAACCTGGCGCTACCTGATGAAAATGGTTCGCTACAGGCCCTGGCTCTACCTGCTCCACGCGCTGTTGTGGGGCGCATTCAGCCTCTGGTATCTCCTGGCGGGACTCATCACCCGCGCCTTCTTCGACACGCTCACCGGACAGGCACGCCTGCCCCTGAACACAACAGGGCTGGTTGTGCTGCTGGTCGTGCTCGCTGTATGCCGGGTGGCTGTGTGGCTCACCGCTGGCTTTGTCGAGATCATGATGCGCTTCACCATGAGCAGCCTGGTGCGTCGCAATCTGCTGCAACACATTCTGGAGCGACCCGGCGCCCACGCGCTGCCCTTCTCCATTGGTGAGATCATCAGCCGTTTCCGCGACGACGCCTATGATGCTGAGGACGGCGTAGATTGGAGCGACGAGATCGTGGGCCAGGGGTTGCTGGCTGTTGTCGCTTTCCTGGTGCTCCTGCATATCAATGTCCGCATAACCCTGGTTGCTATCCTGCCGCTGATCGTGGTGACGGTAATAGCGCGGCGAGCAAGCACCACGCTGGGCCGCTATCGCGCCGCCAGCAGCCAGGCCACCAGCCAGGTCACAGGAGCCATTGGCGACGTGCTGGCGGCAGTGCAGACGGTGCAGGCTGCCGGAGCCGAAGAACGAGCCGTGGAGCGCTTCCGTCGCCTGAGCGAGCAGCGCCGCAAGGCCATGCTCACCGACCGCGTGGCGACCCAGATGCTGAACAGCATCACGGCCAACACGGTGAACGTGGGCACGGGGCTGATCATGCTGCTGGCTGCTGATAGCCTGCGCACTGGCAGCTTGACGGTGGGCGACTTTGCCCTGTTTGTCCTGTATCTGGGCTTCATTGCCGACTTCACCTCCTCGCTCGGTCAGTTTCTGGCCCATTACCGGCAAACCGGCGTCGCGCTTGCGCGCATGAACGTTCTGCTGGGAGATGCGCCGCCAGCCGCGCTGGTGGCCCACACTCCGCTGTATCTGCGTGGGCCTCTGCCTGATGCCTGCCCCCCTGTGTTGGAGGCGTCGCCTTCAACAGGCAGCACGACCAACCGGCTGGCGCTTCTGGAGGCGCGAGGGCTGACCTATCACCACGCGCAATCTGGGCGCGGCATTTCCGCAATGGACCTGCGCCTGCCTCGCGGCAGCCTGACGGTGGTGACAGGGCGCGTTGGCGCGGGCAAGACGACGCTCTTGCAGACCCTCCTGGGCTTGCTGCCTCCGGAGGCGGGAGAGGTCCGCTGGAACGACACCGTTGTGGACGACGCGGCCTCCTTTCTTGTGTCGCCTCGCGCGGCGTACACAGCGCAGGTGCCGCGCCTGTTTAGCGAGACGCTCAAGCAGAACATCCTTATGGGGCTGCCCGATGACCCTGTGGCCCTGGCTGCTGCTGTGCGTAGCGCCGTTTTGGAGCACGATGTGCAGGCGCTGGAGGCGGGGTTGGAAACGCCAATTGGCACGCGCGGCGTCAAGCTCTCAGGCGGGCAGGTGCAGCGCGCAGCGGTGGCGCGCATGCTGGTGCGCGGCGCCGAACTGTTGGTGATTGACGACCTGTCCAGCGCGCTGGATGTCGAGACGGAGCGTGTGTTGTGGGAGCGTCTGTTCACCAGCGACACAGTGACGTGCCTGGCGGTTTCGCACCGTCGCGCCGCGCTGCGCCGCGCCAACCAGATCATTGTGTTAAAGGAGGGCCGGGTCGAGGCCCAGGGCACACTAGCCTTCTTGCTGGCAAGCTGCGCAGAGATGCGCGCGCTGTGGCAAGAAGCCGACGATAGCCAGGGGTGAGAGAACGAGCCAGGCGCCAGCGTACTGCTGGCGCCTGACTTCGCCATTCTATCAGCCTTCTGGAGAGCTAATCAACTGATGCTCACGGCAACCACGCCTGTCAGCGTCCCGATGAACAGCGTCGTCTGTGAGAGGGTTGGCGTGGCAAAGCGCGGGGCCGCGCCGATCTTGAGCGTTGCGCGCACCTGGCCGGTGGCCGCGTCAAGCGCGTAAAGCACCCCGCCGCCAGGGTCCAGGCTATAGATGGTTTGCCCGCCAATGATGGGTGAGCCAGTGATCTGCTGCTGCGCGTGCCAGCCGAGGGCCACCTGTCCTTGTACGGTGAGCGTCAACTGGCGCACGCCATCGGTGCAGGGAAGAAAGAAGGCTGCCCCGCTCACCGCCGCGCCGCCATAGGAGCGGCATACGGAAAGCGTCTGGAGTTGGCCGCCGACGCCGCCCAGGTGATCGGCGCGCACCAGATAGCCCTGGCCCAATTTGCCATCGGCAAAGATGTAGCCATCGGGGAGCAGCACGGGCGCCATAGAGCCAAGGTCAGCGTCGCTGGCGTTATCGCTGGGCCAGCTTTGCGGCGCAAACCCATCTTCGAGCTGGAGTGTGGGAGAAAGACGCAGCACAGAATCGCTGTGGTCCCAATCCCCGGAGGTGGCTTCACCATTGCCAACCGAGACATAGAGGTTGCCCTGGTCGTCTATGACCGGGCCTGGAGGCGTCCAGATGCCACCCTCGCGCGTTGTTGGCACCTGAAAGGTGAGCAAATCTCCCGTTCCATCGGTATTTGAAGCGACCACAAAGCCGTGATAATCGCCGCAATCGCCCGCCAGCCCCCCATAGGCCACATAGACGCGCCCTCCGGCCAGGGCGAGCGCTGCGCGTTCTTGCAGCGGCTGCGGGTCTGCTCCGGGTGGGTCTACCAGGCGGCGGACTTTGACAATTCCTGTGGAGACATCCAGGCCAACAAGAATATGCCCTGGCCCCTGCACCTCGGCAACGGCAAAGACCAGCCCGGTTTGTGGGTCGTAGACCGGCGTGCCGGTGATGCCCAAAGGATCAATGTTGCCACAGGGCAGGTCGTTTAGCGGCACCGGAGTGCCCACGTTGGTCTTCCATTCCACCTGGCCGGTCTGCGCATCAAGCGAGTAAAGTGTGTCGTGTTCGGTTGCCACCAACACATGTCCATTGATGACCAGCGGCTCGGCATAGACCGCGCCGTCGAGCGGCTGCTTCCAGAGGGAGGTGAGTGCCTGCGGATTGGGCGCATTTGCTATATGGCCGGTGCGGGCTAGATCGGCGTGATACATCGCCCAATCGCTGCTGCTCAGCGGAATGGGCGTGGTTGAGCCAGGCGTAAGGATGAGCGGCGTGATATGCACTGGCTGCGCTGGCGGGACATTCCGTGTGCAACTGGTCAGGAGGAGCAGCACCACCACCCCGACAAAGAGCCAGGGAAGTTTGCGCCTGGCTGTGCTTCGATCACTACGTTGTCGCATGCAGTTACTTTTCCTTCCAGTCTGGTGCCCATCTCGAAGGCCCACAGCGGGTGGCGAAGACAGGAGAACTCTGCGGCAATACTACTTCAGAGAGGCTCCAGAGCGCAAAAGAAAAGTGACCAGCGGCGTAGAGTTTGTCAGAATGTCGCTGGTCACTTTCCTGAGCCAATGGATGTGGTACGAAGAAAGAAGAAAGTCGTTTAGCCCTGGCTCACGCCAAACGTAAAGAGAATGGGCATCTCCACCCCCATCCTGGGCAGTTCCTCCTTGAGTTGTTCTAACAGCCGCGTGTATTCCTCGTCAGCGAGCAAGCCCACCTTGACGATGATGGGCTGTAAGTTTGTCCAGATGGCTAGAGTATCCGCAACCAGAAGCCGTTGCTGTCGCTCGCTCTGCCGCCCGGTTCCGAGTATGACCCGCTTCACCTGGATTTGCTTGACTCTCGCCTGCTCCATGTACTCGGCCACATAAGGAGCCGGAAATTGATGTAGGTCACGCATATCCAGCAGGCGCTTGCCCACCTCTTTGAAGCGATTGAATGCCGGGCTGGGGCTGCGTAAATCCTCCAGTTCGACCACTTCCAGGTATCCGCCTGGGCGGGTGACACGCTCCATCTCCTTCAGCAACCAGGGCCAGCGCTGGCGCGACACAAACGAGCCGACAAAGCGCAAGTGCGTTAAATCAAAGCGGTTCGGCTCGAACGGCAGCCCCTGAAGGGCATCGTGCACCTGGAAATGGAAGTTGGCTGGAATCCCTATCAGTTTCTGCTTCTGGGCGGAGTTCTCAAAGGCGGTGCGATCATAGTCAAAGCTGATCACCTCGGCTTTGGGAAAATCACGCGCCATCTCGATGCCCCAGATGCCTGTGCCACAGGCAATATCAAGGATGGCGCGTGGCTGACGCAGCCGGGGATAGCTGTTGCGACCCAGGGCAATCCGCAGCAGGTGATGTTGTAAATCAAGCCGCTCCCCCTCCTCCGCATCTTTGGGCATCACGTATAAGCTGTTCGCAAGATGGCGGCGTCCTCCCAACCACTGCCAACCCCTGGAAGGAGGCTCCGCTGCCGCAGAGTCAGGGGCCGGGCGTCGCAACCAACCAAAGAAGCGCATACAATTCTTCTCCTCTGCATCAAACTTATCAGGAAATCCCAGAAGATGTCCCCTATTTAGAGGAGCCACTCACGGGCCAAAGACCAGCAGCGGACATGTCCGGCGTCATCCCCAGTGACCAGGGGTGCCTCGCCCGGAACAGGCGATGGCAGAAAGACGAGCGCCCCCACCGCCGCCGGGTGGCTGATGGGTACGCCCATCCGTTTCTGTCGTTCCACCGACCAGAAAGCCACTGCCCCATCGGTGCTGCTTGTTGCGCAAAGCCGACTCTGCGGGCTGAAAGCAGCGCGTTGTACTTCTGCCGTATGTCCACCACGCAGGTAGCTAACCTGTCTGTTCTCCAGGTTGATTAGCACCACCTCCCCTCCTTCGAGGCCCGCCGCCAGCCAGCTTCCATTGGGGCTGATGGTCACACAACTGACCCAGGCAGTGCCAGAAACCAGCGTCGCCAGCACCACTCCACGGGTAAGCTCCCAGAGACATAGCTTTCCATCTTCCGAAGCCGAGGCCAGCCAGGGCCGGATTGGATGAAAGGCTATTCCCCGCACTGGCAGCCGATGAGAGAGTTGGAAGCGGAGTTTCCTGGCCTCACTATCCCAGATACAGACCGAGCCATCGGAGGCACCCCAGGCGAGAGTGCCACCCGTAGGACTCCAGGCAATACACAAGACTTCGCCACGCTGGTGACGCACCTGGCCGTACACCCGCTCCTGGTCCGCATCCCAGAGCCACACGTACCCATCGCTGCACGCGACGGCCAGAAGCAGCTCTGCCGTTGGCACGAACGCCAGGTCATGAAAAACCGCCCGGTCTGGATGTTTGAAGGTACCAACGCGCGATGTGGAACGCAGCACCCGCACGGTGCCATCCGCTCCACAGCTTGCAAGCAGGCGCCCATCATAGCTACAGGCAAGGCCATAAATGGCCTCCCGATGAGCAGCATGCTGCCAGAGGAGTTCGGGGTCCATCAGTCGTGGCCTCCTGCCTGAAGAATGGAGAGAAGGTGCAGACACTTCTTGGCGCTTGCCCGGATGAAAGCACAGGTAATGCACACAAGCGTACATAAGTATACACAAGCAAGCCTGGCATGGCAAGGGGCGCAAACAAAGGGGGAAGGGATAGCTGGCTTCGCGCTGCTTCCTCAGAAGAGATTTTGTGCGCGATAGAGCATCTCGCCGGCATGAGGCACCAGCAAGAAACCTTCCTGCTGGCGGTCAGCCCACTGCTCTGGCTCAATCTCCCGATAATCGAGATAGCCCAGATTCACCTGGCGACAGCGCTCTTTAGGAATACCTGTTGCCAGCGTCACCTGTATGCGCGGCGTCTCGGTTGCCGTTGCCAGATCATAGGTTCCGGTGCCTTTGACATGAGTGCTATGTGCCAGGATCGCCGCCGGAACCCCCTTGAAGCGGTCCCATTGAGCCAGAAAATAGTCGCGGACATGGTAGCCCACCTCGTCAATCAATGGGCCATGCGTGTACGAAATCTCGGTCAGATGCGGGGCGTAGATGATCACCTCACCCCCATCCGCAATGGCAGGCTCGGTTTTATACATGGCTTTGGCAGCCGTCCATAAATCATCATAACGGGTGGAAGGCAGAGAGAGCACCTGTTGGAAGGCACGCGGCACGTAGATAATGTTTAATTGAGCAGAGAGGTCAGCCGCCGCCTCAAATGCCTCCAGATACGAGCCAAGATAGAGTCCATGCAGCGCCTGGTCGCGCATGACGAGCGCCAGGCACAGCAAAGGCCGGGTGACAAACTCCGCAACGCGATGAATCACCCGTCGTACCGGCGTATCCTTTACGCCAATCGTGCGCATGCTGGTAACGAGCGCGCCCAGCCAATGGGTGAAGTTGATGATGTCTGGCCCGGCAATGCCAGGAAACAGGTACTTGGCTCCGCCGGAGAAGCCCGCCACTTCATGCGGGAAAACCGGCCCGCAGATGAGCAGGTGATCGTATTCCAGGATGAGCCGGTTGAGGCGCACCGGCACCTCCTCGGCCAACAGTCCAGCCGTGAGCGAGGCAGCTTCTTCTGGCCGGATGATGCCGATGGTGTGCAGCGCGTCTGGCTGGTCCCAGCGATGGTTGAAAACATGGGATTTTGGATAGCGCTCTGCTCGCTCAGCCGCGCTGACGCCCACCAGCCGATCAATCGCCTCCTCTGACATCGGTGGATGTGTGCCCAGAGCAATCAAATAGTCCAGCCGCGAGACGCGCGGCCCTAGCGCTTGATACAGCAGCCGAAACAGCAGGGGAATTGGCGCTGTGCGCGTGCCATCCGGGATGATGACCAGCACGCGCTTGCCATCCGAGGGCAACGCCTCGCCTGTCTGAGCAATCAGGTTCTGCACGATTTCTGGAGCCAATGGTTCAGTTGTTGAGCCGCTGCCAAGAAGCATAAAACTCTCCTTCCGGTTAAACGCCACCAAAGGCGGAGAAGCCCCCATCTACAGCGATGACCTGGCCGGTGACAAACGCGGCGGCTGGGCTGACCAGCCACAGCAGCGCTCCAACCAGATCAGGCGCCGCGCCCAGTCGTCCCATCGGGGTGTGTGCCAGAATGGTCTGCATGCGCGGCGTAGGCGTGCCGCTCTCGGCCTCAATCATCAGGTAGCGATTCTGTTCGGTCAGGAAGAAGCCTGGCGCGAGGGCATTCACGCGAATACGCGGGCTATATTCCTGAGCCATGTGTACGGCCAACCACTGCGTCAGGTTGATGACAGCAGCTTTGGCCGCGCTATACGCGGGCACGCGCGTCAGCGGGCGCAGTCCACTCATCGAGGCGATATTCACTATGCAGCCCTGTCCGCGCTCAGCCATCGCGCGCCCAAATACCTGGCACGCCTGGAACGTCCCGCTAAAATTCGCCTCCAGAACGTGTGCCACCATTTCATCTTCCAGGGCAAAAAACGAGCGCTCGCTGGTCGTGGTCGCCTGGGGATGATTCCCTCCGGCAGCATTCACCAGAATCTCCACCGGACCCAGGGCTGCCGCAATCTCCCTGGCCGCCTGTTCCAGGGCAGCGCGATCCAGCACATCGAAGGCGATAGCAAGCGCCAGCCCGCCGCCAGCCCGAATATCAGCGGCGCTGCGCTCGCATGCTTCAGCATGGCGCCCCATGATTGCCACATGTGCACCCGCCTGCGCCAGTGCTCGCGCCATCTCGCTGCCCAGCGCGCCGCTGCCGCCCGTCACCAGCGCTGTTTGCCCCTCAAGCGAGAAAAGCTGCTGGAAGAATTGCGTGCTCTCTGCTGGCATGCTCTCACGTTCTCTCTGCTTCAACAAAATACGGCTGAGCTTCAATTGGGTTCAAGCTCTACTAAAGTTAGCCTCTTCTTCGGGCATATACCTTTGCAGAGCGGAGGCAAAGCCGCTCTGGTCCTGTGCTCATCCTCTTTTCAGCCCCTAGCGATCTTGCTGGCCCAACTGATACTGTTATATAATCCTGTGTTAAGCAACAATCGTTCATTCATATGAGTGTCGTCCTCCTGCTGTATAGCATCCCACATTTCAAGCTCCAGTGAGAAACGCCATCTTGCTGGCAGCACCCACCCGTCATTCAACACTCTTGAATGGAGATGTTATTGGCTACCTACTATGAGCGTCCGCCCGGCAGTGATTGCCCATCGCCTTCTGAACAGGCACCGCCGCAGGTATCTCCTTCTCTGTTCAAGCATTATAGCTCTAAATCACAAGCCAGGCTGCCGCTCAGACTCTGGTTCCAGGCGAACACCTCTCCACCTCAATGGCTGCCCAGCCCCTGGCGTCACCCGCTGCTGGGCTACCTGCTGGCTTTGCTTCTGGAGGTGCTCGTTGCTGGTCTGACACTTGTGACGGTTCATCACCTACCCGTCTTTGCTCTGCAAGGAACGCTGATCACTCTAGGGGTGGTTGTGGTCGCGCTCGCGTGGGGGAGTGGCCCTGGTTTCTTTGCCGCGCTCGCGGGGACAGCGCTGTTGGAGTTTCTTGTGCTCCCCGCCTATGTTCCTGGGTTCCTCACCACCGCCTCTGCTGGGTTCTGCATCGCCATGTTTCTGCTTGTTAGCCTCTGCATCAGCCTGATTGCCGGACAAAGCCGGTTGGCGCGTAGCCAGGCAGAAGAGATGGTTACTTCGCTCCGAGAAGCGCACACCAGAGCAGAACAAGAACACCTGCGCCTGCGCACCTTGCTGGATGCTCTGCCCGCAGCAGTGGGGATGCTGGATGCCCAGTCTCGTCTGTTGGAAATGAACCCGGCGAATAAGGCGCTCTGGGGGGAAGACGCGCCCCACCCTGGCGAGGTGGTGCAAACGCATACCTGGCGCGGCTGGTGGCCGGATACTGGCAAGCCGCTTAGCCCGGATGAGTGGGCGATCACCCGCGCCCTGACGCGAGGCGAGACGACCATTAATCAGGAAGTGGAAGTGGAAATCTCCGGCGGGCAGCATAAGCTGATTCTTGACTCGGCGGTCCCAATCCGTGATGCGCGTGGAGTAATTCTTGGCGGAGCAGGCATTCACCAGGACATTACCGAGCGCAAGCAATTGGAGGAAGCCTTGCGCGCATCGGAGCGCCAGGCGGCGGCGCACGCCAGGGAGCTAGAAGTGATCTTCGAGGCCGTAACGGATGGCATGCTGGTCTATGACCACGAAGGGCGCATCTTGCGGCACAATACCGCCGCTCGCCAGATCCTTGGATTTGATACTCGGCCCGATGTGCTCTCTCTCCCATTTCGGGAACGCGCCCACTACTACGGCTCGCTTGATGAGCAGGGTCAGCCGTTCCCAACGGAGCAATTAGCCCTGTCTCGTGTGTTGCGCGGTGAGGTGCTCACCAGCAGTCACGCTACAGACGAGCGCCCGCATACGTTGGACGGGCGCGAACTGGCCGTGAATATCACCGGGGCACCACTGCGCGATGCCGATGGAGCGATCACCGGAGCCGTTGCCATCGTGCGCGATGTGACCAGGCGACGGCAGTTGGAGCAGGAAGTTGTCGAGCGGGCAGCCCAACTCGAAGCCATCTTTGAGAGCATCACGGATGGGCTGATCGTGGCCGATTGTCAGGGCCGGGTGCTTCAGATGAATCAGGCTATCAAAACGCTCCTGGGGATTGAGTACGACCCCAGGGGGTTCACCATGCCCCAGCTCGAAGCCATGACAGCGTTTGAACCGCGCACCGCGCAAGGGCAGCCCCTCACCCCCGAAGCACGGCCCATCACCCGCTACCTGCGGGGCGAAGTCTTGACCAGGCAGCAAAGCGTTGATCTGATCGTTCAGACCCGCGACGGGCGAGTGGTTCAGGTCAACACTGGTGGCGCACCAATCCGAGATGCAGCAGGGCATATTATCGGGGCTGTGGAAGTGATTCGGGATGTGACTGAGCAACGTCGTCTGGAGCAGCATACGCATGAGACACTGAACGCGCTGCTCTTGATGGCCGAAGCCCTGGTGCAGACGCCCTATCAGACTCCTGATCTGCCTGCGGATACAGCGCCACACGTAGATCAGGTGGCGCAGCGTCTGGCAGAATTGACACGCAGTGTTCTGGGGTGTCAGCGCGTCAGCATGGCAGCGATTGAGCCGACGACCGGCACACTCACCCCCGTTACCGCTGTGGGCCTCTCGTCAGAAAGCGAGCAACAATGGTGGGAGGGGTGGAGCCTGTCGCCCGATGGTGGCATGGGCCTTCAGCCCGCAGCATTTGCGGCGCTGTGCGAGGGCCAGCCGGTCCTGCTGGAAGGCACACTATCCCCTCTGCCGGTTTGGAAATGTGTCGCACCAGAGCATCAGGCGCTGCTGGTGCCAATGCGGGTGGGGGAAACGCTGGTGGGAGTGCTGCGGGTGGAATGTGGCATGGTGGGGGAGCATTACACCGGTCCGAACAAACAAGCTCTGGTCAGGGCAGTCGCCAGACTTGGCGCGCTGGTGCTGGAGCGCGAGCGGCTGCTGCGCGAACGAGAAGAGGCGCGAGCGAGCGAACTGGCGTTGCGGGAAACGAATATGCAGATGGATACCTTCCTGGGCATGGCCGGGCACGAGCTTAAAACCCCCATGACGAGCCTCAAGCTTGCGCTGCAACTGACCGGACGTCGGCTCCGTCGCCCGCTCTGGCGCGAGACAGGTGCGTCTGCAAACTTGGCGCCTGTTCTGGAGCAGGTCGCGCTTGGTGTGCGCCAGGCCGACCGACTGGACCGTCTGGTGAACGATCTGCTGGATGTGTCGCGGATTCGCGCGGGGAAGCTGGAACTTCATCTGGAGCGTGCTGATCTGGCTTCTATTGTGAGTGAAGCTGTTCAGGAGCAGCAGCAGGCCGCTCCTGGCCGCATCATTTCCCTTCAGTTGCCCAATAAGCAGCCTTTCCCGGTTGCGGCTGATACTGATCGCATTGGGCAAGTCATAACGAACTATCTGACCAACGCGCTGAAATACTCCTCTGCGGACCTGCCCGTCGAAGTTGGCCTCATCGCAAACGGTCAGCAGGCGCGTGTCTGGGTGCGAGATCAGGGACCAGGACTCCCTGTCGAGGAACAAGAGCGTATCTGGGAACGCTTCCATCGGGCAAAAGGGATTGAAGCCCAGAGTGGCAACGGGGTCGGGCTGGGGTTGGGCCTCTACATTTGCCGGATGATTATCGAGCGGCATCAAGGGCAGGTGGGCGTTGAGAGTGTCCCTGGGCAAGGGTCCACCTTCTGGTTCAGTTTGCCGCTCACTCGCTAGCGCGAGGGCAAAGAAATCTCCCCCTGACCAAAATCACACCCTTATCCTCAGATTGTGACCAACTTCACAAAAACTCGCCATAAGAATCACCATAACCATTCGTATATATAGTAAGGATGAGATGATCCTCCAGCCTCAATTGCACCTTCTCTCTGCGTCACTGATTTATTGGCCCTGGCAAGGTAAGGAGGCACACACCAATGCGGCCCAAATCATCGTTCGCGCTCACCCTTACGCTGTTCCTGCTGTTCCTGCTGTGTACGTGGCCCCTGCCACACAATTCCCCCACGACAGGCAGCCCTACAACCCCCGGTCTGGCCGCATCGTCGGCCACTATTTCATCAGCCCTGGCTGCGTACGGGCATCTGCCCCTGAGCTTTGAAGCCAACCAGGGGCAGACAGATCCCTCGGTTCGTTTCGTCACGCATGGCCCAGGCTACAGCCTCTTCCTCTCGCCAACAGTGGTGCTGCTGGCGCTGAGCAAACAGCATCAGCCCTCGTCGGCTCTGGCCCATTCCTCTCCTGCTGCGTCGTTCTCCTCGCCCAGTTCTGCTGACCAGGCAGCAGTGGTCGCCATGCAGTTCTCTGGCGCCAACGCTCAGCCAGAACTCAGCGGAGAGGAGGTGCTCCCTGGCACCGTCAATTACCTGATTGGGAACGATCCCTCCATGTGGCATACCAATATCCCCATCTATGCAAAGGTGCACTATCACAACCTCTATCCGGGGGTTGATCTCGTCTACTACGGCAACCAGGCACAACTGGAGTATGATTTTGTCGTTGCTCCTGGCGCCGACCCGCGTCAAATTCGCCTGAACTTCAGCGGCACCACCGGGCTGAGCCTGGATGCGCAGGGCGGGCTGCTCTTGCATCTGGCCTCTGGCACGGTCCAGCAGGGCATTCCGCATGTCTATCAAGAGGTTGCTGGCGCCCGGCAGGTGGTGAGCAGCCACTACGTGCTGCAAGGCGCGTCTCAGGTGGGCTTCGCGCTCGGCGCCTATGACGCCAGCCAGCCGTTGGTGATTGACCCCACGATTGTCTACTCCACCTATCTGGGCGGCAGCGTCGCAGACTTTGCGACGGGGATCACGGTAGACAGCGCCGGGAGTGCCTACGTCACTGGCTGGACCAGTTCCCTTGATTTCCCCGTCGTGAATGCCTTGCAGCCCACCTATGGCGGCAGTTCTCAGGATAGCTTTGTTGCCAAGATCAATCCCAGCGGCACCGTTCTGGTCTACTCCACCTATCTTGGCGGAAATAGCAACGATGGGCCGGGCGGCATTGGGGTAGACAGCGCGGGCGATGCGTATCTGTCCGGCTGGACCGCGTCGCGCAACTTCCCGATTAAAAACGCACTCATGCCGGTCTTCACTGGCTCTGCCGATGGGTACCTCACCAAATTGACCCCCACAGGCAACGACCTACTGTTCTCTACCTTTCTGGGCGGGAACGGGCAAAACATCCCGACAGGGCTGGCAGTGGACAGTACCGGGAATGCCTACGTCACTGGCTGGACCAACTCCACCGATTTCCCGTTAGTGACACCAGTTCAAACCTGCGGCACATCAGTAGACCCCTTTCTGCTCAAGATGAATCCATCCGGCAGCGCGCTGCTCTATTCCACCTGTTTTGGTGGGAGCGACGAAGATTTCTCGCTGGCAATTGGCATAGATAGCAGCGGCGACGCCTACATCACGGGGTACACGTTCTCGCCAGATTTCCCGCTCAAGAACGCCCTCTTCCCCACCTTTCCATCAAACACGTCTCCCTCAGACGGCTTTGTCGCCAAATTCACCGCCGCAGGCAACGCCCTGGTCTACTCCACCTTTCTTGGCGGGAGCCTGGGAGGTTCTGGTTCGGCTATTGCCGCCGATAGCGCGGGCAATGCGTATGTGGTTGGCGGAACCTATACGCCGGATTTCCCCACCAAGAACGCCATCCAGCCCACCTATGCTGGCAGCGGCGATGCCTATATCACCAAGATCAACCCGACTGGCAGCGCGTTGGTCTACTCCACCTTTCTTGGCGGCAGCAATCAGGATGTCGGCAGCGGAGTAGCCGTAGATAGCGCGGGCAATGCCTATATCACCGGCCTGGTCATTTCACAAGATTTCCCCACCAAGAACGCCATCCAGCCCACCTCTGGCGGGGGAATGGCCGACGCCTTTGTGACCGCGATCAACGCGGCGGGCAGCGACTTCCTCTACTCCACCTATCTGGGAGGAGCAAGCCTGGATGAAGGACAGGCCATCGCGGTAGATGGTTCCGGCAGTGCGTATGTTGCCGGTTTCACCTCCTCTACCGACTTCCCCATTGTTGGCAACGCCTTCCAGCCAACCAATCATGGGAACAATACGTTTATCACGCGCATCTACCCCACCAACATTGCTATCCCACTGCTGAATCAGACCGCAGTGGCTGTGACGACCACCCCAGGGGCCAGCCCCAGTTCAGTGCCTCTGACGCTCAGCAACGCGGGCACCGCCGCGCTCAACTGGTCCTCCAGTGGCCTCCAGCCCTGGGTGAGCCTCAGCCCGTCCTCCGGCTCGGTCCCGCCTGGCGGCTCCCAGGTGGTGATGCTGAACTTTAATACGCCCAGCCCGACGTCCCAAGCCTACACGACGACGCTGACGCTGAGCGACCCCAACGCCTTCAACTCGCCTATCTCGCTTCCGGTGACGGTCGTCTCGGCTGCCGTCTCCAAGACGTGGTACTTTGCTGAGGGCTACACTGGCATCCCCTTTAGCGAGTTCTTGACGCTTGCCAATCCCAACAGCGTCCAGGCGAACGTGACCGTCACCTATCTGCTGGGGAGCGGCAGCCCGATCATCAGGCACTACCCGGTATCTGGCAACCAGCGCTTCACGGTTCGGGTGAACGACGAAGTGGGCATCAACCGCAACGTCTCGATGGTGGTTTCCTCCGATCAGCCTATCGTGGCCGAGCGTCCCATGTACTTCACCTACGCGGGCTTGCCAGGGTTCAGCATCCCCGGCGGCAGCGATGTGCTGGGGGCGACCCAACTTGGCACCAGCTTTGACTTTGGCTATCTGGATACCAGCGTGGGGCACGATACCTGGCTGACTATCCTCAACCAGAACAGTACGCCGCTGACCGCCAGCATTCACTACTTCCCGGATACGGGTGGGGCTGGCACGACGATTCAGCACACCTTCGCCGCCAACAGCCGGGGCACGGTGCACGTCAACACGGAAGGACTCGCGGCAGGCAGCTACAGCGCGCTGGTGACATTGAGCCAGCCAGGACTGGTTGAGCGGCCCCTCTATCTTCAGGATACGCAGACCTTGCAAACGGGGGCGGCAGATGTCGTCGGGGTGGCAATGCCGCAGCAAAACTGGTACTTTGCTGAAGGCTTTACCGGCCCGACCTTTGAGGAGCGCTACATTCTCTCCAACCCCAACACCAGCGGGCAGGCACATGTCACCGTGACCTTCTTCCGCAGCGACAAGACCACCGCTACCGCGCAGGTGACGTTGAGTCCTGGCGAACAGCAGGTGGTGGATGCGAACGCGGTGCTGGGCGGCGGCAACGTGAGCAACAGCGCCAAAGTTACCTCCGATCTGCCCATCCTGGCCGAGCGCTTTATGAGCTTTTTCTACAATGGGGTGGTTGGCAATGGGAGCACCGGGGCTATTCCTGGCGCGACGGATGTGCTGGGGGCCAGTGCGCCCACCAATCTCTTCTACTTCGCGGAAGGCTACACCGGCAGCACCTTTGCGGAGTATCTGACAATTGAAAACCCTGACCCAAGCAACACGGCAACGGTGCAGGTCATGTTCTTGCCCACCAAGGCGCCAGCATTTACACGCGTGTATCAGGTGGCGCCAGGGAGCCGGTTTACCCTCTTCACCAATACCGTCTTGAACAACCAGTCGTTCTCAATGGTGGTGGAGTCGAACGTGCCGATTGTGGCCGAGCGCCCGATGTACTTTAACTTCGCCGGGTCGGTTCCTGGGCAAACTGGCGGAAGTGATGTCATCGGCTATCAGCCCTAGCAGGGAGCCTGAACACGCTGGAGGAGTCAGGGAAGGCTTCTCTTCCAGTAGCAAGCCTGGAGCCGCTTCAGTAATGGGGCGGCTTCTAGCTTTATAGGTGCCTCACCAGCCTGCTGGAAGCTCTCGGCAAAGGTGAATGCGAAGCCGAAGCCTTCGGTAGCAATTTGCCCAGATCGCTCTCCAGTCAAGGTGAGGTGTTGGAGCATCTGAGCGATGGTCACAAAGGCGAACCCGCGAGCGCGTAATCGCTCGATGAGCGTGGGCAGCGCTGCTACCGTTTGGGAGCGATTGCCACCGCCATCATGCAGCAGGATGATGGAGCCATTGCGGACATTGGCAAGCACATTGTTGATGATCGCGCTGGTGCCGGGCCGCGACCAATCACGCGGGTCTACATTCCACAAAATTGCCGTAAGTTGAAGGGAGGCAGCGGCGCTGAGCACCTGGCGATTGTAGGCGCCGTAGGGTGGCCTGAACAGCGTCGGCTGGGTACCTGTCATCTGCAAGATAATCTGGCGGGTCATGGAGAGTTGTTGTGTGATCTGGCTGGCGCTTAATTTGGTCAGGTCAGGGTGTGACCAGGAATGATCGCCTGCCGCGAATCCATCGGAGACTACAGCGCGCGCGAGATCAGGGTAGCGCTGGACCCAGGTTCCCAGCATGAAGAAGGTAGCCGGGACGTGATAGCGCTGGAGGATGCTGAGGATGGCTGCGGTGTAGGTAGGGGCCGGTCCATCATCAAAGGTGAAGGCGATTTCTCGTCGGCTGGTGTTCCCATGTCCGATCACTTTTGCTAGTGGTGGCTGGGGCGTGGGCTGTGGGGTGTTGGTGGGTGTGGGCGCTGGCGTGCTGGTGGCGGTGGGCGCGGTGGTGGCTGTAGGTGCCAGCGTTGCTGTGGGTGCCAGAGCGGTTGTGGGCAGAGCCGTCAGCGAGGCGCTGCCGGTGATCAGGAGGCACAGCAGCGCGAGCAATAATGCAGCCAGCGGTAGCTTCCTTTGCTTATTCATTGGCTGAACCTCCTGGTGCGAAGAAGACGTGTGGGATATTATAGATCAGCTTACTCTCTTGTGCCAGTCCGCTGGCTGGAGCGATGATCGGCTCGTGTCTTCAATCACAAGAAAAGCCAGGCGGCTCAGCGGATATTTTTGCTGAGTCGCCTGGCTCTGTTCTGCCATCTGCGAAGGGGAAGGAAGTGAAGCACGAGGGAGAGGAAGAGACTGAGAAGTGCTGACCCGACGGAGTGAGGGTCAGCTAAGCCGTTCGATCATTAGTACTGGTTAGCTCAACACCTTACGGTGCGTACACCGCCAGCCTAT
>DATBGS010000068.1:0-7503 GCA_036557885.1 Ktedonobacterales bacterium
TTGCGCGGCTGAGTGCGCGTGCCTAGCTCCAGATCAGCAATGCCCCGCCGAGAGAGTCCCGCCTGGGCCGCCAGTTCTTCCTGGGTCAGCCCGGCAGCCAGCCGATAGCGACGGAGCAGTGCGCCAAAGGTGGGTGATGGAACCGTCGCCATAATGTACCTCTCTTCATGTGAGGAACCGCGCTGCCTCTTGAGAGCACGTCTCGGTAAGCAGCCAGATGATGTGTGGACGATCATAACATCTTCCTGCTTCACCTGCAAGCCCGCCGCGAAAAAAATGCGCAATTGCGTACACGATTGCGTACACGATTGCGCAGCTTGCGCATGTTCTTTCTGCCCAAAGTCGGGCATACTCTTTTCAGACGCGATGAGGAAGTCTCAAGAGCGAATGAAATAACAAACACAACAAGAAACACTTAAAGGAGCAAAGAAACATGTCGAACGAAAACAAAAAGGCCCAGAGCGAGCACAAGCCAGAGGAGCAGCCTACCCTGCCTATCGCGCAGGTGGAACTGAGCGATGAGGAACTGAAGCAGGTGGTCGGGGGAATCAATATCCGCAAATCTGGGGGAGACAACGATCCGAGCATTATCGCCATCTAATCATCTTCTGGCCCTGGCAGGGCAACATCCCTGCCAGGGCTGGATAGCCTAGCAACCTATAACGCATCCCTGAGAGGGCACTTCCCAGTACGCTCTCAGGGGTGCTGCCAGACACCAGAAAGTTCATTGAGGGAGAGAAGCGATGGTTTCAAGGCGACAGCTCTTTCGGACACAGGCCCTCCAGGAATACGCGCAGAGCCGCGAAAAAGATATTTTACCTCGCCTGGTGCGGCCCCCGGTTCAAGCCTCTTGCTGGCTGCTGCTGGGTCTATTATTTGTGGCTACTCTCCTGGCCTGGCAATCTCAGGTGGCCGTTTCGGTGGCGGCAGCAGGCATCATCGTTCCGCAAAGCCAGGCAGCATCAGCGGAAACAGCCCAGGCCACAGCCATTATATTTGTACCCGCTTCTTCCTCCCTGAGCATCCCCGTTGGGCAATCTCTCAGCGTGCAGCTTACCGGGCAACCCGCGCCGCTTGGCGCCACGATTCGTCGCGTTGAGTCAGGGGTGATCACGCCAGAGGCGGCCCGTCAGCAGTATATGCTCACCGGCGATCTTGCCTGGGTCATCACCCAGCCTTCGGTGGTAGTCACGCTTGCCCTGAACACAGATGTGCCAGCAACCACACTCGTGGGGAGAAGCCTCTCTGCCCAGATTCGCGTGGGGTCACGCTCCCTGCTTTCATTGTTACCTGATCTATTCACTACATTGTGGTAAGGAGAAGCCAGATGAGCAACTACGAAGAGGAAACTTCCAACGAGGTCTGGGATAATCGCCCAACCACCGTTCTTTCGGTTGAGCAGCGCCAGTCCCACTACCAGCGCCGCTCAGCCCTGCTCAGCGGCCTCCTTCCTATTGATGAGTCGGCAGCGGTTTCCACCGGATTGTCTGAGGTGATTGAGCATCGGGAGCAGTTCCAGGCCCGGCAGACACGCGCCCTGAGCGCATTCATCCAGCACGAATTGGAGCGAGAACGCCACTCGCCGCCCGCGCCCGCAGAACTCCCACCAACGCCCGCCGCACCAGCGCCTGAGCCAGCGAGAGCCGGGCCACAAGAGGCCACCGGACGAAAGGGCACCTCCTGGCGCCGACTCCTGGCAGCGCGTCGCCCCCGGCGCGTGCCCGTCCTCCGGCAGATGAGCGCGGTAGAATGCGGGGCGGCCTGTATTGCCATGCTGCTGAGCTACTATGGGCGCAAGACCAGTGTCTCAGAGGTGCGCGAGCGCTGCCAGGTAGGGCGAGATGGCCTCTCGGCACTCGACATCGTGAAAGCCGCGCGCACCTATCATCTGCGCGTCCGCGCGATTTCGCTGCAAGAAGATGACCTGGGGTTGGTGACACTGCCCGCCATCGTGCATTGGGAATTCAACCATTTTGTGATTGTTGAGCGGGCCTCGCACTCGTGGGTGGAGGTCGTAGACCCAGGGCTGGGGCGCAGACGCCTGACCAAAGAAGAGTTTTTCAAGGGCTTTACGGGCATCGTGATCATGCTGGAGCCGGGCGCCCATTTTGATCGCACCGCCAACACGCGCCGCCTGCGTCTGGGCAGCTACGTCTGGGGCTATCTTAAGCTCGCCCCGCTCTCCATTATCCAGATTCTAGGCGCATCCCTCCTGCTGCAACTCTTTGGGCTGGCGGTGCCGCTGCTGACGGCGTTTGTCGTGGATCAGATACTTCCTTTTAAGCTGGATGACACCCTGACGCTTCTGGCAGTAGGATTGTTCATTTTGATGGCAGCCCAGATCGTGACCACCTGGCTGCGCGCCAGCGTGCTGCTGTACGTCCAGACGCGCGTGGATACCCGAATGATGCTGGGCTTCTTTGAGCACCTGCTCTCCTTGCCGCTGCGCTTCTTTCAGCAGCGCTCCAGCGGCGATATGCTGGCCCGCCTGAGCAGCAACGTGATCATTCGGGATACCATCAGCAATCAGATGATCTCCACTATTCTCGATGGGAGTTTTGTTATCACCTATCTGCTCATCCTCTTTGCCCGCTCCGCGCCTTTTGGCTGGTTGGTCTTGGGGCTGGGGCTGGCACAAGTCTGTATCCTGCTGGCCTCCAATCGCGTCATCCGCGCCCAGGCCACCAGGGAACTGCTGGCCCAGGGCAAGGCGCAGGGCTACGCTGCCGAAGCGCTGGTGGGCATCACCACGCTCAAGGCGGCTGGCGCGGAAGATCGCGCGCTGCAACGCTGGACCAATCTCTTCTTTGACCAGATGAATGCCTCTGTGCGCCGGAGCCAACTCTCAGCGCTGGTGGAAACCATCACCAGCAACTTACGCGCTATCGCTCCCTTGCTCTTGCTGGTGATCGGCACAGCCCAGGTACTGCATGGCTCGCTTCAGGCAGGCACGATGCTGGCTCTGGTGACGCTGGCAAGCTCGTTTCTGACGCCCCTGGGGTCGCTAGTGGCAAGCGGCAAGCAGATGCAACTGGTGCAGGCGCACCTGGAGCGCGTGGCCGATGTACTGGAGGCAGAACCAGAGCAAGACCTGCTGGCCGTCAAGGAACCGCCGCTCCTGACCGGGCACATTCGGCTGGAGCAGGTGAGCTTTCGCTACGCGCCGACGTTGCCGCCCCTGCTGCACGACATCAGCCTGACTATCCAGCCGGGGCAAAAAGTCGCTATCGTGGGGCGCACCGGCTCTGGCAAGAGCACGCTGGGCAACCTCTTGCTGGGCTTGTATCTACCCACCAGCGGAGAGGTCTACTATGATGGCCTGCCGCTGCACACGCTCAACTATCAAGCCGTGCGCGCCCAGTTCGGCGTGGTGACGCAAGGTTCAGCCATCTTCAGCGGCACCATTCGGGAGAACGTTGCGCTGAACCAGCCAGGTATGAGCATGGAGCAGGTGATTAAGTCGGCGTCAGCGGCAGCCATTCACGACGACATCCTGGGCATGCCAATGGCCTACGAAACGTTTGTAGCCGAGGGCGGGAGTGCCCTGTCTGGCGGGCAACGTCAGCGCCTGGGGCTGGCCCGCGCCCTGGCAACCAATCCGGTGATTTTGCTGCTGGACGAAGCCACCAGCGCTCTGGATGTCGTTACCGAACAGGCGGTTGAGCAAAATCTCCGCTCCCTACGCTGCACGCAAATCATCATTGCCCACCGCTTGAGCACGATTCGGAATGCCGACCTCATCCTGGTGCTGGACCAGGGCGCCATTGTGGAGCGCGGTTCCCACGCGGAGTTGCTCCAACGCCAGGGCTATTACGCCCGCCTTATCCAGAGCCAGTTGGTCAACGGAGAGTTAGTGACGCGCTAAGGTGGAACGCTTGAAGCGGGAGACAATACAGGCGGGCAAATAGGGAGGAGGATAGACAGACCTGCCGATCACGTCTATCATAGACACGGATCAACCTGCCCACAGGAGCCTGAGCGTGAGCTGGCTCCTGGTATCATAGAGGCTATCGGGGCGCAGGGGATGTAGACAGCCCCTACAAAAAAACTGGCCCTCTCTAGCTCAGGCGGAAGCACCCCGTCGCCCTGGACCTGCGGATACTCCGCAGAATCAGGGCGACCTCGCACACATCCCGACGGAAAGCAGGTACAGCATGGCTACTCCGAGTGAGCTACTCGAAACCAGTCTTCAGGCAATCGTCCTGCATGGTGAGGCATACGAGGTCGCGTTTTACGAGCGGCTCTTCACACGCTTTCCCGAAACCAGACCCCTTTTTGACGCTACTGATATGGCGGAACAGCGCAAAAAACTTCAGAAATCGCTGAGCCTGATTATCGAGCACCTGCGACATCCAGAAGCGATAAGTAGTATGCTCAACGAACTGGGGCAGCGGCATGTTGGCTATGGCGTTCGTCCAGAGCATTACCCCCTTATGGGAATGGTCATGATGGAGACGTTCGCTGACTTTCTGGGGCCACACTGGACCCAGGCCCACCATGACGCCTGGGTGGAGGGATTTGAGGCAGTGAGCCGGCTGATGCTGCAAGGCGCGGGAGCGTCGCCTCCCGCGTAAGATCAGCAAGGGAAAGGAATACCCGGCTCCTCACTGATTGGTATCATCACTGAGCAATAACTCTATCCGGCTGGCGTACAGCCGCTCGCCTAGCGTGTTCAGGATAGCTTGCGCCCTTGTGAGATAGTCGCGGGCCTGCGCGGATACGCCTTGCTGGAGATACAACCGCCCAAAAGCATACAGAGTTTTCGCTTCAGCATAGGGATACGGCATGGCTTGAAAGAGCGCTAAGGCTTCCATGAGGGCTTGCTCTGCCTCTTGCCAGCGCTCTTCCTTCGCATATGCCAACGCCTGCACACGCAGCGCTCCCGCCAGCGACAGACGCATCTGCCCCTCGCGGGCCTGCGCAAGAAAAGGGGCGAGCATCTGGTGTGCCTGGGCCACTTTGTCCATCTCGATGTAGGCCCACGCTTGCGTCACCAGGAGATCTGTGGCATCAACATCACGTAATTGCGCATTGGGAACCTCTAAGATGGGGGAGAGATTTGCCTGTGCCTCCTCCGGGCGACCAAGGAGGAGGTTGTACTCAGCCAGCATCTTCTTGGCCGAACGCAATACCCGCAGATCATGCCCTTGCTCTGCCTGCTGCACCGCCTCATCAAGATGCCGAAAGCCCTGTTCTTCTTCACCTTCGGCCAGACATAATTGGCCCAGGTACACCAGAGGATAGGCAAACAGCGGGACCGAGCGCGCCAGGGCGGTGGCGCGCTCCAGAAAGGCGTGTGCCTGTTTCCATTCGCCAAGCGGGATAGCAATCGTGGCATGCTGAAGAAGCGAGAACAACAGCGCTGCCTGATCGCCCATTTGCTCAGCCAGGGGCAGCGCCCGATTCAGGCATTCCTTGACCCGAAGAAACTGGCCCCACAAGCCATACACTCCAGACAGAGTACCCAGAGCATTGTGCAGGGTGAACGCATCACCAGTCGCTTCAGCCGCTGGCAGGACTTCCTCGGTGAGTACCTGGCACGCCTCCTCCAGGCGACTCAGGAAGAGCAGTGCCGACCCCCGCCGTTCCTGAGCCGCTGTCAGCATCTGATGGTCACCAAGGGTCTGAGCCAGCGCGACGGCTCGCTCTGCGGCGGCTAACTGCTCATGAAATTGGTTGGTGCGTAGATAGAGTGTGGCAAGGGTCATATAACAGGCAACAATGCCCGGTGATGGCGCCAGCGTCGGCATAGGTTCAAGCACCGCCAGCAGTCGTTCCAACCCCATCTGGGGCGTGCCCTGCCAACGATGCGCCAGCCCAATCTCCGCCAGCGTTTGCAAACGTCCTTCCAGATCATTTGCCTGGCGAAACGCTTCTTCTGCCGTGTCGAACACGCCCAAAGCCTCACCATAGCGCGCCAGGATCGTGAGCAGTTTGCCCAGTTTCAGCCGCACAACCGCTGCTTCCGCCCCACGCCCCAACGTGCCCAGGCGCTCCACCACTTGCTGATACGCCTGGATAGCCTCGGCATGAGCATAGCGCGCACGCGCAGCATCGCCTGCGCGTTCCAGATAGACAATGGCTTTCTCTACTTCCCCGCTGCGTGAATAATGATGAGCCAGCGCCTCCACCGACGCGCCCTCTGGTCGCTGTTCCAGCGCCTCGGCAATTCGGCGATGCAGCACTGCCCGGCGAGCGGTGCCCAGGTCTGCCAGCACTACCTCTCGAAAGAGATCGTGGGCAAACTGATACTCTTGCTCCTCAACCTCGCTCAGCAACCGCGCCCGACAACACATATCCAGCGCCTCCAAAACCTGCTCATCTTTCAGGTCTGAATGCGTGACCACTGCTACCAGCAAGGCAGGGGGCCATCGGCGCCCCACCACAGCAGCCAGCCGCAATACTCGCTGGGCAACCTCTGGCAACGCTACCACTCTTTGAAGGATGGCTTCGCGCAATGTCCAGGGGACATGGCTGACTCCCTGATGGGTCAGGCTGCCAGTATCGAGCGCCTGTACGCAACTCACCAGGAAGAGTGGCATCCCTCCTGCCCGCTTCAGCACTTGCTGGCGCAGATGCGGGTCTTCACCTCCTGTCTCTGGCAGCAGGACATCCAGCAAGTCCACAGCCTCTTCTTCCGTCAGCGGGGCAAGCAGCATGCGGGTAGCAAGACGCTCCCGCGCCAGATCAGTCACCATGAGCGCCAGCGGACTTTGTTCCTCTAGATCGGTATCCCGATAGGCAACCAGCACTCGCAGGGGGCGCTCTTGAGGGGCGCTCACCAGAAACTGGAGCAGGTCCAGGGCATCCGCTCCTGCCCAGTGCAAATCATCCAGTACCAGCAGCGTTCCGGCAGCCCCGGCCACATTCGCCAGATAGCGTGCCACCGCCTTGAACATCAGCCGCCTCTCCTGCTCTGGTGGCAGCGTCCAGCCCGGCATCTGGGTGGACGTTGCCGTCTCTGCCAGTTCGGGCAGCAAGCGCACCAACCAGGAACATCCTTCCAGGCTCACACGCTGCTGGGCAGGTGTCTGGCGTCGCAGCGAATCGGTAAGCGCTCCGATGAAGGGGGCATAGGGTTCCTGCCCGCTGCGCCGATGGCACCCACCGGAGAGCACCGTCCAGCTTTGCCCCTCTGCCTGCTCCAGCCCTGCCTGCAACAGCCGAGATTTCCCAATGCCCGGTTCACCCGCCACCACCAGCAGCGGTGGGCCAGCCACCAACAACTGACCTAGCAGTTTCAATTCTTTGGCGCGCCCCACCAGCGGCACAGCGGACGGCAGGCCAGAGCGAGAGGATGTTAGGGCTTCGGGGACTGGAACAGCAGGCACAACCCTCCCGCGCGAGGCAGCCTCTAACTGGGCGCGCTCCTGGGGAGAAAGCTGCAAGGCTTCAGCGAGGAGTTGAAGGGTTTCTTTGCGCGGCTGAGTGCGCGTGCCTAGCTCCAGATCAGCAATGCCCCGCCGAGAGAGTCCCGCCTGGGCCGCCAGTTCTTCCTGGGTC
>DATBGS010000069.1:0-89066 GCA_036557885.1 Ktedonobacterales bacterium
AAGTGGGGGCGAGGCAGGCATGCCTCGCCCGCTCTTCTCCTCCCTTGTATCAGGAGAACCTGGTCCCCCGCCAACTCACCTCTATTTGCACGAAGCCAGGGGGAGAATCTGTTGGAAATCCACAAAGAGCGGCTGGGTAACCCCGCCTGCCCTCAGGAAATTACGAACCAGGAGCGGCCCATACTGACTGTTGCGGCCAAAGTCGTTCTGTGTTATCCCTGGGATGTCACTGCCTATCGTCCAGACACAGTGTTCGCCTACACGCCCAAGCGTGAAGAAGGGATAGAACGCCGCAGGCACACCATCATCGGTCTGCGGGATGAGTGAACACCCGGCCCCGGTGACAATGTTGCACTGAGAAGGCGGCTCCAAAGCTGGCAAATCCGTTTCAAACCCCATACGGCTAAAGCTGGTCGTAAAGCCGTCGCCCGTCAGCGGGGTGCTGAAGAGGATAGAGGTGGGGTGATGCGCTGTATCGCCATCCGGCCAGACCGGTTGGTAAGACGGCCCATCAAAACCTGTATTCCCCGCACCCGCGAAATCCGAGCACCCAGAAGGCGCCTGGCTGAAGCACAAGGATTCATCAGCGTCACTTGGCTCCTGGTTGCTGCCCGCGCCTTCAGTCGCGTTAGCGGCACATCCCCCGCCATCCTGCGGCACCAAACTGCAATACTCCCAATGGCCGATCTCATCCGAGAAGGCGACATTGTAGGAATGCGTCGCCCAGGGCACATCGGTCTTTTCCGAAGATGTGCTGTACATCGGGTGGAAATCGTAGGGGATATTCGTGCATTCGGTGGAAGGGGCAGGCGCAAACTTCACCTGACCAAAGCTGTTCTCTGCGCTCGCGGTCATCGAGCCTGTTTGCCCAGTCGTCAAATCCTTAATTTCGATGTGCAAGCCATGTGTCGAATCCCGCAGCGTCACAGAAAGCTGATCGCCAGAGTTCATAAAGAGATCGCGTGTGGGGTCAGGCGTAAACGTCGTCAGCGTAGACTCTACTGGATTGGCTGGCGCCTGCGTGCGACCATTCCTGGTAATAAACGCGAAATTGACGTACTCCTGGCCCGTAATGGACCGGCAGGTCGGGTTTATTGACTGGCGGGTCAACGGGTTAAACGAGAGGCTATCAATATTGAGCGCCGCGCACCATTTTGTCGGGTCACAGGCTCCAGGGTTATTCGGCCAGCCCACCCAGCCTGGCGGATAGAACTGTAGCTCGGTGAAGGCCGTGCCGGGATGGTTAGGGCTTTTTGTGATGTCTACAATATTGCTATCACTGCCAGGCGCGCAGGTGCTAATCTGCTCAGGATAGGATTGGGTATCGCACATCGCCACGCCAAGCCAGAAGGCAGGATGCAACTGGAAGTTCGCACTCACGTTGGCATCGGCCTGCGTCGGGCGAACGGGCGGGTCTTTGGGCAAGGTCAGGCGATATTGCTGACGGCTGCCTGAACCGGCAACATCGGAGTAGAAAAGCAGCGATGGCTCATCATGGCCCACATAGTCGCCGCCAAAAACATCGTCGGAATCAGCCACATCCGTG
The DNA here is from genome assembly GCA_036557885.1 of Ktedonobacterales bacterium. Lineage (GTDB taxonomy): Bacteria > Chloroflexota > Ktedonobacteria > Ktedonobacterales > DATBGS01 > DATBGS01. The sequence goes on from DATBGS010000069.1 coordinate 1,547, forward strand.
CAGACGCGAAATGAGGTGCAATCGAGCGACATATGGGGGGAAGCAGCTTTAGCACCGGACGGATGCAGCGCGTTGTAGCCAAGAGGAATAGCCAGCAGCGCTGCCACCACCAGCATCACCGAGGGGATCAACACCAATCGAGAGCGCACTAAAACTTTCATGCAACTTACCTCGCTTACATTGGGTTATCACACCAGAACGCTTTTGAGGGGTCCATCATCAAAAAGGGAAAGAAGCACCTCGTTGGTACCGTTGCCCTCCTTTCTCGCTTGTAATCTCCCTGTCGTATATACAAGAGAGATGTTTTCAAGCAAACAAGCTTGCCACTGCGGGGAAAGAGCAAAGACTCTCGCACCAGACAGCAGGCTGCTCATGTCTGGAGCCTGGCGCGAGTCCCATCCCTGGGGGTGAAGCAAGGGAGTGAAGCATCATCAGTTGCTTCAGGGCATACACCAATCTCTAGTGTAGCGTCCTGACAGGCGGAATACAGGGGGTTTTCTCGCTGAAAGTATCCTTGAGGATGAAAAAGTCATAGGATTGCCGCGCATATGCAGGGTTTCTGAGCCTTCATGCGTAGAAGCTCTAGGGGAGACAGAACATGGAAAGACAGGAAACGGCTACTTCACAACTCCAACAACAGCCGCTCTTTGGCGACTACCTCACGCTGCTGCTGAGGGAGCGCGAATTTTCTGGCTCGCGCCTGGCTGGTCTGGTAGGGGTGGACCCAGCCCTCGTCTACCGCTGGCTGCGTAATGAAGCCGTCCCCAAGCTCGACGCGCCCTATCGAGAAACCATCATCCGCCAGCTCGCGCTCAGCCAGAGCGAAGCCGAGCGGCTCAAAGCAGCGCAAATCTACTCGCTCAGTCTCCCAGCAGAGCGCCGCGCCAGGGCACGCAACGGAGGGGCAGCAGTGGAGCGGCTCATTCGCCAGACGCGCGCCCATCCCCGCCCGGCGCCTGCCACTGCGCACATCATTCAGCCTGCGCCTGCGCCCCACCCAAGCGGCATCATCTGGGGTCGGCCACGCATTCTGGAAACCATTGTCAGGCTGCTTGAGGGCCTGCCCACGCTGACTCGCCAACACACAAAAACTATCCTGCTCTCGTTTCAGGGGGAAGAAGATGCCTTTGACGACTTCCCCGATCTTCAGGAGCAGTATCACCACGCCCTTGAGCATGTGCTGCGGCGTGGCTGGAACATCTGCCACCTCTGGCGGCTGGATCACGACGTTCGACGCTCGCTCCTCCTGGTGGAGAGCATGCTGAAGTTCCTGGGAACAGACCGCTATCAGCCGCATTATCTCCGTCAATATGGGACGCTGGCCCCACCCTATGACTTGCTGGTGATTCCCCAGACAGCGGCGATGCTGCTCTTTGCCACCCAGAACCCGCACCGCTCTGATGCGGCCATGCTCACCCAGGATGCTGAGCAGATGGAGTTATTTCAGACCCATTTTCATCAGTTACTGGCGCAAAGCCAGCCGCTCATAAAAAGCTATCTCCCCCAGGACGAGATTCTAGCCCTGGAAGCCTACGCAGAAGCCGAAGCCGAAGCCGGTGGGCGCGTTGCGGTAAAAAATGGCCTGACCTTCCTGGCCGAACCACCTTCCTGGTATGAGGAAGATTCGCCTATGGCGCATTCGCTCGATCTAAGCGAGGCAGCGATGCACGCAGCGCAGGTCAGCCAGCGCCGCCGGCTGGCCGCCTTCCAGTCGCATATTGGCTCCTTCCAGTATCGAGATATTTGCCCCAGGCGTGCCATCGAACGACTGGTATATGGTGGCGAACCTACCCAGGAATATCAAGGGCGCGGCATTCACTTTTCGGCGCAAGAACGGCGGGAGCAGATAGAACACATCCTCTCCCTGCTGGCAACCCATGATCATTACCAACTCGCGCTGATTGATGAAGAAGAAGAACACGCCATCCCCGTCGAAAGATGCTGGGAGGTTGCTGGGGGCAAGACCGTGCTTTTGCTCACCTGGTCAAACGACAATACCGGCAAAGAGATTCTCGTTGACTTGATCATTCACGAGGCAACCATCGCCCACGCCTTTCAGGACCACTTTGACGACCTCTGGGAGCAAATCTCACCGGAGCACAAAGACAAAACGCAGGTGATGCGCTGGCTGGAGCAGCAGATAGCGGTTCTGACCTGAGAGGGGATAAGACAGAGCAGAGTCTCCGTGAATCAAAACGCCTCGTGGCAGGCCCTTACTTCTGGCGGGTGCCCAGTGACCGCGCCGCCCAGCCCAATCCTAGCGCCACCGCCAACCCACCGACCAGCAGCCCACCCACACGCCAGGCTGACTGTGCAGGCGCGTGTGGCGTGAGCTGGGTCACGTCTGGGAAAGCCGGAATATCGGCTCCAGCATCCTCAGTTGCGGCCATATCTATCGTGTCCTCGGTGGGCGTGGCCTCATCTGGCGATACCGCCAACGCCTCTCCTAAACTGGTATCGCTTCTCTGTTGCCCATTCGCTGCCCTCAGTATAACTGGCTGCGCTGCTGGTTGAATGCGCAGCCTGGTTGGGCGCCGCGCTTCTGCGTCCTGCCCAGGATTAAAGCGCTCAAACAGGTCTGCTGGCGTAATCGAGGCCGGGTCTTTCTCCCAGAGGAAGCCCCCGCGCTCCAGCGCCCGCGCCACCAACTCCGCCGAGGTAAAGATATTTTCTTCTTTTAAAATCAGCGCGTGCCGATCAAACAACCCATGCAGCGGGCGCAGCATCTGGTACCTGGCGGTCAGATGACGGGGAGTAATGCTCATGCCGATATGCAGCAGCAATCCGGCAAACTGCCACTCCGTAAAGTGCGCCTGCTCCTCCAACATCTGCTCCGCAAAGCGCACCACTTCTGTGCGTGTCCCATCCACCACCTCCACATAGCCCACCCAGACCGGCGCGTGCTTATCCAAATACTCGTGAATGTGCGAGCGCCGCAGCCCACCCGCAGGCGTAATGAAGAAGGGATTCACCTCAATCAGCCCACCGCTCATATCCACAATAAGTGCCGCTTGATTTAATTCACAGCCCGTTGCCAGACCCAACGACCACGCCAGCGACCCCCCGCTCCGCGTCAGGATAAAATCGCCAGGACGGAAGCTGCGCCCATAGGCGCTGGTCCCAGAAAGACGGTGCAAGATGGCTCGTCCGCGTGGAGAAACTCGCATGGTTGGCTTTTCCCTTCTGATCTGGCCTTTCTGCTGTGATCTGTCTGCCGCGCATCCAGTCCCCGCTCATCTACCAGCCAGACATTCAAGCAAGACCCTATGTGTAAAATTCAACGGATGAGCCTGGGAGCTGTAACACCGCCTGCAAACAGCCACCAGAGGAGCGCCGAGAGTAGTGCAATGGATAGTGGTTTCGGCTCAATGGCAACATGCCTTCACCACACCACGCAAATTGGCGGCAAAAATGCTTGACAAGACGCCGCTTTTCAGGTATAAGTTTATTGACTGATCAATTAATAGGATTGAGAGATGATTGGAGAGATACATGCCTCGCAAGCCCGGACCTGTGGAAGACCGCCGAGCACAAATTTTGGACGCCGCCCTCAAACTCTTCGCAGAGAAAGGCTTTAAAGGCACGAGCAACCAGGACATTGCCAGGGCAGCAGGCATCTCGGCGGGACTGATCTATTTTTATTTTGATAAAAAGGAGGATCTCTTGTTCGCGCTCCTGGAAGATCGGATCACTGAGGGCGGCACCCCGCTCCCGATAGAGGCATTTAAGATGCTCCCGCCAGAGCAGGTATTGCCTATGCTGGCACATATTGCCCTCAGTCGGCTTGATAATCAGGACACCGTGAACGTGGTGAAAGTCGTAGTGGGTGAAATGCTCCAACGCGAAGAAGTGCGGGCCATCGCCAACACCAATGTCAACCGCCTGCTGGAAACGATTGGCAGCTACCTGGCCTTCCAGATGGAGCAGGGGCGGCTCCGCCAGGATGACCCCATTCTGTGCGCGCAAACGTTTATAGCGGGATTGATCGCCACCATCATGCGGCGCCAATTACTGGCTGACCCCAGGATGCTCGGACTCTCGGCAGACCAGATCGTCACCACCGTCGTAGGTATCTTTTTGCGTGGCATGCGGCCTGAATAAGGCTGCTTTTTTGGTCATCGTTTTTAATTGATTGATCAATAAGTTCTTGGCCCCAAAGGAGGCATGTGATGTCCAGCACCCCGCATCCCTCAGACGCCAATGATGCCAATGGCGTCAACAGCACCATCAGCACACCAGTCACTTCCTCCACCCTCGCCGAAGCCGCTGGTGGGAATCCGGTCGTCGAGATTCGCAATGTCAGCAAAGTTTTTGGCAAGCTCCGCGCGCTCGATAACTTCACCATGACCATCAACGCCGGAGAAACCTATGGACTGATCGGACCCAACGGCTCTGGCAAAACCACGCTGATTCGCGCTATCGTGGGCCTGAGCAAACCAACCTCTGGCGAAGTACGCATCCTGGGGCACAAAATGCCCAACAGCGTCATCGCCAAAGATATTGGCTATATGACGCAAAGCTACGCCCTCTACACCGAACTGACCATTCGCGAAAACCTCAATTTCTTTGGCACCATCTACGGCCTGCATGGGCAGCGCCTCAAGCAGCGCGTGGATGAAGTGCTGGAAACCGTAGACCTGGCTGATCGCGGCAGCAGCATCGTCGAAACGCTCAGCGGCGGCATGAAACAGCGCCTCTCGCTCGCCACCTCCATGATCCACGAGCCACGTCTCATGCTGCTTGATGAACCTACTGTCGGGATTGACCCAGAGTTACGACTCTCCTTCTGGGAGCATTTTGCCCGACTCAACGCCAAAGGCGTCACCATCATCGTTTCTACACATCACCTGGATGAAGCCTCGCGCTGCCACCGCCTCGGCCTGATGCGCTTTGGCGTCTTGTTGGCCGAAGACAAACCCTCCGAGCTTACCCGGCTCTCTGGCAAGCCCACAATGGAAGAAGCCTTCCTGTACTACGCCACGCGACACAAAGGACAGGCATGAAGCGCTGGAACTCAGCAGATTTCTATGACAAACGCCTGAGCAAGGAGCGGCCCGTATGAACCAGACGTTGACCATTACCCTGCTGGTCGCGGCAACAGCGGCGGATGGCATCCTGGCTGGAGCCAGCCTGGACCAATCCATCAAGCAGTTACCCGCGCGGCACAAGATGGGCGCCATCGCGTTTTCTGTCTACAGCCGGGCCAGCGATCTTGGCTCAGGCATCATCTGGTACGCCGTCTTAGGGATTGGCTCTGCCATCCTGACGATAGCAGCCGCCATAGCTGCCTTTTTCCAGGGCACAGCCCCAATCCACGCGGTGCCGCTCTACATCGCCGCCGGTTTGACGGTGCTGCATTCCTTCACCACCACGCAAGCGGCGCCCACGAACTTCAAGCAACGCCAGGTCGCCAATGATGAAGCAGCGCTGACAGCCATCTTTCACCGTTTCGAGCGCTGGCAAACGCTGCGCGTCGTCTTCCAGGCACTCACCTTCGCCGCCGTACTCTGGGCGCTCGTTACCTACGTTTCCTGAAGTTCGCCTTATACACCGCCCAATGCTCTCATAGGGCGGCAGAGAACGAGGAGGTTTCCTGATGTCTTTCTCTCGCATCAGCGCCCTGGCGCTGCGCATCATCCGCCAGTTTCTGCGCGACCCGCGCACGCTTGCCCTGGTCTTTCTCGCTCCCATCCTGGTTATGACCATCCTGAACTTCGTCCTCAACAACCAGAGCACCGCCGCTGCACTCGATGTGGTGCTGCCTGGCAGTGACCAGGCCACCACCATCTTCAAGAGCCAGCTAGACACCATCTTTCACCAGCAAAAAGATACCCTCAGCGTCAGTTATCGCAGCCTTGCTGATGCCAACACTCGTCTGGACAACGCTGATGTCAACGGCGTGCTCATCTTCCCCGAAGGCTTCGCCTTGCAAGTGGTCCAGGGGACCAGCAGCACACAGTCCGTCACCTTGCGCCTGGACGGGGGCCGACCCAGCCAGGCCAAAATCATTCAAAACCTGGTGAGCGGCATCCTCCAAAGCATCCAGCAGCGCTCTGCTGCTCCCGCCGCTTTCCAGCCAGGCTCCTCCTCAGCCAATGTCAAGATCATTCAGAACACCGAGTACCTGCCTGCAACCAGCCAGAACTACACCCAGAACGACGCCCTCGCGCCGCTCTTTGTTGGGCTGTTTGCCTTCTTTTTTGTCTTCTTGCTCACCTCCGTTTCCTTCCTGCGCGAGCGGGCGCGCGGCACCATCGAGCGCCTGCTCATCTCGCCACTCAGCCGCACAGAGTTAATCCTGGGGTACGTGCTGGGCTTTACCACCTTCGCCGTCGTCCAGTCCATCGCCATCCTCGCCTATGTTATCTTTGTGCTTCAGGTGCACTATGCTGGCAACCTGGGCCTCATCTTCCTGATCACCCTTGGCCTGACCATTGGCAGCGTCAACCTGGGCATCTTCCTCTCCACCTTTGCCCGCAACGAACTTCAGGTCATCCAATTTATCCCGCTCGTTCTGGTGCCCCAGGCGCTCCTGGGCGGCCTTTTCTGGTCGGTAAGCAGCTTGCCCGTTGTGCTCAAGCAAATCGCTTATGTCTTGCCGCTCACCTGGGCGAATTTTGGCCTGACCGACATTATGCTGCGGGGCAAGGGGCTGGACACCATCTGGCCCGATTTAGTCGTGCTGGCGGCTTTTGCAACCCTGATGGTCTTGCTGAGCACCTTCACGGTGCGCCGCGAAGGGGCATAGCCAGGCATATCAAGCAATCTCAATGCCTGGTACTTCGTCAAAGAAGCTGTCTTGTGAAGCACTGCAAGGGAGACATGACATATCTCCCTTGCAGTGCTTCACACAGCCACCCGCGCCAGCATAGCTTGCATATCCTTCAGCCCAGGTGATAGCATGGGCAACAGACACCCTCCCACATCACGCAAGCAACAGAAAAGCCTGACTTCATGAACTGGTACGAACAGATATTTGACGAGATCGGCGAAGAATTTGAACTCATCTTTGCTGGTCAAATGCCGCGCACCGGCGCCCAGGTTGACCTGGCAATCCAGGCGCTGCGCCTGGAGCCAGGCACACACGTGCTGGACATCGCCTGTGGCGTTGGGCGCCACTCCATCGAACTGGCCCGCCGAGGCTATCACGTGACTGGCCTGGACCTTTCGCCCGCGCTGCTCAAGATTGCCGCTGAGCGTGCCCAGCGCGCGGGCGTCCAGGTCAACTGGGTACGCGCCGACATGCGCGAAATCCCTTTTACCGGCGAGTTCGACGCCGCCTTTAATATCTTTAGCAGTTGGGGCTATCTCGAATCTGAGAGCGAGGACGAAAAAGTGCTGGCCGCCGTCGCCCGCGCCCTCAAGCCAGGAGGCGCCTTCCTGCTAGAAACGCAGCACCGCGACAGGCTCATCCAGGGCTTTCAATCGCACATCTGGCACGAAGGTATTGGCGTACTGGTGTTGGAAGAACGCAGCTTTGATCTCCTCAGCAGCCGCCTCATTGCCGATTGGACCGCCATTTACGACGATGGTCGCCGCCGCCAGTGGCGCATGACCACCCGACAGTATACCGCTGCTGAGCTACGCCGCATGCTGGAAACAGCAGGCTTCGTCGTCACGCAATCCTTTGGCAACTACGACGGCTCGCCGCTCACTCTGGAAAGCACCCGCCTCATCCTCGTAGCAGAACAGTCCTCCTAACTCATGGGTAAATTGCTCTGCGGAAGTGCATGAGGAAATTCAGGAACAAGTCTTGCCAAATCTCGCCTGTAATCATAAGATGTAGCCGGCAAGGTAGCGAACCACAGGGAACAGGCCCTTCTTTCCAAGAGAGGCCAGACGCTGATTCGCTCGCCTGGGGAGAGAACCGGCCACACATCCCTTTCCCAACTCAACAATCCTGATAATTTCACAGCCATTTTGAGCGTTCATTCGTTTTACAGGTAGCAGCACACAGCAGATACGGGCTGTCGCTTTTGTTATAAGGAGGAATACCATGATTTACGACGCATCGGCCATCTGTCCGAATAGTAGGGGGTGACATGGCAGAACATCTCACGGGGCTGGTCATCAGCAACACGCATGGCCTCTTCGATGTCGCAACAGAGCAGCACACCTTCCGCTGCACCCTGCGCGGCAAACTCCGCAAACCTCATCCCCAGCACGAACCCACCCACAGCGGCCCAGGCCGCAAAGGGTTCAGCCGCTTCTTTCACTCCAGCAAACTACCGTTCCAGCAGCGCCCCAGCGCCGCCACTGCCGTCGCCGACCCCCCAGAACAAGAAGAAGACACCGCGCCCGCGCGTATCACCGTTGGAGACTATGTGCGCTTCACGCTCGTCACAGAGAGCACAGGCGTCATCGAAGAAGCGCTGCCCCGGCGTAACAAAATGTCGCGTGGCTCCTCGGAAACCGGCAATGAGCAGGTCATGCTGGCAAATCTCGATCAGGTCATCCTGGTCTTTGCCGTGCGCGAGCCTGAGCCGCACTTTGGCATGCTGGATCGCTATCTTGCCATCGCCGAGCACAACCAGATCAAACCGCTTATTTGCCTGAACAAAATAGACCTCGGTGTGGACAAGGCGGTTGAAGATGCCGGGCGCCTCTATGCTCGCCTGGGGTATCCCGTCTTGCGTACCAGCACCATCACGGGCGAGGGCCTGGACGCCCTGCGCGCCACCCTGCGCGACAAAACCTCGCTGCTCACCGGCCCCTCTGGTGTTGGGAAATCGTCGCTGCTCAACGCCCTTGAGCCTGGCTTTAGCCTGCGCACCGGCTCTATCAGCGAAGCGACCGGCAAAGGTCGCCACACCACCACCAGCATCCGCCTCTTCCCGCTTTCCTTTGGCGGCTGGCTGGCCGACTCAGCCGGTATCCGCGAACTGGTGCTCTGGAAAATTCCCGCCAAAAGCCTGGCACGCTGCTTCATCGAAATGCGCCGCTATCTGGGCAAATGCGAGTACGACGACTGTACCCATACCGAGGCAGAGGAAGGCTGCGCCATCATGCGCGCGCGCAAGCAGGGGAAAATTCGCGTGGCTCGCTATCAGAGCTATCTACGCTTGTACGAAGAAGCGGAAGACGAGGAATAGATGCTATTTCACGGCCATTACAGCGCGGGTATTTGGGCCGGGCGTCTGGCGATACGTCTGTGTAACGCCCCACCCGCGCTTTCTGGTGCTCTTAGCGCAGATCGCGCTCGACCTGAACCACGTCTTTCATCTTCTTGAGCCGGGCCATAATATAGGCTAACTGATCGAGGCTTTCAATCTCCAGCGTCGCGGTGATAATCGCTTTGCGTGCTGATGGCATGGTGGTGGCGCCTACTGCCGCCATATTGATGCCTAACTCTGTCATCGTTGCCGCCACATCGCGCATCAACCCGGTGCGGTCCTGCGCCGTAATAATGATCGGCGCCAGATAATGCTGCGGCGTCATCGTGTTCCAGCTTACCTCAATCAGCCGCTCGCTGGAACGCTCGCGCGCACGGCGGATATTCTTACAATCCGCCCGATGCACCACCACTCCACGCCCCCGGCTGGTAAAACCGATGATTTCATCACCCGGCAGAGGTGAACAGCAATTTGCGAGCTTGGTGAGCAGCCCGCTCACGCCACCCACGCTGACTCCCGCTGGCTCTCGTGAAGGGGCTGGAGCAGCAGCACTCGTCAGCACCTCTTGATCGGCGGCAGCCGCCTGTGCATCGCGGGAGGTCGCCGTCTCCTGTGCTTTGCGTACCTCTTCCTCATGCTCCAAGAGGCGCTGAGCCACCGTATGCTGGCGCAATTTCTCGCGGGCAATGGCGATCAGGAGCGTTTCCCAATCGCTTTGCTCAAACTCGTCGAGCAGCCACTCTTTCTCATCTTCGGTCAGCGTGGCCGCGCTGCGCCCGCCCTGCGCCCGCAGTTCACGATCAAGCTGCTCCAGCCCCACCTGCAAATCAATATCGCGCTCGGTCGTCTTGAGGTAGCGTAAAATCTTCTCGCGAGCGTGCTTGCTGCGCGCAACATTCAACCAATCGCGCGTGGGATGCGCATTCTTGTTCGTGAGAATAGCAACGATCTCGCCATTTCTGAGTTCATAGTCCAGCGGCACCATTTTTGTCACCAGCCGCTCGGCATCGGTCACACGCGCGCCAGCGCAATGGTCGCCCACTTCGCTGTGCACTCGATAGGCAAAATCAAGCGGCGTGGAGCCAACTGGCAACTCTTTCACATCGCCTTTGGGTGTAAAGACAAACATCTGGTCCTTCAGCAGGTCATCCTTGACCGTCTCCACAAATTCCGTCGCTCCCAGGGCCAGTTCCTTTTGCCACTCGCGCACCTGCTCAATCCAGGCCAGCATCTCCTTGCGCGGCAAGGTGGACCCGCCCGACTGTTTATAGTACCAGTGGGTCGCCACGCCCAGTTCTGCGGTACGGTGCATCTCCTGCGTGCGAATCTGAATCTCAGTCAGGCGATCATCCAGACAAAAGACCGTTGTATGCAGCGATTGATACCCGTTCTGCTTCGGCTGCCCAATATAATCTTTGATTCGGCCTTCTTTGGGGCGCCAGATCATATGGATATGCCCAAGCGCCCGATAACATTCCTCAACCGTATCCGTCAGAATACGGAACGCAATCAGGTCGTGAATCTCGCTAATATCCACACCCAGGCGCTCCATCTTCTGATAAATGCTGTAGAGATGTTTTGGCCGACCACTCACCACCGCCTTAATCCCCGCGCGCTCCATCTCTTCCCGCAAAATGGCGCACACCTGCTCCACATAGTCCTTACGCTGCTCGCGTTTCTCGGCCACCAACTCCTTGAGCCATTGATATTTCTTTGGCTCCAGATACTTAAACGCCAGGTCTTCCAGCTCGGTTTTCATCAAGCCCATGCCCAGACGGGCCGCCAGCGGCGCGTAAATCTCGCGGGTTTCGCGCGATTTTGCCTGCTGCTGCGCCGGACTCATCGCCTCCAGCGTGCGCATATTATGTAGGCGGTCCCCCAGCTTCACCACCACCACGCGCGGGTCTTCGGCCATCGCCAGCAACAGCTTGCGCACCGTCTCGGCATCTTGCCTGATCTGACTATCGCGCACCCGCTTTTTGCGCCGCTCCTCATCCCCTGGCGCCGCGCGAGTTTTGGTCCCTGCCTCAGCAGGACCAGTCGTCTCAGTCTGAGCGCCAGGCTTACCGCTCTCATCGTTAGATGCTGGCTCACCCTCAGCAACCCGCTCCTCCGCCTCGCGCCCGGCAGAGATCACCCGCAGCGCGCTCTTGCCACGCCCTTCCTTCTTGCTCTCAAAGGCGTTAAACTTCGTCACCCCATCCACAATGTTGGTAATCCCCGGCCCAAACTGCTCACGAATCTCATCTAAGGTAAAGCGGGTATCCTCTACGACATCATGCAGCAGGGCAGCCGCAATGCCCTGCCCATCAATGCGCATATCGGCCAGAATCTTTGCCACCGCCAGCGGGTGCTCAATATATGGCTCACCGGACTGGCGCTTGACCCCGCGATGGGCCTCCTCAGCCAGCAGATAGGCACGCTGCACCAGTTCCAACTCTTTGGCTGGCATATAGCGCTGGCATGCCTCTAGCAGAGCCAACAGAGCGCCTGTTGGCTCGCTGATGATAGGTGCATCTTGTGAGGGGACATCCCTACGACTGGCCGAAGACATACGATTGCTCCTGGCACGAGGGCCAATTACCTTTGCTGTATGCGCTCGTGAAAATATAATTGTACTATACAGCCGCGAGCGCAGCAATGCCATCTGTTGCAATCTCCACAGTTGAAACCGCCCCTCTGGCTTCTGTGTTGGCTGCCCCATCTCCAGCCACCTTTCTGGATACTCAACGCGGTATCCAGCGACTTCTATAGAAAATCCGTCTAGTGGTTAATACGAAGCTGGCAACAAACGATGGAGCAATCATCGTTAGAAGTGTGGGCAACTTCAATGCCAACATGGGCACGACGCGCCTTGAACACCTGGACCCCGCGCCTGCAAGGGAGAACCTAAAAAAAGGAGAGACAGGCCAGGAGACTTCCTGGCCTGCTCTGCCGTGCCCTTTGCAGAACCCTACTGGATGATCTAACGGCGCACACGCACCTTATCATAACAAGAGCTACAATACACCGGGCGATCATTCTTCGGCAGGAATGGCACCTCGGTTTCGGTACCACATTCGGCACAGATGACTTTGTGCATCTCACGGGGCTGCCGCTCACCACCAACTCGGCCACCCAGCCCACCAGATGCACGGCGGGCAGCGCGACAATCTGGGCAGCGCTGCGGCTCGTTCATGAGACCTTTCTGCTGATAGAACTCTTGCTCACCAGCAGTGAACACAAAGTCCTTGCCGCATTCGCGGCACCTGAGGGTTTTGTCTGTGAAGTTCAACTAGGGACCTCCCCTTTAAAAGTGTCGGTTATCCTGGGTCATGGTCCGAACTCCGCTTGGCTAAGTACAGTTTTCCCGAGGAGCTTGGGAGAGCTTGCGCCAGGCCCGCACGTGACCGAGTTGGATACCGGAAAAAGCATACACTATTATGGGCGCTTTTTCAAGAGGGTTTGTGTACCAGTTTTCCAAAACTTGAATCTTGATACATCCTGACTCATGCTGCTCTACTGCGACACGCCACCCGTGTTGTTTTCTAGCCCTGGTACCACTGCATGTGTTATAATGCCCGCTATGCAAAGCCATCCAGCATCAGCGCTGACGTTCACCATTCAGACCCGCTGCCCAGATACGCGCGCACGTACCGCCGTCCTCCAGACCCCACACGGCGAGATTCCCACCCCAATCTATATGCCGGTGGGCACGCAGGCCAGCGTCAAAGCGCTCACCCCCGCCGAACTCCAAACGCTCGGCGCCAAAATCATCTTAAGCAACACCTATCATCTGCTGCTGCGCCCCGGCCCGGAACTCATCGCCAGCTTTGGTGGCCTGCACGAGTTTATGCAGTGGCGCGGCCCCCTTCTCACCGATAGCGGCGGCTTCCAGGTCTTTAGCCTGGGCCATCTGCGCAAACTCACTGATGAAGGCGTGCGCTTCCGCTCGCACCTGGACGGCTCCGAACTCTTCCTGACGCCAGAGCGCGTCATCGCTATCGAAGAACACTATGGCGCCGACATCATCCTCCCGCTGGATGAATGTATCGCCTATCCCGCTGCGGCCTCGGTCAGCCGCCTCGCTATGGAGCGCACCCACCGCTGGGCCGAGCGCGCCCTGGCCGCCAAACAACGCCCAGACCAGGCGCTCTTTGGTATCATCCAGGGTGGCTTTGATGCTGATCTGCGCGGCGAAAGCGCCCGCTTCATCGGCGCGCTGCCCTTCCCTGGTTTCTCCATTGGCGGCCTCTCGGTTGGCGAACCCAAGCATCTCATGTGGCCGCTGCTGTCCGCCGCCATTGCGGAATTGCCCGATGGCAAGCCGCGCCACCTGTTGGGCGTTGGCTCCCCGGAGGATTTACTGGAAGGCGTCGCGCATGGGGTAGATATGTTTGATTGTGTCCTGCCCACGCGCACCGCCCGCAACGGCGGGCTGTATACACGCGCGGGCCGCGTCAATATTCGCGCGGCGCGTTTTCGCAGCGAGCGCGGACCCGTCGAGCCGGGCTGCGATTGCGCCACCTGCCAGACCTTTAGCGCGGGCTACCTGCATCACCTGGCCCGCGCGGGCGAACTACTCTACTATCGCCTGGGCACCATCCACAACCTGCGCTTTATGGCCCGCCTCATGGAGCAGGTGCGCCAGACCATCAAAGACGGCACCTTTGCCCGCTTTAAAGACGACTTTCTGGCGGGCTACACCCCGGCCAGCGAACAGGTGCGCGAAGAACAGCGCAAGAAGTGGCTGGCGGCCAGAGCCGTTGAGCGGGCCGCCGAGCGCAGAAGTTGATGAGTCCTATTCCCAGCTTGTCTCAATCGTTGGAGGCGTGCGCAGCGTCGAAAGCACCACGCAATACTTTTCCGCCTTCTCGCGGAGCGATGCGATCTGCTCCGGCGTCGCCTCTGACGCCACAATCTCTATCGTCGTTCTGATGGCTTTGAAGCCTACGGGCGCTGTTTGATCAATCCCCAGCGTCCCCTTCAGGTCCAGATCACCCTCAACCGTGATCTGAATCTTCTCCGTCTTGATGCCCATCGCCTCGGCCACCATCTGCGTTGTGATTTGCGCGCAGGCCGCCAATGCCCCCAGCAGCAGATCACCAGAGCACGCGCCAGTGCCCGCGCCGCCCACGCCAGAATGCGCCTGCGCCTCATAGACCGCCCGCCCCAGGTCCACATTACACGTAATCGGCTGATCGCCCTGATCGCCCCTGGCCGTTAGCGTAATCAACGCGCTGTCTGGATTCTGGCGATATTCCTGCTTCAACGGCTTTTGTTTCTCGCGCAAATTAAAAGTCATCCTGGCTCTCCTGTCATGCACACCTTGCGTTGTTACGCCGCGCTCTGTATATTCAGCGCTGGCCGCTGGAGGTGATAGTTGGTTGCCCGTTGGTAGGCGTCGGCCACGCGCAAAATCACATCTTCCTTAAACGCATTGCCCAGCAGTTGCACGCCCACTGGCAAGCCATCGCTAAACGGTCCGGGCATCGAAAGTCCGCAGATGCCCGCCAGATTGGCCGGAATTGTAAAGACATCCGACAGATACATCTGATAGGGGTTCTCGGTTTTCTCGCCAATCTTAAAAGCCACCGTTGGCGAAGTCGGGCTGACCAGCACATCAAAGCGCTCAAACGCCCGATCAAAATCCTGCTTAATCAGCGTGCGCATCTTCTCCGCGCGCAGATAGTACGCATCGTAATAGCCAGATGACAGCGCATAGGTGCCAATCATAATGCGTCGCTTCACCTCCGGCCCAAACCCCGCCTGGCGCGTCCTGGCATAAGCGTCCCACAGGTCTTCCACTCCATCGCGCACCGCAAAACCATACTTGATGCCATCGTAGCGTGCCAGATTCGCGCTGGCCTCGGCAGGCGCAATGATGTAATACGAAGCCACGCCGTAGCGCGTATGCGGCAGCGACACCTCACCAACCTCCGCGCCAAGATCACGCAGCGTCTCAATGGCCGCCCGCACCGACTTTACTACGCCTGGTTCTGTACCCTCCACCCAATATTCCGCAGGCACTCCCACCCGTATCCCGCTTAGATCACCCGTCAGCGCCGCGCTGTAGTCCGGCACCGGCACATTCACCGCCGTTGAATCCAGCGGGTCTGCTCCGGCGATGGCTTGCAGCAAGATGGCCGCGTCGCGGGCGTCGCGCGTAAACGGCCCAATTTGATCCAGCGACGACGCAAACGCCACCAGCCCATAGCGCGATACGCGGCCATAGCTCGTCTTCACCGCCGTCAGGTTGCACAGCGCCCCCGGCTGGCGAATCGAGCCGCCGGTATCGCTGCCCAACGAGCCGAGCGCCTCGCCTGCCGCCACCGCTGCCGCCGAGCCGCCGCTGCTCCCACCGGGCACACGCTCCAAATCCCAGGGATTGCGCGTCGGATAATAGGCCGAGTTCTCCGTCGAAGACCCCATCGCAAATTCATCCATGTTGGTCTTGCCTAGCATCACCACCCCAGCAGCGTTCAACCGCTGCATCACCGTCGCGTCATACGGCGGCACAAAGTTCTCCAGAATATGCGAGCCGCAGGTCGTCCGCACCCCCTGTGTGCAGATCACATCTTTAATCGCCAGCGGAATACCCAGCAATGGCGAGGCTGCCTCGCCTGCCGCCAGCTTTTTATCGGCAGCTTCAGCCTGGCTCAGCGCCAGTTCTGGCGTCAGCGTCAGAAACGCGCGCACCGCGTGTTCCACCTGAGTGATGCGTTCCAGATGCGCCCTGGTCAGTTCCACCGAACTGATCTCGCGCCGCCGCAATAATTCAGCCGCTTCATGTATCGTCAATTCCCAGAGTGCGGGCATATAAACTCCTTTAGTTCCCCTCTTCCAACACGGCAGGCACGCGCAGATAGTTCTCTTCCGCCGCCGGAGCATTCGCAAGCAATGTCTGGGGAGCATCTGAGGGACGCGGCTGGTCCGGGGACACCACATTATGCATCGGCAACACCGACGCGCTGGCGGGCACCTCGCTCACATCCACTTCCTGCAAGATCGCCATATTCTCCAAAATAATCCCAAGCTGGCTCACCATGCGCTCTTTCTCTGCTTCGCTCAGCCCCAATCGCGCCAGCGCCGCCACATTTTCCACATCTTTGCGTGTAATCGTCATTGCCTGTCTCTTTCCTTAATAGCGCACCCGAAACCCGGCAAACTCCCCGGTTGCCGGTCCCCAGAGCGTTTCCACCTCGGTGACATGCGCCGCAATCGGGCCACGTCGCAGTTCTTCCAGCAGCCCCTCAAGTTGAGCACGCGCCCCTTCAGCTACCACCTCAACCGTCCCGCTGCGATCATTGCGTGTATAGCCACGCAGCCCACGCGCACCCGCGCGCTCTATCACAAATATCCGATACCCCACCCCATGCACACGCCCACGCACCGTCGCAGTTAAACGGGCCATCTCTTGCTCAGGCATGGCTTATCCCTATTCTACCGGATTGCGATTCGCGCTGCTGGCATCAACGGCGGGAGTGTCGGCCTGCGCTGTCTCGCTTTCAGCAGGTGGCGCCTGCTGTGCTGGAACCGCCAGTGCTGGCGGTTCCGCTCCCCCCTCGCTCAGCGCGTACTTGCCCTGGTACTGCGGCGGCAACAGTTCAGCGATACGCTGCATCATCACATTCAGTTGTGATTGCAGATCACTATGCCCCTTGCGCCCCTCGCGGCTTAGCGTAAAAGGCGTCCCATAGGTAATCGTGATAGGCGTGCGAAACGGCCACAGACGCCAGAGCTTAAATCGCTCTGAGCCATAGATACCAATCGGCACCACTGGCGCCCCGGACCGCAGCGCAATCAGCGCCGCGCCCGGCAGCCCTTCTCTCATCACACGTGTTTTGCTGCGTGTCCCTTCAGGGAAAATCACCAGCACCTGTCCAGCCTTCAGCACTTCTTCGGCCTGCTTAATCGCCTGGCGATCTGGCTCGCCGCGCCGCACCGGAAAGGCCCCCAGGCCAATCCACAACCACTTCGATGGTGCTTTCTGGAATAATTCGGCCTTTGCCATAAAATGCGTGCGTCGGCGCACCTTCAGGCCAATCAACGGAATATCTGTCCAGTTTAAATGATTGCTCACCAGTATCACCGGGCCATCGTTGGGGACATTGTGCACCCCAGAGACACGCAGGCGAACAAGCAGCGGGAAGACGGTGAGAGCAATCAGCCGCATGGTTTCGTAAAACCGCTTATACTCTTTCATGGATAAGCTCCAGAATGCGCTCAATCACCTGCTCGATAGAAAGATGGTCCGTTTCGAGGAGTATCGCATCTGGCGCTGGCTGGCTCTGCGCGCTGTCCTGCGCATCGCGGCTCTGCACATCCGCCAGCACCTCCTCAAACGACGGCGCGGTATCCTGCTTCGCCTTCAATTCCAGCCAGCGCCGCCGCGCGCGCTCTTCCAGTGAAGCCGTCAGGAACACCTTGACCTGCGCCCTGGGTAGCACCACCGTCCCAATATCGCGCCCCACCATCACCACGCCTCCGCGCTCGCCTCGCGCCTGCTGGCGCACCCGCATGGCCGCGCGTACTTGTGGATGCCGCGACACCGCCGAAACCGCGTGATCTACCGCTGCGCTGCGCAATTCCCACGTAATATCGCGCCCCTCGACCAGCACCGTATACTGGCGCCCATCATCTACCGTTGGTACCGTCAAATCAAGCGCAAACGACTCTGCCAGCGGCCCCAGCGTCGCCCCGTCCTGCGGGTCAACCCCGCGCTGAAGCGCCAGCCAGGTCAGCGCGCGATACATCGCGCCGGTATCCAGATAAAGATAGTGCAGCCGCTTTGCCAGCCGCTCACCAACTGTGCTTTTGCCCACGCCAGCAAGCCCATCAATCGCAATTTGCAGGTCTTGGCGCATCTCGCCTCCAGAAGCATCCCCCGGTGATTGGCCCGTGACCGGCGCATCAGCCCAGGGGAGAGGGTGTTTGCAAGAGGTGTTCCTGTTCGCTCCTCATTATAGCAGCAAAAGCGGTCCTTTGTGGGTGCTTGTACCACTGGCATCTTGCCGGTGTGGGCATGATCTACCGCCGTTTTCTAACCCGCAGGAGCGTGTGCTACGAGCGCAGCCGCTTTACCTCGTCTTCTGTCAACTCGCGCCACCTGCCCGGCGGCAGATCGCCCAGGCGCAGCGGACCAACCCGCACCCGAATCAGCCGCACCACCTGATGCCCCACCGCCGCCAGCATCCGGCGCACCTGCCGCTTGCGTCCCTCGCGCAGCGTCACCGCAATCCAGCTTGTCCCCGCTCCTCCCTCGCGCAAAAACTTCACCCGCGCAGGCGCGGTGGGGCGCGTTTCTTCAGGGAGCAGCACCCCTTGTCGCAGCGCCTCCAGCGCAGCATGGGAAGGCCGTCCCTGCACCAGCGCGTGATATTCCTTCTCTTGCTCATAGCGTGGATGCGTCAAATGCAGCGCAAACTCACCATCATTGGTGAGCAGCAGCAAGCCCTCGCTATCGAGATCAAGCCGTCCTACGGGAAAGACCCGCTGTGCTCGTAGCTCTGGGGGCAGCAGATCAAGTACCGTCTGGCGTCCCTGCGGGTCGCTGGCCGTCGTTACCACGCTCGCAGGTTTATGCAGCAGCAGATACACCTGGGACATAGGCGCCTGGACCACGCGACCATCCACCTGCACAACGTCTTTTGCTGGATGAACCTTCGTCCCCAGCGCTGTTACCACCTGCCCATTGACCTGCACCCGCCCAGCCTCTATCAGCGCCTCCGCGTGCCGTCGTGACGCCACGCCGGCCCGCGCCAGAAACTTCTGGAGCCGCTCAGGTGGCTCAGCCTGGCCGGAATGCTCAGGCATAGCCCAATTGGGTGGGTTGCTTGGAGGGATACTCATCACTTCCCCTATAATCCGCGAATGGATGAGAAGACCACATAAGTTTCATGAAAGGAGCAGTCATGCGCCTGCCGTTTTTCTTCTCCACACGCCCTGCACCAGAAGGGCCAGAGCCTGCATCGCCAGCAACACGCTGGCGTTTGCCCTATCGCTGGCTCGCCCTCGTCTTAGCGGTTGGAGTGCTCGTGGGAGCCTGGCTTGGACTCCTTCTTCCTGGATATGCCGCCACTGCTGGCCGCCAATACCCGCTGGGGCTGCATCCCATCAACGGCCTGACAAACCTTGGTGCAGGCAATGGCACCGCAAGCGCGGGCGCCTCACCCACCAGCAACCCCACAGCAACTAAGCCCGGCAAGACGCCAACCCCAGGGCCAACCTATCCACCCGTTCCGCCGGGCGCGCATCATTTTGCCTTTGGTGTAGACAATCAGCCCGGCAGCGTGCAATATCTGAACACCATGCGCAGTCAGAACGGCGCCGCCTTTGATTATCGCTATCAATATCTGGCCGGAGGCGTCAACACTGGACATGGCTGGGAAACCTGGAACAGTCCGGCGGGCGCCTTTGCCAGCTATTATATTCAAGAAAGCGTCAGCAATCAGTATATCCCAACCCTTGTCTATTACGAGATGCTGCAATCCAACGGCACCTGCACCTCGTGCGGCGAACAGCAAAAAGACCTGAGCAATCTGGCAAACCCCGCCATCATGAACGCCTATTATGCCAACTGGGCGCTGCTCATGCAGAAACTCGGTGCTTCTAATCAGCGCACCTTGGTCATCGTCGAGCCTGACTTGTGGGGCTTTATGCAGCAAAGCGTCGTGGGCGGCAGCAACAGCGCCACCTCTGTACCCGCCAGCGTTGCAAGTTCTGGCTACGCAGCCGCAGCCAACCTGCCCAACACCGCTCAAGGCTTTGCCCTGGCCTTGCTGCACATCCGCGACCTGAACGCGCCCAAGGCAGTGCTCGCGCTGCACGCCTCTAACTGGGCTACCAACATTGATATTAGCAGCGATAAAAACTCTGGCCTGAACGTGGGCGCTGTGGCTCAGAAAGAGGCCAACTTCCTGCTTTCGGCTGGCATCAAGAACAACCCCAACGGCATCTCGCATTGGGACTTGCTCTCTAATGACATAGCCGACCACGACTCCGGCCAATCAGGTATCTGGTGGGACCGCACCAACGCCACCCTGCCCAACTTCTCGCGCTATCTGCAATTTATCACCGCGCTCACCGCTGACAGCGGTCTGCACGTCATGATGTGGCAGGTGCCCGTTGGCAACCAGTATTTTGACACGGAAAACAACAGCGCGGGCCATACTCAGGACAATCGCGCCGAATACATCTTGGGCCATGTTGCCGACTTTGTGCACGCGGGCATCATTGGCGTACTCTTTGGCGCGGGCAACAGCGGCACCGAATATAACGACGTTCGCAAAGATGGCACCACCAACCCCGCGCCCATCAGCACCTATCAATGCAACCAGTGCAACAACCACCAGAGCCAATATGCCGACGACGACGGCGGCTACCTGCGCATCTTCGTGGGCCAATACTACAAGAACGGCACGTATCCACTCCCTGCGGGGTGGTAGGTGATGTACCCGCCTTGTCAGTAAGGCAACTACCAATCACCTTGGAAGCTCTGCAACTGAGGTATCATCTTTTAATGCAGCCCTGGCGCATGGGCACGCCGCGCAAATCTTCTGCTGGCACCACGCGCGATAGATATGCTGCAAACCTTGCTGCGCCAGCGCCATCTTGGGGTGAGCAGGCAGAAGCAATTGCTCTTTCATACTGCGGGTAATCTGGTTAGAGGGCAGACCAGGAAACTCAACCGCCAGCACCAGCGCTCGCTCAGCCAGCGCTGCATCTTCGTGCCACTGCGCCCAGGAATACGCAAAGGGCAGCACCACATTCCACACCAGGATGGCTGCCCGGCTCGCGCTGCTGCCCGCAAAGGTTGCGGTTTTGCGTTGAGAGTGAGATGCCTGCTCCTGCTCAATTGTCAGCGCAGCCACAAGCGCCTGCTGCGCCTCAGCCAACGTTGGCAGGAGCAGCAACGGGTGCAGCGCGGGCCAGGGGCCACCCTCTCTCCAACGAATGGCCCACGCAATCAGCGCCTCGCTGCGCTGACGCTCCACGCCCTTGATTGCGGGCAAACTACGCGCTATCGCCTCTTGAAGCTGCGCCGGTGGCAGCTTTTCGCTGCCGCCCAGAGCAGCGACCAGTCGCTCGCCCAACGCCCGAAACGCCGCGCGGTGCTCACGCCCAAAGCCCATTCCCTCCGCCAGCGCCACAAACAGCGCCCGGCTTTCTCCTGACCATCTGGGGCTAGCGGAGCTATCAGGGCTATTGGGGGCTAAAGACTGCTTATCACCGGTTGCCTCATTGTCGGCTTCCAGCGCGGCGCGAAACGCCCCGGCCTTCTCCAGGAAGCGCGCCCGGCCAGCGTCATGAAGCAGCGCCAGCAACCCCAGTTCAGCTAATTTTGTTGCATCCTCCTGGCAAGGCCAGCGCGCAGGCGGGCGCAGCGGCAGCGTTGGCGGCGCCACCACATCTGCCAGCGCCAGCACAGGCGTCGTCTGACCATCCGGCAGGCGCGTCGGCTGGAGATCATTTTCCAGCACCACATGCAAGATCACGTGCTGATAGCGCGGGTCATCCTGATGCCCATGCGAACGCCAGAACCCGCCGCGCAGATGCAGTTCCACATCGCCGCAGAGCGTCTGCCCATCGCCCAAACGAATCACCGCATCTCGAAAGTCCGGCCCAGCCCCTCCTCCTGGGCGCCCAGGATACAGCACCGTCAACCGCTCGCCAGTCGTCGTGCAGAGCGACACGCCAAGAAGCTCACCGCTGGCCCAACGCCGGACGACATCCCGTTCTGATATTTGTTGCACGTTGAAGTTTTCCTGTGCTACTATCTCTGCGTAACTCTCTGTGACCTTTTGGAAATGCCGCCTCGTCTCAAGGAGACTCTCTATGGCTGTATTACTCACCTCACATATTCTGGCTGGCGCCGTTGCTGCCAGTCAGAGCGCCCAGCCATCGGATAACAGCAAAGTTGTGCAAATGGCTGTTGGCTTGACGCAAGATTTCTTTTACGCCTCGGTCTTGCTGACTGCTGTCACAATGGTTGCCTATCTGATCTATACCCTCAACAATCGCCACGCAGTCCTGGCGAGTCTGACAGAAATACGTTCGCGCCGCGCGCGCGGCAAAAGTGCCATGCGCAGCAGCGCCGAAATCGCCGTTGGTCGGGCTGAGCGAGGCGCTGGAACTGCCACACTCACCCGTGAGTTTGAAGTAGCCGCCACCAACGTCAAGCGCGATGATCGCGCCGACTACTGGGGCCGCCTGGGAACCATCGCGGGCTGGTTTACCGTCATCGCGCTGCTCATATCTCTGGTGTTCCGCACCATTGTCATGAAGTATCCACCCTGGGTCAACATGTATGGCTACAGCCTCAGCTTTGCCTGGGCACTCTTGTTCTGCTACCTGCTTTTTGAGCGACGCTACCATACACGCGCGCTAGGCGTCTTTGCGGGCGGTCTGGCCCTCCTGCTCCTGGTGTTTGCCATCTATGTCGGCGTAGCCTTCAATCAAGCCACCACCAGTTATAACGTCATTCCCGCCCTTCAGGATACGCCCATCCTGGTCGTCCACGTCTCAATGGCAATCTTTGCCTATGCCCTCTTTACCGTCGCCTTTGGCTGTGGCCTCATCTACCTGCTTCAGGGACCAACCAACCGCTACTCCTGGCTGCCCAGCGCCGATGCCGCCGATGAACTCGGCTACAAAGCCATCATCGCTGGCTTCCCGCTGCTGGCGCTCAACCTGATCCTGGGCGCGTACTGGGCCAACTATGCCTGGGGCCACTACTGGAGTTGGGACCCCAAAGAAACCTCGGCGCTCGTCACCTGGTTTATCTACGCCATTTACCTGCATGTGCGCGGGTTACGCGGGCTACGCGGCAAATGGTCGGGGTGGCTGCTGGTGATCGGCTTTGCCGCCACGCTGTTCACCTACTTTGGCGTCAGCTTCCTCGTACCGGGCCTGCACAGCTATGCTGGCGTGAATAATTAGTGTGTGCGAGTCGTTTGTATGACTCGTCAATCCCTAAAAAGCAAGCGGCGCATCCCTTCCGATTAGATGCGCCGCTTTTGTTGCGTTATCCGCCAGCCACCAGTGTCCTTTTCAACACCAGCTTATAGGCCGGATTAAACGCGCGATCACACGTTCCGCAAGAAACCGGGCGAGCATACAGCCGCACACGCGGATACTCCTTGCCGCAATACGGGCAGGCATAAATATAGCGAATCGGGCGCGCCTGCCGCGCGGCTTTCTCACGACGGCTTGATTCCTCGCGCAGCAGCAGCCGCAACTCCTCCAGAGGATAGCCCGTAACAGCCGCTTCATCTGCCGCAATATCATCGTAGCCATGATGTTTGTGGCGGCGCGGCTCACCCCGCACCCGATCTGACAGATGAATCAACTCATGCGCTACCGTGACCTCAATCCCTTTGGGCAGCAGGTCAGGCTCAATAAAAATAAGATGACGATGGCGCGGCGGCAAGGGTTTTTGCTGGTCGCGGGGCAGCAGCCCAAACATCGGCAGCGTTGGCTGCGTCACCAGATGAGCGGCCTGCTCCACTGGCGCGCTGCTGCTCTGGGCATGGTGCAGCAGCCGACGCTGGCGGCGCGTCATCGGCGGCGCGGGCAAATAGCAATAGCAGCCCAGTGCCAGCGTATTGAGGCGGCGGCCTGTCCAGCGCGCAAATTCGCGGCGGTCCTGAGTGAGCGCCAGAAAGCTCCGCTCTTCCGGGGGGAGGCCGAGCTTCTTCCAGTAGTAATCAAGCCAGCGCAGCACCTCTTCAGGCCCATGCAACGCCGGAAGGCTCTGGAGCGCCGGAGGCTCAGGCACCGGGCGGTTGCGGCTGCTCGTCCGACTAGAGGTCGTCATGGCTGTTCCCCTCCGGGCAAATAAGGTGAAGACAACGGCTCATGCGATCATCGGCGGCTCTTTCAGGAGCCACCCACCCCCCTTCTAAAAAATCATCCACCGGCTTTCGCATGTACCTATCCGGCACACGTGTGTTCAGCCAGAGCGAAACCATTCACCCTCGCTTGCTCCAGTGTACTCGCTGTCTGTTTCTTTGCGCGACAACCGAGCGTAAATCGTTTCGGAGATGTACATCCATATAACGGGCTAACCCATCGTAGGTATCTCCCACCGCTTGTGGAGTAACCTGAACACACCTGGATTACTCCACCCCCACCTGCACTTCCTCCATGCCGTCCAGCAAATAGCCATAGGACATCTGGGGCGTGTTATGCGCAAAGCCAACCTTGCCCTGCCGATCAATCAAAATCAGACCGCCAGTGCCCCCCAGCCGCTCGGCCAGCAGGCGAATCGCAGCATCTGCCGCTGACTGGGCCGACATCCCATGCGCCAGAAACTCGCAGGCCCGCCGCGCCAACATCAGCCGAATAAAGTATTCGCCATGCCCGGTAGACGAAACCCCGCCCAGGCCATCTTCGGCATAGAAACCGCATCCTATTACGGGCGTATCACCAACCCGCCCAAGATGCTTATTGGGCATCCCACCCGTTGAAGTCGCTGCCGCGATATGCCCCTGGCTATCAATCGCTACAGCGCCTACCGTGCCATGTTTGTCGTTGCCCGTATCCGCCACCGGCACGCCCGTCCCATCGCCAGCACGATAGCCCTGGCGCCAGCGCTCCAGTTGCACCGGAGTAATCAAGTCTTCCTGCTGGCACAGCGCCATCCCCTGCTCCTGCGCAAACTGCTCGGCGCCTTCGCCAACTAGCATGACATGTGGGCTGTGTAGAATCAGCCGCGCCAGCAAAATCGGATTCTTAATGTGCTTCAAGCTGGCCCCCGACCCTGCATCCAGCGTCGCCCCATCCATCACCCCGGCATCAAGCTCCGCCTCGCCCTTGATATTGAGCGTTGAGCCGGTTCCGGCGTTAAAATTGGGCGCGTTTTCCATATACACCACCGCGCGGATGGCCGCCTCCAGCGCAGAGCCACCAGCCTTGAGTGATTCCCAGCCTGCCAGCACCGCCTTGCGACAGCCATCTTTGGCAAGGTCTTGACGCCCCGGCAAAATATCTCCCGCACCCCCATGCACAATCAGCGCAATCGCCATTGATCACCTCAATCTCTCAGATCACATCTCTTTTCTTCGATGTGCCGCCATTCTATCAAGAATGTCAACCATTTCACTGACAACGGCCAACAAACAGATGATAATAAATGGGAAGGAAAAATGAGAACGAAAGCGAGGCTCCTATGAGCAGAAGCAGAAAACGCAAGAAAGCGCCGCGCCACCTCCAGATGAGTCTGGTATTGCTTGCCCTGGCAGCGCTGGTTCTGCTTGCATACCTGATCATCATCCATCTCTGGCTGCTGGCAGCCCTGGTTGGTATTTGCGCGCTGATTGGTGGCGGGGTGGCTGTCCTGCTGGCTCAACGCCATACGCGGCAGCGAGCGATGTGGCGCGAGCGCATCAAAACGCTCAATGACCTTATTCGGCTCACGCCCACACAATTTGAACTCATCACCGTTGAGCTTTTACGCACGCAAGGCTTTCGTCACGTGCGTCATACCGGCGGCGGTGGCGATCTGGCGGCAGACATCATCTGCTACACCCCGCAGGGGCAGCGTGCCGTTGTCCAGTGCAAACGCTACGCCCCGCAACATCACGTTGGCTCACCAGATATTCAAAAATTTATTGGCATGGTGCGCGTCCACCACCATGCCGAGGTGGGCATCTTCGTCACCACGTCCACCTACACGCACCCCGCCAGAACGCTTGCCAAACAGCACAACTTTATGCTCCTGGATGGCCCGTATCTGGAGGGGCTGGTTCAGCAGTTCCTTCTCCAACAGCAGCAACAGGTGCCTGCTCCCGTCTAAAAATTGTAGAATGCGGGTGCCTTACATGCTGATATGCTGCTAGAGGAGAACACATTGGATGACCACTCCCTCCAACCGCCCGCTGCCGCTGGCGGGCGTGCGCGTGCTTGATCTTTCCCGTTTGCTCCCTGGTGGGCTGGCCTCGCAGATGCTGGGCGACCTGGGTGCTGATGTCATCAAAGTGGAGGAGCCAGGGCTGGGCGACTATGGCCGCTTTATGCCACCACTCATCAACGGCATGAGCCTGTATTACCTGGCGATGAACCGCAACAAGCGCAGCCTGTCTTTGAATCTCAAAACCGAGTCGGGCCGCGCCGTCTTCCGGCGGCTGGCGCGAGATGCAGATGTTGTGCTGGAGAGCTTTCGCCCTGGCGTCATGGAGCGGCTGGGCGTGGGCTACCCCCAGCTACGCGAGATCAATCCGCGCATCATCTACTGCGCCATCAGCGGCTATGGGCAGGAGGGACCATACCGTCTACGCGCCGGGCACGACCTGAACTATGTTGGCTATGCTGGCCTGCTGAATCATAACCGCGAAGGCGATGCCCTGCCCACGATGCCCGCAACCCAACTGGCCGATATTGCCGGAGGCACGCTTCCGGCGGTGATTGGCATCCTGGCAGCCCTGGCGGGTCGGGCCACCTCCAGCGAGGGCCGCTTTGTGGATGTCTCCATGATGGAAGGTGCGCTGGCGCTGATGCCTCTGCTGGCTGCAACGACCCTCAACAGCGGCAAAGAACCCGCGCCGGGCGCCGGGCATCTGCAAGGCGGCCTCCCGGCCTACCATGTCTACGCCACGAAAGATGGCAAAGCGGTCACGCTGGGCGCGCTGGAACCTAAGTTTTGGGCAACCTTCTGTGAGCGCGCCGGGCGCCCTGACCTGCTGCCACTGCATCAGCCGGCCAACGCCGAAGAACGCGAGCGCGCGACGAATGAGCTAAAGGCGCTTTTCCTCACCAGAACGCGCGACGAGTGGGTTGCTGAGTTTGGCGAGCTTGAAGCCTGCCTGGGGCCAGTGAATACGCTGACCGAGGCGCTGAGCGACCCGCAGGTGGAAGCGCTGGGCATCGTGCGGCGCGTCACCTTCGGTGAAAGCGGCGCAGTGGGCACGCTGGCGCTGACTCCGCGCATCGAAGACGTACCCTTTGAGGTGCGTCACACCCCGCCCGCCCTGGGCGAGCAAACCCGCGAGATTTTACTGGCAGCAGAGTATACTGAGGAAGAATTAACCCGGCTACGCGATGAGGGCGCCATCTGGTGGCCCTGAGAAAGTCAGAAATGGAAAATATTACACCACTCCCGTCAGGTTATACGCTGCGGCGTCCCACATCGGATGACCTTGAGGCCGTCACGGACCTCATCAACGCTTGCAGCATTGACGAATATGGGCTGCCGGATATTACTGCTGGCGACCTGCGCAGCGATTGGCAGCAGCCCGGCTTCGACCTGGCAACCGACGCCTGGGCGGTCCTCGCTCCCCAGGGGCAGATAATTGCCTATGCCGACCTAATCAAGGAACATGGGCATTTCTTCGCCTTTGTCCGCACCCACCCGGCCCACATCGGCCAGGGCATGGCTACAGCCCTGCTGGGGCTGGCCGAAGCCAGAGCAGGTGAGCGAGAGAATGAACTACCGCCAGAAGGGCCTCATATCATACGAGCATTCACCACTGGCGTCAATCAGAGCGGGCAGCGGCTGCTTGAACAGCGCGGGTATCGGGCAATCCGTTATTTCTGGCAAATGAAGATCACGCTGACAGACGCACCGCCAATTCCCGCCTGGCCCGCTGGCACCGTTGTACGCACCCTTGCTCCAGGCGAAGACATGCAGCCCATTCACCAGGTTGTGGACGAAGCATTTCGAGATCACTGGGAACCTGAACCAATTGATTTTACGGAGTGGGAGCAGCGTTGGAGAGAGCGGGCGGGGTTCGATCCTTCGCTCTGGTTCATTGCCTTGGATGGAACTGAGATAGCGGGCGTGGCGCTTTGCCGCTATCGCGTTAGGGTGGCCTGGGTCGGCCAGTTGGCGGTGCGGCGTCCCTGGCGCAAGCAAGGGCTAGGACTGGCCCTGCTCCAGCACGCCTTTAGCGAGTTTTATCGGCGCGGCGAGCGCGAGATCGGGCTGGGCGTAGATGCTCAAAACCTGACTGGCGCCACCCGGCTCTACGAAAAAGCGGGCATGCGCGTCTTCAAGCAGTATGATACTTATGAGAAGCCCTTGCGCTCAACCATGAAGGAGCAAGCATGACCAGTATATCTCCCTCAGGCTTCACCGTACGAGCGCCTACGCTGGACGACGTGCAGCCAGCCACAGACATGCTCAACGCCTGCGCCTGCGCCGAAGGCAGAAAGATTACCTTCACCCCAGAGGATGTGCGCAGCAAATGGCAGGCTCCTTTCTTCGCTTCACACCTCCAAACAGATGCCTGGGTCGTGCTTGCCCCTGATGGACAAATCGTTGGCTATGCTGACGTGGAGTGGAGAAGTCAGGGGCGCTTTGGCGCAGTCGCCTACGTACATCCTGATCACACTGGAAAGGGCATCGGGCGGCATCTTGTCAGGCTGATAGAAGCGCGAGCGCGCCAGCGCATTCCCGAAGAGCCGCCCGATGTGCGCGTGACACTTACCAACTTCATCAACCACGCCAACACAGCCGCCTGTAATCTACTAGGGCAAGAAGGTTACAGGCCAGAGCAATACGACTGGATTATGGAGATTGAACTGAAAGAAGCGCCACAGCCTCCTGCCTGGCCGGAGGGCATCGCCCTGCGCGCGTTTGTTGCCGGGCAGGATGATCGCGCCGTCCATAACGCCTGGGAAGAAGCCTTTGCCGATCACCGGGGCCATATACCCATCCCGTTTGAGGAGTGGTATCAGCGCATGCAGCAGCGCGAGAACTTTGACCCCTCACTCTGGTTTCTGGCAATGGATGGCGCTGAAATCGCTGGAATAGCGTTGTGCTCTGCCCAGGCAGGGCGCGCTGATGTCGAAGACCTGGCCGTGCGGCGCCCATGGAGGCGCAAGGGGTTGGGCATAGCCCTGCTGCGGCACGCCTTTGGCGAATGTTACCGGCGCGGCCTCCAGACAGTAGCCCTGGGCGTGGATGCCGAGAGTCTTACCGGAGCCACACGCCTCTACGAACGCGCAGGCATGCACATTTTGTGGCAATATGACCGTTATCGCAAAGAACTGCGCCCTGGCATAGATCGAAGCGTGCAGGCGCTTGTAGGGTAGTTTTGTGTGAAAACAGCATCGTGTAATAGGGGAGATTAGAGAGCATGTCCTTGGAACTTGGCCCCGCATTGGAGCGGGCAAAACAGCAGCAAGAGCGCTTTTTGAGCGAACTCAAAACCATCGTGAATATAGATTCCGGCACCTACACCAAGCCCGGAGTAGATCAGGTGGCGCAGTGGATGCAGGGGCGGCTGGAAGCCAGCGAATGCCATGTCACCGTCCAGCAGCAAAAAGAGTACGGCAATCATCTCGTGGCTACCCGGCGTGGGAGCGGCAAGGCGCGTATTTTGGTGATTGGGCACATGGATACCGTCTTCCCTGATGGTGAAGTGCAGCGCCGCCCCTTCACAGTGAAAGATGGCCGCGCCTATGGCCCCGGCATACTGGATATGAAATCGGGCCTGCTGCTGGGCCTGCACGCGCTGGACCTGCTGCGCGCCGAGTCCCTGGAAAACTTCGCCAGCATCACCTTTCTGTGCAACAGCGATGAAGAGATTGGCTCGCCCTCCAGCAAGCCCCTCGTGCGCGAACTCGCCAGCCAATCGGATGTCGCGCTGGTGCTGGAGCCGGGGCGCGAACTGGATGAAGTTGTCACCTCGCGCAAGGGCGTGGGCAATTATCGCCTGGAGGTGCGCGGCGTCTCGGCGCACGCGGGCGTCGAGCCGCACAAGGGCCGCAGCGCCATTCTGGAACTGGCGCACAAGATTGTGGCATTGCAGGCGCTCAATGGCACGATTCCGGGCGTGACGGTCAATGTTGGCGTCGTAGGCGGCGGCGAACGGCCCAACGTCGTCCCAGACCATGCGCATGGCGTAATTGATATGCGCGCTGCTGATCGCCCAGGCATCGCGGCAGTTGAAGAGGCATTCAAA
This sequence comes from Ktedonobacterales bacterium, assembly GCA_036557885.1. Lineage (GTDB taxonomy): Bacteria > Chloroflexota > Ktedonobacteria > Ktedonobacterales > DATBGS01 > DATBGS01. The sequence continues at coordinate 31,545 of DATBGS010000069.1, forward strand.
AAAATTGCCGCGCAGGTCACAGTGCCAGACACACACACCACGATTACCGGCCAACTGGCCCATCTGCCCTTTGAGGCCACGTCTGGCAATCAGGCGCTCTTTAAGCTGGCCCAGGCTGAGGCGGCTCGCCAAAACATCGCGCTCAAGGGCATCTCCACTGGCGGCGGCTCTGATGGCAACACCACCGCCACGCTCATCCCCACGCTCGACGCGCTGGGCGTGGCTGGCGGTCTGGCGCATAACCCCGGCGAATACATCGTCGTGGATTCGATTGCCCCACGCATGGTCTTGCTGGCCGGGTTGCTGGCGCGTATTGGCGACACGTTCCTTGAGGGAGGCTTGCAATTGCCATGAAAGGTGTCTTACCCGCGTTTCAGACTATCGGCATCAGCCCGATTTTCCATATCCAGGCGCAAGCTTCCCAGAGTCCCGGCTGCATTCGCCTGGAGATTGGCGAGCCAAATTTTCAGACGCCCGCGCATATCCGCCACGCGGCAGAGGCCGCCCTTGAGGAGCGCCTGCTCACCTATGGGCCACCGCAAGGGCTGCCCTCCCTGCGCGAGGCGCTGGCTGCCAAGCTCCAGCGTGTGAATGGCTATACGACGAACCCAGGCGAAATCTGCATCGCCCCAGGCGGCACCGGCGCGCTGATGGCCGCGCTTCAGGTCATCTGTGGCCCAGGCGACGAGGCGCTGATCCCTGACCCTGCCTGGCCGCTCTATACCCATATGCTCAACTGCATCGGCGCGCAGGCCAGCTACTATCGCCTCCAGCCAGAAACCGGCTGGCTCCCCAATCTGGACGAACTGGAGCGGCTGGTCACGCCGCGCACCAGGTTGCTGCTCATCAACAGCCCGGCCAACCCAACGGGCGCCGTCTTCCCGCGCGCGCTGGTGGAGCAATTGATCGCCTTTACCCAGCGCCACGATCTCTACCTGCTCAGCGACGAAGCCTATGATGAACTGGTCTATGAGGGCCAGCACATCAGCCCGGCAGCCCTCTGCGACGATGGGCGCGTCATCAGCGCCTATACCTTCTCCAAAACCTACGCTATGACTGGCTGGCGCATTGGCTATACCGTCGCCAGACCAGAGGTGACGAAGGGCATCATCAGCGTCAATAACGCTATGTGCAACAACGTCACACATGTGGCGCAGTGGGCAGCAGAAGCCGCGCTTGCCGGGCCGCAGGCGTGCGTGGATGAGATGCGCGAAGCCTATCATCAACGCCGCGACGCAGTGCTGGAGATTCTGCGCAGCTACGGCGTTCCGACACAGGCACCGCGTGGCGCCTTCTACGTGCTCATAGACATTTCAGCGGCAAGACTGCCTCCGCTGGAATTTGCGCTGCGCCTGCTCACCGAGCGCAACATTGCCGTCGCGCCGGGCAGCGTCTTTGGGAACACGATTGATGGCTACGCGCGTATCTCGCTCGCCAGCGCCCTGAGCGACCTGCAAGCGGGGATTGCTGGGCTGTGCGAGTTTGTGCGGGAGCAGGCGCGTTCGTAGCGTTCGCAGCGTATACAGAGTTTACAGAGTTTACAGCGTTGACGGGGACAGCAAAAGTGACAGAAGTGACGGAATTGATGGAGGAACCATCGCCAAAGCCGCAGGCTCAGACGCTGCCTGGACCACCTGGAGAACCCAAGAAGCTGCGCCGGGTGCAACTGGTCTTCATCCTGGGCGCGCTCTCCGCCTTCGGGCCGCTCTCCATTGACATGTATCTGCCGTCGCTGCCCTCGCTCAGCCAGGAATTTGCTGCTAGCACCTCAGAAACGCAGCTTACCTTGAGCGCCTGCCTTCTTGGTCTGGCCGCCGGACAGATCATCGCAGGCCCACTCAGCGACGCGCTGGGACGCAAGCGCCCGCTGCTCATCGGGCTGACAATGTACGCGCTGGCCTCGCTCCTTTGCACCCTGGCGCCATCCGTCTTTCTGCTGGTAGCCCTGCGCTTCTTGCAGGGCCTCTCCGGTGCGGCAGGCATCGTCATCGCCCGCGCCATCGTGCGCGACCTGCATTCGGGCGTCGCGCTGGCTAAATTCTTCTCCGTACTCCTGCTGGTGAACGGCCTGGCGCCCATCCTCGCGCCGATCTTTGGTGGGCTGCTGCTGCGCTTCACCTCCTGGCGCGGCGTCTTTGTCACCCTGACCATTATTGGCGCGCTGCTGGTCCTCGCTGCTGCTACCGGCCTCAGCGAAACTCTGCCCCCAGACCGCCGTCAGACCGGCGGCCTCCGCGCCACGCTCGCCACCTTTCGCCAGTTACTCGCCACGCGCGCATTTCTGGGCTTTGCGCTGTCGTCCGGGTTGGCCTTTGCTGCCATGTTCTCCTATATTTCGGGTTCCCCTTTTGTCCTGCAAGATCTCTACGGCGTCTCTCCCCAGGTGTTTAGCCTCATTTTCGGGACAAACGCCCTCGGCATCGTGATTGCCGGTCAGATCAATGGGCGGCTGGTCGGACGGGTAGCACTGCTCAAGCTGCTGGCTTGCGGATTAAGCGCTACGGCAACAGGCGGCGTCGCCTTACTGCTCGTCGTCAGCAGCGGCAGTATTGGGTTGGCCGGTATCCTACCAGCCCTGTTTGTGATGGTCGCCAGCCTTGGACTGGTCCTTCCCAACGCAACTTCGCTGGCGCTCTCCGGCCAACCCCGCATCGCTGGGAGCGCATCCGCGCTGGTGGGCGTGCTGCAATTCTCGATTGGCGCGGCTGCGGCTCCGCTGGTTGGCTCATTTGGCGCCAGAACCGCGCTGCCTATGGCAACCGTGATTGCTGTGCTGGGCCTCAGTGCGTTGGGAGTCTTTCTGCTGCTTGGGCGCAGAAGCGAGCCACAGGCCCAATGAGAACAGCGTTCATGAAAGGGGCATCAATGGGCGAGGATGATCCACTTTCCGCACACGACATCACGATCATCACACGCTATCTTGACGTTGACCTGCTCCCCGCGCACGCCCCACTCGCCGTTGTCCTGGGAACGCGCCTGCCAACGCCCGCCCACATAGCGGCGCAATTATTCCATCAGGGCGTGGTAGATTGGATACTGCTGACAGGCGGGCGCAACAAGCTTTCAGGGGAAATTGAGTCGGAAGCCCACCAGCAAATACTGCTGGAGCAAAGCGTGCCAGCAGCGCGTATCCTCATTGAAAACCGCTCAACTAGTACCCAGGAAAACGTTCTTTTTTCGCTGCCTGCTCTGCAAGAGGCACACCTGCTTGAGCACCTAGAGCACGTGCTGGTCATCAGCAAATGGTTTCATTGTCGCCGGGGCATGATGACCCTGAAACGTCATCTGCCTACAGGCACTCACTATTTTGCGGTTTCTTACGAGCCAACCGTTATTCCAGCCACCAACGAGCCAGTACCCATCCGGCGCAATTCCTGGTGGCAGCACGAAGCATCGCGGCACATTATCCTTCAGGAGTGGGAGAAAATTCCGCGCTACCTTCAGCAAGGAACGCTGGCTGAGATACGCCGCGTAGGAGATGCGTGGGTGTAGAGACATGGGCAGAGAGGGAAAGCAGCATGCCCCACTATCACTGGGCAACCTGTCCACCAGCCACGCGCAACCAGGGAGAGATGTTGGTTGCAGAGATACAGCACATGCTGGGAGATGCCCTCACTGGCATCTATCTGCATGGCTCGCTGGCAATGGGCTGCTTTAATCCGGCGCGCAGCGATCTGGATGTGCTGGTCGTTACAAAGCGCTCTATGACGCTTAATGAGAAGCGCGCCAGCGCCGAAATGCTGCTGTGTATCTCGGCTCACCCTCATCCGATAGAGATCAGCTTTCTCAGCCTGGACGACCTTTCGCCCTGGCGCTACCCCACGCCGTATCAATTTCACTACAGCGAAGACTGGCGCGAACGGCAGATTGTTTCGCTTGCCAATGGAGACTGGCTGCGCTGGAACGACACACAGCCAACGGATGCTGATCTAGCCGCACACTTCACCGTCACGCGAGCGCGAGGCATCTGTCTCGTCGGCCAACCAATTGCTGAAGCGCTACCCATTGTCCCGCCATCAGACTATCGCGCCTCGATTCTTGCCGACGTTGAGGATTTCACTACTGGCCGCATTGCCCCTGCCACAAATACAGTTTATTTTGTGCTCAACGCCTGCCGCGTGCTGGCCTATCTGCAAGAAGGACACATCTTCTCAAAGGAGGAAGGCGGCGAGTGGGCGCTCGCGCATCTCTCATCGGAGTTTCATAGGCTGATTGCGCAGGCGCTTGCAGCCTATCGGGAAGACGGTCAGGAACAGATTGATGGAGCAGCATTGGGGCAGTTTGTCGCATATGTGGATGGGCGGCTGAAGCAGCGCTAGTTACCAGCCCATCAATGGCCTATTCGTGTACCGTCTCCAGGTGCCAGGGCGTCTCTGGCAGGGTGGCCTCTTTGAGCGCTTTGCGGAAGTCATCAAAGCGCGGCAGATCATCGCGGTAGAGCACCAGCGCGCGATGCACGCCGCGCGCGCCCACTCTCTTATAGACCGTCACGCTGATGATCTTTTTATTGGTGAACTGCTCCTCTTTGACGCGCACAAAGCGCTCCCAGGGAATCACCAGCGGCTCCTGCCCGGCCTCCTCGCGGATGAACGCCTCTGGCGTGATTTTCAGGGTAAAGGGCGCGGGCGCAATCATGCGCAGATACCAGATAAAACCCGCAATCAACAGCAGGCCCATGATGGCGCTAATAAGCGCGGAGCGGCCCTCGTAAAAGACCACCCCAATCACAAACAGGCCCAGCACGAACAACATGATAGCTGTTCCATAGCGCCGCCCAGGAGTCAGGCCAGGGCTAGAGAACTCTAGCGTGGTGGATGCCGAAATATCTTGTGCCATATAAACAGGTTACTTCTTTTCTTCATTGAGGGGTAGGCTTCTCTCTTTCAGCAACTGCATCTTATCATAATATGCTTTAGGAGTTCGCTGCTGGTATCGTCCGCTGTTCTTCCGAGAGGATGCGCGCCTGGCCGGTGATGCGCGTGCGGGTAATCATACCACCTTCTACCAGCACCTCCGCCCGCATCAAACTGGGCTGGCCCATTGCATCACCTTGCCCAACTGAAAGAACCTGCCAGCCATGCTCTGATGGAGCATTGGCGCCAGCGTGTATCAAATACGCTGCGAGCGCAGCAGCGGCCACACCAGTTGCCGGGTCTTCCAAATAGCCAGCGTTTTTGGGGAACTGACGCGCCTCCGCCTGAAGCTGTGGCGAGCGGGTTCGCAGGGTAAAGGGATAGAGGCCAGTGGTAGCATAGCGCTCGCAAAGCTGGCGCACCTGCTCTTGTGATGGCTGGAGGCTATCAAGTGTCACCACATCTTGAAGAGGAATCATCATCTTGGAGCGCGAAACCGAGACGTTCTGGATGGGTCCAACACGCTCGTCAATCACCTGCGCATCAACGCCAAGCACCGCAGCCACTTCCTCCTTGATAGGCTGACGCCCAGGCTGCCTCTCAAAAAAGGTGGGCGGAAACTGCTCCACCGTCACCCAGAGTTGCCCATCCTCGCGCCGCCACTCCAGCGGCAGCACACCCAGCGGCGTCTCCACCTGCACCAGCGATTTTGTGATGTGCCGCTGTTCCACCAGCACCGTCAGCGCGCCAACGGTGGCATGGACACACATCTCCATCTCGTGCAGCGGCACAAAGTAGCGCAGGCGCAGTGCGGCATCAGCAGATTGTGGAGCAACAACAAAAGCCGTCTCGCAGCCAAACGCGGCAGCCATAGCCTGCATCTGTGCCGTACTCAGCGCGTCAGCATTCAGCACAACCGGGCAAGGGTTGCCGCCCTCGCTCGTTCTGCCAAAGACGCGCGTATACATTACCGAAAGCGCTGCCATACGTCCTCCATGCGTCCTCACTTTACCGGCTCCAGGGCCGGATTGTCGCAGGCGCGGCGGCCAATTTTAGCCAGATCGCGCCACTCGCCCAGCACCTTCACGCGCACAATATCCGCCGTATAGTCGTTGACGGTGCCCGCCTCATCCGAATTGGAAAAAAGCGCCGAGCCAACCGCGTAAATATCCACCGGAGTGCCAATCTGCTCAAACAAATCTATTTTCTTCGGCGTAAAGCCGCCGCTGACCACGATCTTCACCGCCTGGCACCATTCCCTGGCGCGCTGATGCCATTCCAGCGGCAAGCCCCAATCCTGCCAGGCGCGGTCCATCGCCTGGCGCATCTTAAACACCAGCCGGGGATTGACGCCATTATCCAGCTTTGGGTCGCCCAGCGGCTCCAGCGAGACATCGCGGACACTGCCGCTGGTATCAGGACGCACCCCATACAGGCGATATTTCTCCGCCTCATCTGGTGTATTCGCATCCGTCAATTCGCGGAAGCGCACAAAAAGCGCGCGCATCACCTCCAGTGTCGTGCCCACGCAATCGTTATAGAAATCCACCAGGGCAATGCGCGGAATACCAACCTGACAATATTCAGAGAAGGCCAGCATCGTTTCAACTGTATCGCCCAGGAACGACGCGATGGCCGCGTGTGCCACTGTTCCTCCCCCATAGCCGCCCCACCAGTCGCCCTGCGCGTCGGTGGAGATAAACGAATCAAGCGTATGGGCATAGGTACGATTAAAAAGCTGGACCGCAATCTGATAGGCGTAGCCATCGGCGGCCTGCACCTCGTGCGCGTCAAAACGCGCCGGAAAGAACAGCACCGGCTTGCCACGCGCCGCCACCAGCACATTGTAGACGTTGGTGGCGATGCGGCTCCCGCGTGTCAGCGTGCCCAGCGTGGGTGTCTCCAGCAGCGCAAAATCGCGGTAGCGCCCGCGCACCTTGAGCACCGGCTCCACTTGGCGCGGGTCGCCATCATAGCGCGCCACTGTCCCATCCTGCACCGCCTGCACCTCAAGCTGCTCAAACGTATTATGAAAGCGCCCGCCTTCATCAAAGTAGCCGGTGCATTCGCGCAGCATGGCAATCGCTTTATCCACCCCTACCACAATGCTCATCGGCTTGCGCCGCGTGAACCACTGCATCTCTACCTCGATATTGCCCACTTCTACCTGCGACAGATCAAGGCCCAGCGGTGCCAGATCGCGCGAAGTCCCACCAAAGTGATAGCCCGCGCGCGCCAGATCAGCTAGCAGCGCGACGATATTGTAGAAATACTTATCGGAATACCAGCCGGCGCGCATCCGCTCCACATCCAGTTTAAAGATCGAGGTAGGCAAGCGCTTGCTATCAAAGACGCTCATCGTGTGTGCTCCCCGTTCGCCTTACTCGATGGCGCGCACCACTTCTGCGCCATTCAGCCGCAAATGGTAGAGAAAGACCAGATGCAGAAAATCGCCGTCATGGGGCAGAGCGCCCATCTCGCGGGCCGCTTGCGCTGGCAGATCATAGGTCTGGACGCAGTTTTCTGGTACAATCACGCGCATGGGCAGGTTGCGCGCGTTGGCGCGGAACTTCAGGTGCATGGTTAACTGCTGCACGCAGAGATCGGTGCAGGTGCCCGCCATAATCGCCAGGCTCAAATCAGCATGCTGGTTGAGCCAGCTCTCCAGCGCAGTTTCTTGAAAAGCGCCCACTGAGTTCTTGGGCACAATCTGGAACAGATCAGCAAAGGGCAACTCCTGCAACTCAGGAATCGTCTCGGATTCGCTCGTGCCCTCTACGCAGTGCAGCGGGAAGTCATGAAACTCCACTGCATCGTGGCGGTGCGTATCCTGGAGCAGCACAAACTGTTTCACCCCCGCGTTGTAGGCATCTTGAAAAAGCTGCTGAATGGCGGGAATCAGCGCGTGCACACGTGGGCTGGCGAGGTTTCCTTCATGGCAAAAGCCATTGATCATATCCACGCACAACACCCCCATACGCTCAGCGGGCACCTCGCTCGTTAGATCGGCCCAACGGAGGGTGGGTAAGTTCGCTTTCCATTCCACCATCCAATCCAGAAACGGGCGATGGCTGGCAATAAATTCCGCTTGCTGCGATGCGATCATACGTTTGCCCCCTCTCTTGTTCTCCAGGCAGCCTACGCCTGTGCTCTGGGGTTAAAACGATACAGCCGGGCCGGGCGGTGTGTTCCTTCCGTTTTTAACTCGCCGGTTTCTTCCAGAATGCCGGTGGAGACAATCTTTTTGCGGAAATTGCGCTTGTCTAGCCTGCGCCCCTTCCCCAAAATCGCCTGATAGACCTGCTGAAGCTCGCTGAGTGTGAATTTTTCCGGCAGGAACTGAAAGCCAATCGTCGTGTATTCCAGCTTGCCGCGCAGCCGTTGGAGGGTGTAATCGAGGATTTTGGCGTGATCAAAGGCCAGTTGCGGCAGACGATACATCGAATACCAGCCCACATCAGCAGCATCATCTGCCGCCTGGGGGTGCAGTTGCTTGTGGTCCACCAGCGCAAAATAGGCCACCGTAATCACGCGGGTGCGCGGGTCGCGCCCTGGGTCGCCAAAGGTATACAACTGCTCCAGATAGAGGTCGCGCAGGCCCGTCTCCTCTTCCAGTTCGCGCCGCGCCGACTCCTCCAGCGACTCGTGCATCTCAATAAAGCCGCCCGGAATCGCCCAGTAGCCCTCGTAGGGCCAGTGCTTGCGCTTAATCAGCAGCACCTTGAGATCGCCCTCTTGCAAGGTCAGGATGACAACATCCACCGTCACCGATGGCCGTTCCCACTTGCTCGCATCATAGTGATGCTCGGCAGCTTCAGATAGGGCTTGCGACCCCTGCTGCGCTGGTTCTGTTTCCTGGTGCTCGCGCGAAACATCCGCACTCATGCAAAGACCCCTCCTCGTGAATACACGAATAAGTGTACTCTTTACACTTATTCTACTTCGGCGTAGAGAACATGTCAAGCCAGGAGTTCCATCCCTCATAATACACCAGCGGCAGCCCAGCGCGTTGCCCTGGCATACTCTCTGCAAATACGACGCCCGCTGTTCGCAGCGCTCTCACCAAACCTTTCTCTCACCACATTCTCTCTTCTCTGTATAAGGAGCCGCAGGTAATGCAGGAAACGCCTCGTAAAAACTATGATGATCTATTTTCTCCGGTAACGTCTCACACTCACTCTCGCGCATTCTCCCCGCCAGCCCACCATCAGCAGCGCTGGTACTCAAGAAGCAGCCGAACGTTTCTGCTCTGGGCGGCGATAGGGCTTGTCCTGCTTACCCTCCCAATAGGGGCCTGGATGCTCTTTCAAGCCACCCAGCGGCAACAGGTGCGGGTTGCCAGGTATCAGCCGGTACAGGCGGACGCGCAGACCGTCGTTCCTCCAGCGCTTGACCCGGCGCACAAAATAGCCCGCTATATTGACCAGATGGTCGCGCGCCTGTCGCTGGATGAAGAGTTGGGCCAGATGATCATCGTCGAGTTTTCTGGCACCAGCTTTAATTCCGATCTTCAGACCATGCTCACCAAGCAACATGCTGGCGGCACCATCCTCTATGCCTGGAACGTCCACTCCATTGCCCAGACCGCCGCGCTCAACAAAGCATCCCAGGCTCAGGCGCAGATTCCCCTCTTTATTTCCACCGATCAAGAAGGCGGGTTGGTCAATCGCCTGCTGCATATTAGCGGCTGGATTCCCTCCGCGCAAGAAATTGGGGCCAGCGGCGACCCAGCGCGCGCTGCGCAGCGCGGCCAGTCGGATGCCCAGGCGTTGTTGCAGATGGGCATCAATCTTAATCTGGCGCCAGTAGTGGATGTTCAGACCGTCAGCAACAGCGCCACGATTATCCCCACGCGCATGTTTGGCACCACACCGCAGCAAGTCGCAACCTTTGCCGGAGCCTATCTGGAGGCGCTGCAAAACGCGGGCGTGATTGGCTGCATCAAGCACTGGCCGGGTCTGGGCAACGCGACGGTGGACCCCCACGACGCGCTGCCCATCTTCAACCGCAGCCAGGCTGACCTCAACAACATTGACTTTGCGCCCTATCGCCTGTTGATGCAGCAGGGGCTGGTGAATATGATCATGTCTACCCATGAACTGGTCCCGGCCTACGACCCCAACCTGCCCGCCTCCCTCTCACCCATCCTGATTGACCAGGTGCTGCGCCACGATCTGGGCTATCAAGGCGTCGTCATCACCGATGGCCTCTATATGCACGCTTTGGCACGCTGGAGCGTCCCCCAGGCCGCAGTGCTGGCAGTGCTAGCAGGCAACGACATTCTGCTTGGTCCCACAAACTCCCGCTCGATGCAGCAAGTGCTGGACGCGCTGCGCACGGCCATTGCCAACGGCCAGATCACCAAAGCGCGTATAGATCAGTCGGTTGAGCGTATCCTCATGCTCAAGATGCGCGCTGGTCTGATTCCTCTGCCTCCTGACCTGAACCAACAGTAACGGGTCATTTGCCAGTCGCAAGCTCTTGCGTTACACTGCAAGCGGATACTTCTTATGAGGCATCTGCTTGCAGTGTTTGCGCCTGGCACCTGAACCTCTACGCTTCTCGCCCTTGTAATGCCTGGAGCGGCGCACAAGGCGATCACGCCGCCAGATACTGCCAGTAACATTTTCGGCTGAGCAGCGACATGTTTGCAGGAGAAGAGGAAGTGTTCTCTCTGACTGTCGAAGCAAGCCTATGAATTGGAGGCGGATGGGATGCAGCAACCCTCAACTGGCAGCAGGAGCGACTCCCAGATTCGTCTGGAAACTATCGAGCGCCCGCCAGAAGCCGCTCCCCACTACCCTCCCATTCGGCCATCTCGCGCCCGGCACAAGCTGTTGTATTGGGCGTTGGTCGTGCTGGCGCTGTGCGGTTCATTTCCGCTGGGCGCGTATCTGGCGCTCAAGGAAGTCGGGCAGCAACCCTTCTCGTCCACGAGCGGCGTAACCTGGCTCACGCCCATCCCCACACCCACACTTACCCCTGAGCAAAGGCAGGCCCAATTTATTGCTCAGACGATCTCGCGCATGTCGCTGGATGAGGAGCTAGGGCAGCTTCTCGTCGTGGCGTTCACTGGCACGACCCTCTCCTCCAATCTGCAAACCATGATCGTCAACCAGCACGTGGGCGGCATCATCCTGTTTGCCAGCAATATCAAAACTTTCGCCCAGGTTCAGGCGCTTGACGCCGCCATGCAAGCGCGCGCCAGCATCCCCTTGTTTATCTCCACCGACCAGGAAGGCGGGCAGGTCAATCGCCTGCGCGCCATCATTGGGAACACCCCTTCCGCCCTGGACATGGGTGCCACCAACGACCCGGCCTTCGCCCAGCAACAGGGGCAAAAAGATGGGCAGATACTGGGGCAGCTTGGCATCAATCTGGACTTTGCGCCCGTCGTAGATGTGCAGGCGGGCGGTTTCGTGCCCTCGGTGCTGGCAACACGCATGTTTGGCACCACGCCCGACAAAGTGACCACCTTTGCCGGAGCGTTTCTTCAGGGATTGCAGAGCCAGGGTGTGCTGGGCACCATCAAGCACTGGCCCGGATTGGGCAGCACCCCCGTTGACCCGCACCAGGACTTGCCAACGCTCTACCGCAGCCAGGCAGACCTGAACGCCATTGACTTTGCCCCCTATCGCAACTTGCTGCAACAGGGGCAGATCAACATGGTGATGGTCACGCATGAAGTGCTGCCAGCCTACGACCCCACCAAGCCCGCCTCGCTTTCGCCCATCATGGTTGATCAAGTGCTGCGCCACGACCTGGGCTATCAGGGCGTTGTCATCACCGATAGCCTGTACATGGGCGCACTTACCAAGCGCTGGACGATTGCGCAAGAAGGGCTGCTGGCAGTGCAGGCTGGCGACGACCTGTTGCTGGGCATCTCCACTCCCTCCGATGTCCAAAAGATCGTAGATGGGCTGCGCGCCGCCATCTCTAACGGGACGATTTCCAAGGCGCGTATTGATCAGTCGGTGACGCGCATCCTGACGCTCAAGATCAAGGCCGGGCTGATTACAATGCCAGCAGGATTGGCCCAACCGTAAGCGGCTGAAGGAGCGTTTCACAACGGCAGATGCTCAAGCCCGCGCTGGCAGCGGCTACCGCTGCCGCCACTGCATCTTGCGCCCGACCAGCCAGAAGATCAGCACCGACACCCCGGCCAGCACAGCCAGATCAAGCGCAAGCTCTCCTGTCACCGGCCCCAGCAGCGTCTGCCGCAGCGCAGAAGCGGCATAGGTTGCCGGGCTAAAGTGCCCCAGCACCAGCACAAATCCCGGCAAACGGCTCGCCGGAAAGATCACCGGACCAAGCCCCAGCAGCACAAACGTCGCCAGCAGAGTGAGCGCGTTACTCTCCTCTGGCGTGCGCGCATTGGCGGCAATCAGCGCGCCTATCCCCGACAGCGGCACCGCGCACAAGGGAACGGCTGCTATGAGCAGTGGGCTGATCTGAAGCGGCAGCGCCAGCACCAGCGCCCCAACGCCAATGGTCACGATCAGCGAGGGCAGTGAGAGCAGCAGAAACGAGAGCACCATCGCCAGAATCAGCGTAAAGCGCGTGATGGGCAGCGTCGCAAAATAATCCAGCGTGCCCATCACGCGCATAAAGCTAAAGCGGCTCTGCACCTTCTCCATCATCCCAAACATCAGCGCCAGCACCACGTTTCCGGTGAGGATGTAACCCAGCGCCTCCTGCCCGGCGTTGCGCGCAAACAGGCCCAATGCCACCATGCTCAGCAGGGGCGTAATCGTGCTGGTAATTACCAGCATGCGCCAGGACCAGCGCCAGTTGGTCAATTCCATCAGCAGCAAATCGCCAAGCTGCACCAGCCAGGGCTGCTTACGCGGGGCTGGCGGCATCTCGGTGGGAGGTATCGGAGTGAGAGGCATAATGCAGGTACAAATCCTCCAGAGTAGCCGAATACAAACGAAAATCATCTAGCCGCGCCTGCTTCAAGGCATCCAGCGTCGCGTCCAGGTGCTGCCATTCCAGCGAGACCAGCCACCGCCCTGCCTCAAGCGGAGTGATAGTCAACTCTGGCGGCAGGGCTGGCGGCGCCTCTGGCGCAAAGAACAGTTCCAGCCGCAGCTTGCGATCAACCACCTGTTTCAGCTCGCTGGGGCGGCCCAGCGCCACCAACTCGCCCTGGCGCAGAATGCCCACGCGCTGAATCACCTTCTCCGCCTCCAGCGCGTCATGCGTGATGAAAATAACCGTCGCGCCACGCTCTATGTTGTACCGGCGCAGTTGCTCCCAGACCAGACGGCGGCGCTGTGGGTCAAGATCGTTGGTTGGCTCATCCAGCATCAGCACAGGTGGCGTGCCGGCCATTGCCACCGCCAACTGCATCAGGCGCCGCTCCCCGCCAGAAAGCCGCGAGGTTGGCTTATGGCGCAGATGTTCAATTTGCCAGCGTTCGAGGAGCATGACAGCATTTTTCTGGGCCTCTGCGCGGCTCATTCCGCGCAGATGTGCCGTAAAGTAGAGCGCCTCGCCAACCGTCAGACTGTTCAGGGCGCGGCCATCCTGCGGCATATAGCCCACACAACGGGGCACCAGCAGCGGGTCGAGGGCGATGTCTTGCCCAAAAAGCAATATGCTCCCGGCGTCGCTGCGCAGCAGGTTTGCCATCTGGCGCACCAGCGTCGTTTTCCCCGCGCCGTTATCCCCCAGCAGGCCAAAGATCTCTCCCTCGGCAATCTGGAGCGAGATGTGCTTATTGGCTGGCTCGGCCTGGCCGGGATACTGTTTTATTATGCCTTGCACATCATAGACAAGCATGCTGATGACCTTTTGACCACCTGGAAAAGAACGAAGAAAGAAGAAAGATCAGGTAACATCCGTTTGCGGGCCATTGTAAAAGGATGCCTCCTGCCCTGTCAACGCTGAGCAGCCAGGAGAGCATCCAGGCAACGCAAATATGATATACTATGCGAAGCAGAGATTGGAACGTCTGATCTATTTTTATTTTGGGAGGGCGCGTGAGTACAGGGCTATCGCTGGCAGCACAGGTACGGCATGATCTTACCGAGGGCGGCGTCCTTTCGCACAGTCTGCCCGGCTACGAGGAACGCGCGGCGCAGATCGAGATGGCTGATCTGGTCGCGCAAGCGTTGGAGAGCGGTCAGCATGCTGTAGTGGAAGCCGGGACCGGAACGGGCAAAGCATTGGATGTGGATACGCCTATCCCCACGCCGACTGGCTGGAACCGAATGGGCGATCTTGTGGTGGGCGACCTGGTATTTGACGAAACCGGCCAGCCAACCCGCGTCGTGGCCGCCTTCGATACCATGTATGAACGGCCCTGCTATGAAGTTGTCTTCTCTGATGGAGCCACGCTTGTTGCCGATGCCGAACACCAGTGGGCTTCTTGCACTTGCGCTGATCGGAAGAGTGCTGACCGCCCCCTATCTGCCATCTATACTTCCAAAAAATTTGTAACGCCAGACAAGCTCCTTATGCTTGACCAACTTATTGCCGTGTCCCAAGAAACCGATACACTCTCAATACATAGGGCATCGCTGCTCCTTAAAGGACATCATTGGAGCGTCTTTCAGGCTGCCAAAACAATCCCCCCAGCCAATCCAGGAGCGCGCTATGCTTATTACCCACGCCGAACACTCCTCTCCGCTGTTCGGGTTCGCCTGGCAAAAGACCTCCGAGAGCACCGACGCGACGGGCGGAAATATACCGTTGTCACAACAGAACAAATGGCGGCAACGCTCACAATAGGAGCATCTAAACGGGCAAACCATGCTATTGCCGTTGCTGGGGCATTCTCCCTGCCGGATAGAGATCTGCCCATCCATCCCTACTTTCTTGGAGTCTGGCTTGGAGATGGTAGCACTCACCGCAACCAGATTACCACTGCTGACCTTGAGTTGGTCCTAGAGATCGAAAAATTAGGCTACATCGCTCGCAAAGTAAAGGGGAACTACCGCTACACAATTGATGACGAGAACGGCAAGTCAGTGAGCCGGTGGCAGCCCGGCATGACAGGTCGCCTGCGTGCGCTGGGGTTAAGGCTCAATAAGCATATTCCTGCAATCTATCTACGAGCGTCCGAAAAGCAGCGGCGAGCACTTTTGGCGGGGCTTCTCGACACCGATGGCACAGTTAATCACGCTGGCGCTGTAGAGTTCACCACAACAAACTTCCGGCTTGCGGAGGATTTCTACGAACTTGCATGCTCACTAGGTTTTCGGCCTTGGCGTCGGGAAGGGCGTGCTCGGCTTAACGGAAAAGATTGTGGCCCTAAATGGATGGTAGCATTTACAACAGATCAGCGGGTTTTCCAATTGCCCCGCAAAGCTGCCGCGCACAAAGAGCGTTTGCGCAACTATACCCCTGAGCGCAACAACTTCCGCTATGTCGAGGCAGTTCGTCAGGTGTCTACTCGTCCAGTGCGCTGCATTCAGGTTGAATCAGCTAGCCATCTCTACCTCGCCGGACGAGCAATGATTCCCACCCACAACAGCCTTGCCTACCTTGTGCCTATTGTGCGCTCCGACAAAGTTGCCATCATCAGCACCGCCAATAAGAACTTGCAGGAGCAGCTTTTTTATAAAGACATCCCCTTTGTGCAGGCGCATGTGCGCGACTTCCGCGCCGCGCTGATCAAAGGCATGGGCAACTACCTCTGCCTGGAACGCTTTGACCGCGAAAACCGCGAACTACTGCCCATCATGCGCACCAAAACGTTTGATCGCTTGCTCAAAATCCTCCAGGGTGATGCCGATGGCGAACTGGACGGCGCGGAGTTTGACGGCGACCTTGATCTGCTGCCCTTCCCCGTCAACGGCGACCAACGCGCGCGCATTGCCGCCGACAGCGACCAATGCGCCTGGAGCAAATGCAACTTCTTCCTCGAATGCTATGTGCGCGAGATGCGCCAGAAAGCGCGCGACTCGCAGATCATCGTCGTCAACCACACCCTGCTGCTGCTGGATGCCGCGCTGGAGGGCTGGCTTTTGCCGGAGCGCGATGTCGTCGTCATTGATGAGGCGCACCATCTGGAAGAAGAGGCCACACGCGCCTTCACGACTACCGTCTCGCCTGGGCGCGTGCAGAGCCTCTTGCAGCAGCGCCGCCTGCGCGACCACGTAGACCGGGGGCAGTACGAGGAGGCCGGGCAGCGCAACATCACTACCTGGGACCGGCTGGGCCAAATGAGCGAGCGCGGCAGCAAGAATCGCACCTTGCTCACCCAGCCATTTCAAGAAGGGCTGCACCTGGCAACGGCGATTGATCGCCTGGCCGAAAGCCTCAAGTACCACCGCCCGGAAAACCTGGACGACAAAGAAGACCAACTGTACGACAAACTGATCAAGCGCGCTCGCACGCTGGCGAGCGACTTGCGCACCGCCTTTGGCGTGGAAGACCTCAAGAGCCGCGTCTATTACGTCGAGCGAACAGCAGAAATGCGCGGCGGCCAGGCCGCAGGGCTGCGCCAGTTGAGCGTCTCAGCGGCGCCGCTCTCCGTGACCGAACTGCTGCGCCAGGGCATCTTTGATAAGATCAACACCATCTCCACTTCGGCCACCATCGCCGTTGGCGGCGACTTCGGCTTCTTTCGCCGCCGCGTGGGAGCCATTCACAACGTCGTGGAGCGCGTGCTGCCGCCCGCGTTTGATTATCCCAATCACGCCCTGCTCTACCTGCCGCGTGGCCTGCCTGAGCCAGCCTATGGCGACGCCAGCGAGCGCTATCTGGAGGCGCTGGCCCGCGAGATAGTCCAGTTGGTGCAGGCGTCGCGCGGGCGCGCGTTCCTGCTCTTTTCCAGCCAGCGCGCTATGCTCACCGTCTATGAACATATCCGCGATCAGGTGGACTATCCGCTGCTGCTTCAGGGCGATTTCTCGCGGGTGGAGCTGATCAAACGCTTCCGCACCATCCCCAACGCTGTCTTGCTGGGCCTCAAGAGCTTCTGGGAGGGCGTAGATATTGCGGGCGAAACGCTTTCACTGGTAGTGATTGATAAACTGCCCTTTGACCCGCCCGACGACCCGGTGCACGAGGCGCGCGTCCGGCTGATGAAAGAGGCCAACGAAGACTGGTTTAACGGCTATGTCTTGCCGCAGGCCACGCTGCGACTTAAGCAGGGCATTGGGCGGCTGATTCGCACTAAAGAAGATCGCGGCGTCATGGCGATTCTGGACAGCCGTCTGCACACGAAGTATTATGGCAGCCGGGTGGTTGCAGCGCTGCCCCCGGCCCGGCGCACCTCGGATATTGCGGATGTGCGAAAGTTTTTTGAAGAAGCCTGATTTTTTTATGTCTTTCACCACTGACATCAAAGACTACGCTTACAGCCTGGGCTTCGATCTGGTGCGCGTCACCACCGCAGAACCGTTTCCAGAACGCGAGGCAACCATCAAAGCGCGCATTGAGCAGGGCTTGATGGATGGCCTGCCCTGGTTCACGGCTGAGCGCTCGGAAACGTCGTGCAACCCACGCGCCCTGCTGCCAGAGGCGCGCTCAGTCGTCTCGCTTGCTATCTTCTATCTCACCGACGCGCCACGCGATCTGAGCACCCCTGGCGACCCACATGGGCGCATCTCCAGCTACGCCTGGGGCGATGACTACCACGAGGTCATCAAGGCAAAGCTGGAACAATTAGCGAACTATCTGCGTGTGCGCGGCGCGGAGGACAGCCGCGCCACGCCGGGCACCGAAACGCGCCTCTTTGTGGACACCGGGCGCATGGTGGACCGCGCAGTAGCCGAACGCTCCGGGCTGGGCTGGTATGGCAAAAACACCAACATCCTCACGCATGGCTGGGGGTCGTGGGTCTTTCTGGCCGAAATCGTCACCAATCTGGAGCTTGAGCCGGACGCGCCGCTCGCCACCAACTGCGGCACCTGCGAAGCCTGCCTCCACGCCTGCCCAACGGGCGCATTTGTCGCCCCGTATGTGCTGGATAACACGCGCTGCATCTCGTTCCTGACGATTGAACTGCGCGGCAGCATCCCCCTGCACCTGCGCCCGCTGATGGGCAATCATATCTTTGGCTGCGATATTTGCCAGGAGGTTTGCCCCGTGAACCGCATCGCGGTGGAGCGACTGAAGCGTGCCGGACGCTTTGGCACGGAGAGTGCGCGGCCCCGCCTGGAATTTCAGCCACGTAGCGAGACTGGCTCCAGTCCGGCGCTCATTCCGCTGCTCAAGCTAGATGAGGAGCAGTTTCGCGAGCGCTTTCGCCACAGCCCCATCAAGCGCACCAAACGACGCGGCCTGCTGCGCAACGTCTGTGTGGCGCTGGGAAACCTTGGCGATCCAGTAGCAGTTCCCGCTTTGATTGAAACGCTGCGCCACGAACAGGAGCCACTGGTGCGGGGGCATGCTGCCTGGGCATTGGGGCGCCTTGGAGGGCCAGCCGCGCACTCGGCGCTTCTCACCGCACAGGAGACAGAACTGGACAAGACGGTTTCGCAGGAAATTCGCTGCGCGCTGACAATGCTGGATGCAGCGCGAGCGCAAGCAGCAACCGGAGAGTATGGCTTTAATGGAGAGTGAGCTTTCGCCAGAACTGGCGGCACAACTACGCACGCAGGGACTAACCGCCGAAGATGAGGTCAGTCTGCGCCGCACCCTGGAAGCATGCACCCAAAGCTGGACGCTCATCCGCCTCAACAACATTGCCGCCAAACGCTGGAAAGCGCGTTATCGCCTCATGCTTGGCGAAAAGTGGTACGATGCCGCCACCACCTCCAACGCCTACGCGCTGGGCATCCTGGCGCTGCTCCGAGACGACCCAGCCTCTTCTGGGGAGTAGTGCGCCATTTCCTTGTATTTCCTCAACACCTGTGCTATGCTGGCCCTGTAACGGCTGGGATGCCAGCAGATGGCACGTTGTCTGCAAAGAGCTTCTGGCCTGAACACACCATGCCGACGGTCCTGTCGGCCAGGAGAGCATGCCTGTGCCACTTGATAGAAATGAGCGCTCTCAGCCTCAGCAGCCTGAAACACAAAACTCAGGTGATCTTCCCCGTTTGGGGCAAGCCACAGCGCAGCCCCCCAGCCAGGGAGGAAGCCAGCAAGAAGAAAACCCCGATCTCTCAGCTACCATCATTGACACCCGCTTTCGTCACCATATCCTGGCGCATGGCATAGACGACCCTGATGTAGATAAAGATCAGCTTTCGGCCCTCTCGCTGGATTCAGCGCTGCCCACCCTCGCCCCTCAACGTCACGAGAGCGCCTTTTTCGATCTGCAACCCTCTCAGTCATTTCAACTCTCTGGCCTCCTCACGGGCGTGCCCGTTGAGGAAGAAGAGGAAGTAGAACAGCCCTCCACCAAGATGCGCGCCCTCTCTGGCCGCGCCATGATGATGGGAACTATCATCATCACTGGCTCGTTCCTGGTCAGCCGTCTGCTGGGACTGGTTCGAACATCGCTCTTTGCGGCACTCTTTGGTGGCGCTGCGCATATTATAGATGCCGATGCCTATACGCAAGCCTTCTTTATTCCCGACACGATTTTTAACCTCGTGGCCGGTGGCGCCCTGAGTTCTGCCTTTATCCCCATTTTTACCCAATATCTTGTTGAAAAGCGTGATAAGAAAACAGCCTTCTATGTCGCTAACGTAGCGATCAATACAGCTATTGCGGGGCTGGCTATCTTTGCCGCCCTGGGCGTGATTTTTGCGCCAGAGATTGTGCCGCTCTATGTGTTCAATGTCTCTCACCAAGAGATAAATGAAATTGTGCTGCTTACCCGCATCATGCTGTTGCAGCCCATTTTTCTGGGCGCTTCCACTGTTATTACCGGCATTCTACAAACACGGCAGCGTTTTTTGCTCCCGGCCATTGGAACTTTGCTCTATAATGTCGGACTGATTCTTGGCCTCTGCGCCACCCTTTTAGACAATCAAACACACCTTTTTGGCGGACATCTGGGCATTCTCGGCCCAACCTGGGGCGTTGTGCTGGGCGCAGCATTGCAATTTCTCATACAAGTCCCTGGTGCAATCGTCAACGGACTGCGCTATAAGCCAGCCATCAACTTCTTGCATCCAGGCGTCCTGAATATTGGACGCTTGATGGTGCCGCGCATTGTCAACGCGGGCATGCTTTATCTCGCATTTGGCGTGGACCGCAGCCTTGCCTCGCTGATTGGAGAAGGAAGCGCCTACGGGTTTTTCACCGCATTTCAACTGATGCTGCTTCCTCTCGGCATCTTCGGGATGGCAGTTTCCACCGCTGCTTTCCCCACCCTGGCAACGCTTTTCGCTGCTGGGCAGTTAGAACGACTGCGCGAAACCATTGCCCGCACGTTAAAGGGCATCCTTTTCCTCGCCATCCCCGCCAGCCTGGGCTTAATTGGCCTGGCAAGACCAATTATTCGGCTGCTGCTTCAGCATGGCAACTTTACCTCTCAGGATACCAGTCTGGTCTACGATCCCCTGATCTTTCTCTCAATTGGCATCGCCGGACATGCAGCAGTAGAGATTCTCACACGCTCGTTCTATGCCCTCAGAGATAGTCGCACGCCCGTCTATGTCAGCCTGTGCCAGTTTGCCTTTTTGATCGGCATGAGCATTTTGTTGTTCCCGCTGGGGCTGCGTGGCCTGGGTCTGGCGATGTCTATCGGGGTGCTGGGCGAGGCGCTGGCGCTCTTTCTCTTGCTGCGCCAACGGCTGCAAGGATTTGCTCTCCAGCCGTTGGTGGTCTTCCTCTTTAGCGTGCTGGCGGCAAGCCTGGCGGCAACACTGGCCGCACTGATGGGCTACGCGCTGGTAGATCAGGCTATCTCCATCGGCGGCTTCGAGGGCACCAACTCTGTCACCGTCAATCTGTTGCTGGCTACGCGCATTGGTGCGGGTATGCTGACTGCTGGGGTGGTTTATCTCGTCTTTGCGCGTTTGCTGGGCATTGACGACTCCGTACCCATGCTCACCCGCATCACGCGCCGCTTTGGTCGCAAAAAATCATAAAAAAGGTTGACCGGCTTCACCTGTTGAGTGAAGCCGGTCAATCACAGTATGAACGCTATGCTTGCTGCTCTTTTGCTATTTATTCGATGGGCCGCTCGCCAATCACATAAAACCCCTCGGCCACAATCTGCGCATTGCCCGCGCGCCGCGCAAAGGCATCCAGATATTTCACCCAGAAGGTCAGCCAGCCCGCAACAAACTTGGCAACAAAATACGCCGTTTTCCCTGTCGTGATGGAGCCGGGCAGTTCGCGCAGCATCCAGGCCAGCATAGAAAACGGCCCGCCGCCAACGCCGCTCTCCACCACCTTGAGGCCCGCCTCAGCAACTTTGCCTTCCAGCCCCGTCTTGGTATAGCGGCGCATATCAATCGGGTCAGGATGATAGCCCTGAAGGAAGGGCACCTCCACATACAACAACCCACCCGGACGCAGCACCCGGAACATCTCCGCCAGAATCGCCTCCGGGTTCTCCACATGCTCCAGCAGTGCCGTGCTAATCACACCATCCAGCGAGGCATCGCGGAAGGGCAGCAGGTGCGCGTCGCCCACCACCTGCACGCCGGGGAACTTAAACAGATCAAAAGAGATCAGGCCCGGCGCGGCAGGGCGCTCGCGCACCCCCAGGTCCATCACCCGCGCCCCTGGCCCCAGCTTCTGCACCATCGCACGCATGCGCTTCCAGGCCGCCGGATCATAATGCGAAGAAGGCGGCTTGAACTTATAGCCCAATTTGACCAGCGGGTTACGCGCCAGCTTCGCCGCGTGGAAACTCTCTTCCAACGCGCGCGCATGTTCCACCATCTCAGGCGTCAGCAGGATGGGCACCCCATCCGGGCAGGCATACGCAGCAGCACAGGCATTGCAGACCAGTTCGCCCTCCGCTGCCTGGCTGAGCGTGCCATAACAGGCCGGACAAGCCAGCACCTCCAGCAAGCGCCCATCTACCCGCCTGGCTGCGCCTTGTGCCTGGGTCGTCTCAGGCGTATCTACCTGTGCCATAGCATTATTCCTCTCGTAAAATACTTGAGATACGTTCTTCTTGCTGTGAGGCCAGAGAAATAGCTTCAGCCTGCTCGATTGAGGTTGATCGGTCCGAAGGCGGCAAGCGTATTCCCCGCTTCTGCAATTCTTCTCGATAAATAGCTTCAATGGCCTTCACCATCTCGCGGGCATCAAAGCGCGCCCAGGCCCAGGTTTTCCCTGCGGCAGCCAGTTGCTCAGCATAAGCGCGATCTACCAGCAAGCGCTGCATAGCTGCCGCAAGTTGTTCCGGCTGCTCTGGTGGCACCAGCAGGCCGCCGCGCTTGCCGCTCTCAATCGCTTCCACGACTCCATCCACCGCGCTGCCCGCCACCGGCACGCCCAACAGCATCGCCTCGCTGATCACCCGTCCCATGCCCTCAAAGCGCGAGGAGTGCCCAAGCAGGCTGGCTGAACCCAAAATCTCAGCAACATCATCGCGGAACCCGGCAAGGAGAATTCTTTCTTGCATCCGTTGCTGATGTATCAGGGCCTCCACCTCGACGCGCAGCGGCCCATCGCCCACCATCACACAGGTCACATCGGGCACCTCGCGGCACAGTGCTGCCGCTGCGCGCACAAAGTTCAGCGGATCTTTTTGATAGGCCAGCCGCCCAATCCAGAGCACAATACGATGATTGGCCGGAATACCCAAATTGGCGCGCACCTGCTCCGGCCCATAGCGCAATGCCTGAAGCCGCTCCACATCCACGCCGCTGTAGACCAGGCGATACTGCTCCGGTTTTCCGATACGCGCCTCCAGATGCTTGACGGTGTTCAACTGCGACACCACCAGAAAGCGCTGCGTAAACGGCGCACACAGCCGTTCCAGCCAGAGATAGAGGCGGTTGACCAGGCTGCTTTCCGACGCCTGGAACGAGATCGTATGTACCGTATGCAGAATAATCGGCACCTTTGCCAGCCGCGCCGCCAGTCTCCCCAGCACGCCCGCCTTGGAGATATGCGTATGCACAATTGTAAACCGCTCGCGCCGACAGAGCCGATAAATCTCCCAGAAGGCGCGCCAGTCCTTCAATGGGTGTACTGCCCGCTGAAGGTGCGGAAGCAGCGCGACATGCACCTCTGGCGCGACTGAAGGCAAGAGCGACCCACCCGGCTGCGTTCCCAACCACGCTTCAAACTGCGCTTTATCGTGATAATTCACCGTTAGGCAGGTGTTTTCCTGCGCCCCATGAAAAATAGGAAAATACGTGATCAGGTGCAGCACCTTGACCGGCACCGTAGTTTTTGTTGGCTGGCTCATCCACGTCCTCCCGTTGCCACAGGTTCAAGGGGACGCCCCGTCAGGCGTTCGGGGGCTTTGCTCCCCAGCAAGCTATAGTACAGGTCTTCCGTCTCGCGCATCATCTTCTCAAAGGTAAAATCGGCCAGCACGCGCTGGCGTCCTGCCTGGGCAAAGCGTTGGCGCAGTTCAGCATCGCCAAGCACGCGCTCCAACGCCACTTCCAGCGCCGCCGCGTCGCCCGTTGGCACCAGCAGCCCATCGCGCTCGTTTTCAATCACCTCAACGGTGCCATCTGCCGTTGATGCCACCACTGGCAGCGACATCGCCATCGCCTCCAGCACCGCGTTGGGCAGCCCTTCATAGAGCGAAGGAAAGGCAAAAATATCGCTGGCCGCCAGCAGTTCCGGCACGTCTTTGCGCATCCCCAGAAACTGTACCAGGTCGTTCAAGCCACGCGCCTGCGCCTCGGCCTCCAGCGCGCCGCGCTGCGGGCCATCGCCAATAATCAGCAGCCGCAGATGAGGGAAACGCGCCTTGAGGCGCTCAGCCACCTGAAAGAGATAGGTATGGCCCTTTTGCGCATGCAGCCGCCCGGTCATACAGACCACCAGATCATCCGACGCATACCCCAGAGATTGGCGCGTGGCTGCGCGGGTGGCCTCTCGATCAGTGATCTTATCAAAGCGGCTGACCTCAATCCCATTGCGCAGCGTCACAATTTTTCCGGCGGGCAGCCCCTCGCGCTCAATACTAAACTGGCGCGTGGCCTCGGAAACGGACGTAATGCAATCGGCAAAATGGGCCGTCCAGCGGTCAACGGCGAAATGCGGCCAGCGCAGCCAGGTATACGAGCAGCGCACCGAGGAGATATTGACGGGCACACCCGCCAGCCGCGCGGCCACCCGCGTCACCAGATTTGCCTGATAGAGATAGCTGTGCACCACATCATAGCGCCCGCGACGCATCAGCCGCGCTAATTTCCAGATCACCCCTGGCGAAAGCCGGTGGCCCATATCCACCGTATACAGCGGGCACACCTCGCGCACCGCGCTCGCCAGCGGACCCTCCGGGCGCAGCGCACACACCGCAACCTCGTGCCCGTGCGCTTGCTGATAGCGCGCCGTCTCCAGCAGCACCCGCTCGGCCCCGCCAATCTCCAGGCCGGTGATGACATGCAAGATGCGCAGCCGCAATCTGGTTGTATCAGAAGCATTCATATTGTCTATTATCGCTTCCCTTCCGCCTCGCTGATCAGTTGGCGCTGCTTTCCCGGTATGAGCGGCTGCCCAAGCCGTTGATAGAGCCGGGCATAGGCTTCGGCAGTCTGCTCCAGCGCAAAGCGGCTTATTATTGTCTGGCGTGCCGCCGCCGCGATCTGCTGCCGCTCGCCTGCGTTTGCGAGCAATCGCGTTATCGCTTTCGCCAGCGCGTGTTCATCCCCAGCCTGGACCAGCAAGCCATCTTGCCCAGAGGTGACGACATCCGTATTCCCTGGAATGGCCGTCGCCACTGGCGCCAGCCCACAGGCCATCGCCTCCAGCAGCGCGTTCGACATCCCCTCCGACCAGGAGGGCAGCACAAACAGATCAGCAGCCTGATAATACGCCAGCATCTGATCTGTATAGCCCAGAAAACGCACCGTCTCGCTTATGTGTAGGTCGTGGCTCAGTTGCTCCAGCGCGCCCCGCAGCGAGCCATCGCCCGCCAAAGCCAGCAGCACCTCTGGATGCTGCGCCTGCACCTGCTGCCAGGCACGCAGCAGCACATCCACTGCTTTTTGCGCCTCAAAACGTCCAGCAAAAAAGACGACGGGCCGCTCCATCGGGAGATTCAACTGTTTACGCAGCGCGGCCCGCTGTTCCGGCGAAACCGGTGCAAAACGCGCAGCATCTACCCCGTTTGGCACCAGAACTATGCGCTCGCGGGAAAAACCCGCGCCCAGCAGTTCCTCGGTAATTTGATCGGTCAGGCTGATGATC
This sequence comes from Ktedonobacterales bacterium, assembly GCA_036557885.1. Classification (GTDB taxonomy): domain Bacteria; phylum Chloroflexota; class Ktedonobacteria; order Ktedonobacterales; family DATBGS01; genus DATBGS01. Next base: position 56,582 of record DATBGS010000069.1, read on the forward strand.
GCATCGGCGCGGCGTGCCGCCCACAGCACCCAGCGCCCAATCCCAAAAGGCAGGCTATGCAGCCGGGCAATCTCGCCATGCGGCCCGCCACAGGCCACCCGCACCACCACGCGCAGCCCACGCAAACGCCGCAGCCAGAGCGCCACCGGCACATGCAGATACAATTGATTCAGATGCAGCACCTGCCCGGCGTCACGGCGCGTCAGTTGCCGCCAGAACGCCGCCAGCATATAACTAAAGAAGCGCAGCCCCGGCAGCGGCAACAAAAACAGCCGCCGGACGCGCACCCCATTGACCATCTCATCTCTGGCAGTGCCTGGCACCGTCTGCGTCAGCACCAACATACGCCAGCCGCGCCCGGCCAGCAACTCCGCCACCCGCTGCATCAGCCGGTCAGCACCTCCGCCTGCCCTGGGATAGTAGTAGAAGCAGAGCATCGTCACCGCTGGATGGGCCTGGACTCCATCGGGCGCCCGCGTCGTGTCCAATGGCTGTGGCCCAGCCTGGGCAGGGTGCTCTTTGTCAGGGTGCTCTTTGTCAGCATGCTCCCTGGCAAGCCCCGCGCCTGACTTTCCCCTCATACGCTCATCTCCCAAACGGCAGGCGTGCCCGCACCATAGCCCAGAGCATACCCAGTTCGTGTAATCGCATGCTCGACAAGATTACCAGATAAAACACCAGGCCCACAACACTCAACACCACCAGCCGCACCAGCACCTGGAGTTGTTCCACCGCCTGCACCTGCTGAAGCGCAGCGCATACCACCCACATCAACGCGGCAGCCAGAGCCGCCTTGCCCACTGCCAACCCAAGCTGAGGCAGGCGGATTCCTGGCAGCTTGCGATTCAAGAGCACAATGAGCACCGTCGCGGCAATCAGGTAAGTGAGCGTGGTGGAAAAGGCGATGCCTGCCACACCCCAGAACTGCATGAATACATAGTCTAGCACCCCATTGAGCGCCAGAGAAAGCACCGAGACATTGCGCAGCGTCTTGTTATCCTGCCGGGCATTATAGATACGGCCATTGATAAAGCTATAACTAAACAAGAAGATACTGGGGGCCAGCAGCAGCATGGCCCCCGCCACAATATCCGTCGAAAGTCCATCAAATCTGCCGCGTTGAAAAAGCGCTTCCACTACCGGATGCGCCAGTACGCTCAGCAGCGCCCCCGCTGGCAGCAGGACAATCGCCGCGTAGATCACCACCCGCCGGAAGGTGCTGCTCAGCAAGTCGAACTGGCGGCGCGCCACCTGAAGCGAGAACACCGGCAGCAGCGCGCTGGAAAGCGCGATATAGAAAAACTGCGCGGGCGTATCCACCAGCTTGACGGCATAGCTCAGCGAGGCAAAATCTCTGGCTGGAAGCAGCGAAGCCATAAACTGATCTATCAAAATATTGCCATTGACCAGCAGCGCCGAGAACAGCGCCGGGCTGGAAAGCACCACAATGCGCACCACGCCAGGATGACGCCAATGTAAGCCAGGATGAAAGCGCAGCCCAAGCCGTAGATAGACCACAATCAACAGCAGCAAGTTGAGCGCGTACCCCGCCACCGTCCCCCATCCCAGCGCGTAGATACCCCAGGCGTGCTCCCCCAGCAGCAAAAACGCAATGATGCACAGCGCGTTGGCGGCGGGCAGGAGCGAGGCAGCAGCAAAGCGCCCATAGGCGTTCAACACCGCCCCAACAAGTGTAATCAGCCCTTGCAGCAGCAGCACTGGCATCAGAAAACGCATCAAAATGGTGGCTAACGCCTGCGTTGACGCATTTAGTTGATGGCTAAACACCTGCACCAGCAGCGGCGCGGCGGCCACCAGCACCCCAGTCACCACCACCAGCACCAGCATGCTCAGCGTCGTGATAATCCAGAGCAGGCGCATCGCCTCCTGCTCGCCGTGATGCTCCCGATACTCAATAAAGACCGGGATAATCGCCGCGCCAACCGCCGTCGTCAGGATGCCCGCGAGAGTGGCAGGCACAATCAACGCCAGCGTGTAGGCCGCCATCTGGTCACTGGTGCCAAAGGTCGCTGCAATCAATGCCTGGCTCACCAGCGTCAAGACCCGCGCCGCAATGCTGACAAAGAAAACAACCGAGATAGCCCGTCCCGCGTGGATGGTTGTCTGTTTGGTCTGGGGCAGATGCTCAGGGAGAGCTTCAAGCACTGGCTGCTCACCTGCCCCATTGATAGCTTCAACCGAAAGACTGGTATCATTCACACCCATTGCGTTGCTCCTGCTGGCATGGTCATCGTTACTACCCCGCCACACTCCCCACCTGCGCCAGGGCGTCGCTAGAGGTGGTGATAAACGTCTCGTACCAAAGCTGGAAACAGAGCAAGGTCCAGAGCTTGCGATGATGGTCGCGGCGCCCGCTTTCGTGCTCCTCGATCAGCCGGGCCACCTCCGCTGGCGCAAAAAGGCCATGTTTGCGCAGCTTCTCTGGCCCAAGCAGTTCATGCAGCATTGGGCGCAGATCATCGCGCAGCCAGCGATTCACCGGCACATCGAAGCCATGCTTCTTCCGCTGGCGGATGCTCTCCGGCAACAGGCGCGCCGCAATCTGGCGCAGCAGATATTTGGAGGTTTTGCCGCGCAGCTTCATCTCCGCAGGCATCCCAGCCACATACTCAAAGAGCTTATGATCGAGATAGGGGGTGCGCGCCTCGATGCTGGCCGCCATGCCCATCTTATCCACCTTCATCAGCAGGTCATCGGGGAGCCAGCCCAGCACATCAAACGCCAGCATCGCGTGCAGAAAATCGCGGGAGGTGCCATCCGTCAGGTTGTGCCCGGCGGGATGCGCAAGCAACTGGTGCCCCAACGCCTGCTGCAAGGCCGGGCTATACAGCGCCTCTTTCTCGCCTTCCTGAAAGACTGTGACCCAGCGCAGATAGCGCTCCGAGCGCGACAGGTCAGCCGCGCTGAGGGCGCGCCCCACATAGCGAATCATGCGGCGCTCGCTGGTGGGCGGGAAAAAGCGCCCGGCGGCAGCCAGCGGCTTGCGAGCCACCGAAGGCAGCGCCTCCAGCGGGGCCAGCATCTGATCGCCGTAGTAGCGCGGATAGCCCGCAAAGAGTTCATCGCCACCCTCGCCGGTCAGCACTACCGTCACCTTCTGGCGCGCCACCTGCGAAATCAGAAAGGTAGGAATGGCGGCGGCATCCGCAATCGGTTCATCCAGATGCCAGACCAGCTTGGGCAGCAGCTCGGCAGCATCGGCGCGCACCGTGATCTCATGGTGATCGGTGCCGAAATGCTCTGCCACCAATCGCGCGTGCGCCACCTCATCCACATCGCCGCCTTCGCCAAAGCCCACCGAAAACGTCTTGACCGGCTGATCCATCAGTCCGGCCATCAGGCCCACTATCACGCTGGAATCCAGCCCGCCACTCAAGAACGCGCCCAGAGGCACCTCGCTCATCAGGCGAATGCGCACCGACTCGCGCAAAAGTTCAGTCGTGCGCTCCAGATACTCTTCTTCGCGGGCTTCGGGCTGATGCGGGGTGTAATCGGGCTGCCAATACTGGCGCAGGCGCAGCGTGCCATTGTGCCAGGTGAGCGTTTGACCGGGGCGCAGCTTCTGGATGCCCTTGAACATGGTAGACGTTCCAGGCACATATTGAAATGTGAGGTAGGCATCCAGAGCGGCCTGGTCCACCTCGCGCGGAACCTCCGGGTGTGCCAGAATCGCTTTGATCTCAGAGCCAAAGAGCAGCGAGCCACTGACGACAGTGTAGTAGATCGGCTTTTTGCCCAGCCGATCACGCGCCAGAAAGAGGGTTGCTTTGCGCGCATCCCAGATGGCATAGCCATACATGCCACGCATGTGCTCCACCGACTCTTCGCCATATTCCTCCCAGGCATGCAGCGTGACCTCGGTATCGCAGCGCGTGCGGAAGCGATGGCCGCGCCGTTGAAGCTCGGCATATTCGTCCAGGTAGTTATAGATTTCGCCGTTGTAGATCACCCACGCGGTATCATCTTCGTTGGCGATAGGCTGATGCCCACCAGCCACATCAATGATGCTCAGACGGCGCATCCCCAGCGCCACGCCAGGGCGCACCAGGATGCCCTGGTCATCTGGCCCGCGATGAGTCATCTGTCCGCACATGCGACCAATCAGCTCTTCGCTGGCGGCTGGGCCAACAACTCCACAAATTCCGCACATGTCCCACCCCTCCTTCGCAAAACTAAGATTCTGGCGCTGACTCTTGCGTGGAGGGAGCAAACGAAGGCTCCCCCTCCCCAGGGCCAGCGTTTTTGGCTCCTGCCAAAGATGCAGCGCTTCTGGCGCCCGCTGGAACACGGGCAATGTTTTCGGTTTCCCCCTGTTGAGCAGTTGGCAGTGCTTGCGAAGCCCCTGGCAGCCCTGCCTGGCGCGAGCGTGGATACAAGAAACCGCCAACGATCACGGCCTCAATGCTCAAAAACCAGGGCAGCGTAAAATTAATCAACGGCCAGACAAACGCCAGGATACCAAAGCCCACCAGCAGCGCGATATTCGTCTGACCTAGCCCCTCCAGAAGCGTTCCTGGCCGCTCCAAACGCGCCCGCCAGCACAACACGCCCAGACGCCAGAGCAGCCAGCCGAAGATCGCAAAGCCCACCAGCCCAAAATCAGTGGCAACCTCAATCGGCAGCGAATGACAATGCACCCCAGTGACGAGTTCGGACCCCAACGGTCCGACCCCCAACAGCGCGTGGCCTGGTATCGCCCCCGCGCACTGCCGCATAAATTGCAAGCGCTGGGTCAGGTCGCCGTCCTGCTGAAGTCCGTAGCCCAAAGCATTGGCCCCCAGGTTTGCCAGAATGGACGAGAACGGAATAAAGGTGAGCGCCGCCCAGCCTGCCGCCGAGATCACCACCGTCCCAAGCGCCACGCGCCAGCTACGCCGCATCCAGGCCAGCACCAGCAGCGCCAAAAACGCCACCACCAGCGTTGATTTCGTAAACGTCACCAGGAACGGCCAGACATCAAACAGAATGGTACACCAGAGCGCAATACGCATTCTTCGGCCTGTTGCTGGCAGGCACAAAAACATCACCGCCAGCGACACCGCCACCAAATAGTAAAACGAAAGAATCCCCGCATCAGAAAGCGTGCCTGCCAAGCGCACCCCAAAGGTCACATGTGCCGCCAATGTATCCAGCGCCGGGTGGATGGTCGAATAGCGCAAGCCAAAGTAGAGCCATCCGTATTGAAGATACGCCACCAGCGATAGGGGAACGCTGGCAAACACAATGACCAGCAGATAGCGGCGCAGCGCTCCCTCCGTGCGCAAGGCGTTGGCCGCAAAGAGAAAGAAGGCCGCAGTAGTCAACAGTCCCTTCAAGCCAGTCACGAAAATGCTGCGCCCTGCCGGAACATGCCAGTAATTCCAGCCAAACGAAAGCAGCACCCAGAGGCTGAAGGCGACCAGCGGCCAGCGCAAAAAAGTAGCAGACAGGCGCTCTCGATAAAACCATGTCCGAAAGAGCAACCCAACCCAGGCGGTCAGCACAGCCACCGCAAAGGTCGTATCGGCGCTAAATGCTGAAAGTTGTGGGATCAGCGCCGGAATCGCCCAGGAAAGCAAAGCAGCCATCAGCACCGCAATCAGCCCCGCATCGGGTGAGAGAACGGTAAGGATGGCCGGAAGCATCAACACCAACGCATACAGCAAGATCGCCGGATTGCCAAGCGCCACATGATGGCTAATTTCAAGCGTCAGCACGCTTACTAGCAGCCCGAAACCTGAAACACAAGCGTACATAAATGGCGCCGAAAAGCGCCTTCCCTCGAAGAGGGGAGAAGAATTACCAAGCATCTCCTTATTACTCCTGATCTGTGGGAAATCCATCCCATGCTTCAGAGGGCGTGTTGGCTTATCAGCCCTTCACCTCACACCGCTCCCTTCATGGCTCTGAAGCATCTTCCTCCTCACCTACCCCTGTGACATGTTTCTAAAGCAATCTGCATGCTTACGCAGCAGAAATCTAGTAGAAACCTCAATTACCTATTCTACCGGGGCTTCTTCTACCGGGCTTCTTCCTGCCTGGAAGGATGAATCTCGCCTCCCTGGTTTACTTCCAGTTCCAAAGCGGCTACTGGTTGGGCAGCTACCAGTTGCGCACCCGGTAGCCGCGCAGCTACCGGATGCGTGCCTGCTAACTGCGCGTACAGCGCGGCATAGCGCTCTGCCGTCAGTTCAGCGCGATAGGTTTCTTCCACGCGCCTGCGCGCCTGCGCGCCAAAATGCTCGCGCTGGACGCTATCACCCAGCATCTGCCCCAGCAGGTGCGCCAGCCTCTCCACATCGCCCGGCTCAAACAAGAGTCCATCCACTTCCGGGCGAATGACCTCGCACGTGCCACCAATATTGGTTGTCATCACCGCCAGCCCGCACGCCATGCCTTCCAGCAAGGCATTAGACAGCCCCTCAAAAAGCGATGGCAGCACAAAAACATCCGAGGCTTGCAGATACGGCAGCACCGGCTCCACATGCCCCAGGAAATGCACCGACGCTTGCACCCCCAGATCAGCCGCCATCTGTTGCAGCTTCCCGCCCTCCTGATCTTCACCAAGGAGCAAGAGGTGTGCCGACGGACGAACCTGCCCTTGCGCCTGTGTCTGCTCGCGCTCGGCCTGCTCGCGCTGAACCTGCTTCCGCTGGACCTGCGCCTGCGCTCCCTGCACACGCGCCCAGGCACGCAGCAGCGTATCCACACCCTTCTGAAAATGCAGCCGCCCGGTGAAGATCACCAGTCGGCCATCCTGTGGCAGCTTCAATGTCGTCCGCAGCCCGGCTTTCTCCTCCGGGCTGACCGGACAAAAGCGCCGGGTATCTACCCCGTTAGGAATCTCCACAATCCGTTCGCGCGCAAAGCCCTGCTCCAGCAATTCCTGGGTAATTTGCCCGCTCAGGCTGATGATCGCATCGGCGCGGCGCGATAGTTTGAGCATCTGCCTGCCTGCCGGAATCGTCTGGAGACGAGCCACATCCCCAAACGAGCCGCCGCAGGCAATGCGAATCACAATCGGGCTGCGCCGCAGCCGCCGGGCAAGCAGCGCGGGCAGAATCTCGCGGTACATCTGATTCAGATGAATCACCTGCCCACGCGGGGAGCGCAGCAGGCGCAACAACAGATTGAGCGTGAAAATGACCGATTGCAGCCCGCGCAGTTCCGAAGACCAGAGCCGCCGCACCTCCACCCCGTTAAGCGTCTCGTGTTGGTGTGTGCCAGGCAGCAGCTTGGTCAAAACGCGCATGCGCCAGCCCTGCGCCGCCAGCGTTTCCGCGATGCGCTGCGCCTGGCGGTCTGCGCCGCCGCCGGGGAAAGGGGCATAGCGATGGCAGACCATCGCCACACACGGAGCCAGGGAAGCGCGCTGCTTCCCTGGCTCCAGAAGCTGCTGTGTCATAGACCGTTCCTCATACGCCCGCGCTGAGCGTGGGAATCTGTGGCCCCGCGCATGGCCTTAATCCGCCCCTTCAGGAGCAGGCGTAGGCGCGGGCGTCGGAGCAGGCGCAGGCACCCTGCGGCGCACCGTCGCCGGGCGCGCGCCCGGCTCTGGCGGTGGGGCAGCAGGCGCATCCAGTTCGATATGGCCTTTCCAGCCCGCCGAAGGCTCAAACTGGAAGTAGCGCGTCTCCGCATCCTGAAGCTGCAAAAACTCCGCCTTGTTGGAGCTAATGCGCAGCGTCTTCCAGAGTTCGTGAATATCCCTGGCAAACATCAGCGGGCGCTTCACGCGCTGCACGCCCATCATCAAGGGAATCTTGCGATAATCCAGGCCCATCAGCTTGATGCACGCCAGATCAACCGCCACCGGGTTAAATCCGGACACCAGCACCCCGGCTGGCTTGGGCGTTGGATGCAGCGGCCCCTCTTTATCGCCCGCCAGAATGCCATCAATGCAGCTAAAGTAGCGGCGCTGTGGCGTATCGGTCAGGTGCCCATGCTTATCGGTATACAGCAGCAGGTGATTCAGGTCCAGCACCATGCGCCAGACCGTATCATTGCGATACCAGTCGCCCTCGTGCCAGGGAATCTGCGCCTGCTCTTTGCCCATCACCTTCAGCGCGCCCTTCATCACCCGATAGCCAGAGCGCGCCACCGGCATCACCAGCTTAAAGCCATATTTGCCGTACTTATTGGAGACAAAGCGATCTACCAGCCGCTCATGCACCAGATTGGCAACCGGCGCTTTATCGGGCAGCACATCGCCGCCCTCCGAAAGCCGCCCGGCGCGGTGATGCGGCAGCCAGCGCTTCTCGTTATTCAACCCCACCAGATTCTTCAGGCTCAGCGTCACGCCCGCCTTGCGGTGGGTCTTCAGCTTTGCCAGGCAAATAAAGACATCCGATTCCAGAATCGTCGTCGCAAAGCTATATTTATGGTGCTCGGCGTTATGCACCTCAGACATCGCATTTTCATAGACCGCCGCCGTACTGCGGAAACGATCAGCATGCTGCACAATCTCATCAAACATGCTGTCGTGGCCCAGGTCCATAATGGTATAGCCGCGCTGGTCGCCTTCCAGCCGCCGCGAGGCCACCATCACGCCCCTGGCATCGCGCGTCACATGCAGGTCGCGGTAATCAATGACCTCCAGCGGCACCTCTGGATGCTGCGCCTGAAAATAGTCATACAGGTCGGCTACGCCCATTTTTTGGATAATGACGGGGAAATCTACCTCTTTGATGGGGGAATCGCCAATCGTAATGCGGCCCTGGCCCTTCAGCGCGATGTACGTGTAGTCCACAAAGGGACGAATCACCGAGCCATGCACCGTAGACGCCTCGATGCCAATCTGCCCCAGTTCATGCTCGCTGATCACCAGATTGGGCTTGAGCACTACTTTATCGCCCGGCTTGATAATCTCGCCCAGCGGGTTCCATTCCGGGGTGCCATAGTGGGCCTTATCCAGCCCCAGCCGATAGAGCATATCGCGCACCGCCGCGTAGACGGTGTTTTCCGGGTCCAGGCTGGAATCCTTGAAGGGATACTCTGGATAAGCTTCAGGCGGATGGAACGGGGCGTTGGGGTAATCGGTGCGCTCGACATCATAGATACAGACCGAAGTATCACGTAGATCAGGCATGATTGCTTAAACCTCCAGAATCACGCATTCTTGCTGAGACCTTCATCAGACCTCTAAGGGCACGCGCGACATCGTAAAGCGGAACTTCCCAGAACTGGAAACCGGAATATGGTCCACCAGTTCAAAGGTCATCTTGAACGCCGGGTCGCCATGCTGATGAATCGTATCCTCTAAGAAGCGCAGCGCCTCAACTTGCTCAAAGGTGCTCATTGGCTCAATTTTCACGGTAAGCTGCTCGCGCGTCTCCTGAATCACCTGGAACTGGCGCACGCCAGGCAGCTTATAAAACAGATGGGTGAAGAACTCGCCGTGCAGCAGCTTGCCAGATGGCGTGGTAATCACGTCGGCGCTGCGCCCCTCCACCACATCCATCAGCGGCAGGCCGCGCCCGCATTTGGGCTGGCGGTCCGTTGGGCGACCCATATCGCCCATCTGATAGCGAATCAGGGGCATGGCGTAATTATGCAGATTGGTCACGGTAATCATGCCCACCTCGCCCGGCTTCACCGGCTTGCCCTCTTGCAAAAACTCCGCGTAATTGCATTCGGCCAGCAGATGCAGCCCCTCGTGGTGGTCGCACTCATGCGCAATGTTGCCCACCTCACGGCAGCCATAGCGGTCAAACACTTTGGCGCCAAACGTCTCCTCGATCAGCGCCCGCTGTGGCGGCGTCAGAATCTCCGCCGAAGACTGCATACCCAGCGGGCGAATGCCCTCAATCTTGTGGCTGCGCACCACCTGGGCAAACAGCGTCAGCGAGGAGACATAGCCCACCAGCAAATGCGGGTTAAAGCGGGCAATCTCATGCGCAGCCTGGACCAGATCATCCTCGCGCACATCAAACGTGTTCACCCAATACAAATTGCTCTTGAAGCGGTCCCTGATAACCCGTTCTTTCCAGGTCTTGTGATCTTTGGCGTCGTAGTCCGACCCCCACAGGAAGGCGCGGCGCTGCCCCACCTGAAAGCCGCACATCATAAAGTTGCGCCAGATGTCGGCAGACCCCCACGCCTTATACGTCGGCGTCTGATAAAAGGTCAGGGGAGTGCCCGTAGAGCCACCCGTATGATTCTCATACATCATATTGGGCGTGAAGTTATCGGCAATCATCTCCTGGTAGTGGTCCTGCACATCGCGCTTGGTCAGGACAGGCACCACTGCAAGATCGCTCAGTTTCTCAAATCCGCGCGCATCAAAGCCCACCGACGTGAAACGCTCCCGATAGAAAGCGCAGTGCTCCTGGGCATGCAGCAGCAGCTTCTTCAAGCGCTCAATCTGAAGCTGCTCAATTTCTTCCCTGGAAAGCCACTGGGTGCGCAGCAACTCTCTCCAATAGGCGTAGATGCCCTCGGAGGCTCGCGACATGCGCATATTGATATAGGTGCCCAATGCCAGTTGATGGGCGGCCTTCACCATTCCCATAGAATTGTATCCTTACCTGCTTTGAATAGAATAGAATCAAGGCAATCCCCTGGCTCCACTCCTCTATGAGCAGTGCTAATACGCGCCTTTGCCAGTAAGCGCCACTTTAACCGTCATGAACATGATTTTTAAATCGAGCCAGAGCGAATAGTTACGAATATAAAAGAGATCATCTTCGGTATGCAAGTGCATCGGGCGATCACTGCGCCCATTCACCTGCCACCAACCCGTAATCCCCTGCGGGACCATAAAGCGCCGATATTGCCAGGGCGCGTAGCGCGCCACCAGCCAGGGAAGCTCAGGGCGTGGCCCCACCAGACTCATATCGCCTTTGATCACATTGAGTAACTGCGGCAGTTCATCCAGACTGGTCTTGCGCAAAAAAGCGCCCACGCTGGTAATGCGCGGGTCGCGGCGGCGTTTATGAATCACCACGCCATCCTTTTGCTGCGCCATCTGCTGGGCACTGTTCTCAGCGCCGACCACCATCGTCCGAAATTTATACATGGTAAAGATGCGATGGTACTGCCCCACGCGCTTCTGCACAAAGAACGCTGGACCCGGCGAATCCAGACGAATTGCCAGCGCAATCAGCAGCAGCAGTGGGCAGGCAAGAATCAGCAAAATGAAGGCGATAATAATATCAAAAACGCGCTTAATGCGCGCCTGCCAGCCCGTAATGGCGGCCTCATTGAGACTGATAAGCGGCAGCCCCCCAAAGTTCTCCACCGTCATCCTGGTGCTCAGTTCCAGGTAGTCTGGAATCATGCGAATCTGCACCGGATAGCGGTCCAGGTTGCGCACCAACTGCTCAGTCTGCTCGCGTTCTTGCCAGGGGAGCGTAATAATCACATCATCTATCTCGCGCTTGCGAATAAGCATGGGAGCGGCATTCAGCTTGCCAAGCAGCGGAAGTGGGTCGGCTTCTGGGTCATCTTCGCTCACCAGATCACCGACCTCAGTATCGGAGACGCAGCCAATCAGCCGCAGGCCCGCGTCGGCATGCCGCCGCAGCATGCGGGCTGTTTCCAGCGCAACCGCCCCGCCGCCAATAATCAGCACCCGGCGCTGATACCAGGAGCGCTGGCTGACCAGCGGCCAGAGCGCCAGACGCAGCAGCATCAACGCCGCGAGTTGCGCAATGACAAAGTAGACAAAGAGCAGGCGCGGCATTTCGCGGTTCGTAAAATACAGCGTTCCGCTAAAGATCACGGCGGAGGCCAGCGTCGCCCCAAGCACTCGCCTGGGGTTCAGAATACTATCGTGATAATGCGGGTCATAGACGCCAAAGGCATGCGCCACCACCAGCCAGATCACCAGGATTGAGACAATCGTAGAGGGAACCACCAGCACCGGGTTTTCCCCAAGCTGTCGGCCATATGGCAAGACCACGCGGGCTGCCTCAGCCAACTCCAGCACGCCAAACGTCACCAGCAAATCAATTGACAACAAGATATTGCTCAGGGTTCCTCGTCGCCAGCGGCGGCGCGCCGACGGGCGTCCATCCCGAAGAATCGCGGGTTGTGGCCCTGTCCAGGGATAGGTTTCCGAGGTGAGCGGGGGCAGAGACGATTCAAAAGGGGCAGGCGTACTTCCCGACAGCCCTCCCGAAGCCTCTACAGGTTGAGGTGCTGGACCTCCTTGTGGATCGCGCAGGATATTTTGCGGCCCACTGGATGGAGAGGACTCAGCCGGGCGCTTAAATTGGCGATCACCTATCACAACGATCCTCCGTCAAGGAAAGTGTAGCTCAGCGCGCGCAATTGGTGTGGCTGACCTAACAAATGAAGACATCTCTTCACATCACATATTGTACTTCCAGAGATAGGAGACACTACACGTGATTCTGGTTGCGAGACGCATGTCGCCATCCATCGCGGGCTGGCCTGGTGTGCTCTGAGAGAGCGGACGGAAGAACATCGGCCTGGTAACTTGCTGCTGCTGAGATGGTACTTTCTGGTTTACTTGCATATCACGTCTTCCGTGCGTGCTTGCCGGGCACGCGCCACGTTTGCGCAGGTGCTCGCGTGATCTGGCTGCCCAAACATCGCTGCTTCTTTACACATCTTCGCTTACCTGAAACGATTTTGCAAGGGCAATCATCACATTATTCCTACTTCCTCTTTGCGCGGGTGTATTCTCTGGTATAATCAACAACGCTCTAGAGCCTGGTAGCCCTGTTGAACCAGGACGCCTCACCTACCATCATCTCCTGCTTGGGAGCATGCTATGTTTGCGCAGAAAATACAACCGGGTCAACGCTCATGGCTGGGAGCGCGCCTGGTTGAAGCAGGTTTTATCGTTTGTGGCCTTCTCCTCTTCTACTGGCCGCATCCCCCGGTTGGCTCACTGCTGGTGCTGCTTGTCCTGATTGCGCTGGCCTGGTTTCGTCTGGAGATCGCCATTGCGCTCCTGCCGCTGGCCTTCCCCTACGATGGGCTGCACGACGGCATCCCCTTTGGCGCCAGCGGCTCTCCTTCCTTCCTGCTCACCGAGATCGGCGTCATCGTCTGCCTGGGCGTGGCCCTCGCGCGTCACGCCGTGTTTCCCGTCGAGCGCCAGGAAACGCTGCGCTGGATACGCTCAGCGTGGAAACGGTCACGCTTCTTCGTCATGCCAGCCGCGTTACTGGCTGTTGGTGCCGGGCTGGCATTGCTGAGCGCGCGTGATCGGCACGAAAGCCTGCGTGCCTACCGCGAAGAGATTATCGAGCCGCTGCTCTACGCGCTGCTGTTTCTCCGCTATCTCCAAACACGCACTGATCTTACCCGCACCGTCAGCGCTTTTCTCCTTTCCACTGTGATTGCCTCCTTTACCGGCATCATTCAAGGCGTCTTCAAGCTAAGCAACTATGTAGTCTTTACCGCAGTAGACGCACTGCGCGTGCCAGGGCCGTATGGCAGCCCAAACAACCTGGGCTTCGCCATCGAGCGCGCGCTTCCGCTGCTGCTCGCGCTGGGGTGCATTGGCCTGTTCCGCCGTCACAGCGCCGACGAACCCAGCCAGCCTTCCCCCTGGCGCGACCCCTTGCGCTGGGTGTGCCTGGCCGCCACCATCCCGCTCTTTTGGGCGCTGTATTGGACCAGTTCGCGTGGCGCTGAGTTGGCGGTCCTGGCAATCATCGTGCTGCTTTTCATCTTTGAGGCCCAGCGCCTGATCGCTGTCGTCCCCGTACTGCTCCTGGGCGCAGCGGGCGGCTTTCTCTTTCGCTCCCGCCTGCTCCAGCTATTTAACGAAGGCCACCAGGGCACCGTCTCTGAGCGCTTCATCTACTGGAAAGCCGCGCTGCTCATCATTCGCGACCACTTTTTCCTGGGCACCGGCCCGGCCAGCTTCCGCCTGCTCTACAATGTTCGCTCACCCGATTACCCACACGGCGGGGATGATTCTTACGCGCTCAAGGCCCTGGATGGTCAGACCTTCCCGCTGACGTTTGATCCCGGCATTTCGCACCCCCACAACATCCTGCTCGACTTCTGGATTAGCTCTGGCCTGTTGGGGCTGGCGGCGCTGCTCTGGCTGCTGGGCGCCTTTACCACCAGAAGTATTCGCCTCTACCGACTGTGTGCTGGCGTGAAGTGTGGCGCACTCTTCCAGCGCCTGCTGGTGGGCATTGCCGGTGGAATGCTCACGATGCTTATTCACGGCATGGTAGATAATTCCTATTTCCTGCCAGACCTCGCGTTCATCTTCTGGTTCTTCATCGGGGTCGTCCTCGTCGTAGATCGCCTGGTCGTTGACGCGCATGCTCTGGCACAGCCTAAAAGCACTCCAGAGATAGCCGCGTCCTCCAACGATCAGGAACAGCCATCACAGGCGCCAGCGCCGCTCATATGAGGATTCGGACGTTTGAGGATTCCCGCGTTTCTCTCGCACCACGCTCGAAAGGACAGCCGCATGAGCGAGTTGATCGAAACGATCAAATTAGGCAAAAGCATTGCGAAAAACCTGGCAATGGGCAACAGCGCGGTGGTTTCGCTCTATCAACGCCGTCGCGGGCAGCAAGGCTACAGCGCCGACAAAGATCAGGTAGACTATCCCCTGGGCGTCTTCCGCAAGCACGCCACCGCCCTTGCCCCACTGCGCGAAAGCGGACTACACGGGACAGATGTGCTGGAGATTGGCCCAGGAGGGAATGTTGGCGTCAGCCTGCTGATGCTGCTGGCCGGAGCCAAAAGCGCAACCTGCCTGGATGTCATGCCCTGGATTCAAGGCAGCGGCCCGGATGCGCTCTATCCGGCCCTGGTGGAAGCAGCCGCCCAGGAACCAGAAACCTATCTGGTCGCCCCAGCCCTGCGCGAGCGAGCGCGTACAGAACCAGAAGCCGTCGCGCGTGAACTGCTAGAGCGTATCACCTATCTCTGCCCGATGGATATTGCCACCACCACCCTGCCCGATGCCTCCCAGGACGTTATCTTTTCTCACGCCTGTTTTGAGCATTTTGGCGACCCCGCTGGCTCTATCGCGCAAATTGCGCGCTTGCTGCGTCCTGGCGGTGTCACCAGCCATCAGGTAGACCTGCGTGACCACCGCGACTTCAGCCATCCGCTGGAGTTTCTGCGTTACGGCGAAAGCGTCTGGCACCTGGCAAACTCCAACCGGCCCAGTGGGGTGCGCAATCGCTGGCGTGCCCCGGAATATCGCGTGGCGTTTGAGCAGCGCGGCCTGGAGGTCGTCGCGCTCCACGCAACGGACACGACCACCGTTACCGAGGAGATGCGCCACAAGTTTCACGCGCATTTCCAGGCAATGCGCCTGGAAGACCTGGCTATTATTGGTATCTTGCTCGTGGCGCGTAAACGCTCATAATGTTGTTTTTGGCAAGTCAACACTTCGTCTTAACCCGCGTAGGCGGGTTTAGTGGCCGTAGGCCCATAGGCGCGGCGGTGCCCCCGTTCTTCACGGGGGTTTTAACCGCCAGCCAACTTACTGCTTATCGTCTGGCTATTTGACGGGCGTGGAGGCGTGTGCTACTATTTTGATGAAACTTTTTACAAAACATGTAATGAGCATGTATTCACATCAGGCCAGCGCGTTTCATACTGACAGGCACGCCTGTTCTGGCCGCAAAGGAATTGGAAATGTTACCTTTTCCTCCCTATCTTCCCATCTTTATCTTGATCGGGTTGGCTGTCGCCTTTGCCATTCTGGTCACGATTATTACCTTTATTGTCGGCCCCAAGAAGCCCTCTCCCGCAAAACTGGCCCCCTATGAATGCGGCATTCAGGAGATTGAACCGCCCCGGCGCCGCTTTCCGGTCAAGTATCTGGTGACAGGTATGCTCTTCATCATCTTCGACGTCGAGGTGGCATCGTTTTATCCGTTCGCGGTCCTGCTTAAGAGCGACCTGAAAGTCTTTGGGCTGATTGAACTGGTTATTTTCCTGGCAATCCTCCTGGTTGCCTATGTCTACGTCTGGCGCAAGGGAGCCTTCCAATGGGAGTAAATGAGAACCCCACCAACCCCTGGGAGCCAGTACAAACCATCTCGAATGCTCAAACGCCCCGCCTGGAGCGGGGCGTACCACTGGATTCGGGAAGTGGTATCTTGCTGACTCAAGTCAATAAAGTGCTCAACTGGGGACGCAGTTCTTCGCTCTGGCCCGCCTCGTTTGGCCTGGCCTGCTGCGCCATCGAGATGATGGCAACCAGCGCCTCGCGCTTTGATCTGGCACGCTTTGGCGCCGAGGTCTATCGCGCCAGCCCGCGCCAGGCCGATCTGATGATCGTGGCCGGACGCTGCTCAGTCAAGATGGCGCCAGTGATCCGGCAAATCTACGACCAGATGCCCGACCCCAAATGGGTGATCTCAATGGGCGCCTGCGCTTCCTGCGGCGGCGTCTTTAATAATTATGCCATTGTGCAGGGCGTGGATAAGATCATTCCGGTAGATATTTTTATCCCCGGCTGCCCGCCCACCCCTGATATGTTGCTCTATGGCATCATGCAACTACAAGAGAAGATTCGCAAAGGCATTCCCAATCCGCCCGACCCCATGAAGGTTGGCGCGGTCAAGAGCCTGGGCAGCGAGAATTAAGAAAGTAAACGCATGGCCGAACAGCTATCGAAACTGGCCGCAAAGACCGTTGAGGTGGTGCGAGAGAGATTTGGCGAGGCGGTGCTGGAGGTGGTGGAGCATCGTGGCGAAACCACCATCCTTCTCCCCCCGGACAAGCTCCCCGCCGTCTCCAGGTATCTACGCGACCACCCAACATTGCACTATGATTCAATGGCCGATCTTACCGCCGTAGACTGGCTGGAGCGCGTCCCACGCTATGATGTCGTCTATCACCTGCTTTCGGTGCAGACGCGCGCCGTGATTCGTCTCAAGACGCGCGTGGGCCAGCCCGAAGAAGAACTCCCTGCGGTGCCAAGCATTACAGGCATCTGGCCCAGCGCCAACTGGTTTGAGCGCGAAGTCTATGATCTCTTTGGCATCAACTTTACCGGCCATCCCGACCTGCGGCGCATCCTCATGCCGGAAGACTGGACCAGCCACCCACTGCGCAAGGACTACCCGCTGACCGGCATCGAACTGCCTGAGCCGCACTGGGGCGGGCAGGTCGCCCTGAACCAGCCCTTGCCCCCCGGCACCGGACGCCAGACAATTCGCGTATTACAAAGCCGCCCGCAAACTCCGCCCCGGCCCAAGCCAGAGCCAGGCGAGCCAGCCAGGTAAAGCGGACAGCAGACTACCAGCTTAGGCTGGCACAAAGCTGGCGGATAAGGATAAAGAACGTATGCAGCTTGAACAGAAAAAAGACCTACCCATTACGGAAAGCGTCAAGGTTGACGAGAGCACCCGTGTGGACACGATGACAATCAACATGGGTCCGCAGCACCCCTCCACACATGGGGTCTTGCGGCTCATCCTCACCCTGGAGGGCGAAACCGTCGTCAGGGCGGTGCCGGATATTGGCTACCTGCACACCGGCATTGAAAAGACCGCCGAATCCAAAAGCTATTTTCAGTCACTCGTCGTCACTGATCGCATGGATTATCTCGCGCCGCTTTCCAACAACCTTGGCTACTCGCTGGCGGTGGAAAAGCTCCTGGGAGTTGAGGACGACATTCCAGCCAAAGCCATCTACGCCCGCGTCTTGCTCGTCGAACTTCAGCGCATCGCCAGCCATCTTGTCTGGCTGGGCACCAGCGCCATTGACCTGGGCGCGCAGAGCGTCTTTCTCTACTGCTTCCGCGAGCGCGAACTCATTCTGGACATCTTCGAGCTGGTTTCTGGCGTGCGCCTGATGACCAGCTACATCATGCCCGGCGGCCTCCAGGCCGATCTGCCTCCCGGCTTTGATGAGCAAGTCCAGGCGTTTATAGACCTCTTCCCAGAGCGCCTGCGCGAATATCACGGCCTGCTCACCAACAACCAGATCTGGCTGGAGCGCACCAAAGGCATCGCGCCCATTAGTGCCAAGGATGCCATCGCGCTTGGCTGCACCGGGCCAGTGCTGCGCGGCAGCGGTGTGGCCTGGGACGTGCGCAAAATGTTTCCCTATTCCGGCTACGAGCAATTTGCGTTTGACATTCCTGTTGGCAGCAACGGCGATGTCTATGATCGCTATCTGGTGCGCATGCTGGAGATGGAAGAAAGCCTCAAAATTGTGAAACAAGCGCTGGAAGGCATGCCCACCGGCCCCTATCAGGTCAGCGACCACAAGATTGTGCCGCCGCCCAAGTGGGCCGTCTCAACCAATATGGAGGCGCTGATCCATCACTTTAAGCTCTACACCGAAGGCTACCGCCCACCGGCAGGCGAAGTCTATGTACGCATTGAATCGCCCAAAGGCGAGCTAGGTTACTATCTGGTCAGTGATGGCACCGCGCGCCCCTACCGCATGCACGTGCGCGCGCCCTCCTTTGGCAACCTGGAAGGGCTGCCCAAAATGGTTGAGGGGCAACTGCTTTCAGATGTTATCGCGGCCATCGGTAGTATTGATATTGTGCTGGGTGAGGTGGACCGGTGAGCAAACATGGGTATCTGGCCGCCACTGACCTGGCAAGAGAGGGGGTAGAGCGTGGTATCTGATGAAGCCAAACAACGCATGCGCGCAGTGGCAGCGCATTACCCAACGCTGCGCTCTGCTATCTTGCCCGCGCTGCATATCGCGCAAAGTGAAGAAGGCTACCTCACGCAGGACGCGCTGGAATCAGTGGCCGAAGCGCTGCGCCTCAACCCGGACGAGGTAAAAAGCGTCGCCACATTCTATACGATGTTCTTTAAGGAACAGCCGGGCAAGCGCGTCATCAAGGTTTGCACCAGCATCTCGTGTTATCTGCGCGGCTGCGACCAACTGATGACGCATCTGGAGGAGCGCCTGGGCATCAAGCGCGGCGAAACCACGCCCGACGGACGCTTTACCCTGCTTACCACGGAGTGCCTGGCTTCCTGCGGCACAGCGCCGGTATTGCAAGTCAACGACGAATTTGTCGAAAACGTCACCCCGGAGAGCGCAGATACCTTGCTAAAAGAACTCAACCAGGAGATAGACAGCGGCCTGCCACCGCGCAGGCAGGGCCAGCCAAACGGGGCAGCAGCGACAGGAAACGTGGGGGCCAGGCCCGCAAAATCGGACAAAGCAGGCAAGCCCGCAAAATCGGCCCCTGCCAGCGGCAAGCGGAGCGAATAAAACAATGGCGCAGCCAGAACTGATTATCACCAAACATCTCAATGTGCCCGGCATGGATACGCTGGCCGTGTATCAGCAGCACGGCGGCTATCAAGCCCTGGAAAAAACCCTCAAGGCGCCGTTTCAGCCCGATGAAGTCGTGGAGATGGTGAAAAAGTCCGGCTTGCGTGGGCGCGGCGGGGCGGGCTTCCCAACAGGCACCAAATGGGGCTTTTTGCCCAAAGAGAGTCCCAAACCCCGCTACCTCTGCTGCAACGCCGACGAGAGCGAACCAGGCACCTTTAAGGACCGCATGCTCATGGAGAAGAACCCCCACCTGCTGGTGGAAGGCGTCATTCTCTCGGCCTATGCCACCAAAGTGCATCACGCCTTTATCTATGTGCGCGGGGAACTAGCCCTGGCAGGGCGGCAGGTGACGCGGGCCGTGCAGGAAGCCTATGACGCCGGGTATATCGGCAACAATATCCTGGGCAGCGGCTATGATCTGGAAGTCACCGTCCATCGCGGAGCGGGCGCGTATATCTGCGGCGAAGAGAGCGCCCTGATGGAATCGCTGGAAGGGCGCCGGGGCTATCCACGCCTCAAGCCACCGTTTCCAGCAGTGGTGGGACTGTATGGTGGGCCGACGGTCATTAACAACGCCGAAACGCTCGCCACCGTTCCCGCCATCATCAAAAATGGCCCGGAGTGGTACGCCAGCTTTGGCACCGAAAAGAGCAAGGGCACGCGCATCTACTGCCTGAGCGGACACGTGAACGAGCCTGGCAACTACGAACTGCCGCTGGGCACGCCACTGCGCACGCTCATCGAGGACTACGGCGGCGGCGTCTGGAAGGGCAAGAAGCTCAAGGCCGTTGTCCCTGGTGGCTCCTCCACACCGTTCCTGACGCCCGATAAGCTGGATACTCCGATGGATTTCGAGTCTATCGCGGCGGCTGGCTCGATGCTTGGCTCGGCGGGCGTAATCGTGCTGGATGAGGATACCTGCATCATCGGCGCGGTGCTGCGCATGAGCGAGTTTTACCGCGATGAATCCTGCGGCAAATGCACGCCCTGCCGCGAGGGAACGTACTGGATGGTGGAACTGCTGGAGCGGCTGGAGCACGGACACGGCTCCGAGAAAGATGTGCCGCTCCTGCTGGATATTTGCGATAATATCTCTGGGAAATCATTTTGTCCCCTGGGCGATGCGGCCACATCCTGCATTGTCAGCAGCATCAAACTGTTCCGAGATGAATACCTGTATCATATCCGCGAGGGCCGCTGTATGGTTGGCCCCGGCGCACTGGCCCCGGCAGCCGCGCATGCCTGAGCCATCCTTTGCTTGTAGCGCGGGCTGCTAGCCCGCCGGGGTAGGGCGGGGCGGCGCGGCATCATCACTGATCTTTCTTAAAGAGAAATAGAGTATCCTATGCCAGAAGAACAACCTAAAATGCTCACGGTCACCATAGACGGGCGCACCATCAGCGTCCCAGAGGGCACGCTGGTCTGGAAGGCCGCGCAACTGGCCGGAATTGAAGTTCCTATTTACTGCTATCATCCCAAGATGCCACCGCTGGGCGCCTGTCGGATGTGCTTTGTCGAGATCGAGAAACTGCCCAAGCCGCCGCAAACGGCCTGCACCACACCCGTCACGGATGGCATGATCGTGCATACCGATACCCCGCTGGTCAAAAAATCGCGCCAGGGCACGCTGGAGTTTCTGCTCATCAATCACCCGCTGGATTGCCCCATCTGCGACAAAGGCGGCGAATGCGATCTGCAAGACTTCACCCTGCGGCATGGTCCCGGCGGCAGCCGCTTTGATCTGACCAAGCGCCACTACATCAAGCCCATCCCCGTCAGCGACAACGTGCTGCTGGACCGCGAACGCTGCATTGCCTGCCAGCGCTGCGTGCGCTTCTCGCAAGAAGTGGCGATGGACGAAGAGGGCCTGATCATGAATGATCGCGGCTTCAAGATTGAGGTCAGCACGCCGCCGGGGAGCCAGTACGAGAGCATCTTTTCCGGCAACACGGTGGAGATGTGCCCGGTGGGGGCGCTCACCGCCAAAAACTTCCGCTTCCGCACACGGCCCTGGGAACTGCGCAAGACACCCAGCGTCTGCGCCAGTTGCAGCGTGGGCTGCAACGTGCGCGTGGATGTGCGCGTAGACCGCATCCTGCGCCAGATGTCGCACACCAACGATAGCATTGACGATGGCTGGCTGTGTGACCGGGGGCGCTGGGGCTTTGACTATGTGAACAGCCAGGACCGGCTGCGCACGCCGCTGGTACGCAAAAATGGACAACTGGAGCCTGCTACCTGGGACGAGGCGCTTGATCTGGTCGCCACGCGCTTGCAAGAGATTGCTGAGCGCGACGGCCCGGATGCCGTTGGCGGCATCGGCTCGACGCACACCACCAATGAAGAAGCCTATCTCTTCCAAAAGCTCTTGCGCGCCGCCCTGGGCACCAACAACGTAGACCACCATCACGGCCTCTTCCCCGCGACAACAACATCAACGCCCGGCCAGCTTCCCTGGGTCTGGACCGACAGCATTGCTGGGCTGGAGAAAGCCTCGCATATTGTGCTGTTTGCGGCCAACCCCTACGAGCGCCAGCCGATAATTGACCTGCGCATCAAAAAGGCGCAGCGGGCTGGAGCCAAAATCTACGTCGTCTCCGAGAAGCCGACGCGCCTTGATCGCCTGGCAACGCTCAAGCTGACCTACAAGTCTGGGCAGCTTGGTGCGGTGGTGCAATTACTGCTGAGCATACTCGTGAGTCAGAATTTGACTCGCGGGTCATATTCTGACTCACGAGTTTTGTCCGAGCGGCTGCGTCAGGCTGTGGCTGGTGCGAGCAACAGCGAGATAGTGGCGCAACAAGCTGGCGTAGACGCTGAGGCGGTGCGCGCGCTGGCCCGCGAAATTGCCGGGGCAAAGGGCGCGGTGCTGCTCTATGACGAGATGGCGACCCGCGAGGAAGGCGCAGAGACGCTGGCCGCTGACCTGTTCACTCTGGCGCTGGCAACAGACAACGTTGGCCGACGTGGGGCTGGCGTTGGCCCGCTCTTTGAAGATAACAACTCGCTGGGCGCGCGCGATATGGGCCTGCTTCCCGATAGTCTGCCTGGCTACGCCAGCGTAGAAGACGACGCGATGCAGGCGCGGCTCCGGCGCATCTGGGGCGAGGAGATGCCCAAAAATCCTGGTCTGAACTACGATCAGATGCTTGACGGTGGGGTCAAAGCGTTATATGTAATGGGTGCAGACCCGGCGCGGCATATGGCCGATGCAGCAGCGCTTGAGAAGCTGGAGTTCCTGGTCGTGCAGGCGCTGGCGCTGAACGAAACGGCACAGTATGCCGATGTGGTCTTGCCCGCGCAATCGTATGCCGAGAAGGAAGGCACGTTTACCAATACCGAGCGCTGCGTCCAGGCGGTGCGCCAGGCCATGCGCCCGCTGCCCGGACCCAAAGCTGATTGGGAGATTATCACCGCCCTTGGTCAGCGATTGGGCCAGGACTGGAACTATGCCAGCGCGCGTGCCATTCTGAACGAGATTGCCAGCGCTCTGCCAATTTATAGCGGCTTGAACTGGGACGTGGTGAGCAAGAGCCAGGGCATCCGCTGGCCCGCGCTGCCAGAGAATATCGCTGAGGGCGGCTCGCCCTTCCTATCATTAGAAATCATCCAGCAAGGACTGCCGTCAGTCCAGGAAGTAGCCGAAACAACGGCTGCTGGCGACTAGCGTACCTGGCGACTAAAGTCGCAGCTAGGGGCCTTCGGCCACAAAGCCCGCCTGCGCGGGCTAAGACGAAACGAGACTGTGTGATCAATGCTCTAGCGGAGGATCGCTGGAGGGAAAGATATGTCCGATACAACGCTTTATCTTCTTGCCACGCTTGCCAAGTCGGTTATCGTGATTGGCGCACTGCTGACGGCCTTTGCGTACCTGACACTCATTGAGCGGCGGGTGATCGCTTTTATGCAATCGCGCCTGGGGCCAAACCGCGTGGGGCCGTTTGGCTTGCTGCAACCGCTGGCCGATGGCTTAAAAATGATCTTCAAAGAACACATCATCCCGTCGAAGGCGCGGGTGTTGGTGTATTTGATTGCGCCAAGCATCTCCGTTGTCGTGGCACTTTCGGCCTTTGCGGTGGTGCCGCTGGGCGGACACTGGCTGGGTGATGGCAAGCCTAGCCCCTGGGACCCCTTTATTGCTGATATTAACGTTGGCCTGCTCTACATCTTTGCTATCTCCTCGCTGGCCGTATATGGGATTGTGCTGGGTGGCTGGGCCTCCGGCAATAAATACTCGCTGCTTGGCTCGCTGCGCAGCGCCGCGCAGATGGTTTCGTATGAGGTGAGCCTGGGACTGGCGATTATGGGCGTGTTGATGTTCTCCGGTTCGCTGAGCATGCTGGATATTGTGCGCGGGCAGGTGAGCCTGGGCCTGCCCTACATCTTTGCGCAGCCATTGGGCTTCTTGCTCTACTGCACAGCAGCGCTGGCGGAAGTGAACCGCGCGCCATTTGATCTACCAGAGGCGGAGCAAGAACTGGTGGCGGGCTATCTCACTGAGTTTAGCGGGCTGCGCTGGGCGCTCTACCAGATGTCCGAATACATCAATATGATCACGGTCAGTTCGATTGCCATCACGCTGTTCCTGGGCGGGTGGACGCTCTGGCCGGTGAATAACGGCACATTCTTGAGTTGGCCGTTTCTGTGGTATTTTCTCAAGTTGGGTATCGCGCTCTTCATCTTTATCTGGCTGCGCGCCACGCTCCCGCGCATTCGCTACGATCAGTTGATGAAGGTGGGCTGGCGTATCTTGCTGCCGCTGGCGGTGCTGAACTTGCTGGTGACGGCGATTGCGGTGGCGCTGGGCTGGCCCTGGTGGACAACGGGCGCCTTTGGCCTGGGCGTAATTTTGATTGGCGCGGGCATCTGGGCGGTGCGCCGCCAGCGGCAGCAGGGCGAGAAGCCTGCTGTGGTTGGCGGGCAATTCATCATCCCGCCCAGCGTCAAGCTGGTGCATATTGGCGCTGGCGCCTCGGCGCTGGCGCTGAATACATCAGAAGACGAGGGTGAAGAAGCAGACGAGGCTGAGGCTGAGGCTGACGCTGCGCTCGCGCAAGCGCCCAAAGAGGCGAAAGCCGAGGCGGATACGGCTTCAGCAAGTGCCTCGAAGAAATAGCTTGTATGGAATAAAAGGAACCAGCTATGGCTTTTGATATTGTGAAGGGGTTGGGCACGACGCTGCGCCATGTGGGGCGCAAAAAGACCACCGTGTCTTACCCAGACGAAAAGCGGACGCTGCCACCGCGCTTTCGCGGGCGGCATGTGCTGCACCGCTACGAAAATGGCCTGGAACGCTGCGTGGGCTGCTATCTTTGCGCAGGCGCCTGTCCCGCCGATGCCATTTATATTGAAGCAGAGGAAAACTCGGAAGAAAACCGCGTTTCGCCGGGCGAGCGCTATGCGCGCGTGTTTGATGTGAACCTGCTGCGCTGCATCTTCTGCGGCTATTGCGAGCAAGCCTGCCCAACGGGGGCGATCACGCTGGAGCAAGAATACGAACTGGCGGCCTATGACCCGGCAGAGATGGTGTATCACAAAGAGCAGTTGTTGGAGCCGCTGGGCCAGGCGACGCGCGGCTCACTGGATGCCTGGGCCGACCCACCACCCGAAGAAACGCCCCAACCTGTGCCCGAACGACAGGGGTACTTCGATGGGTTGGAAGGGTCAGCCGCCGCCGTTGGGCAGGGCGATTTGCCCGCCAGGGCGCCGCTGATTAAGGAAGCAGAAGAGGAGGAGGGCGCGTGATCTGAACGCCCTGGCGATTAAAATCGCGGCTAAGGGCGTTCCGCCACAAAGCCCGCCTGCGCGGGCTGGAAAACGGACGAAAAACGATCAGCCGATAAAGATATATGCATATCACGGGAACGACGATTGCTTTTCTTGTGCTGGCGGTCACGGCCACCTTTTCCGGGTTGGGCGTGATTCTCTTCCGCAATGCCGTATATAGCGCGCTGAGCCTGATCCTGAATCTGTTCAGCCTGGCACTCTTTTTCTTGGTGCTCAACTCCCTCTTCCTGGCGGTAGTCCAGGTGCTCATTTATACCGGCGCAATCATGGTGCTGTTTTTGTTTGTGGTGACGATGCTGGCGCCTGACCCCAGCGATACCACCGAGCAGCGCGACCCGATTCGCTGGCAAAAAGGCGCGGCAGCGGGCCTGGGGGTGATTCTGGCGGGTGGCGTCTCCTACCTGCTCTTTATCACCACGCTCAGCCCGGCAGCGAAAGCCTCGGCTGAGGACAGCCTGAGCCGGATGATAGACAAAGTGGGCAGCATTCAGGCGTTTGGCCTGGCGCTGTTTCACGGCTTCCTGTTCCCGTTTGAAGTGACCAGCGTGCTGCTGGTCGTTGGGCTTATCGGGGCACTGGTGCTGGGCAGACGGGCGTCGAGAGATTAGAGAAGCATTTAAAGAATGATTGAGGAATGAAAATATGCCCCCAGATCAACCAACTGGATATTTAATAGTGAGCGCGGTGCTGTTCACGATTGGCGTGATGGGCGTGCTGACGCGGCGCAACCCGCTGATTCAGTTTATGTCTATTGAACTGATGCTCAACGCCGTGAATTTGTCGTTTATAACCTTTGCCCATTATCTGGATTCGGTGGACGGCTGGATTTTCACCTTTCTGGTGCTGACCGTTGCCGCTGCGGAGGTCGTCGTCGGGCTGGCAATTATCGTCTCCATCTTCCGCAGCCGCCACAATATTGACGTGGACGAACTGAACTCAATGAAGGGGTAAGCAGCAATGCAAGTCTTTGATCTTACCTGGCTGGTGCTGCTGCTGCCTTTGCTGGGCTTTCTGATTGTGGGCAGCCTGCGGCTTTCCGGCTGGTATACAAACAATGAAATGATTACCTGGATTGGCTGCGGCGCGATTGCGCTGGCATTTATCTTCGCGCTCATCAGCTATCTCACGCTGGTGAACTCAGCGACGCAGGCCAGCGATAGTGTGTTCTGGCGCTGGGTGCAATCGGGCAGTTTGCATATCACCTTTGGCTTGCGGCTGGACGCGCTTTCGGGCGTGATGCTGCTGGTGGTGACGGGCGTGGGTCTGCTCATCCACATCTATTCCGCTGGCTATATGCACGACGACCCCGGCTACTGGCGCTATTATTCCTTCCTGAACTTCTTTATCTTTGCGATGGTGCTGCTCGTTTCGGCAGATAACTTCCTATTTCTGCTGGTGGGTTGGGCGCTGGTTGGCCTGGCCTCGTATCTGCTGATTGGCTTCTGGTATCAGCGGCCCAGCGCCGCCAACGCCGCCAAGAAAGCTTTTGTTGTCAATGTCATTGGCGATTTTGGCCTGATGCTCGCCATCTTCCTCCTGTTCATCAAGTTTGGCACGCTGGCCTATGGCGGCAGCAGCGGCGTCTCCGGCATTCTTTTTACTGATGCTGGCGGAACCGCAGCGGCGCCCGCCGCCTTTGCGCTCAATGACCCGATGATCATCGCCATCACGCTGCTGATCTTTGTGGGTTGTGTGGCAAAATCGGCGCAGCTCCCGCTGCACGTCTGGCTGCCCGACGCGATGGAAGGCCCCACCCCGGTCAGCGCCTTGATTCATGCTGCCACAATGGTCACGGCGGGCGTGTATCTGGTGGCGCGGACCAGCAACCTCTTTAACCAGGCACCAGCCTCGCTCTGGGTGGTGGCAGGCATTGGCGGGGCAACGGCGCTCTTTGCGGCCACGATTGGCCTGGTACAAAACGACATCAAGCGTATCCTGGCGTATTCCACGATCAGCCAGCTTGGGTATATGTTCCTGGCCGAGGGCGTGGGGAATTACGCGGCTGGCATCTTCCACCTGACCACCCACGCCTACTTTAAGGCGCTGCTCTTCATGTGCGCGGGCGCAGTGATTCACGCGCTGGGCGGCGAGCAGGATATTCGTAAGATGGGCGGGCTGCGCCAGAAATTGCCCTGGACCTACTGGCTGTTTCTGGTGGGCGGCCTGGCAATTGCGGGTATTGTGCCGTTGTCTGGCTTCTGGAGTAAAGACGGCATTCTGAGCACGCTGCTGGCGCTGGGCATTGCGCCTGGGGGCAACCTTTGGTATTTGGTGCTGTATGGCGTGGGGCTGCTCACGGCACTCCTGACCGGCTTCTATATCTTCCGGCTAATCTTTGTCGTCTTTCACGGTGCCTATCGCGGCGGAGAGCCAGTGCCACAGCCAGAAGGCCAGGTGGACACACGCGCGCGCCAGCGCAGGCGCGGCGACCCGCTGGCGCGGGTACATGAGGCGCCCTGGATTATGCTGGTGCCAATGCTGATTCTGGCGTTCTTGTCTGTTGTTGGCGGTGCTTATGGCACACCCTGGGCCGACGTGCTGGGCCAGTTTTTGGCGCCAGTGCTGGGCAGCAGCTTTTCGCTGGAGCAGTTTATTCCCCAGGGCGGCTGGCTGTGGGTATCGTTCGGCGTGGGGGTCGCGGCTGGATTGTTGGGAATTCTGGGGGCCTGGTGGATGTATGTGCGGCGCGTGCCCAGCCTGAAACCAATGAAGAACCCGCTCTACCAACTGTTCTTGCATAAATACTGGGTGGATGAACTGTATGATTGGGTGCTGGTCAAGCCAATTGTTGGCACGGGGCGGTTGGCAAATCGCGTGGTCGAGGGAAGTCTGCTGGATGGCGGGGGCCGGGGGCTGGCCTGGCTGGTGGGCAAGACGAGTGTTGGCTTTCGCGCGGTGCAATCGGGTTATGTCCGCAACTACGCGCTGATCTTTCTGGTTGGCGCGGTCTTGATATTACTTTATTATATTGCCCGGCCTTGACCAGACGGGACTTCTGGAGAGAAAGCCAGTATAAGATAACGCTATGATACATTTTCCGCTGCTTTCAGTGATTATCTTTCTGCCTCTTGTAGCAGGTGCGCTTGTGCTCGTCTTGCCACGCGGGTGGGCAAAACCCTGGGCGCTGTTCTGGGCCATCATTGATGTTGTTCTGGCAATCATTCTCACCGCCAGCTTTGATGTCAACGCGAACAGGCTGCAATTTGTTGAGAGCATCCCCAACTGGATTCCAGGCTTTGGCGTGGGCTACAGCGTGGGGGTAGACGGCATCAGCATCTTTCTGGTTGGCCTGACCACACTGATTAGCGCTGTGGCTATTGGCGCGTCGCTCTGGAGCATCAACACGCGCGTCAAAGAATATCTGGCGCTGATGCTGCTGCTGGAGGCGGGCGTGCTGGGCGTCTTCCTGGCGACCAATCTCTTCCTGTTTTATGTCTTCTGGGAAGTGATGCTCATCCCCGCCTACTTCCTGATTGGCACCTGGGGCGGGCCACGCCGGGTCTACGCGGCCATCAAGTTTGTGCTGTACACAGCAGCAGGAAGCCTGCTGATGCTGGTGGGCATCATCACGCTGGGCGTGCTGCACCAGTTTCATGGCGGGCCACACGGCACCTTCACGCTTGATCTGGTGCAACTGGCACAAACGCCGCTGAGCAATACCGAGCAAATCTGGCTTTTCCTGGCGTTTTTTGCCGCCTTTGCCGTCAAGGTTGGGCTGGTGCCGCTGCACTCCTGGCTGCCGGATGCCTATACCGAAGCGCCCACGCCGGTGACGATCATGCTTTCCGGCGTGATGACGAAGACGGCGGCCTACGGCTTTCTGCGCTTCTGCATTGGCCTCTTCCCCGGCGCCACGCACACGCTGGTGCCGCTTATGGAGATTCTGGCAGTAGTGAGCATTCTGTATGGCGCGGTGCTGGCGCTGGTGCAAAGCGATTTCAAGCGCCTTATCGCCTATTCGAGCATCAGCCATCTGGGTGTGGTGATGCTGGGCCTGTTTGCGCTCAATACGCAGGGCATCGAGGGCGGCGTGTTGCAGATGGTCAATCATGGCATTACGATCACCGCACTCTTCTTGATCGCGGGTTATATGGAACTGCGCACCGGCACGCGCAAAATAGAGGATTTTGGCGGGCAGGCGCTGCGCTGGCCCGCGCTGGCGATTGTCTTCTTGATTGCGGCGCTTTCCTCGCTGGGGCTGCCGGGGCTAAACAGCTTTGCTGGTGAGTTCGTGACGCTGCTGGGCGTCTTCCGCGCCAACGTGGTCTACGGGGTGTTGGGCACGCTGGTCGTCATTCCGGCGGCGTGGTATCTGCTGCGGTTCTTCCAGGGGATTATGCAGGGTCCAGCGCCGGAGCGCGGGCCGGTTGTGGCTGCCGAGCGTAAGGGCGTGGCAAAAGACCTGGATTTGAACGAATTGGCTGTGCTGCTGCCGCTGCTGGTGCTCATCTTTGTAATTGGCCTGGCACCCGGCCAGTTCACCAGCGCGATGGACCGCAGCGTGCACGCCCTGCCTGGCGTGCAGCAGACACAGGCGCCGCCTGCGCTTGCCCATGAGCCATCCAGAGATAATTCACGCATCCGTCCTGCGCCGCTTCAGCAGCAGGTCAACCAGCCCTATGTGCTTGTCTTTAATCGAGGTGTTTGATGCCATTTACGTATACACCCTCCGCCGCTGATTGGGGACGAGTGGCGCCGGAGCTTGTCATAGCCGGTGGCGGTCTGCTGCTGCTGGTGGCCGACCTGCTGCTGCCATCTGCGCGAAAGGGCTGGCTGGCGTGGCTTTCGCTGGCTGTGCTGCTTGGTGGGTTCGCCGCCACCATCACGCTTTTTGTGGTGGGCGATAGCAGCGAGGCATTCGCTGGCATGGTAACTGATGACTGGCTGGCGCTGGTTGGAAATCTCATCATTCTGAGCGCGGGATTCCTGGCGGTGCTGCTCTCACCCGGCTATATCGAGCGTCAGGAGGTGACTCAGCGCGGCGAATATTATGCCCTGCTGCTCTTTGCCGTGAGCGGCATGCTGCTGCTTGTGTCGGCCACTAATTTTATGACCATCTTCCTTGGGGTAGAAATTCTCTCATTGGCGCTGTATATTCTCTCGGCCTTTATTGCCGGACGCTCCAAGTCGCAAGAAGCGGGCATGAAATACTTCTTGCTCAGTTCATTTGCCTCTGGTTTTCTGTTGTATGGCATGGCGCTGATTTATGGCTCAACCGGCACAACCGGCCTGAGCAAAATGAACACCTTTCTCACGGCGCATGCTCCAAAGCTGACGCAAGGGGTTTTCGGCAATGATTTTGGCCCCATGCTGGTTGTTGGGCTGGGGCTGCTGGCGGTGGGGTTTGCCTTCAAAGTTTCGGCTATTCCTTTCCACGCCTGGACGCCCGATGTCTACGAGGGCGCGCCTACTTCTATTACGGCTTTTATGTCGGCTGGCACCAAGGCAGCCGCCTTCATCGCTCTGGCGCGCACCTTTATGGTCGCGCTGCATCCGGTGGGCACAAGCTGGAGCGGGATTTTCTGGGCGATTGCCATCGTCACGATGGTTGGCGGCAATATTCTGGCCGCCACGCAAACCAATGTTAAGCGCATGCTGGCCTATTCCAGCATTGCCCACGCGGGCTATATTCTGGTTGGCGTAGTCTTGAATAACAGCGTCGGGTTGGCGAGTGTACTCTTTTACCTGGGCGCGTATACCTTCATGAATATTGGCGCCTTCGCTGTCGTGTTAGCGCTGGAGCGCAGCGCCGGGCAGGGCACCGAACTGAGCGACTACGCTGGCCTCTCCAAACGTCAGCCGGTGCTGGCGGGCGTGATGGCGCTCTTTTTGCTGGCGCTGGCAGGCTTTCCTGGGACGGCTGGCTTCCCGGCCAAGTGGTATGTCTTTTACGGCGCGATTACGAGCGGCCATCTGGAGTTGGCGATCATTGGGCTGCTGGCAAGTGTGCTGGGCTTTTTCTATTACCTGCGCGTGATCTGGGCGATGTACTTCACTGAAGGCAGAGAGCCTGGGTCTGCCCGCAGTGGCACAATGGCTACTGAGGTACGCGAGCGTGAACTGGCCGCCGCTGGCAGCGTCTCATCCTCCAGACGAAGTGGCCGCAGTGCGCAAACAGCTACCTCCAAGACAACGCCTGCCCGCAAAGCGCAGCAGGGAGAAAAGGGCGCGACGCTGCGCCTGCCTGTAGGCGCGTGGCTGGCCCTGGTGCTTTGCGCACTTGTGACGATTGGCTTGGGCATCTATCCCAGTGGCTTGATCGAGCTAGCCAGGCATGCAGCCACCCTCCTTCCTTGAAGCTGTTTCGCAACCTCTCTAAAGCAGGAGCGCTCCCAACGTTGGGAGCGCTCCTGCTTTATGTGCCAAAACTGCTATGAAAAATCTCTCTATTCAACCGTTCTTCTAAGACAGAAAAAGAACAGGAGGATGATCCTCCTGAGCCAGAAGTGTAGAAGAACAGGGCAACATGTGGTTTTAGGCCGTGTGCCATGCTTCACCAGAAAGATGTAAGCCAAACCACAGCAAACTGGGCAAAAAAAGTTTAACTTTTAGGTAGGAACAAACGTCTTATAAGGGAAACGATCAAAAGCAAGGATGCAGAACGCAACTTCCAGAGGTTGCGTGCCTGCCGGAGAGGATGCTGGCAGGCGTTGGTTCTGGTACAAGAAGGAGGTCTTCCGTGAAGACTTTGGAAAAGCGCACTGAACTGAATCCCCTGGAGGAAATGATTATTGCCCATACGCTGGAAAGCGCCGCTGGACAGGATGAGCTGATGGTCAAGATTAACCAGCTTACCCAGGAGCGGACCCAGCTTCAGGCGGTGTTGGCTCAGCATCCCTGGAGCAACCAGGGCACGGCAAAGCGCATCCGCGAGATTACCGGTGAGCTTGATACACTCTGGTCCGAACTGCGCCGGGCGCGTGCTGCTCGCCGGGTGAGGCTGGAAGAGGCGTTGGGCGTGCATCCTGAAGAGGAGCCAACGCGCCCATCGCGGGGAGAGAAAGAGGAGGCAGCTTAGCTGCCAGGATGAATTCCAAGCCTGGCAGGAGCAAGGAGTGCATCAGCCGGGCAGAAAATGAAGATACTGGTTGAGCACTTCAGCAGCATATGTTGCTTCTTATTCCGGGGGCTGGTCTGAACGACCAGCCCCCGGCGTTTTTCCTCCCTGAGGAAGGAGTTACTTATACAGAAAAATTGGGGGTATTTTGCTTGACAGACCCGTCTAGCATTGTGTATAATTCTCTTTGTCTCCAGCAATGGAAACACACCAAAGGAACCCTTGGAGCCGTAGTGTAGTGGCCAAACACGCCTGCCTGTCACGCAGGAGATCGCGGGTTCGAATCCCGTCGGTTCCGCCGCCAGCTTGCTTCAGCCCAGATGACACCTGGCCCCGTGCGTTTATCGCCAATTATCGCGGATTCCACCCTCGCCTTCCACTTTTCTCATTGAATAGCCTGAGTCCAAGTGGCACCAGGTGTCGTGA
>DATBGS010000070.1:0-7131 GCA_036557885.1 Ktedonobacterales bacterium
ATCGGCCAGATCAGCGAGGCGCTCAAGGAACTGGTCAGCAAGGGCTTTGTCGCCGTTTTCAAGCACACCGGCCCCTATGGAGCGCAAGCGACCTCCTCGTATTTCCTGCTGGATGCCGCGCCGAAAGAGGCTCGCGCTGCCTGCCCACCCTGGCCCGCGAAGCCAAAGCCGGCATGGCAACCTCCCCGGCTGGAGCGCGGAAACACTCCGCCCGCGCGGGTCAGCCCTCCGTATGACCCTGCGAACTTTCCTCCGCTGGGGCCTGTGATGTCCTCGGCCCCGCCTCCGCCTGACCCATTCGAGGCGAGCGAAAAGAGGAGCGCCAGAGGCATCCACGCGCAGCTAGACCAGATCGAACTGCCCTATTTTCAGGAAAATCAGCGAGAAGTGGTGGAAGTGGTGGAAGTGGTGGAAGTCTGTGGAGGGGAGGAAGCACAAGAGACACCAGCAAAAGCGGCAGAGGAGAAAGACGAACCTGCCCCGCCCAGCCCACTGGAGGAATTACGCTGCCGCCTGGCCGCGCTGACCAAACAAGCTGGCGACACCTATTCTTTGATGACCAGCAGCGCCTACGGCACCATTCAGCGCGAAGAATGCAAACGGCAACTCAAAACAATCCGCGAAGACCAGCAAAGGATACGCGCCTTGATGCACCGCCTGCAAGCAGTGTAGGCGAACGTGGCCCGGCACCCTAAAACAAAGGGCAGGCAGTGGCCGGGGCTACGAGCGAAAACGCCGTTTGTAGCCCCGGCCACTGCCTGCCCTTTGTTTTATTAGGGTGCCGGGGAACGTCGCACGCGCCCTGGCCCTCGCTGGATTGCGTCTGATCGCTAATCCGAAGCCGTCGCCTTCACCTCGGCGGTTGCGACAGCAGCGGCTGCATCCTGCTTGATCATATCCGCTGCTTTTTCGGCAATCATAATCGTCGGCGCGTTCGTATTGCCGCGCACCACCACCGGCATAATCGAGGCATCCACCACGCGCAGCCCTTGCACGCCATGCACGCGCAGGCGCGTGTCTACCACCGCCATCTTGTCATGGCCCATCTTGCAACTGCTGGTTGGGTGGTAGAGCGTTTCGGCCTTCTCGCGCACGTAGGCTTCCAACTCCTCATCTGTCTGCACCTGCGCGCCCGGTAAAAACTCCTCTCCGCGATA
This sequence comes from Ktedonobacterales bacterium, assembly GCA_036557885.1. GTDB lineage: Bacteria > Chloroflexota > Ktedonobacteria > Ktedonobacterales > DATBGS01 > DATBGS01. Next base: position 1,158 of record DATBGS010000070.1, read on the forward strand.
CTGCGCCAGCGGCGGCAACTGCGCCACCTGCCGCCCCAGCTTCAGGCCCGTCACCAGCAGTTCAACATCAGCCTTATGCGCAAGGTAATTGGCCTGAATCAGCGGCGGCGCCAGCGGGTCTTTGGAATGCAGCCCGATGTGCCCCCGGCTTTCGGGATGAATCAGCGTTGGTCCAATCGTAAAGCCGTGTCGGTCCGGGTTGCCCGCGCCATGCTCCACGAAAAAGGCGGGCGCCACGTGGAATTGCAGATCAGGCGCGTCCAGATCGGGCTTGGTCTTGAGGAATCCGCCAGCCTCGGCAATCACCGAAGTAAACGGCCCCTTCTTAAAGAGCAGGAAGTTGAGCACGTTGCCGATTTTCTTATCCGCGCCCATCAGCGTGATGGGCTGCGTAGAAAACCAGCCCACGCCCACCGCCGGGTGGTCCTGAAGGTTATGCCCCACGCCCGGCAGGTTGTGTACCACCTCGATACCCACGTCTTTCAGATGGTCGGATGGCCCCACGCCAGAGAGCAGCAGCAGTTGGGGCGAATTGATCGCGCCGCCGCACAAAATCACCTCGCGGCTGGCCTTGGCCTCCTGGCTGGTGCCGTTTTGCGTATAGGCCACCCCAACGGCGCGTGTCCCCTCAAAGAGCACCCGCGTGGCGTGCGCGTTAATCTGCACCGTCAGGTTCGGGCGCTTCCCGCGTATGGGATGCAGATAGCCACGCGCCGCGCTGTTGCGCGTGCCGCCCTTTTGCGTCACCTGATACAGCCCCACGCCCTCTTGACTGGCCCCGTTGAAATCCGGGTTGCGTGCCCAGCCCATGCCCACGCCAGCATCCACAAATGCCTGCGAAATGGGGTTCACCGAGCGCTGATCGGCCACGTTCAGCGGGCCGCCCACGCCATGATACTCAGACGCGCCGCGCTCCTGGTTTTGCGCCTTCTTAAAATACGGCAATACATCGTCGTAGCCCCACCCGGCGTTCCCCAGATCGCGCCAGCCATCGTAGTCCGCCCGATGCCCGCGAATGTAGATCATCGCGTTGATCGAACTGGAGCCGCCCAGCATCTTGCCACGCGGCCAATACAGCTTGCGGTCTTTCAGATGGTGCTGTGGTTCCGTGTAAAAGGCCCAATCCACTTCCGTCTTAAAAAGCTGAGAGAACGCCGCCGGAGCAGCAACCTCCCGCCTGTTGTCCTCCCCACCCGCTTCAAGCAGCAAAACCGTGATCTTGGGGTCTTCGGTCAGCCGGTTTGCCAGCACGCACCCTGCGGACCCGGCGCCGACAATCACATAGTCATACATAAGGCATCCTCCTCGATGCTGCCATAGGAACAAAAACAGGGGTGAAACGTGGGAAAAGCAGGGCGGCCCCATGCTGCCACCTATTATACATACCCTGGCAAGTTGCGTCTCCCTTGTAGCCCCGGCTTCCCCCTCAAAGCAGGGGCACGGCAGCCGGGCCGTCCCCCCCTGTAGCCCCGGCGTCCCCTGTGCCCTTCTGTCTTAGGGTGCCGGGTAGCGCCGGGCTGTCCTACAGCAGATTACCCATGCCAATGTCGCAAAGACGCCCACCAGCCAAAAAAAACACCCTCCAAAATCTACAGCATCTTGCCGATGAGGGAAACCGGGTTCCCAGGTTATGCTTTCCACAGAACAAAACACCACGCCAATGTGGCAAATGAAATTCAGGTGTTTGAAGAAGAAAGGAACCAAAATCAATGTCGAAACTACTCACCCGCTGGATGTCTGGCCTCTCTCTGATCGTGCTGATCGTTCTGGCTTTGGCCGCCTGTGGCACAGGCGCTGATGCCGCGAGCAGCAGCAACACTGATCTCAGCCAGGATAAAAATGCTGCCTTTAGCTTTGATCTAGTCCCGTCCCCTGGCATCACGGCCTGCCTGCCCAAGGCACATGGCAGCGCCCAAATCTTCAAGAACGCCCTGAACGACACGCTGAAAGTCCACATTGCGGGCCTGCCAGCCCACACCGACTACGATCTGTTTGTCCTTGAGCTTCCTAACAAGCCCTTTGGCGTCGCCTGGTATCAGAGCGATATGGAGACAAATGGCAACGGCGAAGGCGATGTCAGCGTCGTCGGCATCTTCAACAAAGAAACGTTCTCTATCTCAACTGGCGGCCCAACAGTTACCTTCAAAGCGACCCATCAGTTCCATCTGGGCCTCTGGTTCAATGACCCGAAGGTTCCCTTCGATCTCGGCTGCGAGCCTGGCGCGACTTCCCCAACGGTAACGCCGTTCAACGGTGAGCAGCACGCTGGTATCCAGGTGCTCAACACCGCCAACTTCCCGAATGGCGCGGGTCCGCTGTCCCACGTCTCAGCGTAAGCAGATTTCCTCCTTCCTTCGCGGGTCACAGAGAGGGCGTCTAGGGCAGACGCCCTCTCTCCGCTTGCGAGGTGCTTGTAGCCCCGGCGCCCCCGTGCCCCTGCTTTGAGGGGTGCCGGGCCGTCCCCTATTTTGAGGTAGACTTGGCCTCTGGCCGATCAAGACAGGAGAAACCCCATGAAACGCACACGTTTTTGCGAACTACTCGGCATTGACTATCCCATCATTCAGGCATCCTTTGGTCCCTGGGCCGTCCCTGAGTTGGTGGCGGCTGTCTCCAATGCGGGCGGCCTGGGCAGCATCGGCACCGCGCTGCAATCGGCTGAGCAAGTCACGCAGCAGATTGCGCGTGTCCGCCAGTTGACGAACCGCCCCTTTGTCGTCAACCATACCCTGCGCCCCCTGAACGAAGAGGCGTTCCAGGCCACGATTGAAGCGAAGCCGCGTGCTATCTCGCTCGCCCTGGGCGCGCCTGGTGATCTGGTCAAACGGGCGCATGCTGCCGGAATCCTCTTTATCCAGCAGGTGCATACCGTGCAGCAGGCACGCCAGGCCGCCGAGCGCAATGTAGATGTCATCATTGCCCAGGGCAGCGAGGCTGGCGGCTTTGGCGGCGTCGTAAGCTCGCTGGCGCTGCTCCCCCAGGTGGTGGACGCCGTTAGCCCCATCCCGGTGCTGGCGGCTGGCGGCATCGCGGATGGACGCGGGCTGGCGGCAGCGCTGGTGCTAGGCGCGCAGGGCATCAACATCGGCACACGCTTCCTGGCTTCTGTCGAGGCAACCATCAGCCCGCAGTGGAAGCACTCCATCCTCTCGGCAAGCTCCGAAGATGCCGTCAAAGTGCTCTTTACCAGCGCCGTGTTCCCGCCGCCCAGCCCCGGCGGATATGACGCATCCCCGCGCGTGCTGCGCACGCCGTTTGTGGATGAGTGGAACCAGCGCCCCGAAGCAGCCCGGCAGGAAGGGCCACGCCTGGGGAAAGAACTGCTGGAGGCCATCCAGCAGGGCCGGGCGCACGAACTTGTCCCCTTCACCGGGCAATCTGCCGGAATGATTCACGACCTCTTGCCAGCAGCCGATATTCTCCGTACAATCATGGCTGAAGCGGAAACGTCGCTTCGACGGGCTGCCCGCCTGATTCAGGAGCCGTAATACACATCTAGGAGCAACGCCATGAGTGGGCCTGAGCGTGCCAGGGTAAATATCGTCTGGGACATGGAAACGATGGACCCCGATGATTACCTGACGCTGCTGCTCTTGCTGGGCCATCCGCAGGTCAACCTGAAAGCCGTCACCATCACCCCTGGCTCGCAGCATCAAGTTGGCTTCGTGCGGGCAGCCCTCGCCTGGTTTGGCCGCGAAGCGCTCCCCGTTGGAGCCTTCAACCTGGCGCACGAAAAGACCTGCGTCTCCTCCTGGCACTACAAAGCCTATGGAGACATCCCGCCCTCGCAAGAAGCCGAGCCTGGGGCAGAAGTCTTGCTGCGCTGCTGCGACGAGCAGACCACCCTGCTCACAGGCGCCCCGCTCAAAAACCTGGGGCGCGCCCTGGCTCTGGCCCAGGAGCGAGAGCAGCCATTCAAGATTGGGCGGCTTGTCACGCAAGGCGGCTTTGCTGGCGAGGGCGTTGTTCCGCCAGAACTGCAAATTGCGCGCTTTCGCGGGCTGACCACCTGCCCCACCTTCAACCTTAACGGCGACCCCAGATCGGCGCTGGCCGCGCTCGCCTCTCCGCAGATCGGCATCCGGCGCTTTGTCTCGAAAAACGTCTGCCATCGCGTCTTTTATGATCACGCCCTGCACGCCCAGGTTGCCGCCATAAAGGACCAGAGCCGCTCGCTGCAACTCATCTGGCAAGGCATGGAGGTCTTCCTGCATCGCCCCTCAAAGCAGGGGCAGGTCAACACGGCGGGCAAAAAGCTGCACGACCCACTGGCGGCGTGCTGTGCCATTGACGAGACGATTGGCACCTGGGCTGAGGTGGAACTGTACCGCGAGCATGGTGCCTGGGGTTCGCGGCTGGCGCCCGGCTCCAACACCTGGATAATCGTGGATTATCACCGCGAACGCTTCCTCCAGACCCTCCTCGCGGTCTAGCGTGTGGCACAGTCGGTGCACACCTCAAGAAGGCATCCTGGCGCGTGCTGCGCCAGGCCAGCGATGCTTTCTTTGAGGAACCAGAGATGCTGGGACTGTGGATTGGCTTTAATCTGGTCGTGCTGGCCCTGCTCGCGCTCGACCTGGGCGTCTTTAATCGCCAGGCGCATGCCGTCTCGCTGCGCGAAGCGGCCATCTGGAGCGCCGTCTGGGTGGGCCTCTCGCTGCTGTTCAACCTGTTTGTCTTCCTCTGGCTGGGCAAAGACGCGGGCCTGGATTTCTTCACTGCCTATCTGATCGAGAAATCGCTCAGCGTGGACAACATCTTTGTCTTTGTCCTGATCTTCTCCGCCTTTGTCGTGCCCGCCGAATATCAGCATCGCGTCCTCTTCTGGGGCGTGCTAGGCGCGATTGTCATGCGCGGCCTCTTAATCCTGCTCGGCACCGCCCTGATCTCCTTTTTCCACTGGCTGCTGTATGTGTTTGGCGCCTTCCTCATCCTCACTGGCATTCGCCTGGCGCGTCCCCACGAGCAGGAAATCCACCCGGAGAGCAACCCCCTTGTGCGGCTGGCCCGACGCTTCCTGCCGGTGACGCCCGGCTACGAAGGGCCGCGCTTTTTTGTGCGCAAGGAGGGCCGCCGCTGCATCACGCCGCTGCTGCTGGTGCTGGTCGTCGTCGAAACCACCGACCTGCTCTTTGCGCTGGACTCCATTCCCGCCATCTTTGCCATCACGCTTGACCCGTTTATCGTCTACACCTCCAACATCTGCGCCATTCTGGGCCTGCGCGCCCTGTACTTCCTGCTGGCGGGGTTGGTGGACCGCTTTCGCTATCTGCGCTTTGGCCTGGCGGCGGTGCTCGTCTTTGTTGGCGTCAAGCTGGTACTCACCGACCTCTACCATATCTCCATCGGCATCTCGTTGGGCGTCATTGCTTGTATCCTCGCCATCGCCGTGCTTGCCTCGCTCCTGCGCACCCGCCGCGAGCAGGCGCACCCCTCGCCACCGGATACGCCACCCGCTGAGGCGGTTTAGCAAGCATGGCGCATCACCTGCTAGAAGGAATCCTGCCAACTTTTTGCCCGTGTGCGGGCTGCTTTCGCAACTCAATCAACATGCCGCAGTTTACTGCCTGCTCTAAGCAAGCGCGAACGCAGCAAGCGAGAGCGCGAACCCAGGCAGGGAGCCGGACTTGACAACTCGCAACTCGGCGGGGTTTTTGCGCAAAAAATGAGTTGCGAAAATCAGTCGGAAAATTCGCCTTCCAGCCACTAGACAACAAGAATATCATGCGTTATACTGACCAACAGAGCCGCTGCAATGAACAAAAAGTCATAGATCATCCCTTCAACCTGTTTCTAAACCTGCGGCTTCAACCCATGACGACCCGTAGAGGGTATTGAAATAAGCAGCATTTGCGTGGACTGTGCCAGGTCGGTGAAGCTTCAACCCATGACGACCCGTAGAGGGTATTGAAATGGCCGATCACGCTGTCCTATGAGCAAATCTTGGCAAGGCTTCAACCCATGACGACCCGTA
>DATBGS010000071.1:0-16892 GCA_036557885.1 Ktedonobacterales bacterium
AAGCAAAAAAGGAGAAAATCAGTCATGTCTCAGATCGCCGTCAACACCGATGTCATGCGTCAGTTGGGCCAGTGCTTCGTCGCCGTTAGCCATTATCTGTGGGACGACCAGCGCCCCCGCATTGAGAACCTGATCGCTCAACTTGAGCACAATTGGCAGGGCCATAGCCGCGCCCGCTTTGAACACCTGTTTGCCCAGTGGCGCCATGAGGTCCATGAGGTTGTCGAGCTTGGTTACGAGATCGGCCAGCACCTCGAGCAGACCGCTCAGGCTTTCGAGAACGCCGACAACAGCTAATTCCTGCCTGGCGTTTTCTTTCGGGCCAACCCTCAATGAGGGTTGGCCCGATTGCTTTTGTACCGCCGACATTTCTGTCGGCATGGCGGGGCGAGTGGCTTGATGCTTGCGTGCGGCAGTGCTATGGTATAGAACACAAGAAGCGGTACAGTGCTGTACCCGCTCCATCTGCACCAGCCGAAAGGAATGCCTCATGCCTGACGAGACTCCGCGCGAAAGCACCGGCCAGCCGCGCACCGTGCGCGCCCCACATGGAACAACGCTCTCTTGCAAGGGCTGGCACCAGGAAGCCGCTCTGCGTATGCTGATGAATAACCTCGACCCGGATGTTGCCGAGCGCCCTCAAGACCTCGTGGTGTATGGTGGCTCTGGCAAGGCCGCCCGCAACTGGGCCTGCTTCGATGCTATCGTGCGCTCGCTGCAAAGCCTGGAAAACGACGAGACGCTGCTGGTGCAGTCGGGCAAGCCGGTGGGCATCTTCCGCACCCATCCCTATGCCCCGCGCGTGCTCATCGCCAATTCCAATCTGGTGCCGCATTGGGGCAACTGGGACGAGTTTCGGCGCCTGGAGGCAATGGGCCTGACCATGTACGGCCAGATGACCGCTGGCTCCTGGATTTATATCGGCTCGCAGGGCATCGTCCAGGGTACCTACGAAACCTTTGCCGAGGCCGCCCGCCAGCACTTTGGCGGCACGCTCAAAGGGCGCTTTGTACTCACCGCCGGTCTGGGTGGCATGGGCGGCGCGCAACCCCTGGCGATTACCCTCAACGAAGGCGTTTGCCTGGCGGTGGAGATAGACCCGCAGCGCATCCAGCGGCGGCTGGCAACTGGCTACTGCGATGAGATGATGACCGACCTGGACGCGGCCCTGGCCCGCGTGGACGAACTGACCGAGCGCGGCGAAGCGCGCTCCATCGGGCTGGTAGGCAACGCCGCCGAGATTTACCCTGAACTGGCGCGGCGCGGCATTGCCCCTGATCTCGTGACGGACCAGACCAGCGCCCATGACCTGCTCAATGGCTATGTCCCCGCTGGCATGACACTGGAAGAGGCCAACGACCTGCGCCGAAGCGACCCGGAAGACTACCAGCGCCGCGCCCTGGATTCCATCAACAAGCACGTCCTCGCCATGCTGGACCTGCAAGAAGCGGGCGCCGTCGTCTTTGACTACGGCAATAATATTCGCGGGCAGGCGCTGCTGGCGGGCAACGTCCACGCGCTGGACTTCCCCGGCTTTGTTCCCGCGTTCATTCGCCCGCTGTTTTGTCGCGGCAAGGGGCCGTTCCGTTGGGCGGCGCTCTCCGGCGACCCGGCGGATATTGCTCGCACCGATCAACTCGTGCTCAAACTCTTCCCAGAAGACGCGGCGCTGGCCCGCTGGATTCGCCTGGCCGGGGAAAAGATTCACTTCCAGGGCTTGCCCGCGCGCATCTGCTGGCTGGGCTATGGCGAGCGCGAGCGGCTGGGGCTGGCCTTTAACGAACTGGTGCGCCAGGGCGACCTCAAGGCGCCCATCGTGATTGGCCGCGACCACCTGGACAGCGGCTCCGTCGCCTCGCCTTACCGCGAAACCGAGCGTATGCGCGATGGCTCCGACGCTATTGCCGACTGGCCCATCCTGAATGCCCTGCTCAATACCGCCTCTGGCGCTTCGTGGGTGTCGGTGCATCACGGCGGCGGCGTGGGCATCGGCTATTCGCTGCACGCGGGCATGGTTGTCGTGGCCGATGGCACCGCCGACGCCGCCAACCGGCTCAGCCGCGTGCTGACCAACGACCCCGGCACCGGCGTCATGCGCCATGTAGACGCGGGCTACCCGGAAGCCACCGAGTTTGCGCGCCAGCAAGGGATAAAAATCCCCATGATGGAAGGCACATCAGGAACACCACGCGCCTCCGGGCGGCTGCCATAAGCAGCTTACACAGAGGGCACCTGGGTTGATGAATTTTTACCAACCCTCCCGCGCCAACTCAACTAGCTGCTCTGTACCCTGCTGGCGTCTCACGAGTTGGGTACAGGGCAACAGTCAAGCCCCAGCAGGACTTTACCGAAACACCATCAGGGCACTCTTGACAGAACAAGCACCAGGCGCTATGCTAGAAGCAACAGATCAGCACGGAGGGCCGTACCCATGTGGCGAGAATATCCGCCTACCGCTCCCTGGCAGCGCTCGCAGAAACAGCAGCATTCGTTTGTGCAGCCGCCCATGCCCACGCCTCCGCCTGGCTTGGGCTGGCCGCCTGCGGTGGCAAACGAGCGCACAGGCTTCGGGGCAATGGTTATTTGTTTATTCCTCTTCCCTCTCTTCTTTGTTCCCCAGGGAATCTCCAGCTTTGTTGAGAGCCACTTGCCGTTCTTGCCCAGGTTGGGGGCACTGCTTTTCTTCTATCTGCCCTCTATTGTTCTAATTCTCCTGGGAATGAAAGCACGCAAGCAAGCACGGCGTTGGAAAATAGTCAACCAGCGCCGCCAGACGGCGGCTGCATGGGGATTCACTCCCCACGTCCCTCTGGCTCAGCCTCAGCCTGTCCCCAACCTGGGGGCGCTGCCGCTGTACTCCACGATCAAGCTCAAGATAAATTGGCTTTCCGCATGCGCCTGGGCATGCCTGATGGCTTGTATCCCATTCCTCTTCTGGATATGGATACAGCTCTCCATCCCCCTCCTTTATGGCGACCCATTGCAGAGAAGCCTCGAAAATAGCCTGTATTCCTGGTTCGTCCCACTGGTCTGGGGAATTGGTGTGCTCGTGAATCTTTGGCGCTGGTCGCAGCCCCAGCAGATTGCAATCACGCCAGAAGGGGTGATTGTTCAGCACGCTTTCTATGATTGGGCAAACAACAACCAATCCAAGAAAAAGATGATTCGCTGGCACGAGGCCCGGCTTTTTGCCATTCGTGGCGGCAAGCCGGGCGGCTCCACCGTGCGCTACGAGCTTTCCGGCCCCTTCGCTGTCGTCACCTTTGACCGCATCCTGCGGCCCCGCTGGTGGTCGCGCTTTCGGCCCGCGCAATCCTTTGGCGAATACAACGCGCAGATGGACGCGCTGCTGGCGCTCATCTCCGCCCACACCGGCCTGCTGCTCTATGACGTGCGCCAGCACGACTGAAAACCGCCCGTATATGCTGCTCTGTGGAGCGCTTAGGCCCAGGTCACTTGAATCTCATATTCTGCGCCCCCATTTCCTTGCACCGACTGAAAGTCTGGGCCGCGCAAATCGGAAAGAGGGAAAAGCTGGTTCATCGCAATTGACCCGGCCCCAGGCTGAAAGGCGCTGGTATCAAGCAGGACAGGGTTGGGTTGTCTGGTGGCGGTGGGTGTCCAGGCTTTGGTCATGCCTCCGGTAGTCGGCCCAATAGCGATCACATAAAACTCGCGGTCTTGTGAGATGCGATAGGTTACGGGCGTGCGCTTGCTGTGGGGGACACGCGCATTCTCCTTGGGCGAGAGAATGACTGGCGCGAGCGGGGCCGTAAAGGAAAAGGTAGCCGAGGTCTTCCCAGAGGTATACACGCAAGTAACCAGCTTGCCAGAAAACACTTCCGAAGGCACCTTGAGATTAAAGTTCGTGCCATAGCCAGGCAAGGTCATGCCATTGCAGGAAACGCTTTCGCCAGCGGTAAACTGGACCAGACCACCCTGGCTGGTAAAACTCACATTCAGTTCAGCTATATCGCGGTCCTCAGCTTCATAGCCGCCTAATTGCAAGTACAGCGACAGCGCCAACTGCCCTGGAGACGTATCCTGAAGCGACACAACCGTTGGAGCAAAATCATCGCTGATCTCCACCGTCTGGACAGCGGCTGGCTCGCCAGCCGCGCGCTGCGGTGCGCAGCCGCTCACCAACAGCGCGACAAACACAACCGCCAGAGTGCGCCAGAGGGTCTGCCGGGTAGACATAGAGCCTTCCTCCTTGAATCCATACAACATACTACCAGAAAAGACGTTGGAACAAGGCTACAAGTTGCAGGCGGTTCTGGTGAGAACCGCCTGCTCCTGTTATTCTAACGCGCCCGACGCCGCGCGCTCCTCTTCAATGAACGCCGCCTCATCGGGCGTCATCTCCTGCGCGATGCTCGCCTTGGGCTGGAAGAAGGTCTGGGCAATCAGCGTAGGCACCACTGCGCTCAAAATCACCACCGTCACCAGCACCGAATACTGGAAGTTCGTAATGTAATGGTTGGTCAGGCCAAACAGCGCCGAGATCGAGCCAAACGTCAGGCCCGTAGACATCAGCATCAGTGTGTAATTGCCCGTGCGCGGGGCCAAACCAAACAGCCCCGTGAGCGGGCGCACCCCAATGGCTTTCGTTACCATCTTGGCGGCAAAGAACAGCGCTACCAGGCCCGCCCCGGTCAGCGTTGCCAGCGCGGGCAGCGAGATCAACAGGCCAGCTTTAATAAAGAAAAAGGGCGTCAGAAACGCAAACGCAATGGCGCGCATGCGCTCCACCAGCGCCCGATCTTTGGCAAAGACTCCGGCCACCACCAGCCCGATCAGATACGCTGGCAAGACCGCTTCGCTTTTGGCAACAGCCGCCAGGCCACCAAGCAGCAGCAGCACCAGAAACAGAAACTTGATCTCTGGCTCGCTCACACGCCCACCAATGTTGCGCATCAGCAGCCGGGTCAGCCAGGGCAAGCAGGGCAGCGTCACCACCGTAGCGACAAGAAAGAGCACCAGCCACCAGTTGTAATCGGCAAAGAGAATACCGAGTGCCAGCACTGTGCCCAGATCGTTGACAAAACACGCCGCCAGAATTAATTTGCCCAGTTCGGTGCGATTCAAGCCCGTTTCAATCATCACGGCAAAGACCACCGCTACCGAGGTTGTGGAAAGGGCGATGCCCGCAATCTCAGCGGCATGCAGGTTCCAATGGGCCATCCAAAACGCAATGGCGAAAACGCCCAGCACCGGCGCCAAAAACGCCGCAAAGCCGATGGCAAGGCTGGCCTTGAGGTGCCGCCGCAGCGAATCGGGGTCAATCTCCGCACCAGCCAGGAAGGTGAGCAGCACACTGCCAAAGCTGGCAATGAAATCAATCCAGGAGGTCGTTTGCAATCCCAGGAAATTGCCCGCCAGCACGCCCAGGAAAATCTCCAGCAGGGCGACGGCAATGCCCAGGCGAATCGAAAGCAGGCTAGCGAGGAACGCCAGGCCAATCCAGAACGCGGCAATCAAATAGACATTGGGAAGCGCGAGGGAAACAAAGGGCATAGGTTCCAACCTTTCTCATACAACCAGTTATAGATCAGTGGTTATCTGAGCGGTCTGGAAGAGGAGAGGTTGCTGCCTCGCCTGCTGATTTCAGCGGGGAGCGCGAGGCACAAAAATGCTTCTACCAGGACCAGCAACGGCAGACTTCCTGCCGCTCAGTCAACCAGTAGAAGCTATCAGCCACAGAAGGCGTTAGGCGAGCTTCATCGCCACCACACACGTGATGTCTAAACTATACCAGCATTCCTGCGGCCATGTCAAGCGGCTGGCGGTTGAAACCGCGCCTATGGGCGTTCCGCCACGAAACCCGCCTGCGCGGGTTAGGACGAACGAGCGCGCGCCTTGGGTGGGGTGTCCGCGCAGGCGGACTTGGTGGCCGCAGGCCCATAGGCGCGGTTTCAACCGCCAGCCCTACAACCCCGCCAGCACAACTTCTGCCAGCCGCTCGATGTCTGGCGCGGGCGAACGGTCAGCAGTCAGGGCGGGCACCAGCGCGCGCACCTTTTCATACGCCGCCAGCACACCCTTGCCTGGCTTGAGTGGCTGGCGGAACTCCAGAAGCTGCGCGGCGCAGAGCAATTCAATGGCGAGCACGCGCGCCGAAAGCTGCACGGCCTGGCGCGCCTTGAGCGCGGAGGTCGCGCCCATGCTGTTCCAGTCCTCCATGCCTGCCGAAGTGGGGATGGAATCAATGCTGGCCGGGTGCGCCAGCAGCTTAATCTCGTTGACCAGCGCCGCCGCCACATATTGCGGAATCATATACCCGGAGTTCAGGCCGGGGTCGGGCGTCAAGAAAGCGGGGGTATTGGCGTCCCAGTCGTGCGGCTCAACCAGGCTAAAGGTGCGCCGCTCGGAGAATCCAGCCAGTTGCGCCACCGCAATTGCCAGCATATCCAGCGCCAGCGCCAGCGGCTGCCCATGAAAATTGCCGCCAGAAAGCGACTCGCCCTGCTCTGGAAAGAGCAGCGGGTTATCTGTGACAGCCAGCAGTTCGCGCTCAAAGACCCCGCCACAGTAATCCAGCGCGTCGCGCACCGCGCCCAACACCTGCGGAATGCAGCGCAGGGTATACGGGTCTTGCACGCGCGGGCAATCGGCGTGGGAAGGGTTAATTTCGCTCTCGGCCAGCAGTTCGCGCATGCGCGCCGCCACCGCCACCTGGCCCGATTGCGGGCGCAGCGCGTGGATACGCGCATCAAACGGCACAAACGACCCCATCAGCGCCTCAACGCTCATGGCCGCTGTCACCACTGCCGAATTGAGCAGCGCCCGCGCATCGCGCAGCGTCAACACGCCCAGTGCCTCCATCAGATGCGTCCCGTTGATCAGCGCCAGCCCCTCTTTAGGCTGAAGCTCCAGCGGCGCCAGGCCAATCTGGCGCAGCACATGCGCGCTGGATTGGTGCCGCCCTGCATAGATCGCCTCGCCCTCGCCAATCAAGACCAGCCCCAGATGCGCCAGCGGCGCCAGATCGCCGCTCGCCCCCACCGACCCACGCGAGGGAATGACGGGCCACGCCTGCTCGTTGAGCAAACCCAGCAGCGTCCCAATCGCCTCCACGCGCACGCCCGAATGCCCACGCGCCAGGCTATTTGCCAGCAGCAGCATCATGGCGCGGGTCACATCTTCCGGCAGCGGCTCGCCCACGCCGGAGGCATGGCTGCGCAGCAGGTTGCGTTGGAGGTCAGCCAGTTGCGCGTGCCCGATATGCACCCTGCTCAAATGCCCAAAGCCAGTCGTCACGCCGTAGACGACGCGATCTTCCTCGGCAATCGTGCGCACCAGTTCGCGCGCCGCCTGCACGCGCGCCACCGCCTCCGGCGCCAGCGTGACTTGAGCGCCATGCCGCGCCACCGCTAGAACTGTTTCGCTTGTGAGCGGCTCTGCTCCAAGTTTGATGGTTGGTATTGTCGCCATCTCCTCACCTGAACATCACTTCTTTGGGCAGCAATTGTGCCATGCCTTATCTGCGCTTAAACAGCCGCCGGAACCCGCGCCCAAACAGGCAGCCATACACATAGAAAAGGGCCGTCAGCAAGAGCAGCGGAAAGAACAGGCCCAGCAGATAGAGGCCAATATCCAACTGCCAATGGGTGGGCGGGATTGACAGCACAGCGGCAGCAGCTATCGCCAGCCCAAAGCCGGGCAACAGCGGCACCAGCAGCGGCAAGACCAGTTTGGACAGGACGGCAGCAACTATTGTCAACATAAAACCCGGCAGCAGTGGCTCCAGTGCCGTTGAGACAAACCTGGGTAGAGAGCCAGGGTCAATTTGCCCATATGCAATAATCAGTCCAGCGACCAACCCGGCCCCCACCCACAGCAGCGCGGGCAGCGCCGCAAACCCCAACGCCATCAGGCGACGCCGCAGCGTGCGCGGCCCGTAGCGCTTCAGGATGGCCGCCCAGAGCGCCCACAGGCACTCCAGCATCACCCAGAGCGGCAGCGCCAGCAGCAGCACATCCACTCCCAACAGCGCCGGGCTGACGTAGTGAAACGCGGGCGTCGGCTCGACATTCGTCAGCGGAACACTGGCAGCCCCGACAGCGACATGCGCGTAGGTGAGCGGCCAGCCCGCATCATAGCTGAGTTGGGTAACCTGTCCATCAGAGGCCGTGCCCGGCACATAGTGGCGCTGGCTGTGCGATTGCAGCGAATAGGCCGCCACGCACGCCACCAGAAAGAGCACCACCCGCACCAACCCTATCAAAATCGGATCGGGCGCGGCTGCCGCCTCTGCCCGCGCGTACTCCTGGCGAAAAGGGACAACGCCTTCCGAGTCATCCCTTTCATCATCCTGGTTCCACTGCCCCACGCCCCCGGCGCGCAGCGCGCGCTGCGCAGAGGTATCTTGTGGCAAGCGCCCGGAAAGATTCCCCGTCCTCCCTGTGCTAGTGGGGGACTGGCTCCCCGGCCCACCTAGCGGTCCACTGTTCAGGGCAGGATTACGCAAGTTGCCAGTGGTCGAGGCAGGGTTCCGCAGCGGCCCGCTCGTCGAGGCAGGGTTCCGCAACGGCCCGCTGGTCCTCGGAGTGCCAGCCACCCACCCCGACTGTGCTCCCTGGCCCGATCTCCAGGTTGTCTCTCCGTCAGATTGCTTCATACGCATTGCACCCGGCGCAAAGTCTAGAGTGTGAGCAGCATCTCAAAAGTTTTGGCAGCTACCGGGCATCCGGCGTTCTCCAGAATCGGCCCCAGCGGATCGCCCGGCGGCACATTCAGCGCAAAGAAGCGCGTCTGGGGATGCTGCCCCGCCAGCGCGTTGAGTAGTCCCGTCGCCAGTTCCAGCCCGCCGGTCACATCCGCGCCTGGGCGCGCGCCAAAGGCCAGCAGATCAAGTTGTGCCTCTTGCTCGCTGTAGAGCAGATAGGCGTTCGGAGCGTCGCCTGCATCGCCTGGCACAGCCAGCGCGCGCGACTTCCCTGCGGCAATCAGGCGTTCCAGCAAGGGCCGCTCAAGCTCCCAGGACGGCTGCGCCAGATGATACTCGTCATAATAGCGCGTGACTGCCGCCGGGTCAAACGCCACAGGTGCGCGTCCAACCGACTCCTCGGCAGCGTCAGCCTCAAAATCCGGCACCAGCACCCCCGAAAAAGCGTGCGCCTCCACGCCATATTGTAATGGACCGGAGTAGTCGGTCAGTTCGCGTTCAATCTTAAAGCCCAGGCTTTGATACAACTGAAGGGCAGGCACATTGTTGGTGAGCACCTCCAGTTGAAGCTGCGCGAGCTTTCTTACGCGCGCCTCCGCTATCTGATGCTCCATCAGGACGCGGCCCACGCCCTGCCCGCGATAGCCCTGGGCCAGCGCCAGATCGCTGCACCAGCCGCGCTGACCGCGCACGCCCAGCAGCACCGCTCCAACTGGCCCCGCGTCGCTGAAGGCCACAAACGACCCCTCCAGCACCACATCATCCAGCGCCATGCGCTCGGCCTGCTGCGCGGGTGCGCGGGTGAACGGGAAAGCATAGTCCTCAAATCCATTTTTCAAGGCAAGCGTAATCTCTTCAAGCGAACATTCGCTCGCGCGGCGAATGAAAATGGTAGCTGGCATCGTAGGCGCCTCTCACGCGTTGTGTGTAATCAAACCTTGCCTATCATGACACTCTCAGCCCTTTGAAGGGGCGAGCTTCTTGGCAACGTGCGTTGGGTAGCCCATCTCCGAAGAGGCCCTGAACCTGTCAGGTGGTTGAGCAGCACACTCACCAAGACAACACCAGTCGTAGCGGACTTACGTCCTCCTGGTGGCCCGTGTCCGGGCGACTACAACGTGCTGGCTGAACTTCACCTGGCTCGGCTGTTCATTCCGCGCCAAGACCCTCACGGGACCAGCCCGTTGATACGTGATCTGAGCGGGGAAGGTGATCTTATTTCCAAAGGCCAGCGGGTGCATGTTGACACTGCCCACCACATCCCGATGCCCCACAAAGGAGCAGCGGGGATTGCGGCAACGCCAGAAGCGCCCACGCACTTTCTGTTTCCACCCGCATACCGGACACTGGCTCGACGTTCCCCGCTCAGGACCAGTGAAGCTCTCGATGCAGGCCAATTGTGCTTTATATGACAGGTAGGCAATGTCCTTGCCATACTCCCACCCTGCCATGCGCTGATTATGATGGCGCCCGTTGTTCTTCTCTCGCACCCCATGTGGGTTGCCGATATAGAGACAGCCCACCTGGTGCTGCTGACAGAAGCTAATCACCCTGTGCGTGCCTTTGTGCCGGAGGTCTCGAATCTGGCGCCGCTTGCGCGCACTTACCTTGCGCCGGGCATGTTGCAATTTGTACCAGCGACCTGACCCCTTGTGGCAGCGTTTGCGCTTCTTGTCTAGCTGTCCAAGGGCCATGTTGTGCCGCCGTTTGAGTGAGCGCATGCCACGACCAGAGACGACCAGGGCTGCACCAGTGTTGGTGCTCACCGCCGCTTGGTGGATTTCTCCCAAGTCTACTGCTGCTTGCACTACTCCAGGAGAGGCTGGGGCTGGCTTGGTTGGGACGGAGACATGCAACTCATAGCCATCCTTCCACACCAATTTGCAGGCGCCGATACGCTCAGACAGGTCCAGTTTGAAGACCAAAGACTGACGACCTCGTCCCATTGGCAAGACGATGCGCCCCCGCTCCACACTCACGGCTTGCGCAGGCCACAGCAGGGGATAAAAGCTCTTGTCTTTGTAGGGATAATGTATCTTGCGGTTAGTTTTCCTGAGTTCTCGTGCTGTGTCCACATTGGTGAGGAAGGCACGAAAAATCATCTGCACTGTCTGGCTGTGAAGGTCGAACTGCCCTCTGGTGGCCCGCTGAAACTCGTTCCGATCCGGCCAGCGGGTGTGCAGCTTACGGGCGGCCAGATGGAGATCACGGCACACAGTCCACACGCGGGCGGCTTCCATCTGCGCCTGTCGCAGCCGTGTGTAGTAGCTCTTGGGTAATCCAGCCAGTGGGTAGATACGCACCGTCTCCATCAGACTTGTCGTTCTCCTTTCTGTCTGCTCCTATGCTAACACAACGAGGAACGAAGAGGGAAGAAGGGCGATGGAAGGAGGTGGCGCAATGACAGCCGCATTTCTCCTCATCCTTTGAAGGGGATGAGCCTTCCCATACTTATCATAACGAACCAGAGCGCTAGACGCAAGAGGGTGCTTCCTTGTTGACAAAATGAGAACTTTTGTTCTATATCTAAAGGGGAAACATCCTGTTCTGGCGCAAAACATGCGTAAGCAAAAACGGGAGCCTGTGCTATACTAGAGCACCTGGCTCATGTATTGAGAACCATGCGCCCAGAAGACAATTCGCGCAAGTTGTTGTAATATATTTGGGAATATCAGCGCCAGAGGGAACGGCGCGTTCCCAGATCGCGTGGGTTGTCTGGGTAGAAGACCCTGGCAAAACAAGCCAGGAGCCAGCCAGGTACTGCTTGCTGGTGCGCCAGGGGCGCCACCAGAGACAGCACCACCAAACACCTCGCGTGAAAGGGAATAGAGACGAATGGAGTGGCAAGATAGTACCAATGGGTTGAATCCGACACATCAAACCGGCGGGAATGGGTCCAGCTCCGGCAACACTGCCCTGGCTGAACCACCCGCTGATGCTGAGTCGGCTGAACTCAACGAACTGGATGATGGCGTGGAAGCGCTGATCATCCATATGGACCGGACAACGGCGGAGCACTTGTTCTTGCGCGCCCAGCGCCGCTTTTAAGCCTATGTAGCACTTGATGAGCGTGCGATACTAGTGGAATATGCTGCCGTTGCCCGATCCAGAGATCACGAGGCGAACCCGGAATGGAAGTCATTAAAGTCTCTCCGCGCGGCTACTGCTATGGCGTTGTAGACGCCATGCAGATCGCGCGGAATGCCGCGAAAGACCCGACTCTTCCACGCCCTCTCTACATTATTGGGCTGATTGTGCATAACCGTTTCGCTGTAGACGAACTGAGCAGACTTGGCATTGTCACGCTTGACGGCCCCAACCGCGCCGCCATTCTGGAACAGGTCACAACCGGGACCGTCATTTTTACCGCGCATGGCGTCTCACCAGAGGTCAAGGAACGCGCTCGCGCACGTGGGCTGTTTTGCATAGACGCCACCTGCCCCGATGTCACCAAGACGCACGATCTCGTCAAGCGTCTGGTGGCCGAGGGCTATCACGTCATCTACATTGGCAAAAAAGGCCACCCCGAACCAGAGGGCGTCATGGGCGAAGCGCCCGGCCAGGTGCATCTCATCGAAAACGAAGATGATCTGGCGGCCCTCACGCTCAGCGCTGAGCAGGCCCGAAAACTCGCTGTTTCAACACAGACCACCCTGAGCCAGTGGGACACGCGCAAGCTGATCGAAGCCGTGCGCGCCCGCTGGCCGCACGTTGTTGTGCATAACGACATCTGCCTGGCAACCCAAGAACGCCAGGAAGCCGTTGCCGCGCAAGCCAAAGGCGCGGACTTAACGATTGTGGTAGGCGACCCACGCAGCAATAACACAAACCGGCTGGTACAGGTGGCCGAAGAGGTCGCCGGGTCGCCGTCGGTACGCATTGAGCGGCTGGAAGACCTGCGGCCAGAGTGGTTAGTCGGCAAAAAACGCATTGCGGTCACTTCTGGCGCCTCGACCCCCAGCCAGCTTACGCGCGCGGTCATTCGTTTCGTGGAGCAGTTTGAGAGCGAAGCGTCTGCACAAGAGAGCAGGAGTGAGTCGTATGCAAAGTCTGGGGAGCATTCTGGCGAGTCGTGAACTGGCTGAACTGCGCGTGATCGCCGCGCTCTGGGGCGTGGAACCACCGCGCGACACCGCGCTTTCCTCGCTCAATCGCCTGGAAAATGGCATCCGCGACTCCATCTCCTCGCGGTTTGTCTGGGAAAAGCTGGACGACGACGAGCGCCGTGTCCTCTCCGCCATTCTTGGCCCCTCTGCCCGCAACTGGTGCCTGCTGGAACACCTCCCCGAAAAAACCAAACGCGACTCCCTGGACCTGCGCCCGGTGATTGACCGGCTCAAGCGCCGCCGCCTGGTCTTTGAGGAACTGGCGAAGATTCAGGGCACCGAACTCTACGGTCAGCGCGCCGTCTACTTTGGCTATGGCTACTCGCGCCCAACCAACACGCCCGTTGAAGTCAAGCCCATTCTCTACGTGCCCACAGAAATCGCCACGATTCTCTACACCACAGGCCGCGAACTCTTTGCCCCGCAGGGGGACCGCTCGCAGAAAACGCTGGACGAAATCCTGATGCCCTATCGCCAGGGCGACCTGGACCAGATTGGCCGCCGCTATGGGCTGATTTTGCAAGCCTATTCCTCGCGCGATGATGTGCGTCGGGCAATGGCCGCCAATCTCTGCCAGGCCGACGCGGTGCGCTATGCCCTGGCCCGGCTGGAGCCACGCCTGCGCGCGCTGTACGAGCAGATGATTGCCGGAGACGGGCGGCTGCCCATGCACGAGGTGCGCCGCCAGACCGAACTGGACGGCCCCAAACTGAACGCCGCGCTGCACGTCTTTGAAGAGTTTGCCATCGCCTTTGACGCGCTGAGCGAGGGGCAGCGCGTCCTCTTTATCCCCCAGGAAACCCTGGAACATCTGCGCCAGGACGCCGGGCGCCCGCGCGTGGAGGTGGGCCTGCGCGAGTGCGCCGCGCCTCGCCTGGTGGTAGGCGCCAACCCCAGCTTCCTCTGGGACGTAGCCATGTTTGTTGCGGCGGCCCATCATCACGAGATCGAACTGACCCGCTCCGACACGCTGCACAAGCGCGTTGCCAGTAAGCTGCTGCCCATGCTCTCTGGCTCGCGCGCCCGCAGCCCGGACGAAACCGAGGCGCTGGAATATCTGGAGATGCTCAAGCAGGAGGCGCGCGAACTCGGACTGCTGGCGGCAGCGCCGCAGGCCGAAAAAGCTGCCGAGCCAGCCAAAACGCCCAAAGGACGCGCCAAAAGTGCCTTGCCTGTTGAAGAGTCGAAAGGGCGGCTGGTCATCGGCCCCAAGTTGGACGCCTGGGCCGCGCTTGATCTGGCGGGGCAGGCGCGCCGCGTCTTTCGGCGCTGGACCACTGACCGCTGGTGGGTAGATCGCATGGGGGCCAACTACAAAGAGTGGTACTCCTACTATATTGACGTTGGCTCGGCGCGGGAAGCCGTGCAAAAGCTGCTCGCCACCTGTAAGCCGGGCGTCTGGTATACGCTGGCCTCGCTGCGCGCCACGCTCCAGGGCGACGACCCCTTTGTGTTTCGCCCGGTGCAGCGTTTTGCTGGTGAAGCCGGTTTCAAGTATGCCAACCAACTGCGCGAGCATTGGGAACAGACCGATGGCGAGGTCGTGGCCGGGATGCTGCGCTCCTCGCTGTTTGAGATGGGCATCGTGGCGCTGGGCTATCAGCGCGACACCCCGCTGGGACCAACCGAGGACACGAACCCCGACGCCTTCATGCTCACCGAGCTTGGCGCCGTCGCGCTGGGCCTCTGCGCGCCTGCCGAGGCCAACGGACACCAAAACGGGGCCGTCGCCCTGGAGAAGCTGGGGCAAACCGCGCCCCTTTCAGCAGCTTCCCAGGCGCAGGCCGAAACGCTGGAACACGCCATTTGCAAACGCCCGTTGATTATTCAGCCCAACTTTGAGGTGCTGGTGATGGAGCCGTGCATCTCGGCCATTTACGGCCTGCCGCGCTACGCCGTGCCCGTGCAGATTGGGCAGGTCAGCCGCTTCACCCTGACGCGCGAGGCGCTGCTGCGCGGGCTGGCCGATGGCAGGAGCCTGGATGACATCCTGACGTATCTGGAGCGCAATAGCCAGAAAGCCCTGCCCCAGAACATCGCCTATACCCTGCGCGATTGGGCACGCCAATACAAAGAGGCGCGCGTCAATCAACTGATCGTGCTGGAACTCAGCGACGAGGCGCTGACCGAACAACTGGCAACGATGCCCAAGCTGGCTGCGCTGGGCCTGCGGCGGCTGGGGCCGTGCGCGCTGGTCGCCCCCGGAGACGCCAACTTGCGCGAACTGCGCCGCGCCCTGGAAAAGCTGGGCGTGGCCGTCAAGTTTGGCGGCGGGCTGGAAGACCAGAACGAGCCAGAGAAAGCGCCCGCTCGCAAAGAGCGCAGCCGGGTGGGGGCGAAACGGTAAGCCATAGAGCTTTTGTGGAGTAAATTAGGATGCCTGACGGTGTTCTTCTTCCTTGAGGCGCTCAAGTATCCACATGCGAAGAAGGGTCGCTTTCTTCACGCCTCGCGCTCTGGCCTGATCTTCCAGCTTCTTGTCCGTCTCCTCATCAAAGCGCACCTGCACATTTGCTGAAAGATTTCTCACTTGCACAGGTTGTGCAGCGCGCATCGTGACTGGCTTCAGTTCGTCCAGATAGTCAGTGATGTCATGTGTATCCCAAAATGCCGCTTCTTCTTCGCGGCTAGCAAAGGCCGGAATACGGCTCTTAGAAGTATCGTTTTGTTCTTTCTTCATAATGAAATGCTACGTCATGGCGGGCGGTATGTGCAACGTTCCAGTCATCCCGAATTAGCTCGCATATCTCTAATTCATCCATGCGAATATTGTACTGATTTGCATTACAATTGTCAAGGAGAGATAAGCCCAGAAAACGCCCGCCGCGCCCGCGCGCAAAGAGCGCAGCCGCGTGGGGGCGAAACGGTAGGACGTGGCGTTCCTTATCCAGCCAGCCATACAGTGACCGTTCTGCCAATGGCCGAGGCGATGCGTGCGCCATCGGGCGCCCAGGCCACAAAAACTGGCGCCCCGCTGGTTAGCCCTTGATAATCCAGCGCGTGATGCCCAGTCAACGCATCCCAGACCTGGATGGGGTGGTCTTCCGTGACCCCATAGCTGGCTGACACAATCCGCTTGCTATCGGGCGACCACGCCACCGACATCACTTCGCTCGTATGCCCCTGATAGGTATAAAGCAACGTGCCAGTGGCAGCTTCCCAGACCTGCACCGTGTTATCCCCTCCGCCGGAAGCCAGATACTTCCCATCGGGCGACCACGCCACTGTATCCACAATCTCCTTATGCCCGCGATACGTCAGCCGCGTCTTGCCTGTCGCCGCCTCCCACACCTGCACTGTTTGATCGCTGCTGGCTGAGGCAATCAGTTTGCTATCGGGCGACCAGGCCAGGGATTTGATCTGATTGCTATGCTTGCCGTATGTGAGTAACAGCTTCCCGGTGGCTGCATCCCAGAGTTGCACAGAGTACCTTGTCGGACCAAAGTTGGGGTTGGAAGCGGTTGGATAGGCAGCCGTCTCCATCGCTCCAGCAATCTCACTGCCATCTGGCGACCAGGCTATAAAATCTGCCCCACTTCCTTCAATTTTATTCACTGTTACAATAGCCACACGCATAGCACCAGTGGAGGCATCCCAGATACGCAGACCGGCATTGTCACCGCCGTAGAATCCTCCCGCCGCCACAATGCTCTTGCCGTCAGGAGACCAGGCCAGGCTTGCAATCGAGGCCATCGGGCTACCAAAGGAAAGCAATTGCTGCCCGGTGTTGGTATCCCAAATCTGAATGACTCCGCCCCGGCTGGTGCTGCTTCCAGTGGCAATGCGTTTTCCATCAGGCGACCAGGCTAAGCTGGTGACATTATCGCTGGGGTGATAGGTGAGCAGAGTTGTGCCTGGGCCTGGCGTGGCAGTGGCAGAACGGCCAGCAGTGGCAGAAGGCGCACCCGTCAGCGGGGGCGGGCCGGAGGGCTGATCATTGCCGCCACAGGCAGTCACCAGAATGGCGGTCAGGAGCAGGGATATGAAAGCGGCTGTCAGACGTTGCATAGGTGAGTCCTTTCGATGCTCAATCAACACGAACAGTGTGCTGCAACTCTAGCATAGATAGCCGTCTTGCGCAATCTCCTACAAGTAGAGGGGAGTGGTGGTAAAACACG
>DATBGS010000072.1:0-10114 GCA_036557885.1 Ktedonobacterales bacterium
ATCGGGGCGGGGCGCGGCGGCAGAGCCAGCGGCCCATACAGCCTCTCCAATTCGGGCGGCAGCGGCAGAGTGGCGCCTTTTGCCTGATCATAGAACGTTTCCAGCGGAGTGAGTGTATCCATAGGCCAGCCTCCAGCACTAGTGCAAAATCACTTGACCTTTTCGGCATATTCCGCTATCCTCTCCCCAGGGCAGATGCGGCTGGAGAAACACCGGATAACGACCCGTATGAGGGTATGGAAAAAGAAACTACGTATGAATGCCGCAGGTCGTAAAGAACTCCGCGCGCAGGGCGGGATGCTCGTCGTAGGCGCCGCGCCAGAAGGTTGTGCGCGTCATGGGCGCCGTTTCGCGCACGCCGCGCATCTCGGTGCAGAGGTGCTGCGCCTCCAGGTAGACGGCCACGCCATGCGGTTGCAGCATCGCCTCCAACGTATCAGCAATCTGTTGGCCGATGCGCTCTTGCACTGCAAAACGCCGGGAGAAGAGGCGCACCAGGCGGGTCAGCTTGGAGATGCCGATGATATGCTCGTGGGCGATATAGCCCACATAGGCGCGGCCAAAAAATGGCAGCGCGTGGTGCTCGCATAAGCTAAAAAACTGAATTGGCCCTTCCACCACCTGGCTCAAGCGGCAATCTGGGCCGCCGCGACACTCCGTTTGAAACACGGTTAGCAGCTTGGGGTCGCCTTCGTAGCCTTCGGTGGCGTCAAACATGGCCCGCAAAAAGCGTTGTGGCGTGAGGTCGGTGGCGGGGGTGTGGACATCTATGCCAAACGCCGTGAAGATTTCGGACATATAGCCCTCAAACGCGCGCATTTGCGCTGGCGAAACGTTGCGGGGGTGCAACTTCATCGCGTCGCGCACATCCTCATCGTCGAGTTCATGATCTAACATGGTCTTTGCTCCTTCTCAATTTCAAAACAGCAGTGAGCCGCGCCGTTGCGCTCGCAGCATTCCCGCACTGGCAGGCCAATTAACTCACTGAGCATTGTTTCTGCCAGGTGACAAATCGCAGGATGCCCCGGCACCACAGCAGCCAATGGGCAGCGGTAGCCGCAGATCAGAAACGCCTGCTCGTGTTCCTCCAGTTCCGCCAGCCCGCCCAGATCGTTGAGGGTTTGCACCGCAAAAGCCAGCCGCGCCCGCAGGTCGCCCGCAGGGATGGGCTGCTCCTCGGCCATGCGCCGCCCAACGGCGCGCAGAATCCGTTCCAGATGGTCCGGCGTGATGTGCTCGCCCAGCACATCCAGCAAATGCTGTAACACTGGCTCGTACGCTTTAGGGAAGAGGCGTTCGGCCCCTGGCGTCAGCTCATACATATAGGCGGGCTTGCCGCCGCTGCGCCGCGAACCGCTCTGCTGCACCAACCCATCGCGCTCCAGGGTTGCCAGGTGCGCGCGCACCGCGTTGTCGGTCAGGTCCAGCGCCTGGGCCAGTTCTTCTACAGTGCGGCTGGCCCGACGCAGCAGCAAGACAAGCTGCCCGCGCGTGCTGGCGAAAAAGCGCTGATCTCCCTGTGTCAGTGTGCCCATAGCGTCCCCCTTCCTGATGCTGTTCCGAGCATACCAAAAAAAATGGGGTTTGTCAAGAAAGTCCTTGACATATTGGGGAAAATATGGTACATAGGCAATAAGGGTTCTTCGCTTCATCATCTTTTGTAAGACAGGAGAACGTTATGGCTGAAACCCAAGACACCGCTGCTGAAGTTGCCGACGCGCAGGCACCCGCCGCGAAAGCGCCAGTCGTTGAGCGTATCAGTGATTCCTTGCAGAACGGCATGAAGGTGGTCACTGGCGCCAACGGCAAGCCGCCGCGCTTCTTCAAGAGCCTGTTGAGTGGCACCATCCTGGTGCGTCACCCGCTGCACCCGCTCCTCAGCGACATCCCCATTGGCACCTGGGTGCTGGCCGCGCTCTTTGACATCATCTGGCTGATTGATTCCAGCGCCAACGCCTGGGCCGCGCGCGCCGCTGAGGGCGCCATCGTTCTTGGCGTGCTGGCGGGCCTGGCCGCCGTTGTTACCGGCCTATCCGACTGGAGCGACAGCTACGGCTCCGAGCGCTCAGTCGGCTTTTATCATGGCCTGCTCAACACCTCCGCGCTCATCCTCTATATCATCTCGCTGGTGATACGCCTTCAGGTGAGCAACGGAGAATCCGTTGCGGCAGCGATCCTGGCGTTTATCGGCGTGGTTTGCGTGGGGATTGGTGGCTATCTGGGCGGCGAGATGGTCTTTGCCAAGGGCACGCAGGTCAACCACACCGCCTGGGAAGCGGGAAGCGATGACTTTGAGGCGGTGGCGACGGTGGCCGACCTGGAAGACAAGAAGCTGCATCGCGTGCTGGTGGCCGGGGTGCCGGTGGTACTGCTCAAGCTTGGCGAAAAATATCACGCGATCAGCGCCTCCTGCTCACACGCGGGCGGCCCGCTGGACGAAGGCACGCTGGAAGGCGACGTGGTGCAGTGCCCCTGGCATGGCTCGCGCTTCTCCGTGCAGACCGGCGCGGTCAAGACCGGCCCGGCCAGCATTAACCAGCCGCGCTACGACGTGCGCGTGCAGGATGGCAAGATCGAACTCAAGCGGCACGGCGGGCATTAACTCGTCAAAACGCCCCCAGTTCGCGCGCCTTTTGATACGCCTGGGCTGCCTCAGCACGCCTGCCCAGGCGTTCCAGTGCCATCCCCAGATTGCGATAGGCCACACCATAGGCGCTGTGCAGTTGGAGAGCTTGCTGGTACGCCGCTGCCGCCTCCTCAAATCTGCTTAGCATCATCAGCGTGGTGCCCTTGTTGTTATAGCCGCTGGCATCATTGGGATGCAGGCGGATGACCTGATTGCAGGCCGCCAACGCCTCCTCATAGCGCTGGAGCTTTGCCAGCGCCGCCACCTTGCGCAGATACGCCAGCGCGTTATCGGGCTGCGCCTGAATCGCGCGGTCCAGCGCTGCTACTGCCTCTTCTTGGCGGCCCAGCGCGTAGAGCGCGTTGCCCTTGTTGCTCCAGGTGGGCGCGTAGCCGGGGTCAAGCTGGGCCGCGCGGTCATAATAGGGCAGCGCCTCCTCGTAGCGCTGCTGCTCAGGGAGCGCGTCGCCCTTGGCGTGGTACGCGATGGCATTGATCGGGTCGGTCTGGATGGCCTGGTCATAGGCCGACATGGGCACATCCAGCCTGGGCAGCGGAATATAGGCAAAGTGCAGGTGCGAAAGTTCCTGGGGCGGCGCAACCAGCGGCAGTTCCCAATAGACCGGACGGATAAAACCCACTCCATAATTGCGCTTGAGCGCGTGCTGCCACTCCTGGCGCACGTACTCCGATTGGGCGGCACGTGGCGACCAGAACAACTGAAATACATCTGAGCGGTCAATCATGCGCAGCAGTTCATCGTTCCAGACCTGCCCGGAGCGCAGCGTGTCAAGATCAATCAGCACCTCCAGCCCCAGCCCCCTGTACGTGTTGCGGCAGGCCAGCACCACTGGCGTATCCTTGTGGCTGTACGACGTGAAAACGCGCTGGTAGACCCTGCTGCTGGCCTCGTTGACTGGCACGCGCTCTGGCGCTGGGATGGGCCGCTCCTCCACCAGCAAGCCAAACGTGAGCGTGGCGACGATCAGCGGGCCAGCATACACCGCGATTTCGCCGGTGGCCGCTGAACCGGCCAGCGCCTTGCTCACCAGAAAGCGGAAATTGGCCCGCTGCCAGTCTTCCAGCCAGGCAAATGAAATGCGCGGCGGGTTAAACGTGATGCCCCGACCGCTGGGCACAAAGCTGATCTCTGTGCCGCGCGCCACCGGCTGGCTGGCAACGCTGCTGGCCTCGCGTGGGCGCTGGCCCAACTCTGGCTGAAACTTGCGCGCATCCGCCCGCACCTGCTCCAGCGCAGGGGCGATATGCACATACGCCAGCAGCGTGTTCCAGGTTTCTGCCGTCACCTCTCTGGGCGAGAACGCGGCAAACTGGGGCGGTTCGGCGCTGGGTGGCGATGGGTCAGCCATCGTACCGGGAACTTCGAGATGCCTGACAGGGTTGGCTTTTGGCTTCTGCTCTTTTTCTTTGCCTGGAAACCGCAAGCGCCTCCACCATCCTCCACCGGCACCAGCAGGGTCAGGGGGTGGTGGAGGCGCAGGGTGGATAAACTCGAGTTGGTAGTCCCCTGCAGGCTGACTCGCTGGATAATAGTTTCCTGAAGGATAGGTGGATCGGTTGCCAGAGGGATAGGACGATGGATAGGTGGGCGCTGCCCCTCCAGGGTCAGGAGGCTGAAGCGGCCAGGAGGTGGGAGGGGTTGGCGGTGAAGTTTGTGGAGTATATGTCGGTTGCGATAGAACAGGCGGGAAGAGCAGGCTCCTGATAGAAAGGGCCAGTCTCTCCCAAAATCCTAACCGTTCTTGCGAGGGCATTGCGTTCATGGGGTGCGATAGGGAATTTGCGGCTTGGTAATAGTCTAGCTGTGTGCCCTGAAAATGACAGGGGGAGATGATTACAGGCAAAATACGCAATCTTTTCTGCTGGGCTACAATATGCGAGAGAGGAAGCAACACCTCATTGACATGTCGTGAGGCTAGGAAATCGCTGCTGAGAAGCAGAACAACAACTCTTGCCTCAGCAATAGCCGCCTGAGTGCTCTTTCTCCATTCATCAATCTGGTTGTCCTCCAGCACCTCCCACAACTCCAGACGCTTACTTCCAAGTGTTGGTGTCAGATGCGCCTGGGCTTCTTCTGCATATTCCTTGTCTTCACGGCTGTAGCAAATAAGCACGTTATAACGCTCTTGAGATGGCATCCTTCCCGCCCCCTTTGCTGTAAGCGACTACTTTGCAATCGAGCATAGCAAACTATGGCTCTATCGTCAAGCCTGCGCTGTAGTCATGCTGATTTGGGAAGCTATGGGGCGAGAGGTTTGTAGCGCCGCCTGGAAGACTCCTCAAAGCAGGGGTGCGGCGGCGCTACAAGATGCTGCTACAGGAACAGCGGCTCGGTCATGTCAGCAATGCAACTGGTGTTGGGCGCTTGCTGTGGGTTGTCCAGAAAGGCGTTCATGATGCTGTTGGGGCAATCGTTGGTGTAGATGACGCCGTGTCCGGTGCCAGGGAACTGATACAGGTAGCTGTGCGAGAGCGTCTGCTTGGCAAGCTGGTCGTTGGCGGGCGGCGTGATCGGGTCGTATTCCCCCACCGTAAACAGCGTGGGCAGGTCGCTGGTCACGGGCTGTTTCTGGTCGCTGGGCACGGTCTGGGCGTTCCAGAAGCCGCAGATGCCAAAGGTGGTCTGGAAGTCCTCATCGGCAACGGCCTTGGCCTGGGGCGGCAGAATGACGGACATGGTGGTCGTCTCCTGAAGGCTGGTAAAGGCGGCGTCCTCGCCGCATTCCACCGCGTAATACATGGCCTGGCTGAAATCCGGGTTATAGGCCAGCGTCGCAAAGGTTTCTTGCAGAATCGTGCTGTCGCCGCCTTTCAGGTCGTAGATGGCCTTGGGCAGCAGGGAGATAAGCTGTGTGGCGTAGAGCGCGCTAAACAGCCAGTTGACGAGCGAATCTCCGTTGACCAGAACGGTGTAGGTCTTGTTGTTGTTCAGGGATTTGGATTGAATCGTGATGGGTTTGGCGTTCAACTGGTCCACCAACTGATAAAAGGTCTGCTTCAGATTGGGATAACGCAGATTGCAGGTAAGCTGGTTGGCGCAGCCGTTAAAGAGCACATCGAAGGCGCGCGTAAACTGTGTGGCAAGCGTCGTAAACAGGTTCAACTGTGTGGGCACAGTGGAATCCAGAATCACGCTGCGCACGCCCTGCGGAAAATCGTGCATGACGGTAAGCGCCAGCCGCGTGCCATACGAGACGCCATAGACGTTGGCTTCCTTATACTTCAGCGCCTTGATCAGGTCGCTGATGTCGTGCGCGTTGTTGACGGTGGTGTAGGCGTCCAGGTTGATACCCGCCTGCTTGAGGCGGTTGTAGCACTTCTGCATCACCTGCACTTCAAGCTGCACCCCTTGATCGCGGGTGAGGTCTTGGCTGGCCGTGTCTTCTTCCTGCTTGAACTCTTCCGGGCAGGCCAGCGATGGCTGAGAATAGCCGGTGCCGCGCTGATCTATCAAGATCAGGTCGCGGTTGGGCGCAAACTGCCCGCGCAGGTCTTTATCCATAAACGGCGCGAAGTCTTGCAGACCGCCTCCGCCGGGGCCGCCCTGAAGGAAGATCACCGGATCGGGCTGGGCGGGTGTCTTCACCGGCTTAAAGATACCAACCGCCAGCTTGATCGTCTTGCTTTTGGGGTCCGTCCGGTCTTCTGGGACGAGCAGATAGCCGCACGTAAAATCTTTGCCCTCGGTCATCCCTCTGGCGGGCTTAAACGGGCAGGCGGCTTTCTCAAAACGCGGCAGCGAGTTCTGCTCGTTGGGGGTTGGATTGTTCGACCCGCAGCCGCTCAACACGATGACAAATAGCAGCGCCAGACAACAGACGCGAAATCCCTTCATGTGTTCTTCCCTTATAAAGATGAGCATGCCGACCACAGTTGGGGCTAATCTTACCCGATGTTCTGCGCTCACACAAGCTCAGGCGTTCACCGCCGGGCAACCGGAGACGATGCTGCGTGTAGCTCCGGCACGGTGGCCGGGGCTACACGCAGGGGACGGCCCGGCACGGTGGCCGGGGCTACACGCGTCCCATTTCCACAGGAGTTGTGTTAGGTGCTCTTAACCGCTCCTGCGCTTGTGCAGTTTCGTGGGGTCGAACCAGTCGTCAAGTTCGGGGATGGCGTCCTTTGGCCCAAGCAAGCCAAAGAGCAAAATGCCCACCGGCCCCAGGGGGATTATAGCGAACAGCCAGCGCCACGTTTTCATGTGGATACACCGGCTGAGCGCTTCAATCAGCGAGGTGAGATAGAGCACTGCCGCGCCAATGAGCAGCAGCGCGGCAATGGGTACCAGCCCACTGCTGTAGCCAATGCACACGGGCTGCCCATCACAGCCAGGGGGCTGGAGCGCATAAATGAACAGGCGTATCGCCGGGACCGCCAGAAGGATACAGCCCAGGCTCTGGTTGCGGATGATTTTACGTTGGTGAAACATGTGGTACCTCCTTGTCTGGCAGCGAACATACGCCTGCAAACCCCCGCGCTACTGCTCCGCCATCCGCTTCAGGTTGGCGAGTTGTCCTTCGATGTCCTTCTCGTTCTGCCCTTCCACCACCAGCTTATTAAAGGCCGCGCCCAGGAATGAGCCAGGCATGGTGTATTCCAGCTTGAGTGAGACATCGGTGCTGGCGCCCTGGCCGGTCAGCGTCCATTCCCAGCGCGAATCTATGCCGCCTTTGCTGTCAAACACTTCGCGTGTGGGGCGGGCATATTCGCGGACGATGGTTTCGCCGTTAAACTTCATCCCAGCCATTTTGTATTCCCATTTGGTGTTGTTGCCGCCAACCGGCGAGGGGCTGTAAGAGAGAATCTTCAAATTGGGGTTGAGTTCGCTCTGAAGCTCCATGTTGTCCAGAATGTCAAAGACTTTCTCGGCGGGCGCGTTGATGCTGATGCTTTTCTGAATGACCGTCATGCTGTGTGCCTCCTGTAAGTGCGCTATTTAAATGTGACCCACTGAAACGTTACCGCCAGGGCCGGGACAAAGTTGTTGCTTTCCACCAACACCTTGGCGTAATGGTGGCCGTTGGTGAAGACCGCAAAGACATCGCCGCTGGTCAGTTGATTCGAGCCGTCCGCATTGGTGAAGCAGCGCAAGAGGTTCTGCCCATAGCTTGCTCGCTTCAGTTGCGCGAGCGTGACGCTGTTGAAATCCACGTTGCCCAGGTTCACAAAGGCGGCGTTGCCCAGGCTGACCACCGCGCAGTAATTGGGGGTGTTGCCATCTCTGGCTGTCTCTGCCACCAGAAAGAAGTCGCCTTGATCAGGGCTGGTGCCTGCCTTGCCGGTGTCCAGATTCAGGCTAAACGGCCCGCGCTGCCCGCCAAACGGCGCCCGCCCAGAGAGCAGCACCCCGGCGGGCAGGCCATTGGCCGTTGGCGCGTCGGTTGGGCTAGCGGTGGGCGTGGGCGAGGGCGTGGCCGTTGGCGTCGGTGTGGATGCCTGGCTGCCCGCTGAAGAGGTGGACGTCTGCCCGCAGGCGGCGCTGCTGAGCAGCAGGCCCGCCAGGGCGCAGAAGCATACCACCAGATTCCAGCGTCTTTGCATGGCGCGGCCTTGTCCTGGCTGTCTCGACTACGACGTATCTCTACCGTTCTTCCAGTATAGCATGGGCGGCAAGCGTGTTTTCATCCGCCGACAGCCGCGATCTCCTCTGGCGAGGCAATGGGCAGGCTGGGGAGCAAGGCATGCGCTTTGTCATCGGCAGCCAGCAGCGCCCCAAAACGCCAGACGAAGTGTCCCAGGTCCAAGGTTGTTATGGGCTGAGCAGTGGTAATTTGCTGCAAGCTCACTTCGCAGCCAGCTATGCCGTGATCGTGCTCAATCTCCAAAAAGCTGTTTGATTGCTGTAATGATGAGAGGAGCTGAAACCCTGCACTACAGAAGACCGCTGAAAATTGGTTCTGAAGCGTGTCATAGCCAGGCACTACCTCTTGCTGAAGAACCTGCCAGCCTACCTTTTGGTCGTAGGAGAGAAACACGGCAAGGAACCTTTCCGCCAGGAATGACACCTCCCCTACCACCTGCCCTGATGCGCTGGTAAAGCGCCAGCGGAGTCCCATAGGCACCTCGACGGCCCAGAGCGGACTGGCGGGGAGCGAAAATGAGGGCGTATACGGACTCAACACCGCAGGGCAGATAGGTTCGCTACAGGCGGACGCCAACTGAAGAGAGGGGATGCCTGGCGCAATAAAAGCCCTGGCCTGGAGCGGCTCGCTGGCGCGCTGACTGGTAACGCTCCCATCTGGGGACGCGCTGGTGGCGACGTACTGGCCTTGAGGAACGGTAGTCTCTTGTTGGGAGGTGAGCGTCTGCGTGAGCAAGGAAGTCACCTGGTCCCATTGGTCTGGAGGCAGGTCGTCGGCAGTCACATTGATAGTGATCAGCATTCTGGGATCGCCATAGACCCCATGCAGATACTTGAATCCTATTGATGCAGTGCTGGCGTAACGAATTGCTGTGCAGTGCCCGGCGCGGGAAGACGTGGTAAATTCCCCCGGTGCAGGAAGCGGCGGGCTTTCCACATGGCAAGAGATGGCCCGAAACGGTGGCGCTATCAGGGTAAGATCATAGGTTTCACCCGCCAGCGGGACAAAAAACGGCGCGAGTTCCTGCTGCTTGCGCCCATTGACGATGATGGAGCCATACGTCAGATTGCTCAAGATGAGGAGCGCTGGCGAGAGCAGCGGGAGGTCAAGCGTGGGGGTCGCTTGCGCGAGCGGGAGCGGGCGCTGCGGGAAAAGGGTGCCGCGAAACGTTACCAGCGCCACAATGCCCGCCAGCAGCACCAGACCAAGCTGGGCCAACCGTTTGCGCCTGGAAGGTTTGCGCGTGAGCACTGTCTCCACTTCAACGAGCGGTAACTGCTCTCCAGCTGGGTCTTCTTCAGGTGTGGGCAATCCATCATCCGTATCGTCAGCCATAGCGCGTCCCTCGCTTTCTGGTCCTTCCACAGCCGGCCCAGGGAACGGGCCGACAGTGTATCCAGTATAGCAGAGAAGCAGAGCGTGGGCAAGTGGCTGGCGGTTAAAACCCCCCAAAGCGGGGGCACAGCCGCGCCTATGGGACGCTGGCGCGTCCACCCTAAGGCAGAAGGGCACGGCGAAACCCGCCTGCGCGGGTTAAGACGTTCCTAGTCCGCGCAGGCGGACTTCGTGGCCGAAGGCCCATAGGCGCGAATTTATTCGCCAGCCTTCGCTTATACCCGCAGCCGCCCGTCCAGGACAGCGGGCAGGCGCGGCGGGGCGTCCGGGCGCAGCGGCTCTGGCAGGTCGCCCGCCTCCCAGCGCTCGGCAACGGCTTCCCAGGGCGGCGGCAGCGCCCCCGTTGCGTGCCGCTCGCTCAGCAGACGCGCCACGCTCTGGCATTCCTGCGACTCGGTGATGAGCAGCGGGCTGACCCACTCCTGCACCGCTTCGAGCGATACCCTTGGCCCAAATACTTCTGCCCAGATGACGCGCAACTGCCAACGCAG
>DATBGS010000073.1:0-18385 GCA_036557885.1 Ktedonobacterales bacterium
CGCTGGCCGCGATTATGCGCACGCCCGGCCACGACGAAGAACTGGCGGCTGGCTTTCTCTACGGCGAAGGCATTGTGCGCGACCCGCGTGAACTGCTCGGCTTTGCCCCCGGCAGTGACCGCGACGGCCTGCCCTCCGATAACGTGCTGGAGGTGCGCGCTGCCCCTGGCGTGGACCTGCCCCGCCGCGTGCAGGAAGAAGGCTATTCGCGCCAGTTTGCCGTGAATGCGAGCTGCGGCGTCTGCGGCAAAAACAGTGTAGAAACCGCCTGCGCGACACTGCCACCCCTGCCAGATGGCACGCTGCGGCTGGCGCCGGCCACGCTTTGCGCCCTCCCAGAGCGCCTGCACGCGGGGCAGCAGGTCTTTGCACACACGGGCGGACTGCACGCCGCTGCCCTCTTCGATACCAGCGGCACACTGCTGCATCTGCGCGAGGACGTAGGGCGCCACAACGCGGTGGATAAGCTGGTGGGCCGCTCCCTGCTGGATGGCGCGCTGCCACTCTCGGAGCGGGTGCTGCTGGTGAGCGGGCGGCTCTCCTTTGAAATCGTTCTCAAAGCGCTGGCTGGTGGTATTCCACTCGTGGCGGCGGTTTCCGCGCCAAGCAGCCTGGCGGTTGATCTGGCGCTGGCCGGGAATATCACCCTGGTCGGCTTCCTGCGTGGCAGCAGCTTCAACGTCTACACGCACCCCTGGCGCGTCGGACCGTAGCGGGCGGCTGGCAGGTAAAACCACGTCATTGGCATCACTCGTGCAATGATCTCTGCCATCCTGTCTAGTAAGTTCCCTTCGGAGAGCAGGAGGCTCCTGATGCGCGCCCTTTATGCAGGAAGCTTGATGGCTCACACAATACGACAGTAGCTTGCAGAGGCTGCTATAATGGCTGTGTGCCTAATTATGGAGTCTGTCAGAGAGGATGCAGCAGAAGACCAGCGTCAGGTACCCTCTTCCCTGAAAGGGAGGGGCTTGCAAGGCTGCTTCTTGCAAGCCTGAACTTGACCAGTCCCAGCCAGAGCCAGGATGCTATCGGGCTACGTTATCAGGAAGTGTTCACGTACCCACCAGCGGGTGGCCGGTCCAGCCCGCTGCTCTGGAACCTGGCGGTTAAACAGCGAAACGGGGTCTACGCAGTGCCGTCTGGGGAAAGTACCGCCTGATAACCTCGACGAGGACCACTTTACCCGCGCAAGCGGAGTGGGTTTCTTGCTGGTTCCTACCAAAAACCAGCCCTTTTCCAAAATGAAAGGGGTGCGGCTCCTCCCCATCTGAAGGTGTGGGGTATCTGCTGCGTAAGCTTTCTATGAATGACTTGACCGAATCACCCTTCCCAGGCGATGTACAGATGAGCGAGAGTCAGCGCAATCTGGCGCAGGGCTTTCTGCGCTTCGAGCAGGCGGCAGCGCAAGGAATGGAGGCGCCGCCGACGCCACTGAATTATCGCGAATACCGGCCAGCCGCCACTGCGCTCAACCAGATACTTTCCGATGCCTCCCGGCGTGTTGCAAGTTGGGGCCAGCGGCTGCTTAGCAGTGCCACCGATGATTTTGCCGCCAACGGAAATCAGCTTGCGGGAGACGCCTACTTTTACACCGGCGCCCAGCAGATGAACTTGATCAGCCACGCGCTGGAGGAGCGCGTGATTGCTGACCGGCTGCAAGCCGAAGTGCACGCCGGGTTCCAGCGGCTCTCGCTGCTCGTGCCGCAGTTGGGCCGCTACCGCGCATTGCTTGAGCGCGCCGATCATGTGTGTGTCTATGGCCTCGATGACAGGAAGCCGGATTCGCCGCTGCTCGCGCTGAAACACCCCCGCTTAATTTACATGCCCATTGAACCAGCCATACAAACGGGCCTGGAGCGCTTCTGGTTTGTCGTTGTGATTTCCTCGCGTCTTCAGTCGGCGCTGGTGGCACAGCAGACCGGCGGGGATGTGGGGGCGCGCAAACAGGCCCAGCGCACCTACGCCGGACTCTGGACGTTTGACCCGGCGCTGGTGCAGCAGATTGGCACGATCTTACGCACCGCTGCCATCAAACTCTATTACAAACAGGCATAGCGAGCAGGAGCAACCCCATGCCGCGCTATCAACCCGCCGATTCGTTCGAGACGCCGCGCTTTTCCGGCGTGCGCACGTTTGCGCGTCTGCCCCACACAACCGCGCTGGACGAAGTGGACGCCACCATCCTGGGCATTCCCTTTGATACCGGCGTCACCTATCGCGCTGGGGCGCGGTTTGGTCCGGCGGCCATCCGCGATGCCTCGGTGCTGCTCCGCCCCTATAACATCGGCGCCAGCCAGGATGTCTTTCACACGCTCTCTGTGACCGATGGCGGTGACCTGCCCGTCGTCCCTGGCTACATCGAAGATACCTACGCCCGCATAGAGATGGGCCTGCAAACCATCCTCAAGGCGGGCGTTGTGCCCATCTGTCTGGGCGGCGATCATTCCATCACCCTGGCGGAATTGCGCGCGGTGGCCGCCATATATGGGCCGGTGGGCCTGGCGCATTTTGACTCCCACAGCGACACCTGGGATACCTATTTTGGCCGCCGGTATAATCA
Organism: Ktedonobacterales bacterium; assembly: GCA_036557885.1. Taxonomy (GTDB): domain Bacteria; phylum Chloroflexota; class Ktedonobacteria; order Ktedonobacterales; family DATBGS01; genus DATBGS01. The sequence continues at coordinate 2,561 of DATBGS010000073.1, forward strand.
CGGCACCACCTTCAAGCGCGCCGCTGAAGAAGGCTTGCTGGACCCTAAGCGCTGCATTCAGGTGGGCATGCGCGGCCCCGTCTACAGCGCGGATGATTACGAGACGGCGCGCAGCCTGGGCTTTACGCTGATTGACAACGCCAGCCTGCGCTGGCTGAGCATCAGCAAAGTGGCGGAGGCCGTCTGCGAGACGGTGGGCGATGGCCCGGCCTTCCTGACGTTTGACGTGGATTTTGTGGACCCGGCCTATGCCCCCGGCACCGGCACGCCAGAAGTGGGCGGCCCGACCAGTTGGGAAGTGCTGCAACTGCTGCGCGGGCTGCGCGGCCCGCGCTTTGTCGCCTTTGATCTGGTGGAGGTGCTGCCTGCCTATGACCCCGCGCAGATCACCGCGCTGCTGGCCGCCAACATCGCCTACGAATTTCTGACGCTGCTGGCCTGGAGAAAAAAGGCCGAGGGATAGCAGAAAGGGCGAACGCGGTAAGCGTTCGCCCCTCCCGTTTGGGATGGAAACAACTACTTGACTTCCACCGTCGCGCCGGCTTCTTCCAGCTTGGTCTTGGCTGCGGCAGCTTCCTCCTTGGAGACAGCTTCCTTCACCGGCTTGGGCGCGCCTTCCACCAGGTCTTTCGCTTCCTTCAGACCCAGGTTGGTCAGTTCGCGGACGACCTTGATCACGCCAATCTTCTTGGCCGCATCAAACCCAGCCAGGACGACGTTGAACTCGGTCTGCTCCTCAACGGGCGCCACCGGCTCCGGCGTGCTACCGCCAGTCTGGGCGACTCCGCCAGTGGCAACCGCTACCGGCGCGGCGCTGACGCCCCACTTGTCTTGCAGCGCCTTGGACAGCTTGACCAGATCAAGCACGCTCATCTTTTCGATTTCAGCAATCAGATCATCAACAGCAGCCATTGTCTGTTCCTCTCTTTTGTAGATTAGTTACCAGCAAGATGCCGGAGCTACAGTCTTTACGCTTCGGGGATGCCGCCCAGTTGATCTATGCGGGCCTGAAGCACATACACTAAATCGCGGGCTGGCGCGCTAAAGATGTTGACCAGCGAGGCAAACGGCCCTTGCAGGCTGCCCACTAGCTGCGCCTGAAGCTGCTGGCGCGGCGGCGTTTTTGCCAGCGAATCTACCTGGCTCGCTGAGATGAGCCGCTGCTCCAGAATGCCGCCCTTGATGACGATAATCTTCTGCGTTTTCGCATAGTCAGATACCAGCTTGGCAACGCTGACTTCATCCTCGTAGCCCAGGGCAATCGTCGTTTGCCCCGCCAGCACTGACACCAATCCCTGGACATTGGCGCGCTCGGCAGCAATGCGCAGCAGCGTATTCTTGACCACTTGCAGTTCCGCCCTGGTCGTGCCCAGCTTGCGTCGGAAATCCGTGATCTCCGAAACCTTCATGCCTTGCGTCTGCATCAGCACGCTGGCTTTGCTGCGCTTGAGCTTGTCGGTCAGTTCGTCAATCCATTCCGCTTTTGCCGGAGTTGGCATAGGTGCAGGTTCCTCCTTTCTGCGAAGATGCCGCGCCAGACATAAAAAAAGAGGCTTTCAAGCGGCCCACTTGCCGACTTGAAGCCTGTCACACTGCGCAACTCGCGCACCCCACCGGCCCGCCAATGAGCAGCACCCGATGGTGTTATTTGCTTCGCCTCGGCGGGCCGGATTGGTTCCAATTAAACGCTTGTTTGAGCGTGCCTGCTGTCTCTGGCGCGATATGAACTTGTGCATGTATCTTACCACGCCTGATACGCGCCTGTCAAGAAATATGGGACAACAGGGCAGGCTGGCGACTAAAGATCCCCCAGAGGGGGCAAGCCGCGCCTAAGGGGAACGACGGCCCAGCCAAGTCCCTCTACAGGGACTCCCCACCCAGGTACGCCAGCATTCGTCTTAACCCGCGCAGGCGGGTTTTCTGGCGGAACGCCCTTAGGCGCGGCTTGCCCCCTCTGGGGGATCTTTAGTTGCCAGCCTGCCCTGGTTCGCTCAGCGCGTGTCCACCGCCTGCCACGCCAGCCGCGTCACCAGTTCCCCAATGAGGCGCACCGTTCCACGCTTGTACACCTGCCTGCACAGCGCCGCAACCAGCACCTCCAGCCGCTTTTGCCGCTTGTGGATGCCTTGCTGCTGCACCTCCCGAAACGCCTCGCGCATCCACACAGAGGCGCTGGGCAGCGGCCCCTCAAGCACGCGCATCAATCGCTCGCTCTCCGTGCCCAGCCGCGCCAGCAGCCGCTCTCTCGGCCAGGCACGCGCCGCGTCCCACTCCAGCGGCGGCACCTGCGCATTCAACAGCGCCAGCGGCGGGTGCAGGCGGCTTTCGTCCTGCCCGCCCGGACTGGCCCACTGCGCCAGCCGCAGTTCCATCAGCGCGTTGATGCCCACCAGCAGCACATAGTACGGGTCATCAGCCGTCGTCAGGCTGGCCCAGCGCCCCGCCCACTCCCCAGCGGGAGCGCCCGACGCTGCCAGGGGCAACGGCGCAATCTTCCCCAGCGTGGGCGGCTGACGCCTCAGCGGACGCTCCAGCGGCGGCGCCTCTCCCACCAGCAAATACACCGGCCTGGGCGGTTCAGCCGGAAGCGCCAGCGTCTCCTCCGCCGGAGCCGGGCTGGGTGGTTCTGTACCGCCGGTTTCTAACCGGCCAGGCCCGACGCTTGTAGCCCCGGCCACCCCCGTGAAGAACGGGGGCACAGCCGCGCCGGGGAGCGAGGCACCGGCAGGGTCGCCGGTGCTACGAGCAGCCCCAGGCCCGACGCTTGTAGCCCCGGCGTCCCTGCCGGGGAATGCGGGGCTGGGTGGCTCCTGGCGAGGCGCAAAGAAGTTCATAATCGTCTGCTTGCGGCGCTCCACCTCCGCCGCGTCCAGCGGGGCTGGGCGAGCCGCGTCGCCCCACTGTTCGGCCATCTGGCGCAGCACCTCGTCGCGCCTGCGCTCGAACTCGGCTTCTTCTTCGCGGGTGGCCTCGCGCCAGACAGGAGCCTCGCGCCAGCGGGGACGGCGCTCCGGCTCGTTGACCCGATGATAGGGGTATTCTTCGTCCGAAGGGTTGGGCTGGTTGGTGTCATCGTGGCGAAAGTGAAACATGCGGGTCGCTCCTCCCGTCAGCACAACGGCCACCTCCTGCGAGAGCGCCCGCGCCAGACGAGCAATCAATGAGGCATGGCCTCCGCCCATATGGGCGTCGCCTGGCACGTGGAGCGCTGCGTTGAGAGGTGGCCGGAAGAAGCGACTTTCAGAATGTCTTCCCGACTCGACCTCTGCCCGGTGCAGAAGTTGCGTTAACGGCGTGGCTGGCGCTTTCGATGCACCTCCACGCTGGCCGGAATGCCAACGCGCAATAAAAAATACGTAACAATCCCGACGCCCCCAGCGGGCATCAGCGGGTTCTCATCAGAAGAACCTGCCAGCAGTATACCAGGAAACGAGCGAAAATGCAAGAGGGGAGTACCCATTTGCCGCCTTCCGAGAGCCTCAGAGGTGGCGTTTTTGCTGGGAGGATCTCGGGGCACTCAGGGAGCGGCGCGAGGCGAAAATGGCTAAAAATGGCCGAAGTTTTTATGGACTTTTATCTCAGCAATAAAGAGGCTCTCGGAAACCCTTGCGTCAGCCCGCTCCCTGTGCTATACTACGAGGGTAGCGTCTAAATGGCAGATGACTCCCGTTTGGGATGGAAACAAGAATGCGAGCCAGGACGAGCGCTGTGCTGCTGGGGTCTAAATGGCAGATGACTCCCGTTTGGGATGGAAACCATCTCGTTCGCGCAGATAGGCTGGACCACACACAGGTCTAAATGGCAGATGACTCCCGTTTGGGATGGAAACTGCTAAAGACGTTCGTTACTCCAAATCCCTGAAGCTGTCTAAATGGCAGATGACTCCCGTTTGGGATGGAAACGATTGAACGTCCTCCGGCAATTTGTCGGCGAAGCTGGTCTAAATGGCAGATGACTCCCGTTTGGGATGGAAACCGCTGTGTGGGGGCTATTCTCAACGAGCCATGTCTAAATGGCTGATGACTCCCGTTTGGGATGGAAACCCTCTGGCGACATGCAGCAACTCGTGACCGATGGCCTGAGTCTAAATGGCTGATGACTCCCGTTTGGGATGGAAACCAAACGCTCTGTTCTCTCGACAGCACCTGTGGAACAGTCTAAATGGCTGATGACTCCCGTTTGGGATGGAAACATTGCCAGGATTACTCCTCCGTATTGCCCACCGAGGTCTAAATGGCTGATGACTCCCGTTTGGGATGGAAACCGGCACACGCTGCGGTTGTTGCTGTCCAAGACCAGTCTAAATGGCTGATGACTCCCGTTTGGGATGAATGTTGCCTCACGCGAACGGAGGCTGGCGGTTGAAAGCCGCGCCTAAGGGCCTGCGGCCACCAAGTCCGCCTGCGCGGACTTCCCCCCAAGCGGGCTACGTTTTCAGCCAGAGGAACGGCGCGTGGCTAGGATGGGCAGGGGGAACCCGCGCAGGCGGGTTTGGTGGCTGCAAGCCCTTAGCTGCGATCTTTAGTCGCCAGGCTCTCAAGGGCTGATGACTCCCGTTTGGGATGGAAACGACGGCATGCGGGTCGGAGTCGTTGGACGTTTCACCGTCTAAATGGCAGATGACTCCCGTTTGGGATGAATGTTGCCTCACGCGAACGGAGGCTGGCGGTTAAAAGCCGCGCCTAAGGGCGTCTGCGGACGCCACCAAGTCCGCCTGCGCGGACTCCCCGCCCCTCTCGCGCAAAGTATGGCCTGATGGGGTGGAAGGGAACCCGCGAAGGCGGGTTTGGTGGCGGAACGCCCTTAGCCGCGATCTTCAGTCGCCAGGCTGCGTGGTGGGTGGCCGCTTCATGAGGTGGGCGACTTGTAGCGCCAGTGTAGACGCTTGCTTTCTGTGCTATACTGCAAGCAGAGCCTTTAACCTGCCCTGCATTTCTCGCTGAGCACGTTCCAGGCTGGAAGGAGCCGCGCTTCTATGCCCAAAGCTGTTCGAGTTCTGTTGCAGGTTATTGCAGGTATCCTCATGCTCCCTGGCCCGTTTCTTCTCCTGGCCTTCCCCATTGTGCTGGCGGTCAACTTTCCCACCCAGGCCACTGTCGCCTTTCTAGCGCTGGCGCTGGTGGCAAGCGGGTTAATAATGATGGCCTGGGGCATCCGCTCCTGGCTGCGCACCAGCCCCCGGACGAGGTACACGCTCGTTCACCGATCACCTGAACTCTGGGCGGGCCTGGTAGCTTTTGCGGTGGGATGCTTGCTGGGCTTATTCAAGTGGTCTCAACATTTCTTAGAGGTGTTTAGCGTCCTGGCCTCGATTTTTGTGAGCGTGCTCCTGTTTATTGGTTGGCTGATGCCTGTGGTGTGGGAGATAAAAAGGAATCAACGCGCGCAGCAGGCCCAGGCGCCCGCCCAGGAAAACGCGCCTGCTCGCCGTCGCGACTCGCCCTTTCTCGTCGCCTGGACGCTCTTTACCAGCGCGCTGGGCTACGCGCTCTTTGTCCTCACGCGCAACGGGCAGCTTGCCGCCTTCCTCGCCCTCTCTCTTTCGTATCAGCCGCCCTTTGGCCCGATCCCCTTTTGGGTCTTTTCCGTTAGCGTGGCCGCGTGTTGGGCCTATGCCCTTCTCATCCACGTACCCGCTCCCCTGCGCAGGCAACCACCTCGCCAGCGCTTCCTCTTCCTGCTTGCCCGCAGAGTCTTTGGGGTTGTGGTCCTGTTTGAATACATCTTCAGCGCCCTTGAGCTATCACACAGACTGCCAGAAGAGGTGGGTGATCTCCTCTTCCCCACCCTTGTCACCCTTGGTGCGATTGCCGGGATGACCTATCTGGCGGCCTGGGCCGTTGTGTGGTTGAGCCGATGGCGCACTGCCAGGAATAACACCCATCCAATTTGAGCGTTTGCCGCGATTTCGCGCCAATCAGGGCCAATCCTGACCGCATTTGCCTGTATACTAAGAGATGGTAACGGCAAAACAAGGTGAGCAGTGCTGTGTCGTCACTGCGACCACTCTTGCCCGGATTCAGGAGGAAAACGAGTGAGCGAGTCACACATCAAGCAGGCGGAACAGGATGGCCGCGCCGGTTTTGATTTCTTCATTGGCTCCTGGAGAATACGCAATCGGAACCTGCCGGAGCGACTGAAGGGGTCAACGGCCTGGGAAGAGTTTGGAGGCACGACGGTTGTCCGCAAGATTCTGGGGGGACTGGGCCATATCGAGGAATTCACGATGGAACGCGCGTCTGGGGCCACAGAAGGGATGGCGCTGCGTCTCTTCGATGCCAAAACGCAGCAGTGGAGCGTTTACGCGGGAAACAACCGGAACGGCTTCGACCCGCAGCCCGCGATAGGCGCATTCAAGGACGGGCGCTTCGAGGGGTATTCGCACGAACCCTGGGAGGGCAAGCACATTTTTTGTCGCGTGATCTGGTCGGAGATCACGGCCAACTCGTTCCACTGGGAGCAAGCGTTTTCCGCCGATGGCGGCAAAACCTGGGAAATCAACTGGATTTCGGACTTTGAGCGCATCGGCTAACCGGCACGGTGGCCGGTGCTACAAGCCGCTTGTAGCACCGGCGACCCTGGCGGTGTTATGGCGCTTCTCATTGCAGAGGTGTGGTACGATAAGAAGACCCTGTTTGCTGAGGAGCACCTTTCATGCGCTGGCCCGCCCTGCGAGCATCGAACACCCTCTATACGCCTGCCCTGCTGCTGCTGGTCGTAATCGTTGGCATCTCGTACCTGGGGCTGGGCTTTATCTCGCCCCTGCGCGCCTTGTATGGGCGGGAAGTGGGGGCCAGCAGCGCCGAAATCGGCTTTATGGCAGCAGCAGCCATGCTCTCTGGCATTCTGGCGACTCCGGCGGTTGGCCGCCTTGGGGACCGCTTCGGCCAGAAGCGCGTGCTCTGGGTGGGGCTGCTGATGCACGCGCTGCTCACGCTGGCCTATATTCCGGCGCAGCACCCCTTCTGGCTCATCCTCATTCGCGCCCTGGAAGGCGTGGCGATTGCCTCTGTGCTGCCTCCGGCGCGGGCGCTGGCAAATCTGCTGGCCCCCGCAGACCGCCAGGCAGAGGCGCTGGGCGTGTTGGGCGCGGCAAAAACGGTGGGCATTCTGATTGGCCCGGCGGCTGGCAGCGTGCTGGCGGCGCAGACCGGCTATACGCCGTCGTTCCTGCTGGCAAGCGTGCCGCTGGTGCTGGGCGCCCTGGCGACGCTGGTGTTTTTGCCGCGCACCAGCACCCCTCAAAGCACCAGCACGGTGGCTGGTGCTACCCCTCAAAGCAGGGGCACCCTAAGACAGAAGGGCACGGCGGCAAGCAAGGGTGAGCCGCTTGTAGCACCGGCCACCGTGCCGGTGCAGCTTTTCACGCGCCCGCTGGTGCTGGCGTATGTCATGGGCTTTGTGCTGGCGCTGAACGGCGGCATTGGCATGGCGGTCTGGAGCCTCTTCATGAGCGATCACGGCGCGTCGCTCCCCGTCATTGGCCTCTCGTATACGACCTTTGCCGTCCCCATCATCGTGCTGGCGCCGCTGTCCGGGCGCATCTCTGACCGCTATGGGCGCTACTGGCCTGCGGTGGTCGGCTTTGCGCTGTGCGCGCTGGTCTTTGGCCTATACGTGCTGCCGCTCTCCCCCTGGTGGATTGTCATCATTTCCGGCTTTGAGGGCATTCCGGTGGCGATTGCTGGCAGCGCCGCCGATGGTTTGCTGGCGGATTCCACGCCCGCCGAGGCGCGCAGCCGGGTGCAGGCCAATTTTGGCGCGGCTGGCAATGCGGGCAGCCTGGTCGCAGCCACCGGCGCCGGTTTCCTGTACGCCTTTGCGCCTGGGATGCCCTTTCTGGCGCTGGCGATAACCTACGTTGGCATGACCCTGGCGCTCCTCCTGCCTGCTCTGGCGCGAATCTTTGCGCAGCATCGCCAGCCGGTGCCGGTTGGGGTGGCCGCCGATTAAGCTGGCGGTTAAAACCCCTCAAAGCAGGGGCACCGCCGCGCCTAAGGGCGGCCAGAGGCCGCCACGAAACCCGCCTGCGCGGGTTGGGCCGAATCGCGGCCCGTATGGGGTGGGGAGTCCGCGCAGGCGGACTTGCCGTGCCCTTCTGTCTTAGGGGTGGCCGCAGGCCCTTAGGCGCGAATTTATTCGCCAGCTCTCGTGGCCGCGCCAGCACTTGACGACGCAACCGGCCTCATCTACAATGGCAGCAAAGCGGCGCTAGCGCATTGCCAGGAGGCAGGCCATGCAGACGCAGTACCTCGATTTTGATCTGGAGATTGGCGCGGGCCTCGAACGAACCTACCCCTCGCGGTGCAGCATTCGCCAGCGGGCGAGGCACGCGGCGTGCTGCGCTTCCCGTTTGATGAGGCGCGGCTTGCTGCCTATCTGACCGGCTTGCAAAGCGCTTTGCTGCGCGCTGGCAGCGGGCGGTCCAGGCAGCCTTCGCCGCAAGAGCAGGCGGTGCAAGAGTTCGGGCAGCGCCTCTTCGAGACGCTGCTGCCCGATGAAATTCGCAGCCTCTATTACGAAAGTCGGCGCGAGGCGCTGCGCCGGGGCATGGGCTTGCGGCTGCGGCTGCGCATTCTGGCGCCGGAACTGGCAGCACTGCCCTGGGAATACCTCTACGACCAGCGCCAGGCCGATTACCTGTGCCTCTCGCGCCAGACGCCCCTCGTGCGCTATGTCGAGGTGTCGCAGCCCATTGAACCGCTCACCATCGTGCCGCCACTGCGCATCCTGGCGATGATGTGCAGCCCCAGCGACCAAGACCCGCTGGATGTGGCCCGCGAGCAAGAGCGCGTGCGCCAGGCGTTACAAGGGCTGGAGCGCGAGCGGCTGGTAGAGATTACCTGGCTGGAGGGGCAGACCTGGCGCCACCTGCACCGCGAAATGCACCGAGGCCCCTGGCATGTCTTTCACTTTATCGGGCATGGCGGCTTTGACCCCAGAAAGAATGAGGGGCTGCTGGCGCTGGCTGAGGACAACGGCAAGACGCACCTGCTCAGCGCCACTGAGCTAGGCCGCCTGCTGGCGAATCATCCCTCTCTGCGGCTGGTGGTGTTGAACGCCTGCGAAGGCGCCAAGGGCAGCCAGCGCGACCTGTTTTCCAGCACAGCGGCGACGCTGGCGCGGCGTGGGCTTCCGGCGGTGCTGGCGATGCAAGAGGAAATTACCGACAAAGCCGCCATCGAATGCACGCGCGCCTTTTACGAGGCGCTGGCCGATGGCCTGCCGGTGGATGCTGCCGTTGCGGAGGCGCGCACCGCGATTAGCCTGGGCATCGAAAACACGATGGAGTGGGGCACGCCGGTGCTGTATATGCGCTCGCCCGATGGCGTGCTGTTTGATCTGCCGCAGGACCGCAGGCGATCCAGCATCATTGGCATCCTCCCCACGCCCGCGCCGGAGACGAACAAAGCTGCGCCGCCACAGCCAGAGGCCCAGCGCCCGCCGAAGCAGGTCCAGATGTCGGCGCAGCATGACCCCAACGCGACCCAGGTGCCAGGAGCGCTCCAGTTTCCAAACACGCAGGAGCTTGCTGAGCAGTGGATGGCCGAAGCCAACAGCCATTTCCAGGCCAGGCAGTTTGCGCAGGCGGTGGCGTTGTATGAGCGCGTCCTTCAGCTTGATGATAGCAACGCCCGCGCCGCTATGCGCCTGGGGCGGGCGCTAACCGAACTGAGACGCCCTGCGGAGGCGGTGGCTGCCTTTGATCGCGCCCTGAAGCTGGAGCCAGACGACGAGCGCCTCTATTTTCTGAAAGCCTCCGTGTTGAAAGAACTGGGGAACTACACAGCGGCGCTGGCAACGTATGAGCAGGCCATTGCGCGCTATCCCGGTGATGACGTGGCCCACAACGATAAAGGGCTGATCCTCAGCGCGCTCAACCGTCACCAGGAGGCGCTGGCAAGCTTTGAGCAGGCTGTTCGCCTTAATGTCAATTTTGCCGTTGCGCATAACAACAAAGGCGACGCGCTGCGTTCCCTGCTGCGCTATCAGGATGCGCTGGCAGCCTATGACCAGGCGATCAAGCTGGACCACACCAAAGCCCTGTTTTGCAACAATCGCGGCTGTGTGCTGTTGGACCTCCAGCGCAACCAGGACGCGCTGGCCGCCTTCGACCAGGCGATTAAGCTGGACCGCGATTATGCTATTGCGCACCGCAACAGGGGCGAGGTGCTGGATGAACTGGGCCGCCCGGAAGAGGCGCTTTCTGAATATGAGTGGGCGATTGAACTGGACCCGCAGGATACCTACGCCCTGCATTGCAAAGGAGCGGTGCAGCGCGAACTGGGGCGCGTGCAGGGAGCGCTGGCAACCTACGAGCAACTGCTGAAGCTGGACCCGCAGGATGGCCTGGCGCACACGACCAGAGGCGCCGTGTTGGAAGAACTCAAGCGCTATCCTGAAGCGCTGCAAGCGTATGAGCAAGCTATCGCGCTCAACCCCAGGGATGGCTTTGCCTGGCGCAACAAGGGCAACGTGCTCAAGCGGCTGGGCCGGGGCGCTGAAGCCGAGGAAGCGTTTCAAGAAGCGACCAGATTCGGAGCATAGCCGCGCTTTCGCCAGGGTAGAGCGCAGCGTTCCCCATGCAACAAAACTGTGTTGTGGAGCGTTCTTTCTCAAAGAGTATTTTGACGGAAGGCGGCTATCCCAATGGCGCAGTGCATCTTTTGCCAGCATGAACTGGACGCGGCTTCACCGCTCTGCCCGCACTGTGGCCGCGTGCAGCCGCCGGGCACCGACGACACGCGCCTCGCGCCGCCTGGGGTGAAGGCGGCCACCCGCCGCTGCCCTGCCTGCAATGAAGTGCTGCCCGCAGCGGCGCGCTTCTGCGGGCATTGTGGGCAGGTGCTTGGTCCGCTTGAGGAAGCTGCTGAGCCAGCCGAAAGCCCCAGCGACGCTGATAGTACGCTGGTGCTGAATAAACCCTTGAAGCTGGCCGCGCTTGAGCAAGATGATTCGGCTGCGCCTCCAGCGGATACCAGAGCCGAATCACCCAATGTTAGCTTTGCCGTTGAAAGCGTCAGGAATCAACGCCGCAACATCACAGGCGAACTGGCTCGCTCTGGCGGCGAAGGGCGCCCTGGCGTGGCGCATGGGATACGCTATCGCTTATTCAGCAGGCTCCAGGCGCGAGTGGTAACGCGGGTGGCGGTGGCCGCGCTGGTGATGCTGGTGGTTGGGGCTGGCACGTTGAGCCTGTATGGGACACGCGGCGCTTTTACGAGCGGGTCGGCCACGCCTACAACACTGGTGGTTCTGGCGACAGACACGCCAGTCCTCCAGCCAACTGCTACTGCCACCGCCACTGCTACGCCACAACTCGTCACACCTACTCCTTCTCCACAACAACCAACGGCTACTCCTACCTCCAAACCCCCAACGCCTACCCCTCTTCCCCGGTTGGTGATCAGCCCCCAGGCTTTTACTCAGACCTGCAACGGCACACAGCCGCTTCCCGCGCTGATGATTACGCTGGACAACAGCCGCAACGCTGTTTCGGCAAGCTGGCAGGCGAACATTACACAAAAAGACTCGCAGGGGCACATCTGGGCAGCGGCCAACCCAACCAGCGGGACCATTCCCGCCGGGCAGACAGCTCTGCTAAAAGTGACGCCTCTTGCCACGCTCTGCCAGGAACTTCAGCAGGGCGGGCCGCCAGTCTCCTTTCTCTTGATGGTTGTTTTCACCCTTCAGGGCAGCGTGGCACAGACGGCGACAGTCATAGACACAGTGACGCCGCCCGCGTAAAGTAGCTGGCGCTTGTAGCACCGGCGTCCCCGCCGGTGCTGCGTTCCCCAGCACGGAGGCCGGGGCTACAAGCGGTCTGCCGCTGTGGTGATTACATCTGAGCTTCAGTATAGCTTTCCCTGCTTGACGACCTGAACGGCAATCTGGTATGCTCGATGCTGTCAGAAATGGTGTGTCACTTCCTGGCAGCAGCGGGAATGTTTCTCTGGCACCCCCAAAGCGGGGGCAGGGCGGAGGCAGGCGCTATGGTGTTTCCCTCGAATGAACGCGCGAAGCTGTTGATTTGCTCCAGCCAGGCAGACGCAGCATATCTTGAGCAGCTACAAGCCGTCGTGAAGCACCGCGCCGCAGTGGAGGGAGACGCCTGGGATGAGACGCGGCTTGCCGCAGACGCCGGGCTTGCCGCGTTTGAGCAGGCCATCAAAACGGCAAAGCTGGCGCTCTTGCTCATCAGCCCGGAAACGCTGGCCCCGGACTACCTCACCAGCGGCGCGGCGCTCACTCTGCTTGAAGCCGCCCGACTCGAAGACGCGCAATTCCTGTGCGTCATCACGCGCCCCTGCGCCTTTGAACAGTCCATGCTGGCGCACTTCCCAACCATCAATCCCCCCGCGCAGCCGGTCAGCGCCATGACCCCCGCCAAACGCGAGCAGCTTTGGAAGCAGTTGGCCGCGCAGGTGCGCGACATCTTCTCGCAGGATACCCCCGACGCGACGGTTATCCGCAAAGACCTGGCGTTCAAAGAGGAATCGGACGGGCCTGAGCGGGTTTCAGCGGAAATTGATTGGGACCGCGAATTAGAGGCGGCATATGAAGCCATACACGGCGCCGAGGAAGGGCAGGACCAGCAAGGATCACTCCCGCAGGCGCTGCTGGCCGCGCCTGCCGTTGACGTGCTGCATTTCATGGTGTGCGCGCCCGCCAGCATTGCCGCCGAAACCTGGGAAACGCTGCTGTTCTATACACACGTGCCCGCCGCTATGAATGACGCCTACCAGGACGCCGCCCAACACACCCAGCATGTGCCAGATCGTCGCTACACCGCCATTGCGCCAACCGATCACCCCCTGGCGCGTGGCGTGGAGCTAACCATTGTCCCGCAGGGGCCGGGGCTGACCTTCAACCCGCCCAGGCTGACCCTTCGCTGGCTGGAGGACTGGCACCAGGCGCCGTTTCGCTTTTCGGCCAGCCGCGCCCTGGCTGGCACCGATACCGAAGTGGAGCTTACCATCTACGCGGGCGTCCTGACGCTAGCAACGGTCAAGGTGACGCTTTTCTGCGGGGACACTTCCATGAGCAACCCGCACCATCTGCCCGCCAGCGAAGGGGAAGCCGACGCCTCCCAGCAAGAGGCGACCTGTTTCCGCTGCGGCGCTGTCAACCCTCCCGGCAGGCGCTTTTGTCTGATCTGCAACTACGACCTGACTCCGCGCGTTGTCCCCAACCTCCTGTCGCCGCAAGAAACCTGGCTGCCGTTCGTCCACGCGCGCCTGACCTTGATGGATAACCCGTCTTCGGGGCAATACTTCAACCTGCACGAGCACACCATTACCACCATTGGCCGCGCCCCCGGCAACGATATTATCCTGTCCGACCCGTCCATCTCGCGGCACCACGCCCAGCTTCGCTTTGAATCTGGGCGCTGGATCATCGAAGACAAAAATAGCTCGCTGGGCACCTACGTAAACGGCAGGCGCATCCGCTGGCCCCAGCCCATTGCCGATGGCGATCAGCTTCGCCTGGCGCACACTATCCTGCTCTTTAACATCGTCGGGTAGCAAGCGGATCACGAGATTTTATCATTTAGCCAAGACGGAGGCTGGCGGTTAAAAGCCGCGCCTAAGGGCGTCTGCGGACGCCACCAAGTCCGCCTGCGCGGACTCCCCACCCCAGGGCACGCCAACCTTCGTCCTAACCCGCGCAGGCGGGTTTCGCTGCCGTGCCCCTGCTTTGAGGGGTGCCCTTCTGTCTTAGGGTGGCCGTAGGCCCTTAGGCGCGATCTTTAGTCGCCAGCTCTCGTGGCCTGGATAATCGTTGAAACTTTGTCAACCGCCTGCCCCTGCTACCCCGCAAGCAGAGCGGGCGTGTCTACCATCTGCCACGCCAGCCGTGTCACCAGTTCCCCAATCTGTCGCACCGCTCGCCGCTTTTGGAGCCGCTTGCGCAGGGCGGCTATCAGCACGGCCAAACGCTGCTCGCGTTTGGCAAGAATCTGCTGGCGGAACTCTTCCAGCGCTTCCCGCGCCCAGCCAGGGAAGCCGGGCAGCGGCGCCTCCAGCGCCCGCACTAGCTGCTCGCTCTCCATATCCAGCCAGGCCAGCAGACGCTCAGTCGGCCAGGAGAGCAGCGTTTCCCGTTCCAGCGGCGTCACCGTCAGAGTGAGCGCGGAGGGAGACGAGCGCGTAAGCTCCTGGCTCAGGCGCAGTTCGAGCAGGGCGTTCAGGCCCACGCGCAGCACATAGAGCGGGTCGTCGGCGGTGGTCAGGCTGGCCCAGCGCCCCGCCCACTGACCGGCTGGCATACCCTCCTGTGCCGGGGGCAACGGCGCAATCTTGCCCAGCGCGGGCGGCTGGCGCTGGAGCGGGCGCTCCAGCGGCGGCGCCTCACCCACGCGCAAATACACCGGCCTGGGCGGTTCATTCGAAAGCGCCAGCGTCTCCTCCGCCGGAGCAGCGCCGGGTGGTTCTGTACCGCCGGTTTCTAACCGGCCAGGCCCGGCGCTTGTAGCCCCGGCCACCCCCGTGAAGAACGGGGGCACAGCCGCGCCGGGGAGCGAGGCACCGGCAGGGTCGCCGGTGCTACGAGCAGTCCCAGGCCCGACGCTTGTAGCCCCGGCGTCCCTGCCGGGGAATGCGGGGCTGGGTGGCTCCTGGCGAGGCGCAAAGAAGTTCATAATCGTCTGCTTGCGGCGCTCCACCTCCGCCGCGTCCAGCGGAGCCGGGCGAGCCGCTTCGCCCCACTGTTCGGCCATCTGGCGCAGCACCGCCTCGCGCCTGCGCTCGAACTCGGCCTCTTCTTCGCGGGTGGCCTCGCGCCAGACAGGAGCCTCGCGCCAGCGCGGGCGGCTCTCCGGGGTGGTGATCTGAAAATAGGGGTAGCTGGACGCCTCTGGAGGGGACTGGTGCTCATCGTCATCGCGGCGGGGCATAGACATACAGGTCGCTCCTTTCCCCCTGGACAGGGGGCATGTCTGCGCGAGCAAACGGCCACCTCCTGCGAGAGCGCCCGGTCTTTGCCTGGGACAAGCCGTCATGGAAGCGGAGCGGTGCCCCGGCCCATATGGGCGTTGCCTGGCGCAGTGAGCGCGTGTGGTGAGAGGTGGCCGGAAGAAGCGACTTTCAGAATGCTTTACCGACTCGACCTCTGTCTGACAGGGGTTGCGTTAACGGCGTGGCGAGTGCTTTATGGGCACTCTCACGCTGGCCGGATGCCAACGCGAACTCTATACTACTCAACGGTCCTGACGCCCACAGCGGGCATCAAGCAGCCCTCACACGAGAGCTTGCCGAAAGTATACCAGGAAACGAGCGAACATGCAAGAGGGGAGTACCCACCTGCCGTGCCCCTGCTTTGAGGGGTACCACCGGCTTCTAGTCAGTCAATCGCTCCGAGAGCCTCAGTGCTGGCGTTTTTGCTGGGAGGATCTCGGAGCACTCAGGGAGCGGCGCGAGGCGAAAATGGCAAAAATTGGGCGAAATTTTTATGGACTTTTATCTCAGCAATAAAGAGGCTCTCGGAAACCATTGCATCAGCCCGCTCCCTGTGCTATACTACGAGGGTAGCGGTCTAAATGGCTGATGACTCCCGTTTGGGATGGAAACGCTTATATAAGATCTCTCTGTTCTGGTTGTTCTGGGGTCTAAATGGCTGATGACTCCCGTTTGGGATGGAAACTTTGTAAATCGTCCTTGGCTCGGTGGCCACTCGCCGAGTCTAAATGGCTGATGACTCCCGTTTGGGATGGAAACGGTTTTGTGCCGGCACGGCACAGCAGTGTATAGGAGTCTAAATGGCTGATGACTCCCGTTTGGGATGGAAACGGCTAGCTTTTCTCTTTTGTAGTGATTCTATTCGTAT
>DATBGS010000074.1:0-6275 GCA_036557885.1 Ktedonobacterales bacterium
TTTTGAGTCACAGCTTCGGAGTTATCTTGGCTCAGCCTTTTCGATTGAGCCAACACTCTTGCAATCGGCCTACTTCCGGCCACATAACCGCTCCGGTCAGATTGAGCGTCTTTATTTTGTAGGGGCTGGAACACACCCAGGCGCAGGCATCCCTGGGGTACTGCTCTCGGCTGCGATTACCAGCCGGCTGGTAAACCAGGATGTAGCCCCACACAAAAACCAGTGAAGGAAAGACCAGGCCAACGGATGGAAGAGTCTGTTCTGACTTCAGAAACAATGAACGACCAGATGGAGAAAGTGATGCAGCAGTAAGATAGCAAAGGCCAGAAAGTGCAATCCTGCCAGCGTTTCTGGCAGGCGCTCGTAGTCGCGTGCCAGGCGACGGAAGCGGGCGGCCCAAGCAAAACTGCGCTCGATGACCCATCCACCTTACCCCCCACAGCGATTTTCTGCCTCTTTGTAGTTGCCATTGCTCTGTCCTTTCGGTTGTGTTGCAAAAATGATGGGGTGGTAAACCAGCAGGTGAACTGGTAAGCTCTGGAGGATGCAAATGATCCAGAAGAGGTGGGTTCATGAATGCTCAGAGCCCGTTCAAATGGCGTCATTACCAGACAGACATGATTGTGTTGTGCGTGCGCTGGTACTTGCGCGTGCGCCATGTCACGTTAGGCAGTATCCCGTGTGAGACGGAAAGAACTGGACGCAAGACGGTATAAGTTGCTGCGAACGTATGGGGGACAATATCCCATGCAGCACAGGCAAGAGTAGGCGGGAAGGTATTTTTCAACAAGCAGGTCACACCCCTACAGCGACACTTAGGGTCCAGATGTAGTGGCATGTTGACTGGCGACTGAAACGGGGTCCACTACTTCCAGGATGCGTTGCCAGAGCCCTGCGGCGCACCAGAGCCGATAGCGCTTGTAGGCGGTCTCCCATTTGCCATACTCTGCTGGCATCTCGCGCCAGGATGCGGAAGTCGCACATGACCGCGACAATGCCACTGGAGGACACGCCGATGGTCGTGGCGGGCGTAATGGGCGAAAACCCCATCCCAGGCGCTGCCAGGCGTTATGCCGCATCGCGAAAGTAGTCGTGGAGGAGGCCACCCAGGAGATCTCTCCTCTGTACTGGCCCTTGTCCTGGTGGTTGGTTGGGTGATTCAGGAATCTGCTGACCAAGGCCTTGATGAGGGCGTGCCTGGTTAAAATACTGGCGGTATTCACACAGTACGTGGTCCCGCGTGGCGGTCATTGACGATGAGCTGATGATCCAAACATTCCTCGCGCCGGCTCGCGGACCCACCGCTCCGCATAGGCATTGGCGTTAGGCGCGCGATAGGGAGTCAGTATGACCTCCATGCCTTCAGAAACGAACACGGTATCAAAACTGGCGGGAAACTTCGCGTCACGATCGTGGAGGAGGAAGCGCAGTACGTTCCCTTCCTCCTGGAGCTTCCACACGAGTTGACGAGCCTGTTGCACCACCCAGGCTGCTGTGGGGTGGACCGTGCAGGGGGCCACATGAATTCTGCGGGTGCCAATCTCGATAAAGAAGAGCACATACAGCGTTTGCAAGCGCAGTGTTTCCACGGTGAAGAAATCACAGGCGAGCAGTTGCTGGTGGTGTTGGCGTAAGAAAGCTCGCCAAGTGCTGCGTCGGGCACGCGTGGGCACTCCAGGGATGTGCTGGCGCTTGAGGACAGCTCGGATGGTTGAGCGGCCAACACAATAGCCGAACTTAAGGAGTTCCCCTGCGATTTTGCTGTACCCCCAGCGTGGGTTCTCTCTGGCTAAGCGTGCAATCAGCGCTTCCAGATCCGAGGCAATTCTTGGCCTGCCTGTGGATGGATGATGGCGAAACGTCCACTTACGACGCACGAACTCACGATGCCAGCGCAGCACTGTCTCGGGAGTGAAGAGAACCAGGCTTTGACTGAGCCGCTTGCGGGAGTTCGTCGCTCCTTGGACGAGTTTGCCTGCCAGCATGGTCAGCGGCAGTTTCTCCCACCAGGAGAGATGAGGTGGACGAGCTTGCGTCCGCTGCAAGATACGAAGAGGCTTTCGGAGCAGCAAGATCTCGAGATTTTTCTCACGGTCCGACCGAAGAAACAAACCCAGGAAATCAAGAACCACCGAAAAGAGGTTGGCAAACGCCGCGAAAGTCATAGGTTTCTCCCGCAGAGGATGGTGATGAGCGAGATCTCATCATACCATGTTAAGCAGGAGAGAGCTAATCGATGGAGCGGGTATGCAACACTCCGGATGCTATTTCCGCCCATTACGAGCCAGCACAAGGTGTGTGCGCCAAGCACTGGATCAGATTGGAGTTGGGCAGAATCTGAGCCCGTCCTGTGCGAAAATGCCAGCTGCGCTTCCACGAGCGGAAAAATGGCGTAGATGGATTTGGCACACTACGGGGTCCAGCAGGCAAGTGCAGCTCGGCTCACTGGCCCCCGGCTGATCGATTGTCACGGCGCTCATCTCATTGCGCCGCGTACCCCAAGCAGCCTCATACACAGGACGTGCGGCCATCTCTGCCCCAAAAGGGAGGCATAACAAATGCGTGAACCAGATGATTGAAGCGGCAAAGACCGTCTATGCAGTGTCACGTAAGAAGAAAGAAGGAGGATGTTCGTGATTCATACCCTTCTCGTCATTGCAGCGATCGTCTTAGTAGTCTGGCTCGTGCTGTTGCTCATCGGGCATGTCGGCGGGCTCATCAACCTGCTCTGGATTGTCATCCTGGCTGCGCTGATCTGGTGGCTCCTGAGCTTCATCACCGGGCGCAGACGCACCAGCTTGTGAGCCTGCGCGCCGCCCCCGGAGCCGCGGTTTCTCCGGCCCCACGACCGAGCCGTGCTGCGCGCCGCCGGAGGGTCCAGGTCTGGAGCACGTGCTGAAGCGCGGGACCGGCGGCGACCCGGACGAAGCCACGGGGTAGCCGAACGGCCGCCCGTGCCCGAGGACCGCGCCGCGCCGGGGCCGCGTGATCAGCGAAACGAGTCGACATACGAGGCACTCCGCTGGCACGACACCTGTAGAGTGCCTCAGCCCAGCGCAGCCGTGCCACCGAGCGCGAAACGAGGCGGCACGTGCGTCGCTCAGTCCGTCTGCTCCCCCACGAATTCACCTTCTTTCAGCCCAGGCGAGAGGAGGGCTGCATCATGATAGACCGAACGACAAAGAAAATGGCAAGACGCGAGAAGGTCCCCAAAGTGCGGGTGTAGTTGCCTCACGCTGGTGGTCAGGGGGAATGGCTCGCAGACGAGCAAGCCCGCCCTTACGGCCTGGGCATCTCCTCGCCCAGCCAGGTGCTTCACCAGCACGTGCGGACTTGCTCGTCTGCCACAGGCGAGTGCCAACTGCCATTCCATAGCAAGCGACCGAACTCCGCAATCAGGATCAAGCCCTGTGCTGGCTCCTTTCCTCACCCGGCTGTAAAAGCGCCAGCCACAAAGCGCTAGCGCCCAATTTTCCGAACGGATGAGGAAAGGAGTCAGAAGAGGGGAGACGTGCAAGGAGGAGCTGGGGTCAGAAGAGCACTCTGAAATGGGTCGGCAGGGTGGCGAGGCCCGCAAAGAGTAAATGAGTGAAGAGGAGTGGAGCCTGCCAGTAAGGGATGTGAAGAGGCGGGCAATGCGCAAAACAAGACCTAAGCTTGCTGCTCTGGTGCTCCAGCCTTTCCTCCTCATCCTGGCAGGAGCCATTGTGGTGTGTGAACCTCGGTAAAACAGGCTGTGGTCGTGCTCCAGCAGGTGTTTTCAAAGACCCGTAGCGGTTGATGGTCAGAAGCTGCCTGCTCTGCTGCTAGGGTATAAAAGTTGCAAGATGTCCTTCTCAAGGACGTTCCCCCAGCGTGGACCACTGACAGGCCAGGGGATGAGTATCAAGCTAGCTGTTGTCACGCGTGAGAAGCGACAAGACGCGCCCTGGGTGAGGGGCCGCTCTCTGGGGGGCTGGAGGGTTGGCAATTTGCCGAGGGCCTCGTGAGTCGTGTTCGGATGAGAGGGACAGCAGTGTTGAGATAGGATGAAGCGAATGAGTGCACAGCAACCAGCAACACAGCCGCAGTCAGGCCAGAGGCGGGACACGGGCCAGCTCTCGAAAGCCGAGCTGACACAAGTGCTCCAACCCCTCATGTCGCAGGTGGAGCAGCAGATCCAGCAGATCGTCCGGGAACAGATGGGTCAGACCCGCGAGGGTGCGGGCAAGGTGTTCGGGCAGGCGCTCAATGAGCAACAGGGCGGTACCACTTCAGCGGCAGATCAGGCAGAGCAGCCGAGCCAGGAAGGAGGTACTGCTTCGCCGGGCGACACCTCCTCGGCGTATCAGCAGCAGGGAAAGCAGGCTACGAACCAACCAGGCGAGATGCAGCAGCGCCAGACGGAGCAACCGGAAGCGGAGCAGACTCCAACTGGGCAGGGAGGCCAGGGGAAGAACGGCAAAGGAGACGAAGAGCAAGAGAGTCCTCTGGTCGCGGCTCTGCGCCAGCAGGTCATCGATGCCATGGACCCCATCCTCGACGACCTGCGGGAGAACATCGAGGAGGGGGTCGAGCAGCAGATCGACTATGTGCTCAAGCTGGGCGAGGACGAACTGCACCGCCAGGTCAGTCTGGCAATAAAGCCGCTGCACGAGGAGGTGGAAAAGCAAACAGACCAGACGGCGCAAGAAGCCAGGCAGGAACGTGAGAAACCTCCGCAAACCAAGCTGCAGGAGGCGGTCCAGCGAACGATGAAGGCCCTGAAGAAGACGATGCAATGGTTGGCCAGGACGCTGCGTGCCCTGCTGAGAACCGTCGTCGAGCTGCTCAAGGCCGTCGTGAACCTGGTCATCCTCATCTTGCTGGCCTTGTTTGAGGGCTTGAAGGCGGCGGGAGGGGCCGCAAAGCAGGGCTTACAGGCGATTGGCGGCGGCATCGCGGGCCTCATGAAGAAGATGGTCGGGGGGATGGCCAAGAATCTGGGCAAGAAACTGCTCCCAGACCTGGGAGACGGCCAGCAGAAAGAACAAGCACAGCCATCTCAGGCAGTCTAAAGATCGCGTGAACACCTGGCAGGCAGAGGGGCTGAAGCGGCAGAGAGTTCGAGCGCTCACTCATTTCGAGTGGCAGGGCCGAATCACACCCACGAATGAAGGTCCAGCCCTCGCCAGCTTTGTCTAGGACTCGACCAGGAGCTGTGGCTCCCTCGCCGATGGTCGGCACCAGAACCTACCTAGAGGAAGCAGCCGCAGAGGAATCACTGGAGATCTGGTATCGCCTACCCCCAATTGGAGGAGAAGGCCAACAGAGCAGCCTCGCAGGACAACGGGCTTCAGCCCAGCCTGGGCCAGCCGAGCCTGAGCATACTGCGCTTCATGGCTCGGGTGCGCAAGCAGGCTCAACCAACCCAACGCAGAAAGAGTCTTCCGTGATGCGACCATCACAGGGGGCGGTTGGCGGACAGGCGCCAGCGCGACGCCATCCAACCCGCAAGCCTGAAGCGCAATCGTCCCAGGCAGATGCTGGAGGAGGGACACAAAGCGCTACCATGGATTTCAACCAGGCACTTGAGCAACAAATCACACAAGCTATCCAGCCGGTGCTGGATGAATTTAGGCAACGAATGGCACAGGATCTATCAGGTCAAATGGCATCTCTGCCAAGACGTGGCACGGGTAAGTCAAGCACCAGCCAGGGGGCGCATCAAGTATCAGATACTCCGGCGTCAACTACTCCTACCGAACCGCCTCCAAAACGCCAGGCGTCTGTCCCACCCACAACGCAAGATGGTGCACCGCAGGAGCGTAAGAGTAAGCAAACGCTGGAATCTCAGCCGCAGCCAGCGCTCCTACCGGTCCGGAACGTCCAGCATGCCAGAGAGCAGCCGCTCTCTGGCGCCCTTACCGCCGCAGTGCAGGCAGTGGGGCGCTCCAGCGCGCAGTGGCTCCAGTCGTTGCTGGCCGCTGGGCTGGGTGCCCTCCTGGCCGAGTCCACGCATACAACCATCCAGCAGCGTGCGGAGCAGGATCTGCACACCTTGCTCCAGAAGGCATTTGAGGCGGCGCCAGTCGATTTTGCCAATCAGGAGTTGCGGGAGAAGGTCGAGCGCACGCTGCAACTCATCCTGCGCGAGGCGCTCGACGCGGTGTTCACAGAAGGCGTGCGTGCGTCGGTGCAGCAGGGAGGCCAACACACCCTTCAGCAGGCGCTACGTGGGGACTTCGGTGGCGCCTTGAAAACAGTCGAAAAGATGCCCCAGGTCATGCTGGCTGCGCTTATCGCGGTACTGCGGC
>DATBGS010000075.1:0-110215 GCA_036557885.1 Ktedonobacterales bacterium
GAACAGGTCTTCCAGGTTCAGGTCTACCGTCTCCACGTCGCGCAAGGCGTGGGGCCGCGCCTGGATGGTTTCTGCCAGGCTTTCGGCGCTGCCGCGCGTCAGGATGCGCAGGCTGCGCCCTTCTTGCGCCAGATTCATCACGTTGGGCAGGGCACGCAGCGCCTCCACCTCTTCCGCAGGCAGCATCTCAGCATAGGTCAGCTTGAGCACCTTCTGCGACTGTTTGAGATGGTCAAGTTCATCGGCTACCAGCAGCTTGCCCGCCTTGATAATGCCAATCCAGTCGGCAACCGCTTCGACTTCCGCCAGAATGTGCGAGGAGAAGAAGATTGTCTTGCCCTCGGCGGCCACCTCTTTGACCAACGTGTTGAGGAACTCGTGACGCGCCAGCGGGTCCAGGCCGGAGGTTGGCTCGTCCAGAATCAGCATTTCGGGTCGGCTCCCCAGCGCCAGACACAGCGCCAACTGCGACTTCATGCCTTTGGAAAACTGGCCGACCTTCTTGTTGGTCGGCAGGCCAAACGCCCGCAGATAGCGGTCAACAATCACCTGGTCCCACTGGCGGCTGACCGACTTACAGAACCGGCACAACTGGGGGATGGTCAGGTAATCGTAGAGGCTGTTGACCTCGCTCACATAGCCGACGCGCGCCCGCACCTCCTGGCTCTGTGTCACCACATCACAGCCGAGCACCCGCGCGCTGCCACCGGTGGGCGCGCGCAGCCCCAGCAGCGCCTTGATGGTGGTCGTCTTGCCCGCCCCGTTGGGGCCAAGGAACCCAAAGACCGAGCCAGTCGGCACGCGCAGCGTCAGCCCATCCACCGCCCGCCGCTCGCCATAGCTCACCACCAGATCGGTAATTTCAATGGCCGCCTCTGTTGCTGCCATACCTGTTGTCATCTCCTGGCGACTAAAGTCGCGGCTAGAGGCGCCTGCGGGCGCCGCTAAGTCCGCCTGCGCGGACTCCCCACCAGATATATCAACGTTCTTTTCCATTGCTAATCCTCTCCCTTCTCACCTGAACCGGAGTAGAACTGCTTGAGTTCGGCATCGAAGCGGCTGCTGAGTTCTTGCTGGCTGATGCCCAGGTGGGCGGCGTCGCGGACCAGGGCATGCAGCCGCTCAAACAACGCTTCGACTTGCTGCTTGCGCAGCGTGCCATCCAGATTCGCCACGACGGTTGTCCCCCTTCCAGGGCGGCTGGTAATCAGCCCCATTCTGGCAAGCTCGTCATACGCCTTGACGATGGTGTTGGGAGCAATGGTCAACTGGGTTGAGAGTTCGCGCACCGTTGGGAGCTGATCGCCGGGCTGCAAGACCCCGACCTCCAACGCATGTTTGATCTGTTCGATCAGTTGGACATAGAGAGGCACCCCACTGCGCGGATTCACATCCAACCAGTTTGCCATGCTGTCCTCGCTTCCGTCTTAATGTATCATAATTATGATACATTAATATTACACGACAAGCACACAAAAGTCAAGAGGGAAAAAGGGGATTTTTGAGGGATTTTTGAGGAAAGAGAAAAATTGCTCAGAATGGCGATTTGTAGAGGCTTTCAGGGCACCAACCGATAGCCCACGCCCCAAACAGTCACCAGTTTGTCGCTGAGCGGCCCCAGCTTTTTGCGCAGGCGCGTGACCTGGGTATCCACCGCGCGGTCCTGGCCGTCATACTCGTAGCCCCAGAGCCGCTCCAGCAGAAACTGGCGGCTAAAGACGCGGCCAGGATGCGAGGCAAAGAGCAGCAGCAGGTCAAATTCCCTGGGCGTCAGGTCGAGTGGTATGCCATCCAGGGCAGCCGTATGCTGCGCGGCATCCAGGGAGAGCGGGCCATAGAGCACGGGGGCTGGCATGGGCAATGGGGCATCTTGCGCGTTGGCAAAGCCTGGGTTTTCGTATTTGGCAGGGTCAGGCGTGAGAGCCGCCTGGCTGTCCAGCGCGACACGGCGCAAGATAGCGCGTGTGCGGGCCAGCAGTTCGCGCATGCTGAAGGGCTTGACGACATAATCATCGGCGCCCACCTCCAGCCCCAGCACGCGATCAACCTCCTCAGAGCGCGCCGTCAGCATCAGAATGGGCATCAGGTGGCGCTGGCGCACCTTGCGGCAGACCGTCAGCCCATCCATCCCCGGCAGCATCCAGTCGAGAATTAACAACTGCGGCGTGTGCGCCTCCACCAGATCGAGGGCCGAGGGGCCATCAAATGCCTGATACACCGTATGGCCCTCGGCTTCCAGATGGGAGCGCAGCAAATGGCAGAGGTCCACCTCATCTTCAACGATCAGAATAGTTGCCATCGCTGCACCTCGCTCCTCTGCCAATGTGGATTTACGCGCTCAATTGCTGAGAAAGCGTCGGCGTCGCCAGGCGCAGCAGCACCCGGAAGCGGCTGCCTTCGCCCACCGCGCTTTCGACGGTGATGGTGCCGCCCATTGCCTGCACAAAATCGCGCACAATCGCCAGGCCCAGCCCAAAGCCGCCCGTTGCGCGTGTGCGCGAGGCATCGGTGCGATAAAAGCGCTCAAAGATGCGCTCCAGGTCTTGCGGCGGGATGCCCACGCCGGTATCGGCAACCGTCAGGGCCAGGTGCCCGGCGTCGGCCAGTTCCAGCGAGAGCGAGACAATGCCCCCGGCAGGCGTGGAGGTGATGGCGTTCCTGACCAGATTCAAGAGCACCTGCCCCAGCCGCTGGCGATCTGCCAGCACCAGCGGCAAACCAGATGGCACGTTCTGAATCAGCGTCACCTGTCGCTCGCGCCAGGCCAGCGGCGAGAGCGCCTGAGCCACCTCTGCAACCACCCCATCAGCCGCCACCGGCCCCACGTCCAGCCGGAGTTCTCCGGCATCGGCCCGCGCCAGCGCCAGCAGATCATCCACCAGATCGCTGAGCCGCTCCGTTTCGCGCTGCACAATATCCAGGTAGGCGCGCTCCTCATTGGAGCCAGGAGCGCCATCCTGCTGCTCTTTCGCCATTTGCAGGGACTCGATATGCCCGCGAATGCTGGCAATTGGCGTCCGCAGGTCATGCGACACATTGACGATCAACTCCCGGCGGCTCTGATCGGAGCGCTCTGCCCGCGTGTATGCCTGCTCAGCGCGTGCGCGTGCCGTCTCCAGTTGCATCTGTGTCGTGCTCATCCCCAGCATCAACCGGGCAAACTGCCCCCAGCCGTAGGCCATGCCATTGATGAGCCGCACCGAGAGCAACCCCAGCGGAATCCCTAGCAAAGTCTGGGGGATGAGGCTCAACAGCGCGCCGAAGTTTACATGCCCGTCTACCTGTATATGGTTCTGGGTAATGATGTTTATCGTAAAATCGTGGGCAGGGACGTGATAGGCAACAACCAGCCAGTTGTCAAACAGGTAGGCAACCGGAAAAAGCAGCAGCGCCAGCGATGTTGCCAGGAATGTTACCGTGACGGTAAAGAAGAAAATGCCAAACGGAAACTCCAGGAAGAGATAGACCAGACTCTTCCAGGTGAGCGGGTCGCGGGCATAGGCGAGCATGCGCCGCATCCAGCTCAGCCGCGCCGGGGGCGGCGCAGAGAATGGGAGCACATCCATCCCCAACAGATTCACCGCCAGCGTGCGCTCGAAGTTTCCCAGGCCACGCCAGAGAAGCATCGTCACCGCCAATACAGGGATGCCTATCCATACAACCACTGTGCTAGCGCCAACGCACAGCCCGGTCACTAACAAGACAAAGTAGAAGGTTCCCAGCGGCAGGCTCAGCAGCAGATACGCAATGTTGCGATACGTTTGCTTTTTTCCTGTGCCCCCGTACACCACCCTTGCCAGGCCAGACGGGTTCTGACGCTCAAGAACTTGCATGATACACCTCGTTTCATCCAGCATGGTATCTCATTTCCATGCCTCCAAGCCAGTACATTTTCCTACTGAGAATGATAGCCAGCAAGTGTGTCAGAACTGTGTCAGAAGGCGCAAAGCTGTGTGACACACGCGCGCCATTTCTGAATTTCTGAAGCGCTGCGCCAGGAACAAAAGAAACCAGGCGCGACAGCCTGCTCTGGGACAAACGTCCTATCCCAACTGCTCCCGCTTGACAGGGAAGACGCCTTCTCCTCTATAATCTCTACGATAGCAGGAAACCGGCACACCTTCCCTCTGTTCGGTTGCTGCGTTTTCGGGCATCGCGCACCAGCGTGCGGACTGGCCTATGTGGAAAGGAACAATTTATGCAGGCAGCGGCCAAAGCTCGCACCGTAGCCACGAAAGAAGCAAAAGCAGCGCGGGGCAGTGTCTCGCTTGAAACCACCTCGCGCGCCACACGTGTCCTTGGGCAGAAAGTGATTGACAGCAGTACCGCTGTAATTCTAGGTTTTGTAGATGAACTGTATTTTCATCTGGAAACCCAGCAGATGGTTGCCATTCGGGTACGCGCCGGATTCAAGGCGCGGTTTCTGGCGCGGCTCAAAGGCAAGCGAAGCCGTTGGGTGGTGCCTATTCATCTGGTGCACAGCATCGGCCCGTATGCCGTCGTGGTGGACCGCGAGCGGGCGGCAATCCCCACCAACCCCAGCGCGCCAGGCGAAGCCGAGAAAAAAACCAGGCCGCAGCAGAAGCCGCCTACCGGGTCCAGCACGCTGCATGCCCTGATCGGGCAGGCAGTGGTGAACGATACCGGAGAACTGCTGGGGAAACTGCTGGATGTGGTGCTCGATGACGCGGGCACCACCATGCAGCAGTTTGAGCTTGACGCCCGCCATGCGTTCAACCCGCGCAGCAAGCGCCGCCTGATTTCGGCGCAAACCCGCGCCCTGGGCGATGTGCTGCTGGTGCCCGCGTATGAGCGCCAGCCCGCGCTGCCCCCTTCCGCGCCCGCGCCTGCTATTGCCGCGCCCGCCGCAGAGCCATTCCAATCCGCCGCAGAGAGCCTCGACTTCGACGCGCCAGAGTGGTTGTGCTAGTGTTTGCGCATTCAGACTGGCCCCGACTCACTCCTTTAGCCAGTTCTGCTGCCAAGAGCTTTTTGGCTCATCAATGGACACGGTTATGCTATAATAAAGCCGAAGCTCTAGCATAACAACCTCAGCCCTGTTGCAGTGTGTTCAAGGAGGCGGAACGATGATTCCCAAAACCCCTGGCGAAGCCCAAAGCTATACCCTGGTGCTGACCCTGGTGACCGGCCAGGTGGTCACGCTGGATGCTGCCCGCACGCGCGCGGGCGGGCGCTGGCTCTCGGAAGATGGAGGGCTGGAGGGGCTGGAATTGGTGCTGAGCAGCGGCCATAACAGCACGAGCACCAGCCGCTGCATTGTGGAGGTAGACGAGACAGGACACGTCCAACGACTTTTCCCCAGCCACGCTGTCGTGGTTGCGCGCATTGATCGAGGGCCAACGGAAGAATAACGGGCACATTTTTTAACGAATCTGGGTCACGCCAGAGCATCGGCCTCTTTTTGCCCTCAAAACCACTTGCTATTCTGGCAAAGACATGTTATAGTTGACGCGGATACTGTTTTTCGGTATTCATCGCACTTGCCCAAGTGGTGCTGGTGCGTTACGTTGGCTAATACCCCGCGTGCTGATACGTAGCCAAGGGCTTTGACGGTTCTTCCCCGATTGCTCGCCCGCTTCGTTTCCCCCGTGTGAGTTGGCCGCCCACTATAATCAGTTGTTTTGCGCCGGATGGCGCAAGGTCTCTGGCGAAGCCGGGACCAGAAAGAGGTTCAACGTTCATGTCTTCTCAGTCACTTTCGGGTAGCGACCAGATCTTGCAGTGCCGCGACTGCGGTCAGGAGTTTGTGTTTACCGCCGGGGAACAAGCATTCTACGCTTCTAAGGGGTTTACTCATCCGCCCACTCGCTGCCCGGATTGCCGCGCCGCGCGCAAAAACCAGGATCGGGCGAGCGGTGGCTTTAGCAGCGCACGTCCTCAGCGGGAAATGTACACCGCCACTTGCGCCAACTGCGGGCGCGAGGCGCAGGTGCCTTTCCAGCCACGCGAGGATCGGCCCGTCTATTGCAGCGATTGCTATCAGCCACGCTCCACCGCAGGCAGCCGCAGCGGGGGTCGTGGCGAGCGTGGTGGCCGCCGCGAGCGCTGGTAGGCGCTCTCGACTCATTCCATTTTCGCAAAGAGCGAGCAATCATTACCTCCCCACCTGGCATGCCAGGTGGGGACGTATTTTTCAGGCGACGTTTCCACCGCTATTTAGCCTTATCCGCACACCATCAGCCACACGAGCGTTTGCCCCTTGCTCTCGCTGTTCGTGATGGTGAGCATGCCCCCCAGGTGTTGACGCGCATCAGCCGCCGCAATCGTCAGCGTGACCACCTCGCCTGGCTGAAGCTGCCCATTGGAGGCATTCATCGTCACCAGTGGACGGCTCCCTAGCTTGCTTGAAATCGCTTGCCAGCTTTGCGGGCGGGTGGTGTTGTTCTTCAGTTGCAGCGTGGCGGTTCCCTGGCCGGTGCATGGGACCGCAAGAAGCAGGCTGGAGACACAGGGCTGGTTGGCGGAGGGGCACCAGAAGTTCGGCGCGGGCGTGGGTGAAGCAGGGGGCTGAGGTATGGGGGTAGACTTTAACTGCGATGAGGGGGCCGAAGGGGTAGACGAAGTGGGGATGGGCTGCCGCGTCGAGGTGGGCGCGGGAATAGACGTGGCTGTTGCCCCAGGCGGGCCGGGCTGATACACCACTGCTGTGGCTGCCCCAGGGCTGGAAACCGGGAAGCGCCCGTTCTTGAGCGCCAGCACTCCCAGGCCAGAACCCAGCAGAATGAAGAACAGACCCACCGCCAGCGCGAACCGCACCCGCATAGTTCGAGCGCGATGCAGCCAGTGGGCAGAGGAGCGCAGGGCGCTCTCCTCCGGGCGCGCCGGGGGAGCCGAGGCGAAGGAGGACGCCGCCGGTGGCGCGGGGCGCTTTTTCAAGACGATGCCTTTCGCCAGCGCGGGCGCCACAGGCGGGCCGGAAAGGTCTGCTTTGGGAGCACTCATCGGCGGGGCAGGGGACGGAGGCAGCGTTTCTTCCACCAGGGTATCCCACTCCTGTTGCAGCGATACCAGATCGCGGTGCAACTGGCGCAGCCCTTCTATCTCCGCCTGATATGCCTCTGTGCTGGTTTCTGGCTCCTCGCCTTCGCTGGGCGCGCCCAGCGCAGCCAGCACCTGCTCAATTAACCCTGGCTGGCCCGGTTGATTCAGCATCTGCAAAAAGGCCCAGTCAATCTGCGCGATCATGGCGCGCAGGCCAGTGGAGAACTCATCGGGGAGGGCTGCCAGGATGGAGCGCAGCAGCACCACCGCTTGCTGCGCGGATTCGGGGGCTTCTATGGTTTCCAGCAGCGCCGGAAGGCCATCTAAGCACTGCGCAGCCCCGCTGGTAATGTCTCTGGCCTGCGCAGCCAGCGCCCGCGTTGCCTGTGAGGGAAGAAGCGTGTGGTCTTCGTCTGAGCCAGCGAGCGTGGCTTCTCTACAGGCAAGATCAGCTACCTGCAAACACTCTTTGGGCTGTGCCCCTTCGTGGCTGGTTGGAATCAGCCGATGTGCTCTCAGGTGCGGTTCATACAGTCGCAATCCAAGCGTCTCTGCCATACCACAGTGTTCCTTTGGGAGATTCCGTCATCCACCTCAGACCTCACACTCGCAGTATAGCCGAAGGGCGGCGCAAACACGGCAGTTTCGTTAAAAACCAACCATATTTTCCTATCGCGCATATGTTATTATGGGGCTGGCTCGCACCCGACAACACATTCCAGAGGAAATCCTCTTTAATTTGATGGAAAGGCAGTAGAGCAAGATGAACAGCGACCACCAGGAGCGCCAGCCAGGTGAAACTGGCCCGCAGTTTGAACAGAACCCTTACGATTTTACTTCTGGCCCAACCGAGGCGCCAGCGTTTGAGCAGTATACCCCGCCACAGTTCTCAGGAGCTTTTCCGCCTCCAGTGCCACCGATGCCGGTCTATGTCCAGCCGTTGCCTGGTCCGCTCCCCCTGGGCGAGGCGATTCAGCAACTCCCCGGTCAGTATGTGAAGGTCACCACCAAACCAGGAGCACAGAGCTTTGCCGAGGAAATGGGCAAAGCGGAGTGGGGCATCATCTGGCTGCAACTGATTCTCTACGCTGCTATTTCTGGCGTGCTGAGCTTTTTGAGCGCTCAGCTCAACCCGGTGGTCTTCAACTCGCAGGATTTCCCCACGCTCCCTCCCGACACCATCGCGCTCATTCAGCAGAGCGTTACCTATACCTCTGGGTTCGGCACCTTTCTGGGCGTGGTGGTGGGCTTCTTTATTTTCCAGGGGATCAGCTATGGGCTGGCAAAGATGTTTAAAGGGCAGGGCACATTCATGGCGCAGTGCTACACCGCCCTGCTCTTTCAGGTGCCGCTGGGCATTCTCGGCGCGCTGATCGGGTTCATCCCCCTCCTGGGGGTCATCGGCAGTTTTGCCGCCAGCATTTACAGCGTGGTTTTGCAGGCATTCTCCATCATGGCCGTGCATCGGCTGAGCGGCGGCAAAGCCACCGCAGTCGTGCTGCTCCCCTTTGGAATCCTTCTCTTCCTGGCGTGTTGTTTTATCTTCGTGCTCGTGGCTTTCGCTGTGAACGCAGCCAACCTGAACCAGTGATCGTCGCGCTTGCTAGGGCCGCCGGAATGGGCCAAAAAGCGACCATTTCCCCGGCTGCCCTGGGGCGCGCCGGGCAAGCTGAAAGACGAGGATGGGATAGAGCACCATCACGGCCACGATGATAATCACCGTCCAGACCACCAGCGTCAGGCTATGTATCGCGTTGGCGGTGGTTGCAACCAACAACACCAGCAAGATCAGTCCAGTAAACATCAAAAGAAACGTTGTCTGCACCGCCCAGACCACGCTGATGCCTGACTGACTGGTCTGCTGACCAGCGGCAGAGGGCTGCCCAGACGCCCCACCAGCGGGCGAAGGAGGCAGGGGCATAAACGTTCCGGGGGCCGACGGGGTAACGGGGTCAGGTGGCGCGTAAGGAGGGAGTGGCATATTGGGGGGGATAGCCTGTGAAAGGGTGACTTCCTCATCGTCGCCTGGTACGTTACCCTGATCGCCTGGCATACCTGGGCGACGCGCGCGTCCACTTCTTGGGTCTTGAGCCATTAGGAGTTCCTCCTTTTTTCGTCTTGTATAAAAGCATTCATTCGCAGTATAGCCCACCAGGAGGAAGCTGTCTAGCAAGAGCGCGAAATGGGGGACTTTCAGGATATGTCTCGCAGGGACTCATCAGCGCACCATTGATCACTGCTCTGCGCAAGCAGCACATCTGTTATTCTAGAGGGAGAAGATATGCCCCAGGTGATTCACGCGCCCCGTCGCCAGCGGCGGCGTCCTACACTGCCGTCAACTGTCACCCTGGCCCTCTGGCGCCTGCGCCAGAGCTGGCGGCTGCTGCTGGTTACGGGCATCGGCATGGTGACAGCCGTCATGCTCGTCTGCATGGTGCCACTCTATTCCCAGGTTGCCTTGACCGCCGGGCTACGCACGCTGCTGGCCGCTTCGCCTGAGAATACCCAACTTACGGTTCTTTCGACAGCCTATGGCCTCTCAACGTCCATCTTTGCTCAGGAAGAACAACAACTCACCAGGTTTATGCACGACCACCTGGGCACGTACCTGGCAAACTCGCCTCCGCAATTTACCCTGGAATATCCAGACAGCGACATCGTTTCTCCAGACCCGGCGCAGTTTGGCAACCGGCTGAAACTGGTGGGCACCGATATAGAGCAGGCGTCAGCCCATATGACGTTGGTGCGTGGGCGGCTGCCGCAGGCCCAAAGCTCCCAGTTGGAGATTGCCCTCACCGCCGACAACGCTAAAGCCCTGCACGCAGATGTGGGTACCACGCTTCTCGTCTACATTACCTATTTACTCAGCCAGCATGGGGCCATCCAATTCGCAGAGGTGCCGGTGCCCGTCGTAGGCATCATGGCACCTGACCTCAAAGACCCCTTCTGGAATGGCGAAACCTTTGCGCCTTACAACCACTCTGATGCACCCCCCTACATCCTCTATCCGGCCCTCATCTCCAACGCCGCGTTTCTGGCATTCCTCACCCAGCTTGCAACCTCTCACCAGACTGACACGATCTATTTGTTCGACGAGCCGACCTTGCGCTGGGACTATCGGTTGGACGCCGCGCGCCTGACCATTGATCGCCTGGACGACGCCATAGCTACCCTCAACGCAGCGCAAATTGAAATAGGGGAAGACCAGGCGCTGACCGGGATGAGCATCGCCCCGCAGCTTTCTGGCCTCGCTTTGGGTGCCTTTGGTGGAGCAGGCATTCTCGAACGTTATCGCAATCAGGCCCTGGCCGCGCGAGTCCCAGCGCTCTTGCTCTTGCTCCAAGCAGTGGGGCTTGCCTTTTTCTTTCTCAGTCTGATGGGCAATTTTTTAATTGAGCGCCAGGCGGAGGCGATTGCGCTGCTGCGCAGTCGCGGCGCCAGCTATCGTCAGATCTTCGGCGCCTTTCTCACCCAGGGGCTGGGGCTGGGGGTGATAGCGTGTGTGCTGGGGCCGCTGCTGGCCCTGCTTGCCGTGACACTCGTTGGACAGATAAGCCTGCCCTCGACAAGCCGTGACGTGTTGAGCAGCCTCCTGAGTCATCCTGGAGAGAGCTTGCCAGGAATCGTCTGGTACGCGCTGGCGACAACAGCGGCGGCTGTCTTGGTGATGCTGCTGACCATGCGCAGCGCCGCCAATCGAGATGTACTCGGCCTGCGCCGCGACCTTTCCCGCACCATCCGGCCATCGCTGTGGCAGCGCCTGAATCTCGATGTGCTGGCGGCTGTTATGGCGCTCACAGGCTACGGCCTCTCGCTCTATGTTGCCAATTCCGGCGCGTTGGATGCGCGGGTGAGTCAACTGATCTTAACTCCGCTGGCATTGGTAGCACCCATCCTGTTGCCCATCGCCTGCGTGTTTCTCTTCCCCCGCTTCTTCCCCTGGCTCCTGCGGCGGCTGGCGCAGTGGACTACGCGCCGCCCAGGATTCTCCGCCACGCTTGCTCTGGCTCAGATGGCGCGCGCCCCGCTTCAGGCCATGCGCATGATCGTGCTGCTGGCGCTGACCCTGAGCTTTGTGCTCTTTACTCTGGCCTTGAGTGCTTCCCAGGCGCAGCAGGCGTTCAACAGCGCAGCGCATCAGGCTGGTGCTGATTTTAGCGGAAATCTGCCCGAAAGTTACCCCTGCCTGTTTAGCGAAGGGTTGCCGCGCCAGGTCACCTGCCATCCCGCGCTGGCCCGCCAGACCGCCGACTACCGCGCCCTCCCCGGTGTGACTTCGGCCAGCCTGGGTTTTACTGCCAATGCCCAGGTATTCTTCACGAATGCAGCAACCATTCCCATGCAGCTTCAAGCGGTGGACCCCTCCACGTTTGCCCAGACCGCGCTCTGGACGAGTCAGGAGGGAGCGCCGCCTCTGGCTGATCTGATGACACAATTGGTGGCGCACCGCCCCCAGCCAGGGCAGCCTATTCCGGCTATTGTGGATGCGCGCGCCTGGAACGCGCTGCATCTCTCGGTGGGCAGTTCGTTTGCCCTCTCTCTCTCCACCGGGACGCAAGGGGCCATCTCGTTTGGCGCCTCCTTTCTCGCGCTTGCTGAAGTTCAACACCTGCCCACCGTCAATGACAGCCTGAATGGTGGAACCAGCGATTACACTCCGCCTGGAGGTGTGCTGGTAGACTACTACGCCCTGGCGGGACACTATCACAACATCAGCAAGGCATTCCTACCCAGAAACTATGCCTGGCTGCGTACCAGCAACGATCCTGCCCAGCTAAGCAAGCTGCGCCAGGCGTTGACCAGCGGCCCGCTGCAACTAAATCCGCTCTATGATCGCCGCGCCCTGATTGCCACTACCCAACAAGACCCGCTCGTCTTAAATGTACAGGGGACGCTCACCATCGGTGCTGTTATCACGATGCTGCTGGCGCTGATGGGAAATCTGGTCGCCTCCTGGCTCAGCGTTCGCAAACGAGCGTTGAACTTTGCCGTTTTTCGCGCAATGGGTACCACACCACGCCAAATCGTTGCCTTGCTCCTCTGGGAGCAAGCTATCATCTATAGCACAGCGCTGGTCCTGGGAGTCCTCTTTGGCGTCTTTGTGATTGCCACCGCCGTTCCTGCCCTTGTACTGACCAGCGCCGCGCAGCAGGGGATTGCTATCAGCGCTGGCGAATTTTATGTTCTTCAGCATTTGCTGCCGGTCCAGATTGTCCTGCCCCTGACGTGGGTGGTGGCCCTCACGGGCCTGCTGGCGCTGGCGGCACTGGCGCTCTGGATGATGGTACGGGTGGCCGCGAAGCCCGCGCTCAGCCCGGCGCTGCGGCTGAGCGAAGATTAAGCGCTTGCTGGAAAGAGAGCAACGACTGATTTTCTGCGTAGTTATAGCAGAAGCTCATCAGCTTTTGCCCCACTGAATACCAGTCTGCTCTTGCTCAAAGCACGACATCTGACTCTCAAGAGGTAACTATGACCCAAACCATCAGCGCTCCCCCTCGGCGGGGACAGCCCAAACTTCCGCCAACCGTCACCCTGGCTGGCTGGCGTCTCCAGCAAACCTGGCGCCTGCTGCTGGTGACGGGGCTGGGGATGCTGGCGGCTGTTGTCTTGCTCTGCGCCGTCCCGCTCTACTCTCAGGTTGCCATGACCGCTGGGCTGCGCGGAGTGCTCAACGCCACCCCGCAGGATAGCGAGATCACCATCAGCAGCCACGCAAAACGTCTTGCGTCCTCATTCTCTTCTCAAGTGGACAGCGCTTTGCGCAGCTTTATGCAAGGGCATCTGGGGAACTATCTGGAGGCCACGCCGCAGTTTTCGATTCAAACCACGCCGCTCACTGCTACTGCCCCAACAACCGCTCGTGGCGATCAACTCCAGCTTGTTGGCGCCTCAATACAAGCCCCCGCGCCTCATCTCACTTTGCTCTCCGGGCGGCTGCCCGCGCCGGCTCAGGATGGCGCGCTAGAGATGGCCCTGACCCAGGAAACCGCCGCTGGCTTTGGGCTTTCGTCTGGCGAGAGCCTGACCCTCCGGGTTGCTTTCCTGTCCCTCAACTTGCCCGTTGATCTTCATCTGGTTGGCATCTTCAAGCCCACGCCAGGCGACCCCTACTGGCATGGCAATACCTTTGCGCCCTATGATTTAGGCTCGTTCTACATTGGCTCTCAGGCGCTGGTTGACAACACCGCCTTGCTTAGCCTGTTCGAGAGTGGGCAGGGGGGCGGTCTTGCCTTTTTAGAACCGCCCGCGCTTTTCTGGTATTATCATTTTCGAGTCCCCCAACTTCACGTTGATCAGTTGGATGACATGATTGCTCAGCTACAAACGGCTCAGGTACAAATTTTGCAACGCTTTGGCGACACCACGTTTCTCACAGGCACGCAACTGCTCAGCCCGACGCTGGAAGGCAGAGAGACTTCTAGCAGCCTGCAACGCTACCATGATCGCATCTCGCTGGTGCAGGTGCCAGTTTCGCTGCTGCTGTTGCAGGTCTTCTGTCTGGTGCTGCTCTTTATCAGCATGATGGCCGAGATACTCGTAGATCGCCAGGCAGGGGCGATTGCCCTGCTGCGTAGTCGTGGCGCCAGCCGCTGGCAGGTCTTTGGCTCGTTTGTCACCCAGGGAGCCGTGTTGGGGGTGCTGGCGCTGGTGACGGGGCCGCTGCTAGCCATCATTGCCACGCGCCTGCTTGTGCAGCACACCCTGGCTCCATCCGACCAGGGAGCGCTCAACATCCTCGACGGGAATGCGCTGAAGGTGGCGCTGAGCGCAGGCTGGTTTGCGCTGGTCGCTGTGCTGGGCGCGCTCTTCACGATGGCAATGGCTATTAGAAACTCCGCCAGCCGCGATGTGCTGGAGATGCGCCACGAGGCATCGCGCACGACGCGCCGCCCGCTCTGGGAGCGGCTGCAACTGGATGTCGCGGCGGCATTGGTGGCGCTCGGTGGCTACGGCGTCTCGCTCTATATTGCCCAGGCGCATATCTTCGAGGCCCAGGTCAATCTTCTGATTGCCGCGCCGCTGGCGTTGATCGCGCCGATTTTCCTGGTGATCGCGGGCGTGCTTTTCTTCCTGCGCTTCTTTCCGCGCCTGCTCAATCGCGTATCGCGCGCGGCGGCGCGGCGTCCAGGGGCCGGGCCGGTGCTGGCGCTGACGCAGTTGGTGCGCGCCCCGCGCCAGGCAACGCGCCTGATCTTGCTGCTGGCGCTGGCGAGCGGTTTTGCCATCTTTACGCTGATTTTTTCGGCCTCGCAAGCGCAGCAGGTCGTCCGCGTGGCGGCGCAGCAGGTTGGGGCCGATTTCAGCGGAAGCGTGCCAAGCGGCGCACTCAGTTATGCTTCTCTGGCCGATGTCACCACAGCCTATCGCAGTTTGCCCGGCGTGCTTTCTGCCACGCTGGGCTATGCCAATGATGTGCTGGCGGTCAGCAGTGGGCAGCAAACCCCCATACAGATGCGGGCGGTGGACACCAGCACCTTTGGCAAGACCGCCCTCTGGAACAGCGACGACTCCGCGCAATCGCTGCCAGCGCTGCTGCAAACGCTTACCAACACGCATACCCCTTTCGCTGGTGCCGGGATTCCAGCCATTGTAGACACGCTGGCCTGGAACGCGCTGCATCTCTCGGTGGGCGAGATGTTTCGGGTCAATGTCTCTTCCGGCCAACTGCCAATTATCGCAGTTGCGGAAATCCAGCACCTGCCCACCGTCAACGATAGCCTGGTTTCCGGCGGGACCAGCGACTATAGCCCGCCAGGTGGGATGCTGGTTGATTTTCAACAGCTTTCCAGCTTCTATACCACCTTTACCACCAACTTTCTGCCCATCAATCATATCTGGCTGCGCTCCAGCGATAACCCGCAGTTACTGGCAAGCCTGCGCAGCGCCCTGAACGATGGCACGCTGCACCTGCAAGATTACCTGGACCGGCGGGCGCTCATGACTGATCTGCAAAGCGACCCGCTCACCCTTGACCTGCTGGGGGCGCTCACCATTGGCGCAAGCGTCACCGTCGTGCTGGCGCTGGTGGGCAATTTGATTGCCTCCTGGCTCAACGCGCGTACCCGCCTGACCAGTTTTGCTGTGCTGCGCGCGCTTGGCACTGAGCCACGCCAGATCGCCAGCGTCCTCACCTGGGAGCAAGCCATCATCTATGCCACAGCGCTCGCCCTGGGCCTGATCTTTGGGCTGATCCTGGCCTTCACTATCGTCCCGGCGCTGGCTTTTACCGGAGCGCCCCAGCATGGGCAGACGCTCAGCAGCGGCGAGTTTTACGCCATTCAGCATGTGCTGCCGGTGCAACTGGTCTTTCCACCATCGCTGGCCGTCGTCTTTGGGCTGCTGATTGCCCTGTGTGCTGCGGCGCTCTGGCTGATGGCCCGCGTCGTCTCGCGCCCCGCGCTGAGCCAGACCCTGCGGCTCAGCGAAGATTAAGCGTTTGTCAGAAGGAGAACGTATGCCCGAACCGCTTGTGCAGTGTGACAATCTGGTCAAGATATACAAAGTGGCTGACCTGGAGGTGGTGGCCCTCCAGGGATTGGACCTTGAGGTCCAACCGGGGGAGATGCTGGCGATTGTCGGCGCGTCCGGGTCGGGCAAGACAACGCTGCTCAACATTCTGGGCGGCCTGGACACCCCCAGCGCCGGACGCTGCCTGGTCGCGGGGCATGATCTGATTCGCCTGGGGGAGGGAGAGCGCGTGCGCTATCGCCAGCGGGTCGTGGGGCATGTCTGGCAGCAGAGCGGGCGCAATCTCTTGCCCGAACTGACCGCTGCCGCCAATGTCGCGCTGCCCCAGGTCTTAACCGGCGTTGGGACGGCCCAGCGCAACGCCCGCGCGCAGGAATTGCTGGAGCGGGTCGGGCTGGGGGAGATGGGCAAAAAGAAACCGGAGGCGCTTTCGGGCGGCGAACAACAGCGCCTGGCGATTGCCGTTGCGCTGGCGAACCAGCCCACGCTGCTGCTGGCCGATGAACCCACCGGCGAACTGGATTCTGTGACGGCGGGCGAGGTGCTGGCGCTGCTGCGCTCGTTGAATCAACAACTGGGCCTGACCGTCATCCTGGTGACACATGATGTCGCCATTGCCGCCGCAGTGGACCGCACCATCGCCATCCGCGATGGGCGCACCAGCACCGAAACGGTGCGCCGCGAAGCAGCGATGGATGCGCCCGATGCCCATAGCCTGGCCGCCAGCGCCATCATTGGCCTGCCCAGCGAGACGCATCAAGAATCCATCTTGATTGACCGCGTGGGGCGGCTGCAATTGCCCAAAGAGGCGCTGGAGCGGCTGCCCTTCAAGGGGCGCGCCACTGTGCGTATCCTGGGCGACCATGTGGAACTCTGGCCGGTCAGCAGCGAAAACGGCAGCGCGGCGGCAGAGACGGCGCAGGCCACGAACAAGCCGGCACACGGGCAGAAGCACCCAGAAAAGCACCAGGAGGAGCACCATCCATGAGCACAACCGTAACGACGCTGGCTGAGATGCGCCAGGTGACGCGCCGCTTTCAGAGCGGCAGCACGTGGGTGGAGGCGCTGCGCGGGGTTGATCTGCGCCTGGTGCCAGGCGAACTGGTGGCCCTGCGCGGGCGCTCCGGCTCCGGCAAAACCACGCTGCTCAATATTCTGTCCGGGCTGGATAGTCCTACCTCCGGCCAGGTCTTCATTCTGGAGCGCGACCTGGCGCCGTTGGATGAAACCGCCCGCGCCATTTTGCGCCGGGAGAGCGTGGGTATGCTTTTCCAGAACGCGCACCTCTTCCCGCTGCTTACCGCCCTGGAAAATGTGGAGATCCCCCTGCGGCTCATCCGCATGCCCGCTGCTGAGCGCGAGCAGCGCGCAATGGAGGCGCTGGATTCAGTAGGGCTGGGGCCGCGAGCGCGGCATCGCGGGTTGGAGCTTTCCGGAGGAGAACAGCAGCGCGTGGCGCTGGCGCGCGCGCTGGTGCACCGGCCTCGGCTGGTGGTGGCCGATGAACCCACTGGCAATCTGGATTCGCTCACTGGGCGGGCAATCGTCAGCCTGCTGCGCGAAACGGCGCATCAGCAGCAGCTTGGCTTGCTGGTCGCCACGCACGACGCGGCAGTGGTGGAAGCGGCTGACCGCGTGCTGCGCATGCACGATGGGCAGGTGATGGAGGAGTAGTTGCTGGTGGCCCCGGCGTCCCCTGTGCCCTTCTGTCTTAGGGTGCCGGGGACGCCGGGGCTACAGGCAGCAAACGGCCCAGCAGGGACGCCGGGGCTACGAGCGGCTTCTGGCATTATGTGTTGAAGGCGTCTTTGATCTTCTCAAAGATATTGCGCTCGTCCTGCTGCGCCTCGATCTCGGCAAATTCCTTGAGCAGTTCTTGTTGACGCTTGGTCAGGTTGCGCGGTGTGACGACCTTGACGACGACGTGTTGGTCGCCGCGCGCCGTGCTGTGCACCACCGGCACGCCCATCCCCTTGAGCCGGAAGCTGCTGCCGCTCTGGGTGCCCGCCGGAATTTTGATGGTTGTTTCGCCATCCAGCGTAGGCACGCGCACCTCGGCGCCCAGCGCGCCCTGCGTGAAGCTCAACGGCAGTTCATAGATCACATCGTTGTTTTGCCGCTTGAAGAAGGGGTGCGGCTTCACCGAGAGGCTGACGTAGAGGTTGCCCGGCGTCCCGCCGCGCGCGCTCACCTCGCCTTCGCCGGTCACGCGCACATTGATACCATCATCCACCCCAGCCGGAATATTGACGACCACGCGCCGATTGTTGCGGACGCGGCCCTGGCCCCGACAGGTGGCGCAGGGCGTGGTAATCACCCGGCCTTCGCCCCGGCAGCGGTCACAGACCATCACATTCACAAACTGCCCAAAAATAGACTGCTGCACCCGCCGCACCTCGCCGGTGCCCTGGCAGGTGGAGCAGCGCTGGGTTTGTGTCCCCGGCTGCGCGCCTGTGCCCCGGCAGGCAGAACAGTTCTCCCAGCGCGGCACTTCGATCTCTTTTTGGCAGCCAAAAACGGCTTCCTCAAAGGTAATCGCCAGATCGTAGCGAATATCCTGCCCGCGCTGGCTGCTGGCCCGGCGCGTCTGGGAGGTGGCGTTGCCAAAGAATTGTTCAAAAATATCGGCAAAGCTGGCGCCGCCGGCAAAATTAAAGCCGTTAAAGTCGGCGGTCCCCGCGCCTACGCCCGCATGCCCAAAGCGGTCATAGACCTGGCGTTTTTCGGCATCGCTGAGCACTTCATATGCCTCACCGATCTCCTTAAAGCGTGCTTCCGCCCCTTTTTCTTTGTTGCGGTCAGGGTGGTATTGAAAAGCCAGCTTGCGGAAAGCTTTCTTGATCTCATCCTCGCTGGCGCCGCGTGCCACGCCCAGCACCTCGTAATAATCCTTTTTGGCGGCCATTAAGCACCCTCATCTCCAAGCAAGAGTTCCTGAGTCAGGGGTATAACCCTCTTGCTGCTGGCATGTTCTTTCACCACCACAAATCCGAATTTACCTGGCCTGGATTGGCTTCCCGGCCCTGCTTGCTCGAATTAGTTTTCCCAACTATACCATAGATTCGGCAAAAGCGCGAGGAAGAGGCCCAAACGGGCCGCTCCCCGCGCTCGCTCGTCGCGTCGGTCTATTAGACCTCGCGCACTTCGCCCTCAACGGCGTCATCGTCGTTGGGGCCGCCGCTTCCGCCGCTCCCAAAGTCGCCGGATGGCCCGGCGCCTGGGCCGCCAGCACCGGCGCCAGCACCAGCCTGGCTGTAAATCTTCTCGCTGATCTTGTAGAACGATTGCTGCAACGCCTCGCGGGCGCTCTTGATGCGATCTACATTATCTGTGCCCAGTGCTGCGCGCACATCAGCGATCTTGCTCTCCACCTCGCTGCGCTCGCTGGCCGCAATCTTGTCGCCCAGATCGCGCAGCGTCTTCTCGGCTTGATATGCCTCGCTATCCGCCTGGTTGCGCACCTCGACCTCTTCGCGGCGGCGCTTATCATCAACGGCATGCGACTCGGCATCGCGCACCATACGATCAACTTCGTCCTTGGAAAGGCCGCTGGACGCCTGAATGGTGATGCGCTGCTCGCGGCCCGTGCCCTTGTCCTTGGCGTGCACGCTCACAATGCCGTTGGCGTCAATATCAAACGCGACCTCAATCTGGGGCATTCCGCGCGGAGCGGGCGGGATGCCGTCCAGAATGAAGCGTCCCAGCGAGCGGTTGTCCTTCGCCAGTTCGCGCTCGCCCTGGAGCACGTTGATCTCCACGCTGTTCTGGTTGTCACTGGCGGTAGAGAAGACCTGACTCTTCTGCGTGGGGATGGTCGTATTGCGCTCGATCAGGCGAGTGAAGACGCCACCCAGCGTCTCGATGCCCAGCGAGAGCGGCGTCACATCCAGCAGGAGCACATCGCGCACCTCGCCGGTCAACACGCCCGCCTGAATCGCCGCGCCAATCGCCACAACCTCATCGGGGTTGACGCCCTTGTTGGGTTCCTTGTCAAAGACGCGCTTAACCACATTCTGCACCATCGGCATACGGGTCTGCCCGCCGACGAGCACCACTTCATCTACCTGTCCGGGGCGGACCCCCGCGTCGTTGAGCGCGTTCATCACCGGACCCCGGCTCTTCTCTACCAACTCTTCGACCAACTGCTCCAGCTTGGCGCGCGAAAGCGACATGGTGAGGTGCTTGGGGCCGCTCTGGTCAGCAGTGATGAAGGGCAGGTTGATCTCCGTCTGCATTGAGCTAGACAGCTCTTTCTTGGCCTTCTCTGCGGCTTCCTTCAGGCGCTGCAACGCCATGCGGTCCTGGCGCAAGTCAATGCCCTGCTCCTTGCGGAACTCATCGGCCAGCCAGTTGATGACGCGCTGGTCAAAGTCATCGCCGCCCAGGTGGGTGTCGCCATTGGTGGACTTCACCTCAAAGACGCCCTCGCCCAGTTCCAGCACCGAAATATCAAATGTGCCGCCGCCCAGGTCATAGACCGCAATGCGCTCGTCCTTCTTCTTGTCCAGGCCATAGGCCAGGCTCGCGGCGGTTGGCTCGTTGATGATGCGCATCACATCCAGGCCGGCAATCTTGCCCGCGTCTTTGGTGGCCTGGCGTTGGGCGTCGTTAAAATACGCCGGAACCGTGATGACCGCCTGCTGCACGCGCTCGCCCAGATACGCCTCGGCATCCGCCTTGAGCTTCTGCAAAATCATCGCGCTGATCTCTGGGGGGCTGTAGCGCTTGCCCATCACCTCGACCCAGGCATCCCCGTTTTCCGCTTCGATCACCTTGAACGGCACCAGCCGCTTGTCGCGGTCCACTTCCGGGTCACGATATTTGCGGCCCATGAAGCGCTTGATCGAGAAGATGGTGTTTTCTGAGTTGGTGATGGCTTGCCGCTTGGCAACCTCGCCTACCAGCCGCTCGCCGCTCTTGGTGAAGGCCACCACTGAGGGCGTGGTGCGTGCCCCTTCCGCGTTGGGGATCACCACTGGCTCGCCGCCTTCCATCACCGCCACGCACGAGTTCGTGGTGCCCAGATCAATTCCGATAACTTTTGCCACGTTCTACCTTCCTTTTGTGTGTCTCCGACACTCTGCTTACATAGCAAAATTGCGCAAAATCTTGATGAATACTCAGGAGGTGGCCTGCTCTGCCGGTGCCTCCTCCGTTGGAGGCGACGCCGCCGCCTTTGGCCGCGCCACCCGCACCAGGGCCGGGCGCAGCACGCGCTCCTGGTAAATATAGCCGCGCTGATATTCAGCGGTAATCGTGCCGTCTGGATGCTCGTCGGTTTCCTCGTGCGTCACCGCCTGATGGCGATTCGGGTCGAAGAGGTCGCCAATTCTGGTTTCCATCGGCTTGACATCATAATAATGCAGCAGGTTCTCCAGATAGCCATACGTCAGCATCACGCCCTGCACCCAGGAAAACTCGCGCAGTTCTGCGGGCAGCGTCTCAAAGGCGCGCTGATAGTTGTCCAGCACCTTCAGGATTTCCAGAAAGAAGG
The DNA here is from genome assembly GCA_036557885.1 of Ktedonobacterales bacterium. Taxonomy (GTDB): domain Bacteria; phylum Chloroflexota; class Ktedonobacteria; order Ktedonobacterales; family DATBGS01; genus DATBGS01. The sequence continues at coordinate 20,966 of DATBGS010000075.1, forward strand.
GCACCATCGCGCCCTTTTGCTGCTGCTCGCGCTCTTGCTCCGCTCGCCGCCGATAGTTGGCAAAGTCGGCCTGGGCGCGCAGCCAACGGTTCATGTAATCGGTGGCCTTCTCGCGCTCGCGAGCCAGTTCAGCGGCCAGGTCAGGCTGTGCCTCGGCTGGCGCTTGTTCGCTGGTAGCCCCACCCGCACCGGCAGGGTCGCTGGTGCTACCAGCCTCCCCGCTTGTAGCACCAGCCTCCGTGCCGGACTGTTCGTTTGTAGCACCGGCCTCCGCGCCGGTTTCAGGTGGTTGCTCCGCTGGCTGCTCTTCAGATGCGTGTTCGTCCTGCATCATGTTTCACATCTCCGACAACAGTTCATTCATCAGTTCCGTCATATAGCGCACTACCGCAATTGCGCGGCTGTACTGCATGCGCGTCGGCCCCACCACACCCAGCAGCCCACCCACCTGCCCTTCCGCACCGTAGCGGGAAACGACCAGGCTGACATCTTTCATATCCTCAAACTCGTTTTCTCCGCCGATGATGACCTGCACGCCCCCGACGGGCACCTGCGCGGCCAGCGCGGGAAGAATCCGATTTTGCTCTAAAACTTCTACGACTTTGCGAATGCGTTGGTTGCGTTCGCGTTCCTGGCCCAGCGTGGTGAATTCCGGCTGATCCAGCATCTGGATGACCCCTTCGTGGTAGAAGGTTTCCGGCGTAAAGTCACCATGCTGCGCCAGCATTCGGGCCAGCGATGAGGCAATGATGCGCTCATTGTCCGTAGAAGCCGCCATCGCAAGCTGTTCTTCCACCCCGGCAGCGTCGGCAGTGGCAAATAGGCGATTGAAGCGCTGGGCCACGTGGCTCAGTTCTTCCTGGGTGGCGGGTGTCTCCAACAGCAGGCGCTCCTGCTTGACGGTGCCATCGTGCACGACCAGCACCAGCAGGGCCACCGCCTCTTGCAGCGCAAGCAGCTCGAAGTGCTTCAGCCGGGCCTGGGTCGCGCGCGGGGGCATGACCACTGCCGCACTTTGCAGTGCCCGCGACAAAATCGAAGCCGTCAGGCGCACCCATTCGTCCAGTTGATGCTGCACCTGATAAAACTGGTGACGAATCTGGCGCTGCTCATCCAGCAAAAGCGCCGATTCCGGCATCAAATGTTCCACAAAATAGCGATAGCCAAGGTCAGTGGGGATGCGCCCCGCCGAGGTATGCGGCTGAAAGAGCAGCCCATCTTCCTCCAGGGCGGCCATCTCGTTGCGCACGGTGGCCGCGCCCCAAGGGAGCGTATATTTATTGCGCAGCGGCTCGGAAGCCACTGGTGTTGCGGTGCGGATATATTCTTCTACCAACGCGCGGAGGATGGCCTCCTTGCGCGGCGTCAATTGTTTCCCCATCACACGGTCCCAATCTACCAGGCTGGCTGACAGTCGGCTGTTGAGAGTGCTTGTACTCGGCTGTTACGAGCGTTAGCAGTCGCGTCATGAGACTGCTAGCACTGGCTAGTATATCATTGCTAACGGGGGAAGTCAAGAGGAGCAGGACAGGAAAACGTGGGCAGCAGGAGCAAAAGAGTTATTCAGGTCATAGAAAACATGCGGCCATCATGCTACACTGGATGTGTGGTTTATGTCACCGTCCCTAAAGGGGGAGGATTTGTGCCATGCAATCAGGATTCTGTTCAAACTGTGGCAACCCACTGGCGCCCAATGCCGCCTTTTGCCCCGACTGCGGTAAGAAGGTGGAGGCGCCTCACCCAGATCATCAAGCAACACAACTTCAACCACCGCCGCCGCCTCCACCCTCCGCGCTCAACGCAACCGTTCGAGCCAGCGCGCCGCCCGCAGGCGACTTTCCGCCCGCTTATGGCGGGACGCCAACCATGCAAACGCCGTCGTCTGGCGACGCCTATGCCTCGCAGTATGCCACGCCGCCCGCGCCCAGTTCGTTTAGCCAGTATGGAGGCGTTCCACCCGCTTCCGGCCCGCAAAATCAGTATACGCCCCCACCGGTGTATGTGCCTGGCCCGCCGCCCCCGGTGACGCCGGGCGGCGTGGCGCCCTGGGCACAGCCCCAGAAGTCGCGTGGCCGCAAGAACATTTTTATTGTGCTGCTCGTCGCGGTGATTCTCATCGCGGCCTGTGGTGGCACCGCCTATGCCTTGCTGCATGGCAAATCCAAAAATACCGCGACGGGCAGCAGCATCCCCGGCACCAGCAACACGCCGGGGACGGGCGCAACCGCGCCTCCGGCAGCCACCAACACGCCAGCGCCCAGCGGCGCCGCGCAAAAACTAGACAACATCAACCGCGTGGGCGTCTACGGCGGGATTATGTTCACCGTCAAGAGCGCGCTCCAGGCCAAGAGCGTGCCCGAATTCCAGAACGGGAACCCCGACCAGGACGATATTCTCAAGATTTCGGTAGGTATAGATTTTGAGGGGTTCAGATACGGCGGCTTTATCGTCAACGGGCGGGTCATGGGGCCAGATCAACGCCCTATTGAGCGGGGGATTGGACATGGTAACCCCAAGGATGAAGTCCCAGGCATCTTTGGCGACCCACTGCAACTCCCGAATGCGGCCTTCTACTTTGAAGTGCCCAACACGGTCAAGATCACCGATTGGACCCTGGTGATTGGCGAAGCCACCGAAGTGCAGATGGTGATTCCGCTGACCGGCAACTACGACCCCACGTTCTACCAGGAGGCGACCCACACGATGGGCCTGAACGAGCCGGTCACGTATAATAAGGGCGCGATTACCGGCGTGATTACCAAGATCATCACCGTCGTCTGGAATCCCTGCGGATGCCAGGCGCCCAAAGGGATGCGCTTCTTGCGGCTCTACTTCCACGTCACCAACAACACCGCTGCTCCAGCCTTTGTGGGCGATGGCACCTATGCCCAATATATCCTGATCTATCCCAATGGGGACCGCATGCAGGCGGATACCAAATATAACGCCCACATTGACGCGACGGTGAACGGGCAGGAGAGCAAAGATGTCGGCTTCGATTCGTGGGTCATTCCCGCCGACCCAGCCGCCTATCAGATCGTTTTCCTTGAGCCAGATGGCACCGTTGTCAAAACTATTGACCTTGGCACCGTGTAGCGCGGAGAACCCGTATGCAGCAAACCAAGCGCTGTAGCAAGTGCGGCGATGAACTGCCGCTCAGTGCCCCCTTTTGCGGCACCTGTGGCACACGCCAGCCCGCAAATAACGCTGCGGCTCCAGGACAGTCAGCCTCCTTGCAGGCTGCCGTCCCGGCTGGCCCGGCCAGCATTGCGGGCCAGCCTGCCCAGGCTCCATTTGCGCGGACGGCGCTGCCCCCGCCGCAAGTGAGCGCACAGCAGCCGGTCTTTCCGGCGCCAGCCGCGCTGCCCCGGCCAGCGCAGCCGCCCCCTTCGACGCCAGGATTTGCGCCGCCGGGACCGGCCATTCCTGCCCCGGTGCAACCACCACCGCCAGCCCCAAAACCCGCCAGCGGCACCTCGCGGCGCAGCGTGGTGATCGGCATGGCGGCGGTGGCCGGAGTCATCATCGTTGGCGGGGGCGCCTATGCCTTCTTATCGCGCAAAGGCGGCCTCCTCAGCGGGGAGGAGCCAACCCCACCCCCGCAGCCCGCTGGTACCGATGTCTACGCCTATACCGGACATACCGGCTCCATTTACGCGCTGGCCTGGGCACCACACGGCAAGCGCATTGCATCGGGCAGCCAGGACGACACGGTGCAGGTCTGGGACAGCACGACTGGCGCCCATCCTTTGACCTACAGCGGCCACAAGCTGGGGGTGCGCGCGCTGGCCTGGTCCCTGGACGGCAACCGCATCGCCTCTGGCAGCACCGACAACTCGGTGAAAGTCTGGGACGCCGCCAACGGAAAATTGCTCTTTACCTATAAAGGACATTCCCAAACCGTCAATGCTGTTACCTGGTCGCCCGACGGCAAACAGATCGCCTCCAGCAGCGATGACAAGACGGTGCAGGTCTGGGATCCACAGACGGGGCGTAAATTTTTCCAATACCAGGGGCACAGCGGCATGGTGCTTGCCGTTGCCTGGTCGCCGGATGGCAAACGTCTTGCCTCAGGCGGCTTTGACCAGACAGTGCAGGTCTGGAACGCCAGCGATGGCAGCAGCCCCTTCACCTACAAGGGGCATCAAAACACCATAGAGGCGCTGGCCTGGTCGCCCAAGGGTGAGCGAATCGCCAGCGGCAGCGCCGACAACACGGCGCAGGTCTGGAACGCCAGCGATGGCAGCCACTCGTTCACCTATAAAAAGCATGGCGACAGCGTTCAGGCGTTGGCCTGGTCGCCCGATGGCAAACGCCTGGCCTCTGGCAGTGTAGATAAAACCGCGCAGGTCTGGAACGCCGCCGATGGCAGCAACTCGTATACCTATACCGGCCATACGGCGATCATCTGGGCGCTCAGTTGGTCGCCCGATGGGAGCCTGATTGCCACTGGCGGCGATGATACCAAAGTGCGCATCTGGAGTGCAGGATGAACAACAATGGCTAACGACCCAACGGTGCAAGCCATCTGGCTGGCGGTAAGCGATCTTGAGCGTTCGCGCGCCTTTTACCGCGACGTGGTGGGGCTGCGCCCGGCTGCGCCGCTGGCTGGCGCGGCGCAGTTTGAGCTTGGCAGCTATGTGCGCCTCTGGCTCTGGCCCAGCCAGGCGGGGCCGCTGGCTGCACTCTCCACGCCAACCCAGAGCGCTGAAGCAGCCCCCGCGCTACCCCCCAATGCGGGGGCACCACCAAAGGTGGCACAGCGGCAAGCAGCGCCCTGGGGCGCGCTGGTGCTGGCCGTGCCAGAGGGCATTGAAGCGCGTTGCCAGGAGTTGGAGGCGCGCGGCGTTGTGTTCGAGACGCCCCTGACCGGCTCGCCGTTGGGCCGCATGGCGCGCTTTCCTGATCCCGATGGGCATCTGCTCTGCCTCTGGGAGCCAAACCCCGCCACGACTGCCCTGGCGAGGCCACCATCCGACGCAGCTACCCGCCAAAACCAGGAGATGCTGACCCTGCTTGGCCGCGCCGAAGACGCCAAAACCCTGGGCGACTATGACGAGGCCGTCACCCTGTACCAGATGATTGTCGCGGCTGAACCAGCGTACAGCGTTGCCTGGGGCACCATGAGCTACGCGCTCAATCAGCAGGGCCGTTATGCAGAGAGCCTGGCCGCCAGCGAGCGCGCCCTGGCGCTGGACCCGACGCTGGCCGAAGTCTGGAACAATCGGGGCAACGCGCTGCACGCCCTGGGCCGCCACGAGGACGCGCTGGCCGCCTTTGATCGCGGCATCCGGCTCGCTCCAGCCACCCCGGAGTTTCTCATCAACAAAGCGCTGGCGCTCGCCAGCATAAGCCGCCAGGCAGAGGCGCTGGCCTTGCTAGATCGGGCGCTGGTCCTCAATCAATTCCAGGCCGTCGCCTGGAGCAATCGCGGCTGGGTGCTGTCCCTGCTGGGAAGGTATGACGAGGCGCTGGAGTCGGTGGAGCACGCGCTGGGGTTGGGGCTTCAGGCCGCCGGAGCGCTGGACACCAAAGGCTACGCCCTGGCCGGGCTGAGCCGCCACGCAGAGGCGCTGGCGTGTTATAACCGCGCGCTTTTACAGGCGCCCCATGATGCCGAAATCCTGGCGCACAAAGCCGCCTCGCTCCAGGCATTGGGGCGCGGCCCGTCAGCGGACCGCGATGGTGAGGGCGTAGAGCGCAAAGAAGACGCCAACAAACAACAGCGCGATAATTAAAATCAAGAACATCCTGGCGGGCGAGACGTCGCGCATGGTGCCCCTGGGACGCGCGGGCGTCACCCCTCCGCTCCAGCCTGTCGCCTGCATGCGCGGGAAGGTGCTTGTCGCGCCTGAGCGCGGCGCGCTGCCCGGCGAAACCGTCTCGGCTGGACGCTGTGGTGGGGTGCTGCCACGCCCGTTCAGGCGCATCTCCTCCCCGGCGCACCAGCGCTCTATATGGCAGTTGGGGCAGGCGGGAAAGAGTTCATAGGGCGTGCAGAGATGAAAATCGCCGTAATAGCGCTCGCCAATCTTCACCCGATCATAGCGGCGGATTTTCTGGCTCTCAAAGACGGCGGTGCACTCCTGGCAGCGGAACAGCAGATATTCCGCCCAATCAGGAGCAGTACATTTGGGGCAGCGCTCGGTGCTGGTGCGGCGCTGGGTTGGTGGAAGAATCCAGCTATGCCCGCAGCGATGGCAGGTGCAGCGCCGCCCGCTGCCTTCGTTGCCCGCAATCTTCTGGGGCATATCGGCGCCTAACAAGCGCCCATCTTCGCGCAGGCGCGCCGCCTGCTGCATCGTCAGGGTATAGAGAAACCCGGAAAGAGCGATCACGGCTCCGGTGCCAGCATCCAGGCGGGGGAACGTCACAGCAATCTTGTCGGGGGTGACACGGGAAGGCGTTCCTTCCTCTTTTCTGGCGGAAGCAGCTTCGCCCTGTCCGGCAGACTCGCTCGCGGCGGCCTTCTTTGGCGTTTGGAGCGGGCCGCTGTGCGCGGTGAATCCGCGCCCATCGGGTGAGCGATAAAAAGCAAATGGTTCGTCATCATCAGTGGGGCGCGCCCCGCCGCTCCCCCGCCTGAGAATCCCATGCGCCAGATCATAGCTTCGGCGCTTGCCAGGGTCGGTCAGCGTTTTATACGCCTCCAACAGCAAACGCATGCGCTCCTCAGCATCCGGCCCAGGGTAAACATCGGGATGGTACTTCAGGGCCATACGCTTAAATGCCGCTTTGATTTCGCCAGCATTTGCGCCAGAGGCAATTCCTAAAAGCTCATAGTAATCTTTTGCTTCGTCCATCTCGCAACGCTTTCACCGCTGTTGCAACGCCTGGTGCTCCACTGCGTCAGACCTGGCCCATCGCAAGCGCTCTCGTTCACCAACCCAACCAACAAGCCCGCCCACAGAAGGCATTCAGCCTCAAGTATAGTATTTATAATACCGCACAATGCTCTGTTGGGCAAGGCCAGGAGATGCCCCGCCTGCTTTGGTCGGGCAAGCGCTCGCCCTGGCTGGCATAGCTCCTGCGAAGGTAGGCGCGGGAGATGTGGACTGGTTCACCACGTCAATGTGGGCTATTCCTTGGCAGCGGAGGACACTCTTTGCTACAGTGAAATCAGGAGGTACGAGAGAGCTTACGCTTACCAGACAGCCATAGTGTTACCTGGAGATGCGCTGCCCGTTCTACACAGTAGATAAGGGCGCCTGCTTCTGTAATCCCTCTCTTGAGCATACTACCTAGCAAAGGCCCCCGGATGTGACTTCGCACAAGGGCTTCTGGAAAGATTATGATCGCACATCTGCTCTCATCATCAGCGTTTCTGTCTGGCATAGTTCTGGCGTTGCTTTTAGCGTGGTTAATTGGTTCGGCAGTGATGACATTGCGGGTGGGGAAAACAGCAGTTGGCCCTTACGAAGAGGAGCAGCAAGAGGCCATACGCAGATCTCGCAGGCTTGAGCAGGCACCGCGCGTGAGCGCGAGCGTTGAAGCACCATCGCCTGCCGGGGCTGAAGCACAAGCAAGCGCCAGGAGTGTTCGCATTGCTCCTCCCAAAAACGTGGACACCGAGCCAACGGGTCCGGTTTTCGTCAGTAAAGATGTCCTGTAGATGCTGAACAACACCAGCTTATCGCGGGGCGCGTCTGCGCCCCGCCAATCTTTTTGCGGTGCGCTGACGTATCACAAAAGCAAGCAACTGATTTCGTACCGCGTGAGCGAAAGAGAGATGGGTCATGACTCGTCCGGTAATTGGTATCCCTTGTTATGAGGGGAAGCGCGCGCCCACAATGCGCCCTTTCTATGGGAATAATCGCGCCTATGTGAAAGCGGTTGAACAGGCGGGCGGCATTCCGGTGCTGATCCCCCACTTTGACGACCTGACGGCCCTGGAGCCGCTTTGCTCGCGGCTGGATGGCCTGCTGCTCCCTGGCGGGGCCGACATTCATCCCCGCAACTACGGGGAGGAACCCTATCCGCTGCTGGGCGAGGTAGACGAAGAAGAAGACCGGCTTGATCTGGCGCTGGCCCGCTATTTTCTGGAGATGGACCTGCCCATTCTGGGCATCTGTCGCGGCGTCCAATTGCTCAATGTGGCGACACGCGGCAGCCTCTATCAGGACATCACCGATCAGCGCCCCAACAGCGAGCCGCATGCCATCATTGATCAGCCGCGCTTCTATCGCGCCCATCCCATCAGCATCAAACCTGGCACGCGGCTGGCCGAACTGATCGGCAACGAGCCGCTGATGGTCAACAGCCTGCATCATCAAGCCGTGAAAACCACAGGCCGCAATGTCATCATCTCGGCAACGGCTCCTGATGGCGTCGTCGAGGGCATCGAACTCCCAGAGCATCGCTTTGCTATTGGCATCCAGTGCCACCCGGAAGAGTTGGTGGCCGATGGTGACGAGCGCTCGCGGCTGCTCTTCCGGGGCTTTATCAAGGCCGCTGCCCAGGCCCGGCAGCCCATTACCAGCGGCACCGATTAGCTAGAAAAGCGCATTTCGCTTGTAGCCCCGCCGACCCTGGCGGGGCGTTCCCCGGCACTGCTACCCGGCCAGCCAGACCTGGGCTGTTTTATCAATGCCACACGAGGCCAGGCGCGTGCCATCGGGCGACCAGGCCACATCATCCACCTGCCCCTGATGATTGCGATACGTATACAGCGTGGTGCCGTTGCCCGCGTTCCAGATGCGCACCGTGCCATCTTTGCTGGCTGAGGCGATCTTGCTGCCATCCGGCGACCAGGAAAGGCCATAGACCTGATCACTGTGGCCTTTGTAGACCACAGAGGTACTGCCGTTCTGCGGGTTCCAGACGCGCACCGTGTGGTCATAACTGCTGGAGGCAATCAGCTTGCCATTGGGCGACCACTTCACCGTTGGCACGCCCGCCGAATGCCCGGTGTACTTACGGACTAGCGTCCCCGTCGCGGCATCCCAGATTTGGACCGTTTTGTCTTTGCTGCCAGAAGCGATCAGTTTTCCATCTGGCGACCAGGCAGCCGCCCAGACATTATCGGTGTGCCCGCTGAAGGTCGTTACAAATTGCTGGCTCAGCGCCTCCCAGACGCGCACGGTCTTATCGTAGCTGGCCGAGGCAATCATGGTGCTGTCGGGCGACCAATCCACCGCTTCCACCTCTGCCGAATGGCCGGTATAGAGGCTCATCGTCTGCGCGGTGGAAGCATCCCAGATCTGCACCGTCTTGTCCTTACCGGCTGAAGCGATGTACTGTCCATTGGGCGACCACGCCAGCGTCCAGACCTGATCGGTATGCCCCGTATACAGGCCGCGACTGGTGCCGGTGCTGGCTTCCCAGATTTGAACTGTTCGGTCAAAGCTGGCTGAAGCCACAAGGCTGCCAGTGCCAGGCATCCACACCAGTTCATCCACCTCGCTGATGTGCCCACGATACGTGGTCACGACCTTGCCTGTCTGAGAAGTGGTGGTGGTTGGCGAGGGGGTGCCCGTCTCCGAAGCGGTGCCAGTTGGCGAAGTGGTGCCAGCCGCTGCTGAAGGAGACGCTGACCCTGGCGCCTGTGTGGGGTTATTGCCCAGTCCGGTGTTGGTGCCACTCCGCGCCAGGATCAACAGCGCGCCACCCCCACCCACCAGCGCCAGCCCGCCCAGGCCAGTCACCAACAGCGCGCGCCGGGAGATGCCACGCTGCGCTACTTCCGGGGAAACGGGGGCAGATGCCGGGGCATATGGTCCCGGCCTGTGGTAGGCATCGGCAATCGTCGGGAGCGCATTTTCGGGATGGGGCGCAGGCGCCCAGAACGGAGGAGTATTGCCCGCGCCGCCCCACGAGACGGAAGGATACTGGGTTTCAAGGGAGGGGTTGACGGTGGCGGGCACAGCCGCGCCGGGCGTCTGCATGGGGAAAACCGTTGGGGCAGGGGTTGATCGGCCCACATTCTGGGCCGCCTGCTCCAACGCGGCGGCAAAGGCGCGCACGCTGGCAAAGCGGCTCTTTGGGTCTTTCGCCAGCGCCGTCAGCACCACGTGCTCGACCATTGGCGAAACCCCTGGCACCTTCTCGCGCACGGGCGGAGGTGGCGCGAGCACATGCTGACTTGCCACCTCGATATAATTCCCCTTGAAGGGACGCTCTCCGGTCAGCCACTCGTAGACCACAATACCCAGGGCGTATTGATCGCTGGCCGGGCGCGGATGCCCCTGAAGCTGCTCCGGCGCCATATAGCCTGCGGTGCCCGCCACACCCTGCGTGCTTTGCTCGGTGGTGGTCTGCGCCGTCAACGCCGTGCCAAAGTCGCTCAGCAACACCTCGCGCTGACGCCCCACCAGCATATTTTCTGGCTTGACATCGCGGTGCACCAGGCGCTGATCATGGGCATATTGCAGGGCCGACGCCACCTGCTTCACCAGGGGAAAGATCGTCTCCAGGGGGAGCGGCACGCCCTGAGGCAGATTCTGGCGCAGCGACCCAGCCGGCGCGTAGTCCATCACCAGATAGGGCACGCCCTCTTCCACATTGAAATCAAAGACGCGCACGATGTTAGGATGCACCAGCGCGGCAATCGTGCGCGCTTCTTGCCGAAACTTCTCCACTTCCCCCGCAGTTACCAACTGTGTGGAAAGCACCTTGATGGCCGCCTGCGTCCCCAGATGCACATGTTCTCCCAGATACACCTCGGCAAAGCCACCCGAACCCAGCAGGCGAGTGAGACGGTAGTTCCCCAGTATCTGTCCTTCTCGTCCAGCCATAGTGTCCCCTTTCGTATGTATGCCTGCCAGATAGAGAGCGCGCCATCGCTCCGACTCTTCCCATTCTACCGCACTCGGCCTGCTCATTAAAGAGGCGTAGCCTTTCCTGCTTGCCGACGAGCCAGCACACCTGATACAATGCTGGCAGCCTACCCCGGACGGCGGGACGCGCGCCACCGTCGCCATACCCTCAAAAGGAGCATATGCAGATGAGCACCGTAATCCAGACTGTGGACCAACTCAAGGCCATGACCGGCCAGGAAGTCAATGTCGGCCCCTGGTATGAAGTCACCCAGGAGCGCATCAACGCCTTTGCCGACGCCACCGGCGACCATCAATTTATCCATGTGGACCCCGAACGCGCCGCCCAGACGCCCTTTGGCGGGACGATTGCGCATGGCTTCTTTACGCTGTCCTTGATTCCGTACCTGGCCCAGGGCGATGCTGGGCTGAAGTTTGAACTGCCGCTGCTGATGGGCGTCAATTACGGCCTCAATCGCGTGCGCTTTCCCAGCCCGGTGCGCGTCAACAAGCGCGTCCGCCTGCATTCGCGCCTGCAAAGCGTGGAAGAGGTCGCCCCGCAAGTGCTGCAATTGGTCTATGAACAGACGGTGGAGATTGAGGGCGAATCCAAGCCCGGCTGCGTGGCAGAATCAGTCGTGCGGCTTTATCTGGCAAAGTAGTTGCAGCAGTTCCCGGCAACATCACCCTGAAGCTCTGGGAGGAAAGTGGTATGGCGCGCATCTCCTGGTCCAAATGCCGACGCTCTGTCCCTGTGCGCTTTGCCCACAAAGCGTTCAATGACTGGATTTTTGAGCTTGCTGGGATGCTCGCCTACTATCTTCTCCTCGCCACTGTCCCCATCTTCTTGCTCTTGATAGGCGGCGTGGGGATTGTGCTGCGAGAACTCAGCCCCGACACGCAGCAGCGCCTGATGAATGCCCTGGCGCGCACCTTTCCGCCAGATATTTCCGGCGGCCTGATCAACGCCGTCACCCATGACCTGAAAGAATCCTCCGGAGCGCTGCTGATCATCGGCCTGGTATCGGCGCTGCTCTTTGGCTCGCGCCTGTTGGTCCGGCTGGATGAATGCGTCACGATTATCTACCGCGAGCGCCCGCGCCGCTTTCTCCAGCAGAACCTCATCGGGCTGGGGCTGACGATTCTGTTTGTGATTCTGGCGCCGGTTATGTTCCTGGCCGCCGCCATCCCTTCTTTTCTGACCAGCACCATCGCCCGCGAAGTCTTCAATATGAACACCGTCCCCGGCTGGCTGGGGCAACCTGTTGGCTTCTCTGGCGCCTATCTTGCCGCGTTTCTCTGGCTGCTGGCAATCTATATCCTCGTGCCCAGCAAACATGTGGGCCTGCGCAATAGCTGGCCGGGCGCAGCCGTTGCCGCGCTGTTGCTGATTATCTACGAACTGGCCTTCCCCTGGATTGCCGCAGCCCTGCTGCACCCCGGCAACTATGGCGAGACAGCAGGCTTCTTGATCTTGCTGCTCTCGTTCTTTTACTATTTCGCCTTTCTCTTGCTCATTGGCGCCGAGGTTAATTCATGGCTGGCGGGGCACCGCGAAACAGACGAAGACGTGCCTACCATGCTGCATCACGCTATTGTCCATCGCCAGTTGCCGCAGGTCATCCATATCACCGGCGACCCCAACGAAGAAGCCGAGCACAGACAGAACGCGAACATTTCCGCCGCGCAGCGCGAGGCGCCGCCCCCTTCGAACGGCGCCACAAGCGCACCCTCCGCCAGCCTCCCCACCGACCCTGATAGACACGCACCCGCCCCGAATTGAGCCGGGCAGCTAGATGGTGCTGACCACTGCGGCCTGCCGACGCAGCATCCAGAGCGCGCCCGCAAAGAGCACGACGATGCAGGCAGCCACAATGCCTACATCCAGCGCCAGGCTTTCCGGCGTCGTCTGGCTGCCCAGCGTATTGAAGATGCCCTGGGCCAGGTAATAGGTTGGGAAAGCTTGCATCACCCCTGCCACCGGATTGCTCTGAAGCAACTGCCCCAATGGGCCAACAAAGAAGGTGGGGATGATGAACAGAAAGGAGACAATCCCCACCAGCGCGCCAGACGTGTTCTGTGTCTTCAAGAGGCTGCCAAACATCAACCCTATCGCGCAGCCAAAGAGCGCGCCCAGCATCAGGAAGAGCAACAGCAGCGGCACTTGCCCATAAAAGCCCTTGACCACCCCCACAACCACCAACGAAAAAATCACCTGATACGTTAGCCCGACCAACAGCTTGCTGGCGATAATATCACCCCACGAGGCCGGTGAAACCATCAGCATGCGCAGCGTTTTCTTCTCCTTCTCCTCCACCAGCAGGCCCGACACCAGCGACGTGCCAATCATAAAAGACATGAGCAGCGCTGCCGCCGTATAAAAAGCCCCCAGGTCTTGCACTACGCTGTTGGGCTTGGGCGGATTGATCGTGGTCAGCGCAATGCTGGCGGGCGGCTGTGGGTTCGCCACACTGCGCGAATAATCGGTGATAGCCTGCATCAACAGTTGGCGCTGCTCATTGCTCACCTGATCGCCGTTCACATACAGCCCGAGTTGTGGGTGTCCACCAGCGCGCAGGCTGGTGTCGAAATCGGCAGGCACCACCAGTCCCAGCACATAATCAGAAGACTTCTTCGAGCCATCTGGCCCAAACTGCGCTGCCACTTCATCGGGCGAACCAGCCCGCACAATCTCCGGCTTCTGATAAGCGTCCACCGCCACCTGTTCCACTGCCGACCCGCTGGGATTGAAGATCAGCAGCTTATCCGTCTTGCTGGCAAAGACCCCGTTGATAAACGCAAAGAGAACGGCCACAAGAATTGGCGACAACAACACCATCAGGGTAGACTTGTTCAGCACAATATCCAGCGCGTCTTTGCGCGCAATTGCCAGAATCGTTCTGCGGTGCATAGATCCCCCTTATGCCGGGCGCACCCCGGCCACTTCGATAAAGACTTCCTCTAACGTCGCCTCTTTGGAGTGCATGGCACGCACCTGCCCGCTCGCCATCAGTTCCGCCAGCCGCGCCTGGTCTGCTGGCGTGTCCATGCTCAGCGTCATCTCGCGGAATGGCGCGCTCCCATGCTGGTCTGCCTCCGCCAGCGTCACGGAGAGCGCGCGCTGCCCATGCGCCAGCTTCAGGTGGCGCGGCGTGTCGTTGGCGACAATCTTGCCATTGACGATAAAGGCCACCTGCTGACACAGTTGATCGGCCTCTTCCATCAGATGGGTAGTGAGCAAAATCGTCGTCCCGGCCTGGCACAGCCGCTCAATCGTCTCGCGTACCTCGCGGGCTGAGATGGGGTCGAGTCCCCGGCTGGGTTCATCCAGAAACAACACCTGGGGCCGATGAATCAGCGCCCGCGCAATCATCACGCGCTGCTTCATCCCGTTGGAAAACTTGCTGATCGCATCTTTGGCCCGGTCACGCAGGTGCACCAGGTCCAACACCTCATCCACACGCGACCTGGGCACGCCATACAGCCAGCATGAAAACTCCAGGTTGAGCCGCGCCGACAGCCGATCATAGAGGTTCTGTTCCTCGAACACCACGCCGATGCGCTCTTTCAACTGCGCGCGCTGCTTGACCACATCGCAGCCCGCCACACGCGCGCTGCCGCTCGTCGGGTCAATCTGCCCGGTCAGCATCCGAATCGTGGTCGTTTTGCCCGCCCCGTTGGGGCCAAGCAGCCCAAAAATTTCGCCCCGCCGGGCGCTCAAGCTGATGCCGCTTACTGCTTCTTTCGCACCAAAACGGCGTTGCAGATCAGTGGCTTCAATCATCACATCAGGGGTATCCACGCTTGTTCACTTCCTCTCATCAGGAGCGCTCTGCGCCAGCGCCTTCTGCTTCCTGTTCATTTGCTGCTGGGCGCGCTGCGCGAATCACCATCTGCGGCTGCAATCCGCCGTGTACCTTGCGCAGATCGGTGATCTGAAAACCCGCCTGGGCCACCGCCTGCGCCGTATCGCGGTTCCAGTGGCAGTTCCCCGCCATGCGCGTCGTCAACGGCGTAACCATCGTCTGGATGCGCGCAGCCGCTTTGTTTTCTGCGCGCACATGCTCAAAGAGCAGCAGCGCTCCGCCCGGCTTGAGCACGCGCCAGATTTCCGCCAGCGCCCGCGCCGGATCGCCTACTGAGCAAAACACCAGCGTGCCCACGACGCTATCAAAGCTGGCATCCGCAAAGGGCAGCGCCTCGGCGGGCGCCTGCGTCAGCGTGATAGGAACTGGCGCCTTGTCCAGTCGCTCGCGTGCGTAGCGCAGCATCGTGGCATCCGGTTCAATGGCTTCCACGCGCTCCACCTGCCCAGGCTCGTACAAGTGAAAGTTCAGCCCGGAGCCAGCGCCCACCTCCAGCACCACCCCACGCGCCTGCCCGATCACTTCACGGCGCAGCGGGTCCAACTGGCGCTGCGCCCTGGCGCTGCCCGACATCCAATTAAAAAGTTTGCTAAAGAGTGGGTGATCTATGGGCTGTGATGGTGCTTGCTCGCCAGCGTTTTCTTGCATCCTGGTCGCCTCCCGTTCTTTCTTCTTTCTTCGTTCACAACCTGAACAGACTGTAACATGCCCAAAAGGGCCATGCTACAACTTCTGGCTGAATGGAGCAGAATATAAGGTAAGAGGCGCATTTCGGGGGTTCAATCAACGGGGTATGCTGGTGAATGGAGCAAAAACAGCAGCGAATGGAACACAAAACCCGCAGCAAACATTCCATGCAGTGGGCTGGACCGAAGCGCCCGGCAATGTGTTACACTCTGGCCGAGCGCCTGGGGGCCAGCACTTAACCCAAAGGAGAGCTACCTATGGACCTTACCGCGCCAATTGCGCATGTTACAGTTTTTCCTGATCGGGCGCTCATTCAGCGCCAGGGCAGCGCCCGGCTTGAGGCGGGCACGCACGCGCTGGTGATTGCGGGCCTGCCGCCCACGCTGGAGCGCGAATCGGTGCGCGCCAGCGGCAAGGGGCAGGCGGGCGCGCGCATCGAGCGGCTGGACATCAGCAACGAATATCACGCGGCAGCGCCCGAAGCGGAGGTGCGCCGTCTGCAAGAAGAGGTGGAGGCGCTGGGCCGCCAGCTGCGGCTGCTCCAGACGCGCCGCCAGGCGCTTGAACAGCAGCGCGCCTGGCTGAACCAACTGGCGGCCCAGGCCGCCACTGATATGGCGCGCGGGCTGGCGATGAACCGGCTGCGCCCGGAGGACTGCGGCACCTTCTTCAACTTTTCCGCTGAGCAGGTGCGCAATCTAGACGAGGCCCGGCTGGAGCAAGACACCCAGTACACCCAACTGGAGCGCCAGCTTCAGGCCAAGCAGCGCGAACTGGCGCAGGTCAACGTGCAAAAAGGCACGGACCGGCTGGCAGCCACCGTCGAAGTAACCCTGCCAGAGGCGGGGCAGTTTGCCCTCGAACTCACCTATGTGCTGCCGGGCGCCTCCTGGACGCCGCAATACGATGTGCGCGTTGCCACCGAGCAGCGGCAAGTTTCGCTGACCTATCAAGGGCTGGTGCAGCAAAAGACGGGTGAAGACTGGCGCAATGTCGCGCTCTCGCTCTCGACGGCGCGCCCCAGCCTGGTGACGCGCGTGCCTGAACTGAACCCCTGGTATCTTCAGGTTCAGGCGCCGCCGCTCAGGGTCAAGCAAGAGGCGCAAGATCGCAGAGCGCTCTACAAATCAAGGCCCTGGGGAGGCGCCGCAGGTGAGCAGGCAGCCGATCAGCCAATGGATATGCTCCAGGCGGCGCCAGCGGGACAGGGATTTGCGATGTCGGGAGAAGAGGAGTATGGAAGAGATCAGGACGGCGCGCCGCCTGAGCCTGAAATCGCCGATATTTTGAAGGCCACCGTTGAACACGCGGGCGCGGCGCTGCTCTTTCACGCCGGGCGCTCCGTTGATATTCCTTCGGATGGCGCGCCGCATACGGTAATGATTGCGCGCGATGATCTGCCCTGCACACTGGATTACGTCAGCGCGCCCATTCTGGAACTGGTGGCCCACCTGCGCGCCACCGTCCGCAACACCACCGAGCGCGTCCTGCTGCCCGGACAGGCGCATATCTTCCACGATGAAGCCTATCTGGGGGCAACCAGACTGGAAAAGATCGCTCCTGGCGAAGAGTTTAAGGTGTTTGTCGGCATTGATGATCGCATTCGCATCAAACGCGAGTTGCAGGAAAAAGACGTGGACAAAGGCTCGCTCTTGCAAACCAACCTGCGCCGCATCACCTACCGCTACCGCATGCAGGTGCGCAACTACCGCCAGACGCCAGCGCACATTACCCTGCGTGACCGGCTGCCGGTGCCCCAGCACGAGCGCATCAAGGTGCGCGTGCTGGAGATTCAGCCCCAGCCCGATGAGCGCACCAAGCTGGATGTCCTGACCTGGGAGTTTGATCTGGCCCCAGACCACGAGCGCGCCTTTGATGTGCGTTTCAGCGTAGAATACCCAAGAGACTTGATTGTCACCGGCCTTCCATGAGCGGAGGATACGCCCATGCTCCAGGTGTCGCACCTGGCAAAAAGTATTGAGGACCGCACCGCGCTTTTCATCGAGCAGTTTGAGGTCAACGCTGGCGAAATCGTTGCCATCATCGGCCCCGTAAGCAGCGGCAAAACGCTGCTCATTCGTCTGCTCGCGGGGGTCGTGCCGCCCAGCGGCGGCAGCGTGCTCTTCGGCGGGCAGGATGTCCACCAGACGCCAGCCGCCCGCGCCCGAATCGGCGTGCTCTTCGAGGAAGACCTGCTCTATGAGCGACTTTCGGCCCAGGCCAACCTGGAGCTATACTGTGGGATGCACCGCCTGCCCAACAGCCGGGCCAGCGAACTGCTGGCCCAGGTGGGGCTGGGCGACCAGATGAAGAAAAGAGCCAGCAAACTCTCGCCAGCCGCTCAGCGCCGCCTGGCCTTTGCGCGGGCGCTGCTCTGGCGGCCACCCCTGCTGCTGCTTGACCAGCCCACCCTGCGGGCTGATCTGGATACCCAGGTGATCTTTGCCCGCATGATTACTCAGGCCGCAGCGGAGGGCGCGGCGGTGCTGCTGACCGATGAAGACCTGGCCTGGGCAGGCAAAATCTGTACGCGCGTGCTGGAACTGGAGCATGGGCGCATCGTCAGCCGCCAGTCACCAGAAGGCGAACGCAGCCCGGCCACGCCCGAACGCCATGTCCCCTTCAAAATCCCGGCGCGCAAAGATGACCGCATTGCGCTTTACGACCCCGGCGACCTGCTTTATGCCACCAGCCGCGATGGAAAAACGTTTCTGCGCACCGCCAGCGAAGAAGTCACCAGCAACCTCACCCTGCAAGAACTGGAGGAGCGCCTGACCGGGCGCGGCTTCTTCCGCGCGCACCGCGCCTATCTTGTCAACCTTCAGCACATCAAATCCGTCGTCCAGTTCACGCGCAGCAGCTATACGCTGCAACTGGACGACAAGCAGGAAACGATGATTCCCCTTAGCAAGCAATCGGAGAAAGAATTGCAGGAACTGTTGGGGTATTAGCGAGGCGGGTAAAAACCTCTCTCAATCAGGGCTTGCCGCTCTTCTACCCGGCGCTCATCATTCAAACGTAACAAACGCTCGGTAGCGCGACCAGCCGCAGTCAGTGGCTTGATGAGGGCTTTATCCAACCGAAAATGCCTCGACCACTGCTGGCGTCGAGGATTGTAAAGCGCAGCAATGTCCCCTGTGCGCGGGTCAATGGAAGCCAGATCGGAGCCTTTATAGCGATTACAAGCTGCGCAGGACCAGGCAAGATTGCCTAACGTGGTAGCTCCGCCATGTTTCTCTGCAATGACATGATCTGGCTCGTGAGGAAAAAAACTATCTTCATCAGGGATGAGGCAATACTCGCAACACCCTTTGGCCCTCATCCGCACCTGACGACGCAGCGACTCTGGAATATGGTGTTTTTGCGCCATGACCGCTAGGCTGTCTGCTGTTCAAGCTGGCGATGCGCTTCTGCCTTCATCAACCGCATGAGATGCTCAAGGTACATATAGCTTTCCAGCTCACGCGATTCTGCTTCGCCCAACTGCCCGGCGCGCTCCTGGTCAATCAACTCATACAGGCGCGCAGAAGTAGCTGGCGATGGGCGAAAAGCAATAACATCCTCCGGTGATGGACGCCCCAGCAGAAAGCGAATTACTTCCATCTCGGCTTGCAGTTCGGCAGCCATATACGCCCTCTCTTTGCTTCTGGCTCACTCCTACCCTATTGTACCATCCAGCCCAGACTCCAGCCATGAGAGGGAGCGGGCCAGCAGCGACTTCCTGCCGCTGGCCCGCCGTTAAGCTCTTAGATGACCGTGCTGGCGGGGATGAACTTGGGCGGCTTGCGCGCGTGCGTGGCCGCCTCAAAGCCGGAGGCCAGTTTAATCAGTTTCGGCTCGCTCCAGGCCGTCCCCATAAACGTAATCCCTATCGGCAGGCCAAAGGAGAATCCCGCTGGTACATTGATCGCTGGATAGCCCGCCAGGGAGGTTGGCGTCGAGGAGGCGCCCAGGAAGTGGTCGCCGTCTAGCAGGTCAATCTTCCAGGTAACGGAGTTGGTGGGAGCCACCAGCGCATCCAGATTGAACTGCTGCAACACCGCGTCAATGCCCTTGTCGCGGCCCAGGTGATGGTCGTTGTCCAGCGCCTTCTGATAGTTCGCAATCGTGGTCGGGTCGTTCAGATCAACCGCCTGCGACAACAAGAAAATCTCCTGGCCGAAGAATTGTAATTCCTGGTTGGCGTGGGCGTTGTTGAAATCAATCAAGTCCTGCAAGGTGTGAATAGCAGGGTCGCCACGCTCGGCAAGGTACTTGTTCAGGTCTTGTTTGAACTCAAAGAGCAGCACCGTGAACTCGTCGGGCGAATTGGCGATGTCCTGCGCATCAGGCAGGTCAGCCGGGTCCACGATGATAGCGCCCGCCTGCTTCATCGCCTCAATCGCCTGATTGTAGACGGCATCGGCCTTATCCTGAAAGCCTGCAAAAACCTGGCGAATCACGCCAATGCGGGCACCCTTGAGGCCATGCGGATCGAGGAATTGTCGGTAGTCCGTGAAGAAGTGCCCCGCGCTGTCGCTGGTGGCCGGGTCGCGGGGGTCAACCCCAACCAAAGCCCCCAGCACCGTCGCGGCGTCGGCTACGGTGCGCCCGAACGGTCCAACGGTATCCTGGCTGTGCGCAATCGGAATCACCCCCGCCCGCGACGTGAGGCCAAGCGTGGGCTTGATCGCAACCACCATGTTGATGCCCGATGGACACAGGATGGAGCCGTCGGTTTCGGTCCCCAAAGCTGCCGCGCACAGATTGGCCGACACCGCTGCCCCTGAGCCTGAACTGGAGCCACAGGGCGAGCGGTCAAGCGCGTAGGGGTTCAGACATTGGCCGCCGCGTCCACTCCAGCCACTTGACGAGTTGGTCGAACGGAAATTGGCCCACTCGCTCAGGTTGAGCTTGCCTAGCAGCACCACTCCGGCATCTCGCAGGCGTTTGGCAACCGTTGCGTCCTGGGGCGGCGTTGAGCCGAGCAGGGCCAGCGAGCCAGCCGTTGTGTGCATCTTGTCGTGGGTGTCTATGTTGTCTTTGAGCATGAGGGGGATGCCGTGCAGCGGCCCACGCGGTCCCTGCTTGCGCCGTTCTTCATCAAGCGCTGCGGCAATCTCCTCAGCGTCCGGGTTCAGTTCCAGAACAGCATTGACCTTTGGGCCATGCCGGTCAACGTCATTGATGCGCGCTTTATACTTCTGCACCAGTTCCCGCGCCGTGAGTTCCCCCGATGCCATGCGCGCCTGAAGTTCGGCAATGGTAACTTCGATGAGGTCGGTAGATTCCTTGTCCGCAAACTTCTGTTCGCTCGCCAATGCTGTGGTCGGGATGCTTGTCAGAGTCGCAGTCGCAGCGGTGGCTGCCCCCAGGCGGAGCACGTCACGCCGACTCATTCCCTTTGATGTGGCTGGTCGTTTGAGCATCTTTCCCTCCGCAAACGACGCGCTGCCCAATCATTGAGGCAGGCGTCAACTCAACTTGACGATCTCAAAACATAGCAGGCTTCCATGTAGCTCAGCACATAAAATGCCAAATCGGGCGTGCTTCGCACCCCGCTGTTTGGATGCTACACAAGAGATACGAGGCAGGTTACTTCTCCAGGGGTTCACCCATCTTCATGCCCGCCACAGGCGGCTTTTGAAAGGTACTACCCAACAGCCATGCCTCGGCTTGACACCACAGCGATTTGCCTCTATAGTGGATGTGGAACAGATATTCAAGAGCAGCATAACCCAGAGGGAGCATCATGAGCACCAAAATAGCCGAAACAGCGCAACTGCGCTGCCCACAATGTAGTGCCGTTGTAACTTCAGAGGCAGCACTGTGCAGCGCGTGCGGGACAGTGCTCATTGGGGTGCCGCTCTCCCCATCAACAGAAGAGGCAGCCACCCTCCCCCAACGCCCGGCCATCACGCAGCCCCTGCCACAGGAACAGCCATCCGCCCCGACACAAACGCTCGCGCCTGGCATCCCGGCAAGCGGTGTGGTCATCAACAATTATGCTGGCAAGCCGCCCAAGACCAAAGAGCGGCGCGCTTTCCCGCTGTGGATGGTGGCGTTTCCCGCGCTGGGAGTCGTGCTCATTCTGGGCTTGCTCCTTATCCTGCTCGCGCCGAAAGCCAGCCACCCGGTGGCGGCAGCGCCCACCCCGACGGCGCAGCCATCGCCCACTGCCACGCCTATCCCACAGGCGCGCGTGGTGATTCAACTGGTGGATGTGATGTGCTCTGTCACACGCGACTTCTTTAGCGCCGATAGCTTCTATATCAAGAGCACCCTGAGCGCGCCCGGCCTGACAGGGGGAGACTCGGCCTGGACCGAAACGACCAACCACTACACCATCAACAATGGGCAATCCGCCTCCTTTAATCAGGCAGATCAAACCATTTTTAATGCCACGTTGCCGCTTTCGGGCATCGTCACAGGCAGCCTGACCGCCTATACCGATGATGATGCCCACCAGCTAAGCACCACCGACATCAAGGTTTCACCCAGCGAGTCGAGCCAGGTCCATACCTGGGCCATCAACGGGACGAGCGGCAAGTTCATCATCAATACCTGGAGCTACACGGTGCACTATTCCACCCTCATCACCCGGCTGGCTGCGGCCCCAGGGATGGGCAGCGCCCTCGCGGGCGGCGCCTGGCTTCAGATTGCAGATACCCCGGCGTTTCAGGGCAGAACAGCGTAGTTTCTCCTTGCATTCGTGGCTACGGCCAATAACTTGCGCGGTGTATCACTGAAGCATCCCACTGGCAGAGGAGGCGCAGACAGTATGTCGCTCTCAAGGATTGCTCCCTATTCTCGTGGCTCCGCCGCCAGCTTTCGCTTCAGCGGCAGCGCCGCGCTCAGCGCGCCTGGCGCGGTGGCAACCGTTGCCAGCCTCTTCTTCTCCTGGCTAGGCATCACGCTTTCGGCCTGTGTCTTCAGTATGTGCGGCTCAACCAACAAGGCAACGTTCTCCATCGTCGAGATTAGCGGCACCAATGTGCTACTCAATTTGCTGGGCGGACCGTTCTACGGGCTGGTGCCCGTCGTCTCCAGCTACGGGCATCTGGCGCTCTGGTGCCTGGGCGCGGCAGGCTTCGGGCTATACTTTGCTGCCTATCATTCGACAAAGCGCGAGAAGCCAGGGAAATTGTTCACGCGGCCCAGGCGGTCACTCTTCGCGGTTCTGTTGAGTCTCCTGCAACTCTTTCTGGTTGGCGGCACAACGTTGCAGATGTACCACACCTTCCAATTGCAAAGCGCGGCCAGCATCAGCATCATCAATGTATCTCCTGGCTCCTATACCCAGACTGGCCCGCTGCTCTTGCTGCTTGGTTTGGCCCTCTTGACCGCAGCCGCGCTGCTCAGTCTGCGTGCCCCCAAAGCGCGTGCTGGCGCTCTGGGGGATACACAGGCAAAGTTGGCTGCGCTCTCCGGGCTGCTCAATGACCACACAGGCAGCTAAACCCACGAAGGCTGGCGACTAAAGCAAAGCAGCAAATATTTCTGGGATGGGGTGCTCCTCCGCCTGCTCCCGCAGCAGGCAGCGCGCAATGTACGCTGTCTCTCTCGCGGGCACGTCGGTGCGCTGGCAGAGCCACTGCTGCACCTCCTCTGGCGGGGAAACGCGCGGCCCAAACTGCTCCACCCACAGCAGGCGCAGCGCTTCCCGCAGACACTGCTCCGCGTAGAACCGATTCGCTCGCTTGCGCAGCGCTGCGCATACGTGCAGCACCCGCTTGAGCACCAGCGCCGCTGCCACGTGATACTGCCACCAGCCCTTCTTCTGCTTCCAGAACGCCCGCTGCGCTGCCCGCATCACGCGCAGCAGCAGGCGTAACTCCTCCAAGAGCAGGGCGCATAACTCCACGCTCGTCATGGCTGCCAGCGCGGGCAGGTCCGCGTCTCGCTGGCGCAAGTCTTTGGGGGTGAAGCGGTTGGGATGCGCTCGCCCACCGCAGGCCCTGTGGTGGCGTGCGTGCTGAACGGTGATCATCGCCAGGAAACCCAGCAGCGCCTCGAACAGCACGGTAGCGACCTGGCTTTCGGTGAGGAAGGGCTGAGCGAAGAGGCCCGCCAGCGGCTGAAACCAGTTGGGCAGAGCGGGCACGTCGTCGGGGGCGTAGCAGAGCAAATAGGCGCGCAGCCAGTCCAGGCCGCACCACAGGCGGGCCAGCATGCCTGAGCGATGGGACAAAGCGGGAAGGGTTGCCATTGGGAACCGACTCCTTCTGGGCGCCATCTGCGCCCTGGTGGATGGTCCCGCGCCACACCGCCTGCTCTGTTTATAGCCCCGCCGACCCTGCCGGGCCGTCCCCGGCAGGGGCGCCGGGGCTACACGCAGCAAGCCCCCGTCGCCTCTTCAGGCGCGGGGGCCATTGCGCAATTTCAACGTGACCGCTAAAATAGCGCGGCCCCGCGCCTGAAATGTAGCAGGCTTCGGGGAACGTGGCGCGGGGAGTCAAATACTCTTGCCGCGTCCGTCTTCCAGAGACATATTCGGTTGCTATAAGTATAACCGGGCAGTGCCCAAAAGTCAAGGGGTTTCGCCAGCAAAAAGTACACAAGAAAAAAAGCGCCGCCTGTTCCCCCTCGCGGGAACAGGCGGCTATGAATCGTGGCAAGCGCGAACGCTCGCCTCGTATGACTCGATTCAGTTATTGGTTGGCGAGGTCAGGGGTTGCCACAAACCACTTGTCCCCTTTGCCCTGGCCGTTGGTCTGTCCGGCAGCGGTATCGCCGGTGAAGGTATACAGGGGATGCCCGTTGTATTCCACCTGCGGGCCATTCGCGCCCTGTACCACACTGAGCGTGCCAGGCAATGGAGAGGAAGCGCCGGGCGTCCCAGAACCATCAAAGAGCAGCGGCAGCCAGGTAGTTGCGCAGGTATCGGTGCAGGCGATGGTGTCTGCCGTGTCGGGCGTGAAGAAGTACAGCGTCATGCCCTGCGCGTTGGTCAGCACCGTCGTATCTGTGCCATCAATACTGACGGTGGCCGTCTGAACCACTGCGGGGCTGTCAGTGTTCACCTCCAGATCAGGGGTCGCCACAAACCACTTGCCCGATTTGCCTTCCCCGTTGGCCTGACCTGGAGCCGTATCGCCGCTGAACGCATAGAGGGGGTGCTTGTTGTACGCCACCTGCGGGCCGTTGTCGCTCGTCTGAATGCTCAATTCGCCCGGCAGTTTGTCTGAAGCCGTTGGCGTGCCTGCCCCCTGGAAAAGCAGCGGCGGCCATTTCTCAATACAGCTTCCCGTGCAGGCTGTCGCGCTGGCCGTATCTGGCTTGAAGTAATACAGGGTCAGCCCTTGCGCGTTGGTCAGCACCGTCGTGTCCTTGCCCTGCACGCTGACTGACGCCGTTTGCACCACCGCAGGAGCAGGCGGCGGCGTGGGCGTCGCGGCCTGAGTCTTGGATGATTGCCCGCCGAGTCCTTTGGCGCCAAGCACCACGCCCGTTACCAGCAGCACTACCACCAGCACGCTCCCCAGCATCACCAGGGGCTTAGCAAAGCGTCGGCGCGGCGCAGTTGCCGGGGTGAGGATGGCTCTGGGCAGCGGCCCTGGCACGGGCAGCACAGGCGGCGGGTTGGCGGGCGGTGGCGCAAAGCCGCCCATCGCCTGGGGCGCCTGCATGGGAGATGGAGCAGGCGGCTGATAGGCTGGCGGGTATTCGGTGGGATAGGCTGGCGGAGCCTGGACCAGCGGGCCAGGCGCGGCGGCCACATATACTGGCTCAGCCAGGCCAGGCGAAGCCAGCGCCGCATCCATCTCAAAAATGAGTTCAAGGCCGCCCGGCCCTCCCAGGCGCAGCTTATCGCCAACATTCAGCACTTGCGCCGAGCCAATGGACAGGCGCACCCCATTTACGTGTGTGCCGTTGCTGCTGCCCACATCCACCACCTGATAGCGTCCGTCGCCCAACGGCTGAATCTCGGCATGTTTCCCCGAAAGCTGCCCGTTCTGGGCTACCAGCCGATTCTGGCGGCTGCGCCCAATGGTCAGGGGAGTATTGTCCAGATACGTGACACCAGATTGGCCCCGAAGCAGTGCGCCCATTGTTTTCCTCGTTTCTCTCCAGGCGCTGCTGAAGCGCTGCGCCTCTCTCTCTGTGTTATAAGCAGTATAGTGGAGAGAACGGCAACCGCTCATCGGCAAGATGCTGTATTTCTGGCAGATGCAGCAGGCGACAGGGCACCCCTGCCAGGCAATCGAGCGACCAACCTGAGCCTACAGCATTTTACCGATAGAGCGGCGGAAACCCTGGGCGGAAGGGGGAATCTTACGGGTGAGGAACGCTGTCGTTTCCGAACTTATCGGTGTACTCCTGGCTCCCAATCAGATCATTGATCACATCATCAATCTTCTTGCCAGAAGCCATCTCCTGCTTGTACGTCTCCAAACCCTGCGAATCTGGGTCGCGCCCCAGGAACTGCTTGTACACCAGCGTGATCTGGTCCGGCGGGGAAGGGTGCGTATCAAGAACCCGCTGCTTAAACTCAGGCGAATGTGCCAGATCACGCACGACATCCCGCATTGTTTCCTGGTTCTGTACCAGGCGATTGGTGTGGTCCTGAAGGCCCGCCTGGTCAATGTCGTGCCCCAGAATCTGTTGATAGGCGTTGTGCAAATTGTTTTCGGCGGTTTGCTGGTCCATAGTGCTTGCTCCTTGCTGGCTGGAAATAGCGCTCCTGCTCTCGCAATCCGAGGCAGATGAGAACGCCGCAGGAACTATTCCAGCTACAACGCTTGCCGCCGTCGCCTCTGGCGGAGGCCGGGGCTACCAGCAGCGCCGCTCTGTTTACAGGGGCAAACAGGGGAAAAAGTAGAAAGGGTACCCAAAAAGTGGTATGTATCCTGCTTCATCCTCTTCAGGGCTGGAATATTAGCTCCAAGATTGCTACAATGACAGCAACAGGCATCGGCATCTGTTGCTGACAGATTCGGCAGCGTCAGCCCCAGGATACGAATAAAGGATGGGTCTTGCTCATGCGAAAACAAGCACTCCTCTCCATCTTTCTCGCGCTCTGTGTCCTCTCGATGGTAGCATGTACGCTCCCCAGTGGCCCAACTGGAGGCACTGGCACCCCTGGTCAGCCCGGCACGCTCGCCAGCGCCAACATCACTCCCCAAGACCCCACCTACAAGGGCTGCCCAGCCGACGGTGATGGGGGCGATGGCACGCTGAACACGTTTAAAAACCGCACCGACGAAGGCCCCTGGACAGTAGTGGACCTCTCTACCCTGCTTTCGCTCTCCTATCCCTCTGATATTGCCAGAAAACAGCGCGAAAACTGGTCCGATAGTGATCAAGCGGCTATCGCGCAGTATGAAGGCGCGGCGGTGGAGGTGACAGGCTACGTTCTGGACCTCAAGCACGAGGGCACCGAATCCACCAATTGCCACTCCAGCAGCGAGCGCGACTACCATGTCTGGTTTGCTGTCAATCCCTCGGATGACCGCTCGCAATCGCTGGTCATTGAAATTACCCCGCGTGTTCGCGCGCAGCGCCCCGGCTGGACAGACTCAGCCATCAGTTCGCTGAAGGGCGAGCACGTGCGCATTCGCGGCTGGCTCCTCATGGACCAGGAGCACCCGGAGCAACTCGGCCAGACCCGCAAAACGCTCTGGGAGATTCACCCGATCATGCACATCGAGATAGACCAGGGCGGCGGCAACTTCGTCAGCATAGATTCGTAGCGGACTTCAGAAAGGGTCCACCGATGCAGCAGCAGCAACAGATGCACAAAGCCGCCAGTGTCGCGGTGCGCCTGCTCATTGATGGCGACGACGAACCAGCCCACGACTTTGCGAAAACCGCCAGCCAGGTGGCGCAAGAGGTGCTGGCGCTGGGCATCGCCGCCTATCAAGACAAGCACCTCTATCAAGTCAAAGCCACCGGCATGAAAGTGCTGGAAGGCTCGGACGGCGAAGACCTCTTTGGCGAGGAGCAGTTTGACGAGTAGGGCCTGGCGATTAAAATCGCGGCTAGGGGCCTTCGGCCACCCCTCAAAGCAGGGGCACCCTAAGACAGAAGGGCACGGCAGCAAAACCCGCCTGCGCGGGTTAAGACGAATCCTCGCATACCTGGGGTGGGGAGTCCCTGTAGAGGGACTTGGCGGCGTCCGCAGACGCCCTTAGGCGCAGCTTGCCCCTTTGGGGATCTTTAGTCGCCAGCCTGCGTGGCTTCTTTATTCGCCAGGGATTCTTAGGCTCTTGACGCCAGGAAGAAACTTGCGGTAAGCTCCAAATACGATGAGTGAAAGAGTGCTGCCCGGACAACAACCGACAAACGCCCTGCAATGCAGCAATGCTGCTTGCGGGGCCACCTACACCAGCGTCGTTCAGCAATGCCTGATGTGCGGCTCGCTCCTGCGTGGCACGACGCTGGGCGTGCGCTTTCAGATTGAAGCGCTGCTGGGGCGCGGTGGCATGGGCGCCGTCTATCGCGCAACCGATCTCACCCTGAATCGGGCGGTTGCCATCAAAGTGCTTTCGCCCAGCGGCGGCTTTGTTGGCGGCAATGCCAGCGAGCTACGCATGCGCTTCTTCCGTGAAGCGCGGCTGGCCGCTCAGCTTGACCACCCCAACATCGTGCCTGTGCTGCATTTTGACAGCGATGGCCCGCTGGCCTATCTCGTCATGCCCCTGCTGACCGGCGGCACGCTCTCCCAGCGCACGCGCAAGCACGAGCCAACCGACCCCACGCTGGTGTCCAACTGGCTGCGTCAGATTGCCGCCGCGCTGGACTTTGCCCATCAACGCCCGCAGCCCATCATTCACCGCGATGTCAAGCCGGGCAATTTTCTCTTTCACGAGGATGGGCGGCTCTGCCTGGCAGATTTTGGCGTGGCGCGCATCCTGGCCGGAGAATCCAGCGAGACGGCGCAGCTCACCCGCGCAGGCGTGGTGCTAGGCAGCCTGTCTTATATGGCGCCCGAACAGGTCAACGGCCAGGCTGCGCCTGCCAGCGACCAATACAGTACCGGCGTCATGCTCTATGAACTGCTCACTGGCGCGCTCCCGTTTGAGGGCGGCGATAACTACAGCCTGATCGTGCAGCACGCCAGCGTCACGCCGGAGCCGCCCAGCACGCTGGTGTCCGGCTTCCCGTCGGGGCTGGATGCCGTCATCCTGCGCACGCTCGCCAAGCGCCCGGAAGATCGCTTCCCAACGATGAGCGCCCTCTCCGTCGCCTTTCGGGACGCGCTCGCCAGCGCGCCAACGGCCTATCTGACACCCAAAGAAAAAGCGTCTGCGCCTGTTGCGCTCCCGACCACCGCGCGCATACACGCTCCACAAGACGATGACCCACGCGGCGAGATGTACACCGAAGCCGCCACATTCCACCCGCCCGGCTATGACCGCTACGCGGCCTGGCAGCGCCCGTCGCAAAGCCTGCATCCTGGGCAGCCGCCAATCACTCCGCCGCCCAATCCGCGCCGCATTACGCCGCTGCGCGTAGTGGCCTTTGGCGGGCTGGCGCTGCTGCTGTGTTTCCTCGCGCTGGCCGGAGTCAGCGCGCTCAGGAATAATCGCAACACTACCCAGGCCGGGGCTAGCGCTACCGCCACGCAGCTCGCCGCCACCAGCACCCCGGCAGAGGCCGCACAAGAACTGGCAATCCTTCAAGCCGCCGAGGGCCACGAACCAATTTATCAGGACTCACTTTTGCGGACGGGGCACAAAGCTGGCTGGGTGCTGACTGCGCCCGCCCGCTTTGAGAGCGATGGCCTGCATCTGCCCCTCCCAACGCATGGGGACAATAAACAAACCTCCAGCAACCCAACCACCACCGCGCAGCAGAAAGCGCTGATCAATCCCAGCCTGATCGAAGTGAACGTCACCTTTACCGGCGCGAGTATCTACTATGGCTTTGCTTTTTTCTCCCTCACCCTGCCAGCCCATGCCCTCTTTCTCAACACCACTGGCGGCTACGCAGTCGCCTATCTCTATGAGAAGAACAATGTCCAGTTTGGTGAAACGACTACTAATCCGGCGCTGAGGCTGACGCCTGGCACCACGTATCAGCTAGAAGTGCTGCTTCAGGAAAATCAGTTCGTGATCTTTCTCAATAAACAATGGGTCGCCACTGTGGCCTTTTCTCCGCCATTTAGTCACGCTATCTCATTCGCGCTGTTCAGCATCGGCACCAGTGGTCAGCCAGCGGGAGAGGTGGCCTACAGCCACCTGACCATCTATCCCATCGCGTAGACCCATCCCAACGCAAAGGACCATCAACACATGCCTGAACGGGATGCCCTCCCGCGCCAGCTCGAGCTGCCAGGCGTAGAAGCGGAGGAGCGACCAGCGCCACAACAGAGCACCGGAGCAACCACTGGAAACATGAATGATGAAGAACTGGCGCATTGGCTCGTCTTTACTCGCGTGCGCGGCATTGGCCCGGCACGCTTCCAGAAATTGCTGGACTTTTTTGGCGACGCCGCCACTGCCTGGCGCGGCGGGCAAGATGATCTGCTGGCTGCCGGATTGGATGCGCGCACCACCCAATCATTGCTGGCGCAGCGCAAAGCCACTCCAGATGCACTGCGCGAATTAGAGTTGCTGGCCCGTCACAACATCACCGCGCTGCCGCTGCCCGACCCGGCATACCCGGCGCTGCTGCGCGAGATTTACCTGCCGCCCAGCCTGCTCTATCTGCGCGGCACGCTCACTGCTGCCGACGAGTGGGCCATCAGCATTGTGGGCACGCGCAAAGCCACCGCCTACGGCCTCCAGGCCACCAACAAACTGGCGGGCGATCTGGCCCAGCAGCAAATCACCATCATCAGCGGACTGGCGCGCGGCATTGATACCGCCGCGCATCAAGCCGCGCTGACGGCTGGCGGGCGCACCATTGCCGTGCTGGGCTGTGGCCTGGACATCGTTTATCCGCCGGAAAACGCAAAGCTGGCCGCGCGCATCGTTGAACAGGGCGCGCTGGTTTCTGAATTTCCACTGGGCACTAAACCGGAGGCCAGCAATTTTCCGGCACGCAATCGAATCATCAGCGGCCTCTCGCGGGGCGTGCTGGTCATTGAAGCGCCTCTCAATCCCCCCAGCGGAGCACTCATTACCACACGCTTTGCTCTGGACCAGAACCGCGATGTGTTTGCCCTGCCCGGCTCAATCTTTAGCCGGGCCAGCGACGGCACCAATAAGCTGATTCAGGACGGGGCCAAACTGGTGATGCAGGCGACGGATATTCTGGAAGACCTCCAGATGCAGCAGGCGCCGCAGCAGCAGGCTATGCGCGAGCATCTGCCCGCCAGCAACACCGAAGGGGTGATTCTGGCGCTGCTGGCTGCCGCGCCGGAACCGCTGCACAGCGATGAGATTTGCCGCGCTACCGGCCTGCCCGCTTCCGAGGTGAGCGGGGCTTTGCTGATGATGCACCTGAAGGGCATGATTGTTGATCTTGGCTCCATGCGCTATGCCAGAGTGCGCTAGCTTGCGCAGCTATGCTATACTGAGCGCAACCGTATTCGCTCATTACTTTGTTCTCGTCAGGAGAGGGCGCCATGATGCCACCAGGGACGATGCCCCCTTTTCATGAACTGCTGCGCCACTACCGGCTGACCAGCGGCAAGACGCTGGAACAGCTTGCCAAATCAGCCAAAATCACTGTAGAAGCGCTCAAGCTCATCGAAGATGGAACCTCGCTGCCGCCGCGCAAAGACACAGTGGAGCGGCTGGCCGATGCCCTGGAACTGGATGGCGCAGAACTGCGCATGTTTATGGCAGCGGGCAGCCTCTCCCTGCTCAAAATGTTTGGCCCTCCCCCTAAAAAGCCCGCTCCTGAGCCGCTTCCGGCCATCCTGGTCTTCCTGATTGCCGACGTGCGCGGCTATACCCGCTTCACCCTGGATTACGGGGATGAAGCCGCCGCCCAGCTTGCCACGCGCTTTGCCGAACTGACACATCAGGTCGTCACACCACGCGGGGGCCAGCTTCTCGAACTGCGTGGAGATGAGGCGCTCTGCTGTTTTCGCTCCGCGCGCCAGGCACTGCAAGCAGCTACAGAACTTCAAGAGCAGTTTCTCCAGGCCACCCGTATCAACCCGGATATTCCGTTGGTGGTGGGCATCGGGCTGGATGTTGGGGAGGCCGTACCGGTGGACAAAGGATTCCGGGGCGCAGCGCTCAATCTGGCCGCCCGGCTGTGCAGCCTGGCCGGACCAGGCGACGTGCTGGTGAGTGAGGCCGTCGCCCACATTGCCCGCAAAGTGGATGGACTCAGCTACTACCCCTGGGGCCTGGCAGAACTTAAGGGCTTTGACGACCCGGTGCGGGTGATTCGCGTGCAGCCCACGCTGCTGGAGGAGCCGCCTGCCATCTCACAGCTTCCAGAGCCGCCGTCTGAGTCCGAAGATCAGGAGCAGTGAGCATCGCAGGCGATCCCTGCCCTCAGCCAGATTATCCCTTTTTCGAGATCGAATTTGCCCGCTAGCTCGCTTTGTTCAGATGACAAGCACCTGGAACAATGATAAAGAAGTCGCATTTTTCGTCCTAGCCCGCGCAGGCGGGCTTTGCGGCGCAGCCTCTAGCCGCGATTTTAATCGCCAGGCGCTCTTGACCAGCGTTCTAATGCAGCGCCCGATATGCCACGAACACAGAGGCGCTGCCAAGCAAAAAAGCCATCCCGAAGCAGGCCCAGACGAACATCCAGAGCACGCGCCGCCAGGGGTCGCGCTGTCTGGGCAGTACAACCGTTCGTCGAGGTGAAGAGTAGCGCCCGGTACGGGCCAGCGTCTCATCGGGCAGGCGGCGCGTAGTGCGCCGACGCGGGCGCGTCAGATCATCCCTGGCAAACGTCGGCTGGCGGGCGCCACATACCCGACAAAACGACGCGCTGGGACGGTTGCGCGCACCGCACTTCCAACAAGCGATAACGGGCCGCGTGGCGCCACTGGTGCCACGCACCGCCGGGAACTGGCGAGTCGCCAGGTTCTCCTGCTCCAGTTCCAGCGACATATCAACCGTTCCCACGCGCTGTTCCGGCCTGGTGTCGCGCTCCGCAAGGCGAACAATGCGCTGCTCCACCTCAAAGGCGCGCGTCAGGGCATGCTCAAAGGCCAGCGCATTCTGGAAACGCTGCTCCGGGTCTTCCTCGGTTGCCATCTCGATCACTTCTGCCAGCGCCAGCGAGATGGGCGGCACCTCCTCGCCAGTGGCCTCGTCTGGGTGGCGTTGGCGATCCATCACCTCATTCACCACTGCCGCCCCACCCGACAGTTCGCGCAGCAGCACACCAAGGCTCCAGAGATCATCGCGGCGGTCAGGGGTCTTGGGGAGCGCAACGCCTGGCAGCGTGGATGCCTCCAGCATTTCCTGCGAGACAGGCTGATCGGCGGCAGGCGTTTGCTCGGCGTCTGTCAGGTTTGGCTCGGTTGGTGCCTCGCCATCTACCGGCGGTGGCGTGGCAGCGACGCTCTCCAGCAGGGCGGGCAGCGTCTGGCCGGGCAGCGTGGGCGAAGAAGCAACCATACTCAGCGCCCCCAGGCTCACCACCTGCGCGGGGCCATCCTCTGGCAGCGCCACGTCTTCCGGGTGCAGGCCACCCAGCACCAGGGGCGGGCGCTGCTGATGTAAATAGCCCAGCGCCCGCACCAACTCCAGCCCCAGCCGGGCAATTTCCAGCGGCGGCAGGGCGGGCACGCGCTGGTCCTGCGCGGCCTCGGCCAGCACTGTCGCCAGCGTGCGCTCTGCCAGATTGGTCATAATCACATAGCAGGCGTCGCCCTCGCAAAAATACTCGTGTACCATCGGCAGGCTGGGATGCGAGAGCCGCGCCAGCACGCGCACCTCGCGGATAAACTGATTGGCCGTCTGCTCGCGTTCCTCCGGGGAAGCCGCCGGGTCCAGGGGAAGCACGTGGACCGTGAGCCGCTTTTGCAGGTCGGTATGCAGCCCAACATAGGAAATGCCCAGCCGGGCCGTCTCTCCATATAAGAAGCCTTGCCCGGCGACAGATTGGCGCAGCCCCAAAACCTGATATTTGCCACCATGTAACGACGCGCCGACATACCCCTCTACTGGGGAAACGCATTTCGTGGGCTGCTCTGGTGGGTCTGCCGCTTGCACCTCTTGAACTGACTCCGCGACGCTCTCCGCGAGTGTGCCCATCTCTCCTGGGGGGGATGGCTCGGCATCAAGCGTAAACTCCTGGGTAGAGAGAGAGGAATCAGCGGGGGCAGGGTGTCCTTCACCCGGCGGCACAGGGGTTAAAAGCTGGCTCATCACACGCTCCTGGTCCTTTTACACAACCTCCAGGTCTTTGCCTCGTCCATTCAGACGCTTTACGGAATCCAAAAGTTGCAACAAAGGACTTCTGTATTCCTACTTTATAAGACGCATATCTCAGCTTTTTTTGACTCTGTATAATAGAGTGCATGGAACCTTACGAGATTCGCGCTGACTACAACGAGCGCTCTATCATCGTCTATCAAGCCTATCGCCCGGAGATTGCGCTGCCCGCGCTGGAGCAGCAGCGCTTTGTGCCGCCCTTTTCGCTCAATCGCATGACCTGGATAAAGCCCTCGTTTCTCTGGATGATGGAACGCAGCAATTGGGGCAAAAAGCCGGGGCAAGAATACATCCTGGCCGTGCGTATCACCCGCCAGGGCTGGGAAGAGGCGCTGGCGGAAGCGGTGCTCACCTCGCCCGAAAAGGGCGTCTACCGCGACCACGACGACTGGCAGCAGCAGGCGAAGCACGCGCTGGTGCTGGTGCAATGGGACCCGGAGCGCTCAATTCACGGCAAAAGCCTGTCCTATCGCAGCATCCAGGTGGGGCTGAGCCGCCATATCATCGAGCGCTACGTCAACGAGTGGACGCTGGAAATCAACGATATGACGCCCCTCGTCAAAAAGCTCGCCGCTCTGCTACAATCGGGGCACGCGGACAAAGCCAAAGACTTGCTGCCCAAAGAGCGGGTCTATCCTGTGCCCGATGCCATTGCCTGCCGCTTGGGAATGCAGCAGTGAGGTAGTAAAGGACAAAGCGAGAGAGTGTGAACACGCTAATTGTCGTCAACGGGGAACAAGACTGGCAGGCGTACTTCCCAGGCGTGGAAGTGCAGCAGGTGCGCCTGCTCACCAGCCGTTGGCTCTTTCAGGATGGCAAACTGTGGGTCTTTGACGAGCGCGGGAATACCCGTGTGGACGCGGTACTCTGGCGCGTGGGGGCCATCAAGCCTCTGCCCAGCCATCGCGCCGCCCTGGAACTGATACGCTTTGCGCGGGTGCCGTGCGTCAATCCGCCCCAGGTTTTGCTGCGCGGCTATGATCGGCTGGCAATGCTCAACGAGTTACGCGAGGCAGGCTTGCCAACGGTTCCCTGCTCCATTGTCCTGGGCGACCGCATGATCGAGCGGCTGCACCCGGACTTCCCGGCGGTGATCAAGATTGGCAATTATCATGGCGGCTTTGGCAAAGCCCAGATTCTCGATGAGGCGCAGTGGGTAGACATCAAAGACCTGGCCTTTGTCAGCGACGACTATATGATTTTAGAGCCGTCCATAGACTACGTGCGCGACGTGCGCTGTCTGGCTGTTGGCGCGCAATTCTGGGCAATGGAGCGGCGCGGCAGATTCTGGAAGGTCAACACAGAGACGGTTGGCTACACGATGATAGACATGCCGCCGATTTTGCGGGACTATACGCAGACAGCCATGCAGCATTTCCAGGCCGACGTGCTGGCCCTGGATTGTCTGCAAACCGCCGATGGCACGTATCTTGTCCTCGAAAGTAACGATACGCCAGGATTTTCAGGTTTCCCCGCTGAAGTGCGGCAGGCAGTGGCCCGCCGCATGCGTGAGCGAATGGAAGAGAAGGAGTGAGCCAGTGAAGATTGAAGCCAAGCTGCAAGAACTCGGCCTGGCGCTGCCCGAACCCATGAAGGCGCCCCCAGGCGCGAAGCTGCCCTTTGCGCCGGTGCGCGTGCGCGGCAACCGCGCCTATATTTCGGGCGCCGGGCCGCTCAACCCGGATGGCACGCTGGCCGAGCCGCTGGGCAAGGTGGGCGCGCAGCTTACGGTGGAGCAGGGCTATCAGGCCGCGCGGCTGACGGGCCTGGCGATGCTGGGCAGCCTCAAGCGTGAGCTGGGCGACCTGGACCGCGTGACGGCCTGGCTGCGCGTTTTTGGCATGGTCAATGTTGCCCCCGGCTTCACGCAGACGCCCTCGGTGATCAACGGCTTCTCCGACTTGATTCTGGAACTTTATGGGCCGGAGGCGGGCGCTCACGCCCGCTCAGCGGTGGGCCTGGCCGAGCTACCTTTTCGCATTCCGGTTGAGATCGAAGCCGAAGTGGAAATCAGTTAGCGCCCTGCTTGTAGCACCGGCCACCGCCTGCCCTTCTGTCTTAGGGTGCCGGTGAGACGCCGGTGCTACAAGCTGCTGGCTTGTTTAATTAGCGCGGGCAGCAGTTGATCGGCAATGGGCGTGCCCCAGCCTGTCACCAGATCATAGCCTACCTGCGCTGAATAGCCTTTGACTCCAGCAAACGTATTATTGCCCTGGGTTACATCGTTCATATCCTGGCCGCGCAAGGCGTAGAGCGCGGGCTGGATGAACCCCAGCGGCGCCCCGGCCATCTGGTTTGCCAGCGCGACCAGCCCGGCCCAGCAGGGCGCGCTGGCGCTGGTCCCGCCGGTCACGGTCCAATGGCGCCACTGCGGGTTCTTTGGCCCCAGCCCGATGGTGGAGGAGAGATAGAGCGCGAAGCTCAGCGCCGCCGGGAACGCGACATCGGGCAGCCCACGCTTGCCAAACAGCATCTGCTGGTTGGTAATCACATGTTGATAGTCGGGTTCATCAAACACCGCGCTGATGCCCCCGCCTGTAGCCCCGATGGATTGATCGTTCCAGGTCTGTTCGCTATCAACGGTCCCGTTCTCATCGGTAATCTGGATGCTGGTGCCGCCAACGGCCAGCACATACGGGTCAGAGGCCGGCCAGGAGACATCCTGTATCTGCGGCCCCGCTTGCAGAAATGAGCGAATATTCACCGGGCCGGTATCGCCAGCAGCCGCCAGGACGGTCACATGCTCAGCGGCTGCACGCTGGAAAATCTCGTGCGCCTGGGCGTAGCTCTCTGGCTGCGCTGCCTGCTTCTTGCGTAGCTGAAAGCTGTAGTCCAGTTCGCTGCCACCGTAGCTGATGGAGATAATCTTGCCAAGCTGGTGATCCAGCGCGTAGGCCACCGCCCCTTCAATATTGCGAAAGCCGCAGTTAAAAGCCGGTGGGTTGCCGTGCGCGCCGTTGGACCAGATGAGCAGCACAATATTGGCGCCGGGCGCCATCGCGTGCGACCACTCCACATCCAGCGTATTCTCGGCCTCCAGATCATCCACACCATCCGAGCACGTATACGGCACAGGCGCGCCCTGCGGCTGAAGAATCTGGAAGCTGGGCGGGTCGGGCAAGCCCCAGGCTTGATCAAAAGCGTGCAGGTCTTGTTTCAGCGTGGAGGTATGGCCGACGCCCAGAATCACAATCGTCTGGCCGCGCCCATCGTAGCCCTGTTTATACAGCGCGTTCAGATGATACGCGCCCTGAATCTGCTCCGGGTTGTAACAGGGAAAGCTGACGGTATCGCGGCAATCGCGGCTGGTGGGGGCTGTGCCGCTGGGCGTAAACATGCTCGGCTGCGGGAGCGACGTGGTGGGCGTGGCTGTTGGTAGAGACGTGACCGGCGGGTTTTCAATGGCCGGAGCGGAGCGAAACCCAAGCCACAGCAGCAGCGGCACCACGACCACCACAGCCGCCAGGCCACACAAGAGCGCAAAGAGTTTGTTGTCAGCACGCCCTGGCAACGGCGCCAACGCTTCCGCGTACTCATACATCAGCGGAGCGGGAGGCGTCAGCGCTGCTGGCGGCGCTTGATACACTGGCCGCGCCACAGACTGAGGTACATAGACGGGCGGGGCGGGAGGCCGGGCAGCAAGCTCCGGCTGGGTGGTGGGCCTGGACGAGTATGCCGGTGGGTCGTCTGGCCGCGCTGCATGCGCCGGAAGTCTGACGAACTGCCCGCGCTGCCCCAGCAGGCGGCGCTCTTGCTGAAGGAGCGCCGCGCGGCTGGCGCTCAGGTTCTCCCAGCGCTGCTGAAGCCGCGCCATTTCTTCCTCAACCTCCTGGCGGCGGGCCAGCGCGTCCAGCGCCATTGCGCGATCATTGAAGCGCCGCGCCCGCTCCAGATAGTCCGCGCTGCGCGCCAGCATCTGCTCAAGCTGCTCCTGCTGATGCGCCAGGCGCATTTCCTGGCTCATCGTGCTTTCCAGCGCCTGCCGCACTTCAGCCAGCATCTCCTGCCGGGTCATCGAGTTATCTTGCCAGCCTGGTTCTGGTCCCTGCTCGCGCATATACCCTCCCCTCTGCCAACGTCAGCGCCTTACTACGCCTAGCTGCATTGACGCGGACCTTGCGGGCAGGGCGCGGGCGCGTTGTTCACCAGAGTGATCAGGTCTGGAATCAGTTGGTCAACCAGCGGGCTGCCCCAGCCAGACGCCAGATCATAGCCTGCCTGCGCCTGATAGCCCGGCACGCCGCCAAAGGAGTTATCGCCCTTGGTAATATCATTCAGCCCTTGCCCACGCAATTGATAGAGCGCGGGCTGGAGAAATCCCAGCGAAGAACCCTCCAGTTGATTTGCCAGCGCAATCACGCCAGCCCAGCAGGGCGCGCTGGCGCTGGTGCCGCCAATCAAGTCCCAATGGTTCCATTTCTGGGGGTTGATCTTGCCCATCGCGCCCGTGCGCGAGGCGCTGTACAGCGAATAGTTGATGCCCGCCGGAAACGCGACATCGGGGATGCCGCGCTGCCCATGAAACAGCGACTGATTGGGCACCAGTTTCTGATAATCTGGCTCAGAAAACACGTTGCTCAAGCCGCCGCCAGTGGACCCACCAAGTTTGGTGTCGTTCCAGACCTGCTCGCCGCTCGTATCCCCGTTCGTATCCACAATCTGGACCGTCGTGCCGCCCACTGCCAGCACATACGGGTCCGAGGCAGGCCAGGAAACATTGGGCGTCTTCCAGAGCGCCGAGGAGCCGTCCGGGTTGGTCACACCGGTATCGCCGGTGGCCGCCAGCACCGTCACATGCTCATTGGCTGCGCGTTTGAAGATGGCGTCTGCCCTGGCATATAACTGCTGATCGCCCGCTTTCTCCGAGGCCGTTTCCCCCGCAAAGCCCAGTTCGCTGCCGCCGTAGCTGATGGAGATAATCTTCCCAAGCTGGTGATCCAGCGCATACGACACGGCGTCCTCTATCCCCACGATGCCGCAGTTCTGCTCTGGGGGCGCGCCAATATAGCCATTGCCCCAGATGAGCAGCACAATATTGGCGCCGGGCGCGATGGCATGCGACCATTCCACATCCAGCGTATTTTCCAGCGTCAGCGCATCACCATCTGGCCCACAATCATACGGGGCCGGGTCGCCGCGTGGTTGCAAAATCTGAAAGCTGGGCGGGTCGGGCAAGCCCCAGGCCAGATCAAAGGCATGCAAATCGTCTTTCAGCGTCGTCGTGTGCCCGGTGCCAACGATCACAATCGTCTGGCCCTGCCCATCATAGCCCTGTTTATACAGCGCGTTGAGATGAAACGCGCCCTGAATCTGTTCCGGGCTGTAACAGGGATAATTGAGGCTGGTCTGGCAATCTTTGGTGGCGGGCGCTGTTCCAGCCGGGGTAAAGACAATCGGCGGCGGCGTGGGGGTGAGCGTAGGCGTTGGGTAGGTTTTAGTCGTCTTGGGAGGCGTCAGGATGCCGTTCCGCGAATGAAAGAGCAGCGGTGCTACCACCACCGTCACCGCCAGGAGACACAACACCGCCAGCAGCTTGCGATTTCTGGATTTTGGCGCGGCAACTTTGTCCGGCATGGCCGGGGTCAGCGGCCCGCCGCCCTGCGCCGCGCCAGCCGCGTCCGCTTCATCCGGCGCAGCCAGGGGAGGCGCTCCCTCGACCTGCGCCAGGTGCTGCGCCAGTTGCTCGTGCTGAACGTGCAACGTCTCCAACTGCTGCTGGAGAAGCGGCAGATGGCTCTGAAGACGCTCGCTGTAGTCGCGCGCCTGCCGCGCCATCCCTTCTCGATCAGAAGCGCGAGCAAGCCAGGCTTGCTGCTGATAGTGCGCGATACGCTGCCGAAGCTGCTCGCGCTGAGCAGCCAACTGCTGCTCTTTCAGCGCAATCTCGTTGATCGCCCGCTGTAAGGCAGCTACTTCGTGTGCATCCAACTCCTGGCTTCCTTCCTGATCTGCTACTGGGGCCTGCTCGCTCATTCGTGGTCCTCCAGTCGGACGCTGTAGAGTTCCCGCCGTTTTCCCCTTCCCCTTGCTGGGTTGCCATATTAGTAGCGCTTCAGCTTGAAAAAGTCAAGCGTCTGACCCGGAGGTCCAGACCACCCAATGCTGGCCCTGCAAAATTGTGA
Source organism: Ktedonobacterales bacterium (assembly GCA_036557885.1). Taxonomy (GTDB): domain Bacteria; phylum Chloroflexota; class Ktedonobacteria; order Ktedonobacterales; family DATBGS01; genus DATBGS01. Next base: position 60,673 of record DATBGS010000075.1, read on the forward strand.
ACTGGTTCACAATTTGCCTTGAACGGCTGTGCTATACTGGCCCCGCCAAAGCATTCGGTGAGCGCGTTGGTTCTTGCGCTCATCTCCCCTTCTCTCCTAATCTTTTCATCATGCCCGGCATTGGCAAGTGCTGGGAAAGAAAGACGGGATTCTATGCGGCAAAGGATTGTCCCCTTCCTCACGTTTCTGAGTGTACTTCTGCTGGCTGGTTGTAGCCTGACACCCGACACCGGGCCAACGACCAACGGCCCCGCTGCGCCAACCAACCCGCCAGCGGCCACCAGCGCACCAGCGCCACCTCCCCAGACGCTTGCCTATATCGGCAGCGACAACAACGTCTGGGTGATGACCTGGCCGAACGGCACCCCGAAACAACTTACGAACGATTCTGTCCCTACCAACCGTTATACCTGGTTAGCCTGGTCCCCTGATGGATCTCTCCTGGCTGCTGAGAAAACGACCCCTGCCATTGACGTGAACTTCCTGGTGATCATGCAGCCCGATGGCAAGGTAGTGGTGAATATGCCCTTGCCGGGAGGGTCTGCCTACGACCTGCCCTTTGCCTGGTCGCCAGATAGCACCATGCTAGCTTTTCGTGGGTTCCCTGTTGGGAATCTACCAGATGGCACTGCAACTGGCACACTTTACATCTTTGACGCACATACGGGCAAGAAACAAAAGACCATTACATTTACAGCCGGGGGAAGTGGCTGTGGTGGCGCTGGCCCCTTTGACGCCTTGACCCAGGAGATGTGGACTGTGCATCACACCAGTTGGGAGGTCTATTCAGGCGATACTTTTGCCTGGTCGCCTGATCAGCACAGCAACCTGGTTTCCAATTCTTGCAGCCAGGCAGGGGCGGCACAAGTAGACCTGAGCACCGGTGTTACCGACCTTCCCTATCCCTATGATGGAGGCTATCAGCCAGGCGGGAACATGATTCTCGGTTACTGGCACGATGGAACGCTCGGACTCACCGACCTTTCGGCCAAACACGTGCGAGCATTGGTGAAGCCGGGCGCATACGATGCAAGCTATATGCTCGGCATGGGGCAGTCCGTCTGGGCAAGCGACAGCCAGAGCGTCTACTATGAGCATGATGATAGCATCTGGCAAGTTGGCGTGGATGGCTCCAACCCACACCTGATCGTGGCAGGAACAGCACTTGATAGCCAGCAGAACGCGACGCTCCAATTAGTGCCAGCCCCTTCGCCTGATGGCAAGCTGCTGCTGTATCTCCAGGTGAAGGGCAGCAATAGGGAGGTGAATAGCGACGACCCGGCGCCACAACCAACCCCCACCATCCCACTCACTACGCAGTGGTATGTGGCGCAGGCCGATGGAAGCAACCCCGTAGCGCTGCCGCAGGGCGTTCAAGAAGCCGTCTGGCAGCCCGTACCATAGCAGGTTCGCCATTGATTCCCTGCCGCCAGCAGACACGGATGCCCTGCTGGTGGCTTTTCTTCTCTCAGCAGCTTGCCATCAGGGGACAGACGCCCCCAACAGCGCCACCTGCTGTTCCAGCCAGTTGATCACCCGCGCTTTGTCTTTATGGTCCGGGGCGATGCGTTCCCATAACTCGGCAAAGTAATCGTGGAACGCCTGCACGATGCTTGGCTCGTTAATCACCAGTTCAACGATGATGTCCTTGCCGCGCATATCGGTGGACCAACTGAGCATCAACACCGTGTGCTGCCCAACCACCTCCCAGAACATTTCTATTGGGATGAACTGCTCCTCTTCCTCATCAATCAGGGCAAGCTCATACTGTTCGTGGGTTCGCAGCAGGTGAACCACGCGCTCTAGCTGTGCCCGCCGCGCCTGCGGGTCCAGCGTGAAGCCCTGCGGCAGACGATCATTGCTGGGCGCCTCTCCCAACCGCACCAGGCGCTCAATCGCCCGCCGGGGGCAAATATCGCGGTAGGGCGACGTGGCAATATTGGCCTGGAAAGCAGCATACCGGCGATGCTGGCTCTCCACAGCGGCAAGGCGATCTGACTCCGGCAAATCAATGACCTGCGCCATTAGCCCATCCGGGCTATACCACGCGGGCGGCTCGGTCACGAAGCTCAGGCCATCTTTCACGACGCCCCGCCCGCCTGGTTCGCTTTCGGCCTCGGCATAGGCTTGCCACATCCTGGCCTCGTCTTCGGGCAGATAGATGTGCGCCAGCGGCTGGCTCATGGCGCGAAGCTGCGAGAAGTGGGTCAGTTGCAACTCAACTTGCTCAAGATCATGGGTGAGCAGCCCCGCATCCACGCGGCGCGGGTTTTGCGTGGCAAAGCAGAGCATGGCCGCCGTCTTGGGAATCACCAGCAGTTCGTAGGGAGGCGCCAGCGTCCCATAGCTGCTGAGGTACCAGGGCCGATAGCGCCCGGTGCCCAGCAGCTTGAGGATTTTTTCGACGAGCAAGATCGAGCGCCGAATGTCTCCATCAATCCGCCAGAGATGGCACACTTGCCAGCCGCGTTGCAGCGCCCCCTGAAGCGCCTTGATATAGCGCTCGTGCAGATCAGGAAAGTCATCGAAGGCATCTTCCGCGCCCTGGAAGGTGAGGAAAAGCGTGGTGCTTTGGAGAGGAGCGAGCGGGGGCAATTGCTCCAGCACGCTGATGATCGTCGCCAGCAGCGCGGGCCGCCCCCAGATCACCCCGCCTGGCCGGAGCGCCTGCGCGGGGAGCGCGGACGGCCAGGCGGGGCTGCCTTCCCCCGCTGGAGCGCGCGGCGCGGCCTCGCGCAGCAAACGCTCCACAGCGGCGCTCGCGCTGCGCGCCCTTGGCCGCCGCTCCAGGGGATTGCTCAGCGAGAAGACCTGCGCCTCTTTCAGCCGATGAACCTGCGCCTGGTTCAGGTGCAGCTTGCGCGCAATCTCATCGCAGTACACAGCATCCAGCTTGGGAATGGCTTCATTCCTCAGCCAGCGATACACCAGCGCGGGGTCAATGCTCAGCATGTGGGCCAGGCGTGAGCCAGAACAGGCGTGCTCGCGCAGAAGCTGCGTTAAATAGTCGCCAAATCGCATGGTACTCACGCTTGCCAGTTCCTCCTGTGATGCTCTTCGGTACGGTCTGCTACAGCATAGCAGACCTGAGGAGGATTTGCTGCGCACCTCCTACCCCTCAGAGGCGGCAAACCCACAGGGCTACCCTCGTTTCCCCGATGAGCCAGCAGCCCTCTCTCCGAGGCTTTTTACGCCCAGAGGGAGCGGTTTTCGTCTGCGCCAGACCCTACCCCACCCCTGCGGGCTGGCAGCCCGCGCTACAAGCGGTGCGGCTCCTTTGTAGCGCGGGCAGCTTGCCCGCAGGGGTGGGGCTGGGGGCGGCGCTCCGCTTGTAGCGCGGGCAGCTTGCCCGCAGGGGTGGGGTGTGGCGCATCTCACCCGCGTCAGTCGCCCGCTTCCAGTAGATAGGCAAAGATGTCAGGAGGCGGATGCCCCTGCGCCTGCTCCAGCCTCAGCCGCCACAGGATGTAGCGCTCTTGCTTCGGCGTCAGCTTCATCGGCTGCATCCAGTGACACACCGCGCTCGTCTGCGGCACATTCGTCCCAAACAAGTCTTCCCACACCAGCCGCAACTGCCAACGCAAACACTGCTCCGCGAATTTGACATTCGCTCGCTCGCGCAGCCGCGCACAGATGTGCACAATGCGCCGCAGCACCTCTAAGAGTGCTCCATGCCGCGCTCGCCAGGCCTGCTGCCAGGCCTCGCGCAGCCACCAGCGCGGCTCTTGCTTCCAGTATTCGCGCTGGGTTTCCCTGATCAGCCGAATCAGCGCTCGCAGTTCCACAAAGAGCACCTCACACAGCGCCGCGCTGCTCATCTGCATCAGCACTGCCAGATCAGCCGGAGTCTGCACTATGTCGGCTTTGGTGAAGCGGTTGGGATGCTTCCAGCCCCCACACGCCGCTTTGCCGCGCAGCCGCTGCACAACGATCTTTGCCAGGATGCCGGGCAGCACGTTGCAGAGGACGGTTGCCACGTAGCCTTCAGAGACAAAGAGATACGAGAGGGCACGGGGGAAGACCCAGGAGGACCAGGGTCTGGGCGTGCCTGCTGGCGCGCCCCACAGCAAAAAGCCCAGCAGGAACGATTTGAGCGCGAGCAAGCCTGTGGGTCGCGCGTCCGGGGGGGTGGTCGTCGTGGTCGTGGTCGTGGTCGTCGTGGTTGTGGTCGTGGTCGTCGTGGACATGAGCAGCACCTCTTGACTGGCGAAATGCCCACGCCACACCGCTTGCCGCGCCCCTGCTTTGAGGGGCGGCCCCGGCTTCTAGCCGGGCGGTCCCCGGCAGGGATGCCGGGGCTACGAGCAGTTCGTTTGTAGCTCCGGCGTCCCTGCCGGGGAACAAGCGCCGCCGCAAGCAGCAAGCCCCCGTCACCCTGGTCAGGCGCGGGGGCCATTGCGCCATTTCAACGTTGCCGCTAAAATAGCGCGGCCCCGCGCCTGAATTATGGCAGGCTCCGGGGAACGTGGCGCGGGGAGTAACAAACTCTTGCCGCGTCCGTCTTCCAGAAGACGTATTCGGTTGCTGCAAGTATAACCGGACGGCGCTCAAAAGTCAAGAGGTTTTGCCAGCAAAATCAGGGCAGCAGCAAAAACTCGTGTTTGTCCCACCGGCATACCTGCCGGTCAATCGTGGAGAGCGATACCGCAACGAAGAAAGAAGAAAGTAATAGACTGGCTGACATTTTCCTCTTGAACCTGAGAGGCGAACAGATTCACGCTTGTGGGCTTGCTTTCACTGCCCGCCCTTGCTATACTCTGCTGTGCAAAAGGGTGTAGGGGATACCCTCACCCTGCATCTTCGACGGAGATAGGGAGGACATGTGAAGTGAGAAGTCTTTCAAAACACCTCGCGCTGCTCGGTATTGTTGCAGCCACGCTCTTGCTCAGCGCGTGTGGGAGCGCCAGCACCACCTCAACGCCACCCGCGCCAACCGCCACAAAGCAACCGCCTGCCACGCCCACAGCGGGCGCCACCGGCACCACGCTCTTCAAGAAGCTGACCGGGCACAGCGATGCCGTCAAGCAGGTGATCTTCAGCCCCGACAACAAAATGCTTGCCAGCGCCAGCACCGATGGCACCATCCGGCTGTGGGATGTTGCCACCGGGCAGCCCTTGCAGGCCGTGAGCAACCCAAACCAGGACACCCACAAAGGTATCAACGGAGTCGCCATCAGTCCCGATGGCAAGCTGATCGCGGGGGCCAGCGCCGATGAGAACGTCTACCTCTGGAACATTGCCAGCGGTCAGCTTCTCCAAACACTGAGCGGCGCGCCCAGCGACATGATTGCCGTCACCTTCAGCAAGGACAGCAAAACGGTCATCGCTGGCTGCGCCGACAACAACGTCTACTTCTGGAATGCGGCCAGCGGCCAGGAGATTACCAACATCTTCACCGGCGACTTTAACGGCGTCACCTCGCTGTCACTCAGTCCAGACGGCCAAAACCTGGTTGCCGACAATGCCACCAACGGCGGGGCCATCATTCTGAATGCTGCGACTGGCGCGAAAGGGCTGACGCTGCCAACGCCAGACCAGGGCGGCGTCAACGCCGTCGCCTACAGCCCGGATGGGAAGACGATTGCCGCCAGCGAAGGCAACAATGTCCTCATCTGGGACGCGACAACAGGGCAGGTGCTCAAGACCTTCAACGGCCCCAACGCCGCTTCCAACGGGCTGGCCTTCAGCCCGGATGGAAAGACGCTGGCCGTTGGCTATGCCGATGATAACGTCTACTTCTGGAATCTGACGCTGGGCATCGGGTTGCCCCCGCTGCCGGGGCACACGGCAGGAGTGAACTCGGTGGCCTATAGCCCGGATGGGAAATACTTCGCCAGCGGCAGCGACGACCAGACCGTCATCCTCTGGACGACGGGCAGCGCCGCCAACAGCTAGCGGGGGACGGCCCGGTGCGTGTAGCCCCGGCGTCCCTGCCGGGGAACGCTGGCCCGGCCCGGCGCGGTGGCCGGGGCTACACGCGACAAGACGGCCCGGCAGGGACGCCGGGGCTACACGCGAGCGCGCAGCGCCACCCAGACCAGCAACAGCGAGAACACAAGCAACGGAATCGTCGTCATGAGCCAGTCACCCGGCCAGGCCAGGACCAGCAGCGAGTCATACAGATGATTCAGCGCGTGAAACAGGCTGCCCAGGGCCGCCGCCCAGACCAGGAGCCGATGCCGGGCCGGGTCGCGGGCTGCCACCAGCAGCGCCAGCCCCAGCGCCAACAAGAACGCGCCCAGATCGCCCTCGTAATGGCGATTGTAGAGGCCATATGTGCCGATATGCTGAAAGAACCAGACCGGCGCAAACAGCAGCGCCAGCGCCGTCAGCGTGTAGAACACGCCCGCCAACGCCACAACAATCTGCCCAGGTGTAACCGCCCCTGAGCGCGGCTTTGAGATACTCTTTTCCATTGCTGATTTCCTAACGGCTATAGGCAGAAGCCGCAGCCCTGCCCGACACATACGTTTCTTGCAGCCAGCTTTGCCAGGTAATAGCCCCATAGCGCTGCTCAGGGCAGGTGTTGGCGCCCCGGCGAAAGCCCGCAGCAGTGCTCCCAGGCACCGGCAAGCGGAGCACGCGCCGACGCAGCCCACGCGCCTCTTGCCAGGCGCGGACCATCTCGCTCAGCGTCAACACCTCTGGCCCGCCAATATCGGGCACCTGGCCGGATGGCCCCGCCGCCACCAATTCCACCATGCGCGCAGCCACCTCGCCAGCATCAATAGTCTGAAAGCGAAAATCAGTGGGCAGGAGTGCCACCAGCAAACGCATAGCCGGACGCAGCAGCGCATCCAGAAACTGGTGAAACTGTGTCGCCCGTAGGATAGTCCAGGGGATACCGCCTGCGCGTATCTCTTCCTCAGCCTTCAGCTTGGCGCGATAGTACGGGAAGCTGGGGAAGCGCTCAATGCCCACAATCGAAATATAGAGCAGATGCGAGGCTCCAGCCGCGCGCCCGGCCTCCAGCAGCCGCGCTGTTCCCTCAACGTCAACTTTTTTGGCGGCTGTGGGTGTTGGCTTCGAGGCCGCGTGCACAATCGTATCCACCTCAGCCACCGCCTCGCGCAGCCCCGCGCCCGTCTCCAGATCAGCCTGCGCCCATTCCGCCTCTGGCAGTTCGCCTTCCCGCCGGAGTCGTCTGCTCATCACCCGCACCGTATATCCAGCCTGGGCAAGCCTGGGGACCATCGTTCGCCCCAACAGGCCCGCTCCGCCTGTTACAAGCACTCGTGTCATTGGTTTTCTCCGGTATGTTCATCGCTCAGGCCATCAACCACCGATGGCCTCGGCCCTGGCAAACTCCAGAGCCGCAAGGGGGACGAGTACGCAGGAAAAAACGTGACAGAGAGCGAGCGGTTTTGTTTCAGTTTGGTGATTTCAACCAGGCAGCACGATCTTTCGTAATAGAGAAAGGAACTGTTCTCGCTTATTAGGCCAGAGAAAAAAGAGGAAAATCAGACATGCCAGCATGGGAACATCTGGTTATTTACCTCACGGCGGATGCTGAGCAGGAGATGCAATTTCTACAGCATAAATGGCCCGGAACACAATTTCCCAAGTACGCAGCCCAGGCGCTTATGCCCAAGCTGGACATGCTGGGAGCACAAGGCTGGGAGCTAGTCTCTTGCGAGCCGGTCATTGTGGGAATGAATGGAGATATTCAGATCGGTAATGCTAGTATGAACCACTGGACCGCCTTATATCTCTGCATCTTCAAGCGGCCAAGACAGCAGGAATAAAACCGCTTTTATGAAAGGGTGGAGGCGCGCCCGCGCAGTTGCCGCTGAAGATAGGCCAGCTTCTCCGGGTTGAGGATGCCGTAGAGTTCGTGGACCTGCCCGGCCACGACAGTAATCATTGTGACCAGGAAGAGCGTCTCGTCGCGCCAGAAGAGCATGGCCTGGCCGCCATTCACCTCTTCTAGTGTCGCCTGGGCGTCCTGAATCAACCCCTTGCGCAGCAGGCCAAGCACAAAGCGGATGACGCGCTCCTGCCCCAGAATGGGCCGCAGGGCTGCTGACACCTTGCCGCCGCCATCCGACCACACCACCACCTCTCGCGCCAGCAGGTGCGTCAGGTTGTCCATCTCGCCCTGCTGCGCGGCCAGCAGGAAGCGCCCCAGCAGTTCGCGCTGTTCCTCTGGCGAGGACTGAAAGCGCGGCCTGCGCTCGGCCAGATGCGCGCGGGCGCGATGCACCAACTGGCGGCAGGTGGCCGCGTTCTTGCCGATGATCTCGCCAACCTCTTCATAGGAGTAATCAAAGACTTCATGCAGCAAAAACGCCGCGCGCTCTGGCGGAGAGAGCGTTTCCAGCAGCAGCAAAAACGCCAGCGAAAGCGACTCGCGCAGCTCCACGCGCTCGCCGGGGTCGCTGGTCAGGATGGGTTCAGGCAGCCAGGGGCCAAGGTAGCGCTCGCGCTCCACCCGCGCCGATTTTAATTCATCCAGGCACAGGTTGGTCACAACCTTCGTCAGATACGACTTCAGCGAGCGAATCTCGCCAGCGGACGCGGTGCGGTAGCGCAGATAGGTTTCCTGCACCATATCTTCCGCTTCGCTGGCGCGGCCTAACATGCGATAGGCGATGGCAAACAGCAGCGAGCGATAGGTCTCGAAATCTTCCATACATTTTTATTGTAGCCGGGATGGGCAAGGCGGAGATGTGTACCACCGGCATCCCTGCCAGTTAGGGCGAGGGCATCACCCGCAAAACGCGGTGATCGTCTGCACCAGCACCTCAACACAGCGCTCCACCGATTCCAGGCTCACCCACTCCACCGCAGCGTGCGCGCCAGCCCCATCCGGGCCAAAGATCACCGTCGGGATGCCAGCCGCCGCCAGAATCGCTGAATCCATCCACCAATCCGCGCCAAACGCGCCCGGCTCCCTGCCCAGCACAGTGCTGGCCGCCGTCCGCACCGCCTGGACAATCGGCTCCTGCTGGCTCACCTCGAAGGCATCGCGCACCAGCGTCGTCTTGACCGTCGCCTGGAACGTTGGGTCTGCGGCGGCGCGCTGGTCCAGAATCGCTTGCAGTTCCGCCTGCACGCGCTCCGGCGTCTCGTCGGGGAGCGTGCGCCGTTCCACGCTGAGCACACAGCGGTCAGGATAGCTGGAAAGCTCTTGCCCGCCTGTGATGAGCGAAGCGTGCAGCGACCCATGCCCCAGCAGCGCGTGGGCAGGCCCCTGGGCCAGCCGAGAGCCTAGATGCTCGATGCCGGTGAGCACGCCGCCCATCTTGGCGATGGCATCCACGCCCAGGTCGGGCCGCGAGCCATGCGCCGCCTTGCCAACCACCTCCACATCCAGCCAGATAAAGCCCTTGTGCGCCTGGCACAACTCAAGCGCCGTCGCCTCGGTCACAATCGCCGCGTCCGCGTGCCAGCGTTTAACGATGGAAGCGGTGCCGATGCTGGCGTATTCCTCATCAGAAACGCCTGTAATCAGCACATCGCCGCGCAAGCCGCGCCGCTTTGCCTCGGCTCCCGCCAGCAGAATTGCCGCCAGCCCGCCCTTCATATCATAGGCGCCGCGCCCGTAGAGCCGCCCATCCTCGACCTTTGGCGCAAAAGGCTGCTCCATGCCCGTCACGCCCACCGTATCCATATGCGCGTTGAGCAGCAGCGAACGCCCGCCGCCAGAGCCACGCGCCACGCCCACCACGCTGGGGCGGCCAGGGGCCGGTTCATCCATCGTCACGTCCAGCCCGGCCCCGCGCAGCCACTCCGCCACAAAACGCGCAATCGCTGCCTCGCCCGCGCCGCCGGGCACCAGATCAGGGTTCACCGAATCAATCGCCACTAACTGGCGCAGTAATCTCTCTACATCGCTTGCCACGCCGACACCCTCCCTTCGCTGCTCACTGTCCCTGCCCCGCTGGTAAGCGCGGCGGGACAAGCAGATAGCTCAAGAGCAGGCCAACGATTCCGGCCAGGAAGATCGCGCCCGTCCACACATGCACCGACCAGGCAATCTCGCCCGCGATAGCCAGGCTCGCCCAAAAATAGACGGCGTAAAAGACCAGCGGCACCGCAAAGGCAAACAGGCGCACCGCGCCCGCGCGCTCTGCCGACGGCTTGAGCGCCAGATTCAGCAGATCAGCCACAAAGCCAAGCACGGCATAGAGGATACCAACATTAAGCAGCATGATGTCCCCTGCCAACACATCCACAAACAGGCCATTCAGCGTAAACATCAGCGCAAACGCGCCCACTGGCAGCCGCCAGCGCCGGATTGCCAGCAGCACAATCCCCATCATGATTGCCGATTGCAGGAGAATGCCCGCCACTCCGATGATCTCACCTTCCCCGGCCTCATCAACCCGCGATTTGATGATGGGATGCGCGTACTGGGTAAAAAACATCAGCAGCGACATGATATACGCCAGCACAAGCACAGCCGGAAGCAGCGCGGCCCAGCCTGGGCCAGCCTCACCATCGCGGCGCTGCCAGGCCGCCCGCAGCGGCCCACTCATCATCAGCGTCACCCCCAGCGCCAGCGTCAAATGCGAAGGGCTGATCAGCCCCTCAATGCCTTTTTCGATGCCAAAAATCTGGTGCCAGGCCAGGTCGCCCACGCCGCCTACGCCAAAGATGATCGCGCCCAGCACCGATGTCTCGTAGCCCACAGGCACCGCGCGCCGCCAGGCATAGCCTTTCTGGTGATTGATAATCAGCGTGAAGAACAGGAACGCCCCGATGATGGCAAAGGCGGAATAGAGCACCGCGTGCCAGGGCGTGAAAAACGACTGGTCTACCTTGCCGTGATTGTGCGCCCAGCCATCCAGAAAGACGCCGCCAACTAACAGCGTCGCCAGCAGCGTAAAAATCCAGTCAAAGCGCAGACCCCCGGCCACCTGTCCGGTTTGGGCAGACACAGCGAGCCTGCCGCCAGCAGTATTTTCCATTGTTGCCATGAGGCTTCCCCTTTTGCATAGATGCGCAAACTGTAACCGTCAAGCTATGACTTTCTCTTCTTCCGCTGGCGCAGGGTGTTCGCGCAGCCCGCGAATGGGCGAAAAAATCAGCCAGAGCGAGCCAAGCAAGATACCGCACACCGCGATGAGCAGCGTAAAGCGCGCCCCAATCAGCGCGCCCAGCGCGCCGCCCAAAAGCGCCCCCAGCGGGCTGACGCCCCTGGTGAAGAACTGCATGCTGGCGTTGGCGCGGCCCAGCAAACGATCTGGAATGACCGACTGGCGCAGACTGACTTCGCCAATCAAGAACACGGCCCAGCCAATGTCGCCAACCACCTGCGGAATCGCCATCATCAGCACCGCCAGCGCCAGCGGCCCACGCGCCAGCGGAATGAGCAGTTGCAGCGTGGCGGCAAAAAGCATGGCGCCAATCAGCGCGCGCCCCACACCCAACCGCCGCACCACCCACCCCACCACAAACGACCCCAGCAGCGCCCCAACGCCGCCCAGCCCCACCAGCGCGCCCACCAGCGCGGGCGGCATGTGCAGATCACGCACGGCATACAGCGTGTAGAGCGTGCCAAAAAAGCCGCCAAAGAACTCAAAGGTGCACATCCCGCCCATCAGCGCCCGCAGCACCGGCTGGCGCGTCACCAGCCCCATGCCCTCCACAATTTCGCGCCAGACGTTCTGGCGCTCCTCAAGGGGCGCGGACGGCGCTTCTGGCTTGCGAATGGCCCCCACGCACAGCGCCGAACCAAGAAACGAGAGCGCGTCTATGACGATAGCAAACGGCGCGGTGAGCACCTGCACCAGCCCACCACCCAGCGCCGGGCCGCTGATCTCCGCCAGTGAATCGCTGGAGCCAAGTTTGCTGTTCGCCTCCACCAGCCGTTCGCGCTCCACCAGCGCGGGCAGGTAGGATTGGTTGGCAATATCAAAAAAAACGGTGAAAATGCCCGCCAGCGCCGCCACCAGATACAACTGCTCCATGCGCAGCACACCCAGCGCCGCCGCCAGCGGGATAGAGCCAAGCAGCAGCGCCCGGCCCAGATCACAGGCAATCAAGATGGGACGGCGGCGCAGGCGATCTACCCAGACGCCCGCAAACAGCCCCACCAGCAGCACCGGAGCGCCCTCCAGCGCCACCAGGATGCCCATCTGCACCGGCGTGGCTGCCAGCACCAGCAGCGCCGTCAGCGGCAGAGCCACGCCGCTGATATATGAGCCAAACTTCGAGATGGTCTGGCCGGTCCAGAGCTTGAGAAAATCTGGCTCGCGCCAGAGTCCGTTGAGTTTGATTAGCATGCGGGCCATTGTAGCACGCGCACGCTACAGGCGTCGGCAGGAGAGCTGCACCCCCTGCTGCTGGCTGAACACCACCAACTGCCCGCCCATATTCCCCTGAATGAGCAACTGATCTTCAAAGGGCACAGCCATCATCGGCATCGCGGGCGTCCAGGCAGGCTGCGCTTGAAGCTGCCAGCGTTCTCCACGAACATAGATCATATTCCCCATCACCTGATAGACGCCTTCGCAGACAAAACGCTGCACGCCGCCCATCCCCTGCACATCGGTCCGCCAGTGAAACAGGCCCTCGCCATCAAAGACCAGCATGCCCTGCACGCTGGTCTGCATGGTCTTGCCATAACAGGCCCACGACCCCACCACCGGCTGGATTGCCTGCATGAACTGCATCATCTGCGGCAGCATGGCCCGCGCAAACTCCAGCATTTGAATCTGTCGGGCGCACTGCTCAGCCATGCCGTGATCACCCGCCTCAAGGAACAGGTCGCGGGCGCGCTGAATCTCCGCAATGCGGAAGAAACCGGGGTCATTGCGCGCCATATTGCGCTGCATCATCGCCCAATTCAAGGTCTGCTGGGCACGCTGGGTGAAGGACGCGCGATAAAGCTGCACCTGCAAGGCCGCCAGCCGCGCCGATTCCAGCACAGCATCCGCCGGAAGGCTGGCCGCCTCGTAAAATATACACTTGGCAAGCGCCAGGCGGCTTTCGCGGCCAGAGCGCTGCTCCAGCAGCTTGCGCGCCTGCCCAAAACGCTCGTGCGCCCGTTGAAGCTGCGCGCTTTCAGGCTTGCCGCTCTCGATGTAATAAAACGTCGCGCTTTCGGCCTCCAACAGCGCCAGATTCACCAGCGCCACCGTATTTTCCGGCTGGCGTTTCAGCACTTCATTAAAAAGTCTGGTGGTTTCTTGCAGCGCGGCCCTGGCTTCCTCCGGGCGATATGGCTCGCCAACCGCCTGCAAGTCGGTGCGCGTGTACTCGATCATCTCTTCGGGAAAGACGTTGCGCGCCTGCCAGTCCTCCAAGACCTGCCGCCAGCGCCCCGCCATGAATTGCTCCAGCGCTGGCAGGAGCAAATCCGGGCGCTGCCCGCGCATCAGGTAAAACAGGATCAGGCCGCGAAACACATCCATATTGCTCTGCGCCTGCGCGTGAAACTGTTGCAGCGCGGGAGGATGCGGCCATTCGGACTGCGCCCGCAGCATTGCCAGGCGATGGTCGCCAAACAACCGCGAGGCTTTGCGGCGGAAATCCCACAGCGCCACGTTGCCCTGCTTCAAGAAGAGTTCGATCAAGTCCAGGTCGCGGTTGTTGAAGCGCACCACCCGCGCCTTCTCACCCTGCTCTCCGCCCTGCGCCTTCAACTGCGCCACCAACTGCACAATCTCTGAGTAATTGCCGGTGAGGGCTTCAATCTGGGCAGAAGAAGCCGGTGGGCGAAACAGCAGCCCGGAGAGCGAGGCCGAGGGATGGCGCGCCATCTCCTCTACTTTCCCTGGCTTGGGCACCGCGCCTCCGCCCAGCGCCGCGCCCATCGCTGGCTGGGCCAGCGCAGCGGGAGCAATATCGGCGGGAACATTCGCTTTGGTCAGGGCCAGCAGCATCGCCTCGATGCGCACCAGGCGGTCCCCCAGGTCTTGAGGCGCCTGATAGATATACTTGTTGACGACGCCATGCGCGTTCGGCCCAATCGCGCCCACATCCCCATCTACGTTAATGGATTTTCCGTTGGGGGGCGGCTGGTTAGCGGCCATAGGTGTACCGCCTTTTTATGGCAAAGGGATGCCAAACCAGCCGGCCACCACACGCGCGCCCACGCCAAGGAAAGGCGCGGCGATAGTGGCGATCTTCTGAAGTGAGGCGGCAAGTTGGGAACCTTGTTGAATGGTCGTATTGGCCTGTTGGAGTGTCGAGCCGATCTGTTTCAGATGCTCCGCAACAGCGGTGGGCTGCACCTCCTTTTGCTCCACTACCTTCACCGCCTGCCGCACGCCGCCCTGCGCATCCATCAACGCCATATCTGGCAAATTGGCGCTGCCCAATGCTCTGTAGAGTTCCATCAGCGTCGCCTTGAACGCTTCGACATCCAGCGGCTGACCGCCGCCATACGTGGTCTTGTTGATGGTGCCCTGGGCATTTGGACCTATCGCGCCCACATCGCCACCAACGCTAATCTGCCAGCCGCCCATGTTGTCGTTTTCCGGGGGTTTTTGCTCGCTCATCGCGCTCCTCCTTCTGCACCTGCCATAGAACGCCCGCAGACCGTCCTCTCAAGCGTTCCTGGGTAGACCAGAGCACCAGGCTCTCTCACGAGTATAACAGAGCAGCCTCCCTCCGTCAAACTTTGGCTGGCGCAGGGGAGCCATTTAAAAGCCCGCAGGCGTTTGATGAAGTTTTCCAAAAGAGCGCGGCCACACGCCACGCCGCCTGGCGACTAAAGATCGCGGCTAAGGGCCTACGGCCACCCCTCAAAGCAGGGGCACAGCAAAGCCCGCCTGCGCGGGCTAGGACGGAACCCAGCATGCGCAGGCAGGCTTCGCGGGCGATAGCCCTCCAGGGGCGCGCTTTAGACGCGAGCCAGGTTGGGCACGCGACTTTTGCATGGACCTGCTTGCGCCTTGCCCCGCGCTCGTCTATAGTACAAGCACAACTGTACACTCCTGTGCATTGCCCAGCCCTGGCTGGCGAACAAGAAGAGGCATCCCTATGACGACCAACAGGCCACTTGATCATAAAAAGCTGGAGGCATTTGCTGACCGCGCGTTTCAGGATATGAGCGCCGCCTCTACCGTAGCCATGTGCATCCTGGGTGATCGGCTGGGGCTGTTCAAGGCGCTGGCGGCGCGTGGTCCGGCCAGCAGCAGCGAACTGGCCGCGCTGACCCAGATGAACGAACGCTATCTGCGCGAATGGCTAAGCGCGCTGGCCTGCGCCGATTACCTGGAGTACGACCCGGCCAGCCAGCGCTTTGCCCTCTCGCCAGAGCAGGCGGCGGTGCTAGCAGACGAGGGCGGCCCAGCCTTCCTGGGCGGCGAATACGAGCAGATTCCCCCGCTGTGGGGCGTTCTGGACGCGCTGGCGCTGGCGTTTCGAGAGGGCGGCGGCGTGCCTCAATCCGCCTACCACGAGCGGCTGTATCACGGCCTGGACCGCGACGCCAGAGTCACCTATCGCCATCTGCTGGTACAACAATGGGTGCCCGCCATGCCACAGGTGCAGGCAGCATTGACACGCGGCATTGATGTGGCGGATGTCGGATGTGGCGGTGGGCACGCGCTGATCACGCTGGCCCAGGCGTTCCCCAACTCGCGCTACACCGGCTATGATGTCTACCCGCCGACCATCGCGCTGGCACAGCAAAACGCAGAGGCAGCAGGCGTAGCAGACCGCGTGCGCTTTGTCGCACTGGATGCCTCGCGGGGTCTGCCAGAGCAGTACGACCTGATTACCACGTTTATTGTGGTGCATGACGCTGCCCAGCCACGCGCCCTGCTGCGCGCTATTCGCCAGGCGCTGCGCCCCGGCGGAACGTATCTTTGCTCGGAGATGAAAACCTCGGACCGCCTGGAAGAGAACTTCGGGCCACTCGGCGCGTATTATTACGGCGTCAGCGTGCTCTACTGCATGACAACCGCCCTGGCAGAAGGCGGCGAAGGGCTGGGCACAGCGGGCCTGCCACCCTCCAAACTGCGCGAACTTTGCCTGGAGGCGGGCTTTACCAACGTGCGCCAGGTGCCCGACGACAACTTTTTCCGCAATTTGTACGAAGTCGCACCGTAAGGTTGTATAAACATATGGAACCAGAAGAACAGCCAGCAAACACCGTCTCGCTCATGGAGCGCAGCGCTGAGGAGGAGCAGACGCGCCAGGCGCTCTTGCAGCGGCTCAAAGGGGCGGCGCTCTCCTCCACGTTTACGCTCCTCAGCATCATTCAAGGCGTGGCCCTGGCTGATCTCGCGGGCGTGGTGGCCGCCAACTACACGCGCTTTACGCTGGTGCAGTGGCTGCTCGCTTCCGCTACCTTTCTGCTGCTGATTGCCGCCTGGAACCAGATCACAATGGATACGCTGGCCTGGGTGCAGTTGCCCAATATGCAAGGCTACGTTATTCCGTTTATTGTAGGCGGCATGGAACTCTTCCTGAACCACGCGCTGGCGCTCAGCGTGCAAGCCTGGCTGATCGGCACCGCAATCATGGCGATACTCTCCACCTTTGCCATCTGGTACACCGGCAGGAATGCCGCGCACCATCCAGAAAACGTCGCGCTGCTGGCCTATCTCCGGCCCTACCGTCGCTCTGGGATGCGCTACAACCTCTTTGGCGTGGTGCTGCTGCTCCTGCTGGCGCTGCTGAGTGCCCTGGGCTGGTTTACCTCGTTTGACGCCCTCATCAGGCAGCCCGGCGCATCAAGCCTGATTGCCGTCCTGCTGACCGGCGGCTGGATGCTCGGTTTTCTCCAGCGCCACTTCTATTACTGGCGCGTGGTGATTGCCTACGCCCAGTCAAAGGAAATGCCCAAGAAAAAGCAAAAAGTTACACAAAGCGCTTGAGACGCGGCGTATTTGCGCTCAGGAACAGCGTGGGCTATAGTTAAAACCAGTTCAATACGATAGCCGCCTCACCACACAAGGGATAAATGACTCATGCCAACTGAATCGCTCTGGCTGCGCTGGGATGTTGATCCCGGCGTGCTGCTCTTTCTGGCTGCGCTCACCGCCGCGTATTTCTGGGGGATTCGTCGGCGCTCCGCCAATGAAACCGTCACACGCGGGCAGATCGCGCTCTTTTGCAGCGTGATCGCGCTGCTCCTGCTGGCGCTGGTTTCGCCGCTGAACGCGCTGGGCAACGACTATCTGTTCAGCGCGCATATCTTACAAGCGTTTCTCTTGACCACCGTCTGCCCGCCGCTGCTGCTGCTCAGCCTCCCAGATTGGCTGCTCAGCCCGCTCTTTCGCGCCGGGCCGCTGCGCCGCTTTGCGCGCGGGTACCTCTTTTTGCTGCTGGCAACGCTGCTCTTTAACGCCAACTTCTTGCTCTGGCTGGTTCCCGCGCTCTACGACAGCGCCGTCCGCCACGCGCCGCTGCATGATATGCAAAGCCTGCTCTTTCTGCTGACCGGCGTGCTCAACTGGTGGCCGCTCATCACGCCCGCCCGCAATGCCCCTCGCTGGCCGCACCCACTCCAGCTGCTCTATCTCTTTCTGGATGGCATCCCGCTGGGGCTGGTGTCGGTCACGCTGTTCTTTGTGACCTACATGCCCTACACCGTCTACGTCAACGCCCCGCGCCTCTGGGGGATGAGCACCGGGGCCGATCTTCAGCTTGGCAGCATCATCCTCTATGTGCCTGGCCTGCTGCTGGATTTGGTGGTGCTGAGCATGGTGTTCTTTAAATGGCTGGCGAAACAGGAGCGCGAGGCAACATTGCGCGAGGCCGCGCTGGATGAGGAAGCACAGCGAGAAGCGCCCAGGACGGCGTAAAGCAGCGGTTCTTCCACCAGCCACACCCTTCCCCACCCTGCGGGCTGGCAGCCCGCGCTACAAGCATAGACACGTGCCCAAAAGGGCATATGGTACAATTGTTTTGAGAAGATTGATCGGTGAGCAGAGAAAGGAACGCGGCTATGCGAAAGGTGAGCCAGAGCATCCGGCGCTTTAGCAGCGCGGCGGGCATGGTCGCGCTGCTGGGGTTGCTGCTGCTGGCGCTGCCCGCCTCGGCCAGACCACCGCACACCAACGCCGCCCCCAAAGCCGCGCAGTGCGCCACAAGCACGCCTGCCGGATGGGTGCAACTGCCGGGGCACATCCCGCCCATCATGGCCTACGCGCACCTGCTGCATCCCACCAGCCCAGACCACTCGCTGACGCTCAGCATCGGCTTTCGCCCGAACAATCAGGCAGCGCTCAACCAGTTCATGCAAAACCTGCAAGACCCGGCTTCCCCTGACTATCACCAGTACCTCTCGCCAGAGGAATATCAAGCGCGCTTTGGCCCGACGCCAGGGGAAATCGCGCAGGTGAGCGACTTCCTGGCCCGCTTCCATCTTCAGATCGGGCAGGTGGCTGGCTTTCTCATGCAGGCCATTGGCTCAGTTAGCCAGGTGGAGTGCGCCTTTGCCATCCAGATTGACGATTACCAGCTTGGCAATCGCGTCGTCTACGCGCCAGCGCACAACCCCTCGGTTCCAGCAGCCATCGCGCCCTATCTTCAAGCCATCATTGGCCTGGACGACGCGGCGCAGATTCAACCCATCCCCATCACCAACCCCTGACGACGCGGCTAGTAGCCACGTTGACGACGCATTTCGCGCTCGGCGTGGCGCTCTGCCTGGCGCTGCTCCCTCAGCAAACGGCGTTGTTCACGCTCAAACTGCGCCATTGATTGACTGGACTGCGGGCCAACTGGCTTGCCGCCCATCACCACAGGCGCATCCACCTGCACAATCTCTACCCCGCCCATCAAGCCAACAATCTGAATCTCCAGATGCGCGGGCATGTCCGGGGTGATGCCTGCGGGAGGAACCTCTTCATCAAAAAACGAAATAATACCGCCATGTCCCTCGCCGCACACGCTCACCCCGCCAAGCGCAATGGCGCCGCGCACAGTCACTTCCACTGAGCTTGGCACATAGAGTTTCAAGCCGCCCATCACCGTAAAAATGCGAAAGACGCCATCGGCTGGAATGGCCGCCAGGCTCAGATCAAGCTCCATGCCGCCCATGATGGCGATAGCCTGGGTGCTCTGGCCCATGCGCCAGGGCCGACGCATGCGGTTGACCCCGCCCATAATGGCGACCATCCAGCGGGACCGCTGCACACGCGGCTGCTGCGAGATGACTGGCACAAAGGCTACCTGCGTAGCTGGCACCGACGACACCGGCAGTTCATCCAGAATAGCCTGGCACTGCTCTGGCGTCTGGGCTTGCATGAGCGCCCCCAGCGCGTATTCAAAGCGATCAAACGAGAACTCGCCATGCTCGTAGCGGCGGCGCACCTCTTGAATCGCTTGCTGCTGGGGTGTGAGGGCCGGTTGTTGCTGCATACTCTGCCTACCTTTTTCTTGTTGTGTCGCCTGCGGCAAGCCGCGCAGGAATGTTGCTTTTCAGACGCGCTATCTGTGCCGTTCTCCATCTGGCGTCGCCTGCTCGCGGCGATTCTGCTTCACCGCGTCAAGCGTAGCAAGGAACACCTGACTGGCTGCTTCTTTGAGCATGTCTTTGATGCCAAAGACCGGCCCATTAACGCGCATCACCTTCACCGAACCCATATAAGTCTTCAGACGAATCTCCAGATGGGGCGCGGATTCCGCCGGGGTGCCCTGCGGCGGATAATCCTCTTCGTTGAGGTGACAGAAAATGCCATTGCGCTCCTCACCGAACGCCTTGGCCTCACCAATCAGCGCGAAGGCCCGCACCGTGACATGCACTTCGCGCGGCACATACACAATTGCCTCGCCCACTGGCACAATCACTTCCAAAATACCCTGCTGCGGCAGCGCGGCCAGGCTCAGGTCGAGCTTGATCTGCCCCATCCACAGCCGCACAATCGTATACGGCTCCATCTGCCAGGGCCGCCGCATGCGTTTGAGTTCGCCAATTCCGCCCACAATGCGCTGTGTGGGCAGCGGCGCGACTGGTGCGACTGGCGTTAATGCCTGCGCTTGCTGAGTGAAGACGCTGGTCTGGGTGGCCGCCGGAAGCTCAGACACAATGGCCTGGCACTGCTCCGGCGTTTGCGCCTGCAAAATCGCGTTTAACGCATAGCGGAACTGCTCAAAGGAGAGTTCTCCACGCTCATAGCGGCTGCGCACCTCTCGAATCGCCTCCTGCTGCGCTGAAGTGGCCGGTTGCTGCTGCATCTCTGGAAACCTCCTTCGTCGGATAATGAGAATTGCTCGCGTTTGTTTGTAGTTTGACACTCCCCCGGATAAATCCAGGGGGATTCTTCGTTCATCCAACCCGTTTGCGGCGTGCTCTGGCGAACACGTTCGTAGAGGCGGTCTGTCCCGAAGCGTTTTGTTCCGCCAAAGCGGAACCCGTTTCCGCTTGCCCAGCGGTACGGTGCGCAGCCAGCCACGCGAGCGCGGCGGCCAAGATATTGAGCGCTGCGTTCCAATCTCGGTCTAAAATCAGGCCACATTGGGGGCAGACATGGGTGCGCTGGCTCAAGCTCTTTTGCACCCGACAGCCACACCCGCTACAGTCTTGCGTGGTGAAGCGGGGCGAAACCGCAATGACGGGCACCTGGGCCATCACCCCATAGGAGCGCACCCAACTGAGGAAGAGTCCCCAACTGGCATCGCTGATGCTCTTTGCCAGATGGTGATTCTTGACCAAATGAGCAATCTTCAAGTCCTCGTAGGCAATCATATCGCTAGATATGATAAGCGCCCTTGCCGTTTTGCGGGCAAAGTCCTGACGCTGCCTCCTCACCTTGAGATAGCCTTTTGCGAGTTTCTTGATCGCTTGCTTACGATTGTTGCTGCCCTTCTTTTTCCGAGAGACCCGCCGATGGAGGCGCTTGAGTTGCTTTTCTGCCTTGCGCAGATAGCGGGGATTGGCAACCGTGTTTCCTTCTGAGTCGGTATAGAAGGACTTCAAGCCCACATCAATGCCCACCTGTTTGCCAGTGGATTCATGGGGCAGGGTCCGCTCCGCTTTCACCGCAAACTGGACGTAGTAGCCGTCGGCCCGTTTCACCAAACGCACCCGCTTGATCTGCCCAACCGGGAAGGTGGCAATCGGGCGCGCTTTCTTGCGTTTGGGATTGGTGCCGATCATCTTGAGCATGCCAATGCCGTATCCATCCGTGAAGGTGACGTGCTGCCCATCCGGCTCCAGCTTCCACCCCGTTGCCTTGTATTCAACCGAGCGGTTGTCATGCTGAAACTGCGGATAGCCCTTCTTGCCCGGCTTCTTTTCCTTGCAGTTTTTGTAGAAGCGGGCAATGGAGAGCCAGGCCCGGTCTGCACTGGTCTGGCGGGCTTGGGAGTTGAGGCGGGCCGCAAAGGAGAACTCTTTCGCAAGCTGAGCACAATAGACTTGCAGGTCATTGTCGCCAATGCCGCGCCCATCCATCCAGAGGCGCAGACATTTGTTCCTAATGAACTGCACGGTCCTGATAGCTTCGTCAATGGCGCACGTCTGGACCTGGTTGACTCTCAGTTTGTACTCCAGAATTAGCACGGATGCCTCGCTTTTTGGCCCCTTCACGAATCAAGATTTCCAGCATTGCCGTATGCGAGATGCTGGTTTCACGCGCCATCCGGTCTAAGAGGGCGCGGGCTTGATCACTGATGCGAAAACTGGTTGGATATTTCATAGTGCTAGTGTAGCATCTCCTGTGCTACACTGCAAGCAGAGACGGAGGCCATTCCTCCCCCAACTAAAGATCGGGGGCGCATCTCCCCCGTTTCTGTAACACAAGGCGCCATACCAGCATGAAATGCGCCCTTGACACAACCAAAAGAGGCAGATACACTTCCTTTACGTTTTGCCCGCATCCTTGTTGCATCTCTACGAAGAAAGAAGAAAGTACGTATCCTTATGGCCCTGAGCAAAAGCGCCACCCTGAGCGCGGTCCAACGCTTCTCCACTACTCGCGCTGGCGCCTGGGCCATGCTGATCTTCTCGAATGCGCTCTTTGCCGGGTCATATGTCAGCGCCAAGCTGACACTGCGCGAGATTTCGCCCATCATGATCAACGTCTTACGCTTTAGCCTGGCCTCGCTGGTGCTGCTGCCCATTGTGATTGCCGGACGCAAGCGTCTGCGCTTTCCGGCGCGCATGCTGCCGCGCTTTGCCGGGTTGGTGCTGATGGGCTTTGTATTGAACAAGCTGCTTGAATATGCGGGACTCAACCTCACCACCGCCAGCGACACCGCGCTGCTCATCTCCACCGAAACCATCTTTACCGCCATCCTCTCCTGGGTCGTCCTGCGCGAGCATTTCAGCCGCGCCGTTGCCCTGGCGCTGGGGGTTGGCCTGGCGGGGGTCTATCTGATTATTGAGCGCGGGTTCATCCCTCACCTGGAGGACGCGGCAGGCGGCACCGGAGCGCGGGTGCTGGGCGATTTGCTGGTGATCGGCGCGCTGCTCTTTGAGTCGGGCTATACTGTCAGTGGCAAGTCCTTGCTCAGCCGCTTTCCGCCGCTGCTAATTACGGCTGCTTCTGTCATCGGCAGCCTGGTCTTCTGGCTGCCCCTGGGGGCAGAAGAAGTCATCCGCACCGGCTGGCCGGAGCTTTCGTTCCAGGGCTGGTTTGGCGTGGCGTGGCTGGCAATCTGCGTAACCGTCATCGGCTATTTTCTCTGGTTCCAGGCGCTCACGGTGGTGGATGCCACCAGCGCGGCGTCCTCGCTCTTTGTGCAGCCGCTCCTGGGGACGCTGAGCGCCATCATCTTCCTGGGCGAAGGGCTGACCTGGGCCACCATCGCCGGGGGTATGTTGATTCTGGTAAGCGTCTATTTTGTATCGCGCCCCAAAGGGGCCGCCGTCCAAACACCAGCGGAATAGGGGAGGGTCTTCATGTCGCAAACGCCGCAGCCTGCCTCTGGCCGGGTCACGGTCATTGGCAGCTTTATGACCGATCTGGTGGTGCGCGTCCCTCGCCGCCCGATGGCAGGCGAAACGCTCATCGGCACCGAGTTTGGCATGTTCGTGGGCGGCAAAGGCAACAACCAGGCCATCGCCGCCGCCCGCTGCGGGGCAGAGGTGACGATTATTGGCCGCGTGGGTGACGACATCTTTGCCCAGCCGCTCTTTGCAACCCTGGCCGACAACAACATTGCCAGCCAGCATGTCACCCGCGACCCGGATACCGGCACCGGCACCGCCATGATCATCGTTGACCCCAGCGGCCAGAACAGCATCGTCATCACGCCCCGCGCCAACCTGCGCCTGACGCCAGAGCACCTTCAGCAGGCACGCGCGGCATTCATCGGCGCCAAAGTCGTCATGGCCCAGCTTGAAATCTCGCTAGAGACGGTGCTGGCCGGGGCGCGGCTGGCGCGTGAAGCGGGCGCGCGTTTCCTCTTGAATCCGGCGCCCGCGCCTGGCGAAGCCCTTCCCGCCGAACTGCTGCGCCTCACCAACATCATCACGCCCAACGAAGTGGAGGCCGCGCAGCTTACCGGCATCCCCACCGATGACCAGGATGGCGCGCTGCGTGCCGCCCGAAAACTACTGGAGCTTGGCCCGCAGGACGTGATCTTGACGTTGGGAGCGCGGGGTGCGCTGTGGGTCAACTATCAGCATGTCCTGCACATTCCTGTTATTCCAGTCACCCAGGTAGACGCCACCGCCGCAGGCGATGCGTTTTGCGGCGCGCTGGCAGCAGCCCTGGCGCTAGACCTGCCAATGGAAGAGGCATTGCGCTGGGCCAACGCCGCAGGCGCGCTGGCCGTCACGCACCTGGGCGCCTCGCCCTCGCTGCCCACCCGCGCCGAGGTAGAACAACTGTTAGCCAGCCAATAGCGGCCAGGCCGCAGGAAGGCTATTCATGAGCAACGCGAAAACTCCCGCCGAAGACTATCCAACCATGATGGGGGCAGTAGTAGAGTGGCTGGTTGATCTTTCGCAGCGCCGGATGGATGAGGCCAGGCGCAACCTGGCCTCCGCCGAGATGGTGCTGGGCGGGCTGGGCTATGAGGAGCAGAGCGAAAGCCTGCATGCCGAAACCGTTGATCTGCCCGCGCCACAACGCAGCCTCTCGCGGCTGGCTAGCTGGTTTGGCGAAGTGGAACGCGAATTAGAGGAGCGGCGCAGCCTGATCTTGCGCCAGCACTGGGAAAGCATGGCCGGAGAATACGCGCTGGTCGCCATGCAAAATCTGACTGAAGCACGCCAATACCTGGGGCTGGCGCAATCCGCCGTCGCGGGCGTGCTGGTCAGCCTGGCGGCCAACAAGCTCAACGCCTGGGAGAAGCAAACCAAACTCTACGGCGTGCGGCTCTATCTGGAGCGAACGGAAACCGCCATCACCTGGGCCATCGAGAGCGCCACCAACGGCCTGCGCCAGTACGAACTGGATGCTGGCCCCCGCCGCCCGCCGCCGCCCACCGCGCCGCGCATCAGCACAGGCGCCGTCTCCTTCCGTCCACCAGCGCCAGAAACCGCCGCTGCGCCCGCGCAGCCCACCACTCAACCCGGCGCTTCTCCCCCTCGACAGGGAGCGAGGGCAGGCCAAATGGGGGAGACGCCGGGGCTACCCCCCAAAGCGGGGGCACAGCACACAGCGCCGCCCGCAACAGAAACCCCGCAATCGCCCCAGGCTGACCCTCCAGCACCTCCCAACGCGCGGCGCTCCGGCTGGTTTGACCGCCTGCGCCGCCGCAAACAGGCGCGCAACTAGCGCCACGCTCCAGAAGCAGCCACACGCGCAGGCGCAGTGTGCCTGGCATAGTTCTTGCACCGTCTTTGATGCCCAATTGAAGTGCACGGATGCTGCCTCACGCACGACTCCGTGTCCCCGGCATGGCCCACGATATGCCAGACATATTTTGTACACCTGGGCCATATGCGTCCTTTTTAGGATGCCCCGGACTAAAAGAAGACAAATTCTGGAGCGAGTGCCTGCGATAGAGAGAACCGGAATGCCAATGGAAACCATGCAAGCGCCCGATGTATTTGAGAACCTTGATTTTGACCCTGGGAGGCTGCTAGATAATCGCTATCAGATCGTCGCATCGTTGGGGCGAGGAGGCATGGGGCGAGTCTTTCGAGCATTCCATGTTCACCTGGACGCGCCGGTGGCGCTCAAAGAACTGGCCGTGCCAGACGAAGCCACTCCAGAGGAGAGCGAGCGAGCTATACGTCGGTTCTGCCGCGAGGCGCGTCTGCTCACCCGGCTGCGCCACCCCAACATTCCCCGCGTGCTCGATTATTTTACCGAAGATTCAGCCTGCTATTTGGTGATGGATTATGTGGAGGGGCCAACCCTGGCGCGCAAATTGGGTGCGGCAGACCTGCCGCCCGATGAACGCGCGCTGCCGCTCGACACTGCCCTGGAATACGCCAGCCAGCTTTGCAGCGTGCTGACGTATCTACACAACCAGGAACCAGCCGTCGTCTTTGGCGACCTCAAGCCCTCCAACGTCATTCTGACGCCCGATGGCCGGGCCGTCATGGTAGATTTTGGCATCGCCCGCCACTCGGCCAGCGAGGGCGATACCCCACCCTGGCAGCGGGGACTCGGCGGGCTGGGGCTGGGCGACTCCACCAGCGACACACAACCGCTGGGCACGCCCGGCTACGCCGCGCCAGAACAATATGAACACGGGCAGCGTGCCGACCCACGCAGCGATATTTTTGCCCTGGGCGTGCTGCTGCATGAGATGGTCACTGGCAGCGCGCCGCCGCCCTTTCCGTTTGGCTTTCAGCCTGTGCGCGAAAGCAACCCTGATCTGCCGCTCGCGCTGGAGGAGATGATTGAGCGGGCACTATGTTTTGAGCCGGATGAGCGTTTCCAGAGCGCCGGAGAACTGCTTGAGGCGCTGCACATAGTTAGAGAACGGGTAGCGCTCCACCCGCGAGACACTGAAGAGATGGTGATTCCGGTTGAGTTGGAGGAGGAGCCAGCACAGATGATCGTGCCCACCCCAGGCAGAGCAGGGCGGGCGCAGCCAGGACTCCTGCGGCGCAGCCTGCTGATCTCTGTGGCAAGCGCCGGAATGATGGCACTCATAGCAATTGGGCTGCTCATCTTAGCGCTGAGCAGCGGAGCGCAAAATCTCGCCCAGGGCGACTTAGCGCACCCGCTCTCGGCAGTGCCAACGCCAACCGATAGCAGCACACCACAGCCAACCGCAACGGCAACAGCCACGCCCAGCCCAACGCCAACCGTTCCGGTGCTCCATCATCAGCCCATACCCAACAAGCCGCACCCAACGCCCACGCAGATGCCAACAGCGACCCCAACGGCCTCTCCAACGGACACGCCTTCGCCCGCACCAACAGAGACGCCCACCAACACCCCAACGCCCGCTCCATCACCAACGCAGACACCCTCCCCATCGCCAACGCCAACCATGACGCCAACGCCCCTGGCAACTCCAACGTCAACCTCCACGCCTCCCACAACCCCAACGTCAACCTCCACACCTTCAGCAACTCCAACGCTCACGCCCAGCCCAACATCATCCTACCTCTTCATGCAAATTACAACGGCTCTATAGTAGAATCATCACGCGGCGCCGTCTTCCCCCTGCGGGGACAGGCGGCGCCGCTTTTGCAGCGCTTTAATCTCCTGGCACTTCAGCAGGCGCGGAATCGAGCGCAATCTGCTCCCAGCCCTCCATCGCGGCGCTAAACTGCTCTTTATACAGCCGGGCATACAGGCCATTTCGGGCCAGCAGTTCGGCATGCGTGCCGCGCTCCACAATCTGCCCTTTCTCCACCACCAGAATCAGATCCGCCGCCAGAATCGTCGAGAGGCGGTGCGCAATCGCCAGCGTCGTGCGCCCCTTCATCAGCGGCTCCAGCGCGGCCTGAATCAGCCGCTCCGAATGCGTATCCAGCGCGCTGGTCGCCTCAT
Organism: Ktedonobacterales bacterium; assembly: GCA_036557885.1. GTDB lineage: Bacteria > Chloroflexota > Ktedonobacteria > Ktedonobacterales > DATBGS01 > DATBGS01. The sequence goes on from DATBGS010000075.1 coordinate 87,432, forward strand.
CCAGAATCAGGATGCGCGGATTCTTCAGAATGACCCGCGCCAGCGCCAACCGCTGCTTTTCGCCGCCGCTCAGCTTATAGCCGCGCTCGCCCACAACCGTATCGTAGCCTTCGGGCAGTTCCGAGATGCGCTCGTGGATGGCTGCCGCCTGCGCCGCTGCCATCATCTCCTCATCCGTCGCGTCGGGCTTGCCATAGAGCAGATTTTCGCGCACCGTCGCGTGGAAGAGATACGTCTCCTGCGTCACGACGCCAATCGTCTCGCCCAGCGAAGCCAGCGTCACCTCGCGCACATCGTGCCCATCAATCTCCACCGCGCCCGCCTGCACATCGTAGAGGCGCGGCAAGAGATAGGTAATCGTCGTTTTGCCCGCGCCGCTCGGCCCCACCAGCGCCGCCAGTTGCCCCGGCTGAATCTCAAAGCTCACGTTTTCCAGCGTGGGGCGGCCCGGCTCGCGCGCCTCCTCATCCGCTGCTTGTACTACTGGTGCACTGTTCCCCGGCACAGTGGCCGGGGCTACAGACGCTTGTAGCACCGGCGCCCCTGCCGGTGCAGGGGTGGGGAAGGGTGTAGCGGATGGGGAACCGTTCGCTTTTGAGACGCGCGCTGGTAGCTTGCCTAGCTTGCCTCCTGTATAGGGAGCGCCACGAACATCACCCTCTTCAGGCTGGTTTTCATAGCGGAACGTCACAGCGCGGAAGGCCACCTGCCCGCGCACCTCCTGCGGCTTCAGCGCCAGCGCGTCCGGCTTGTCCGTAATCTCCAGGGGCAGATCAAGATACTCAAAGATGCGATCAAAGAGCGCCAGCGCCCCCTGAATATCCACCTGCACATTGAGCAACTGCCCAATTGGGAAGAACAACCGGCTTTGCAGCGTCGTAAAAGCCACAATATCACCAATCGTGATGGCATGCAGGAAGGCCACATGCGACAGGCCGCCAAACGTGATGGCGCCCGCCAGCCAGTAGACCAGCGCGGGCGTAATCGAAAAAAACGTGCCGATAAACATAAAGAACCAGCGCCCAATCATCTGCTGGCGTACCTGCAAATCGGTCAGCCGCTGGTTCTCTGTGGCAAAACGCTCCGTCTCGCGCTTTTGGCGGCCAAATGTTTTGGTCAGCAGCACGCCGCTCACCGAAAGCGTCTCCTCCACCATCGCGGAAAGATCAGCCAGGCTTTTCTGCGTCTCTTTTGAGATACCCCGGCGCACATTGCCCACCTTATAGGTCAGGAAGAGGAAGAACGGCAGCAGCCCCAGCGACAGCACCGTCAGCGGCCAGGAGATAATCACCATCGCCACAATGGTCGAAATCGCCGTCGTAAAGTTGGAAACCACCGAACTGGCGGTGCTGGTGACGACGTTTTGCACGCCGCCAATATCGTTGGAGAGCCGCGACTGAATCTCGCCGGTGCGGGTGTTGGTAAAAAAGCGCAGCGCCATATTCTGCAAATGGCCGTAGAGCCGGTTGCGGAAATCGCGCATCACCCGCTGGCCGATAATGTTATTCAGGTACGTCTGCCAGACACCAATCAGCCCGGTGACAATCGGCGTGGCAATCATCAGCGACACATACCAGACCAGCCGCCCGTAATCCCGATGGGCAAAGGCATCGTCAATAATCAGCTTGAGCAGGTAGGGGTTGACCAGCCCCAGCGTGCCTGTGATCAGAATGGCAACCAGCACCGCCACCACCTGCCACTTATACGGCTTGAACGCCTGCGCCACGCGCCGCAGCGTGCGGCGGTCAGTCTTGCGGCTGCGCAGGTCATCATCGAGGGAGCGCGACAAGCGACCACCCACGCGGCCAGCCCCGCCCCCGGAGTGCATCATCATAAAGAAACTATCCTTCTGGGCAAAATACTTAACTTACTTAACCATTATTATAGCTTATAACAGCAAGAAAGGCCAGTTTCCCCCTCTTCACAGGTAGTACCTTCCTCCTAGCAAACTTTCCCCTGCCAGGGGCCAAAAAGCATCTCTCCATGCTGCTCAGCCGTCTCCCAGGCTGGCCTGCTTCATCGCATCGCGCATGAAAGCGAGGCCGTCACATAAGCAAGCGGTGCTTGCCAAACTGAGCCGCCACGCATATGATAGCCTGTGATTGACCTGACGCGCGCTGTACACAAGAACAAGGAGGGGCGATGATTCATGGGCAGTGATTGGCACGACCCCAACGGAAAAGACCGGCAGCAGCAATGGGACGACGCGAGCTGGGACGAATGGAAACGCCGTGTAACGGGCGATCTTTCTCCATCAGGCCCGCCAGAGCAGCGCCCATCCGGCGCTCCGCTTCCGCCCGTCACGCCCCGGCAATCCGGCGGCTCGCTCCCGCCCGTCAATCAGCGTCAGTCTGGCGGATTCGCGCCGCACAATGGCAGCGGCCTGATTAGCCGGGCGCGCAACGGCGGCGGCAGCGGCCCACTCCCACCAGAACGCGCCTCCGGCCCGCTGGGGCCGCGACCCAACGGCCCAACCATGCCACCAGAGCGCCCCATGCGCCAGAGCAACCCAGGCAGCAACGGGGCATCCGGGCCGCTCGGCCAGCGCTACACGCCTCCCTCGCAGCAGGTACCACCCAGCCGCTCTGGGATGTTTACGCGCGATGACGATTTTGCCACCATCGGGCCAGATGATCTCTACCCGCCGGAGCCACCGCGCCGCCAGAATGGACGCACCGCGCCCGGCCCAGAGCAAGACTATCCCTATGATGACGCCACCGTCGCTGGCACCAACGGCAACGGGCGCCGTCACAACGCGCCCGCGCCGCAAAAGCAGGGCGGGGGCGGATTGCTCAGCTTTGCCCGCGCCGCCTCCAGCCAGTTACGCGCCATCATCACCGGCAAGCACGGCGCTGTCCAGTCCGGGCGCCTGGACCGCCCACAAACTGCACCACCCATGCCACCATCCCCCGCGCCTGAAGGCGAGGGCCAGCCGCCACCTCCACCGCGCTACCGACGTTCCAGGGCGCGGCTGATCATTCACAAACGCCTGGAACGGCGCTCTCACCAGGGCAAGCGCGGCTTTGTTGCCGGAAGCGTCGCCGTCGTCGTGTTCAGCATCCTGATTGTGCTCACTGTTGCAGGGCTGGATACCGTCTACGCCTTTTATCAAGACAGCCAGAGCAAACTTGGCGCTCTGGGCAATCCCAATGCCTTTCCGCTGACCACGCGCATTTTTGATCGCAATGGCGTCTTGCTCGACGAGTTTAAAGGGCCGGATGATTATGACCGCCTGTACCTGCCCTATGGGTTGATTCCAGACGATGTAAAAAAAGCAACCGTTGATACCGAAGATAAAACGTTCTGGACCAACAGCGGCATTGACCTGCTGGGCATCATTCGCGCCGGGTTGGGCGACGTACAAAGCCAGCAAATCCAGGGCGGCGGCAGTACCATCACCCAGCAGTTAATCAAAAACGCCTTCTTTCTTGACCCCAAAACCGGCGTGGCGCAGCAAAACCTCCAGCGCAAGATTCAGGAAGCGTTGATGTCCTACGCCGTCACCAATAAATATAGCAAGCAAGATATTCTAGAGTTTTACCTGAACATCATCTTCTACGGCTATTTCAGTTCAGGCATTGAGGCCGCCGCCGAAAATATGTTTGACCTGATGCCTTATGTGAAAGATGGGCAACTGATCATGGGCGCCCAGCAGCTTAATCTGGCACAGGCCGCGCTGCTGGCTGGCCTGCCCCAAAGCCCAACCCAATACTCCCCCTGTGGCGGAGACGATGTGGATGGCAGACGAGCAGCAGCCCTTGAACGCATGCACAATGTTGTCCTTGCCAGCATGCTGAGGCTTGGTGACATCACGCAGGCGCAGCTTGACGAGGCCGACGCCGCAGCGCATAAACCCGATTTCTTTAAATGCCGCGACATTGGCGAAAAGAAAGCCGGGCACTTTGTAGATTATGTCGTGCAGCAGCTTGCCCTGATGCTCACCGATGACGGCACCGAGGCACGCGGCGAAGACATTCTGGCGCATGCGGGCCTGAACGTCTATACCACGCTGGACTATCGCATTGAGCAGGAGGCCGAAAAGAGCGTCACCACCCATCTCTACCAGACCCATCAAGATAACTACGATTATGATCGCGGCACCTTCCCGGCCCTGAGCCTGCCAGAAAGCAAGGGAGGGCACAATATCCACGACGCGGCGGTGGTTGTCATAGACCCGCGTACCGGCGACATTTTAGCAATGGATGGCAGCGCAGACTATAACAACACAACCGACGGGAAAATTGGCGGCCAGGTGAACGCCGCCGTCTCCTACCTCCAGTCCGGTTCATCCTTCAAGCCTATTGTCTACGCCACCGCCTTTGAGATGGGCTGGTTCCCCGCGCTGGCGCTGCATGATCAGCAAACCTGCTTCCCACTTGGCGGCAACACCGCAGCCTACGCCCCAACCAGGGCCGTCTGCGGCCAGTTTTACGCCCCCAACAACTATGATTTCTTGTTTCATTGGGATACCAGCCCTGGAGCCGTCGCTCGTTCCACCTGCAACAAACAAAGCGGTTGTGACCGGATTTTGTCCGATGACAAGATCATTCATGTGCGCGACGCGCTGGGCAACTCGCTCAATATTCCGGCAGTGCAGACCATCTACTTTGCCGGCATCGAGAACGTGATTAACACCGCCCATCGGCTGGGCATCTACTCCGACCTCTCGCAAGGTGGCAAATTTGACGACTTCAGCGCCAAGAACGAAGGCCCGGCGCTGGCGCTTGGTTCGGCGCGCATTCGCCTGCTGGACTTAACGGACGCCTACGCCACGTTTGCCAATGAGGGCTATCGCGTAGCGCCGCGCGCCATCTTGCTCGTCACCGACGCGCAAGGCAACGTGATCCCCGGCGGCGATTTCAGCGCCGTCACCCGGACCCAGGTGCTCAGCCCCCAGACCTGCTATATACTGACCTCTATCCTGTCAGACAACACCTCGCGCCAGGCAGAGTTTGGCAAAAACAACGCACTCTGGCTTGGAAACAAGCCTTGGGCTGCTGCCAAAACTGGCACGACTGAAGACTTTAAAGATAACCTGACGATGGGCTACACGCCTTATCTGGCAGTTGGCGTCTGGGCAGGCAACGCAGATGGCACCGTCATGGGCAGCCACACGCTCGGTATTACCGGCGCAGCCCCCATCTGGCACGACGTTGTGTCCTTTGCCTCCCAACTCTATAACTATCCCAACTCGTACTGGCCGCTGCCCGATGGCGTGCACCAATATTCAGTGAATGGTCAGACCGGCCTCGCCCCCTACCAGGGCACCACAGGCACCTTCACTGACTGGTTCAACGACACCGAAGTGCCTACCAGCAACTCATAAGCCCCTTGCGCACAAAAGAAGAGGGCGGCCAGGACAAATTGGTCCTGGCCGCCCTCTTCTTCTCTACTGCTTTTTAGCGAATAGATTTAATGGAATAGGTGACAGTGCCGCCCGGAGTCGTGACCTGCACGCTTTCGCCCTCGCCCTTGCCAAAGAGCGCGCGCCCCACCGGAGATTGATCGGAAATCTTGCCGTTGGTCACATCAGCCTCATAGGTTGCCACCATCATAAAGGTGCGCCGGGTGCCCCGGTCTGTCTCTACCTCAATAGTGCTGCCAATGCGCACGGTGCGCGGGCCATCCCCGTTATGCACCCCACGCACATCCAGCACTTCCGAATGCGAAAGCAGATACTCCAGTTCGAGAATCTCGCCCTCCACACGCGCCTGCTCCAGCTTGGCGTCCTCGTACGCACTGCTTTCGCTAATATCACCAGCCTCTTTTGCCTCGTGAATATAATCTGCGACCTGTGGCCGTTTCACCGTGAGCAAGAATTTGAGGCGGGCTTCTTTGTCTGCCCTGCCCTCTGGTGTCAGATAAATCTTCTCACCCTCGTGAGGCCGTCCACGTCCATTGGTCGTCATACGAAAGAATCCCCCTTTATTTCCAAAATTAACGCAGCACGAACCCTGGAATATCCTGGGCGCTGGCAATCTCGGCCAGCAAACTCTTCGTGCAGCCAATGCCTGACAACGACCGATGGCAAAGGCGGAATAACATGCCCGTCCCGATGGTAGAGGGTACCGGCGGGCCGGGCCAGCGGTCTTGCTCTTGCGCTGCCAGGGCAGCCGATGCTGCTTCTTCCTGCTGCTGCGAACAGCATCTCTCCGACTTGCCCCTGGCGTTTGCTTGTCCTGTGAGCATTATATGGCACATCCATGCTCCTGTCAAGAACCAGCTTTCACTGGCTGAGCGATTGCTTTTTAGCGGACGGCTTGACATTTGGCGGACAAGCAGGTATGCTTTAAGAAAGGAAGAGATCAGGGAGCGCGACAACTCGTACCGGGCTTTTTGGCATGGGATTTGCTTCTCGGCTGGTTAAAAGGAAGCAACAGACATGCTTCATCAGAAAAAAAGGGGGCTTCCACATGGTGCTGGCAGACCTGCTGAGTCTGAACCTGAACATTGGCTCAGGGTTCTTCATCCTGGGGATTGACATTGGCAAAAATAGGTCGTTTGCGGACTTCCTGGCAATCACCGTCTCGCTCGGTGGCTACACGATCACCTACAACCTGCTTGACCTGCTGCTGATTCTGGGCATCTCCATCGTGGCAGCGGTGCTGGTGGAAAAGCTGGCCGGCCAGACCACGCCCGGCGGAATGTTTGGCGCGTTTCTGATTGCGCTCATTGGCATCTGGGTGTTTATCACCTTTGTCCCCTTGACCTGGAACCAGGATTTCAAGGCGCCCAACACCCATGTCCCGCTGATTACCTCCTTTATTGGCGCGGTCATCTCGATTCTGGTGGTGCATCTCCTCACCAAGGGCTTCAGGAGAAAGGAAAAGCCCGCCAGCAGGGCCGCCTGACCGCCAGAAGCCGTATCAGGCCGCACCTGTGGTGCAGACCTATTCATTCCAGCATCTGGACGCGCAACTGCGTGCCCAGATGCTGGAATGTTTTGCCTTGATCTTCCCGCCTTCACGTTGTACTATGTGCCCGTAAACTGCTCTATTCCATCCAACATCAAACCACAGCAGATAAAGGACATCGGTACACAGCATGCCTGATCTTCCAACCAGCGATAGCCAACGCCACCAGCGCCGCAACGCGCGCCGCCGGGCCGGACTTGGCGCCTCTGCCCATAAAAAAAGCGCCTCAGCCTCGACAGGGGACGAGCAAGCCCAGACGGAGAGAACTTCGCGCCCGCTGACCCCTGGCGAGGTTGCCAAACTCAACAAGCAGGAAACCGAGGCCGCCCTCGAAACAGATGAGGCCAGCACGCCGGAAGACCTCGCGCCAGAAAACACAGGGCGGGGAGTTGCTGTGCTCTGGGGCAGGCTCACGCCGCTCTCCAGACAGATATTGCTGTGGGGAGCCATCACCGGCCTGGCAGCTCTCCTGTTCTCCGTTGGGGTGAGCCTGCTCCTGGGGCAATTGGCGCCAACCGAAGCGGCGGCGAACCAAAACCAGACGGCCATCCAGGTCACGGTCTGCTTGAGCTACATTATCACGCCTGGGCTGCTGGCATTTGGGGGCTACCGCGCCACCCTCCGCATGGGAATGCCCCGACATGGCGGCTTGACGGGCGTCTGGGGCAGCGTCGTCGCTATTCTGCTTGGCCTGCTTGTGGGCTTTGTCCTGTCTTTGTTTATTCCTCAGCAGGCAGACCCATCTAACCAGAATTCACTCGGCCAGGACATCATCAATGAACTCACCGACGCTTTGTTTAATATCGCTATTGGCTTTGGAGCAGGATGGGTAGGTGGTAGATACGCTGAGTGGAAGCGCAACAAAGCACAACGGCAGCAGGAAGCCGCAGTTGCGCCCTGATGCTGCTGTGCATGCACACTCCCGCAAGGCTTGTCCTCATCTGGGCAAGCCTCTTCCGTCCTTCTTGCGGCCTGGGGCGGCGGCGCTGGTGTTCCTCTGCGCCTGGGGGCTGCTGGCGGGCCTGGCCCCTGGCCCGGCGCCCGCGCAGGCCAGCCAGCAAAGGCCGTTCGCGCTCACCTGCAACGGGCCATGCGTGGGCATCACCAACCCCGTCTACGACGGCAAGGCGGAAGGGCCGGTGGGCGCGCATCTGACGGTGGAGGCAGCCAACTGGCCCCCCAGCAGCAAGCTCACCATCTGGCCGGGCCTGGATGCCGCCGCCTGCGCCGGACAGCCACCCGGCAACGCTGATACGCTGAATGTTGACATTACCGGCAGCGCCAGAGACACCTACGACTGGCCGCTGACCGCGAACAAAGTCAACCAGACCTATCTGCTCTGCGCCAGCGACGGCACCACCGTGCTCAATCCGACAGTGCAGGTCAACGCCCCAGGCAGCTACACCGTCCTGGCCGATACTCCAGCCAGCATCAGCATCGCTCCGAACACCATCAACGAAGGCGCAAACGTGACGATCAGCGGGAGAAACTGGCTTCCAGCGCAATCGCTCACGATCATGATCTGCGCCAACACCCCGGCCTGCACCAGCGATCCCCCGGTGGTGACGCGCTCGCTCAACTCTGGCGCCGACGGCACGTTTAACATCCAGCCGCTTATACCCCTGGGCACGCGGCAGGGCTTGTATTACGTCGTGGTGACTTCTGGCAATGGTGCCCTCACGGCGCCCGCGAGCGGGGCAGGTCCAAATCTCAGCATCAATACGCTGCCCACGCCCACGCCCACCGCAACCGCCACCCCCCTTCCCACGCCAACCCCCACGCCGCCTTCGACTGGCGGCAAGGGCGGCGGGACAACGCTGCTGATTGTCGTGCTGGGAACGCTCTCGCTGCTGTTCTTGATCGGTGGAATTGTCTCGATGATTATCTACGTGCGCTCGCTGCCCTGATGCCCCACCCCTGCCGACAAGGATGCCGGCGCTACATACCCCGCCTGGCAAGCAGCAGCGCAACCAGCCCGCCCGCCGCAGTGCTGACAAAGTTCACCGCGTCATTCTCCAGCCAGGGCAAACCGCGCAACGGCTGCGTCGCCTCGCCGCAGCGATGCACACGGCGCTCGGTTTCCTTCTGGCAGCGCGGGCACCAGTACATCGCCTGCACCGTCGCGCCCAGCACGCTATCAATCAGCGCACCTGTCGCACCGCTCAGCAGCGCAACCTCCGGCAAGCGCCCGCGCAGCGGCGTTGCGCGGGCGGCCCCTAGCGCCTCGGCCACCATGCCAACGCTGGCAGCCCCCGCCAGCGCCGCGCCCGTCCCCAGGAGCGTCACGCCGCCAGAAGTGCCGGGCGCCACCGGCTGCCCCGTTGTAATCAGCCGGGGTTCTTCAGTGCTGAGCGTGCCCACCTCGGTGGCCCAGGTATCGGCATTGGCGGTTGCCATTGCGCCCACAAAGACCGCGAGCAGGCTCGCAGGGCCAGGCGAGCGACGCCCCAGCCCAGAGCCAAGGGCCGCGCCCATCGCCACGCCTGCGTTTGCCAGCGCCTGCCAGATGTCGCGGCGCGCGCCCTTGCTAAACTTGTCGGCGGCCACCGCCTCTTTCTCGCGCTCTTTGAAGTGCGAAAGCAGCGTGGACGAGACAAAGAAATAGATCAGCGTCAGCCCCCAGGCCAGGCCGCCAAAGCCAAAGATGCTGGTGCCCGTCAGCACCGCGCCCGCCGCGCCGCTCCTCGTCAGCGAGCCGCGCCGCTCTGCCAGCCACCCGATAGCGCCGCTCAACAGCAGGCCAAACAGCAAGCGCCTCAGTTTCATACATGCCTCCGCTGCGTGGCTGGCGGTTAAAACCGCGCCTAAGGGCCTTCGGCCACGAAACCCGCCTGCGCGGACTCCCCACCCCAGGCGCGCTGCGATTCGTCCTAACCCACGAAGGCGGGTTTAGTGGCGGAACGCCCATAGGCGCGAATTCATTCGCCAGCTCTCATGGCCTACATAACTGCTAAAACTTCATGAACCGCCGACCTCCCTAATACGGTACTGCCAGCCCATCATTGATGAGATGCACCAGATCGGCAATAGCAACGCGCTTCTGCTGCATACTATCGCGCTCGCGCAGCGTGACGGTCTGATCATCCAGCGTCTGGAAATCCACCGTCACACAGAACGGCGTGCCAATCTCATCCTGGCGGCGATAGCGCCGACCAATCGCGGCCACCTCGTCATATTGCGTGACAAAATGCGGCTTCAACTGCCGGTGAATCTGGCGCGCCACCTCCACCAGGGGCGGCTTGTTCTTCAGCAGCGGGAAGACGGCCACCTTGACTGGCGCCACCACTGGATGCAGATGCAGCACGGTGCGAATCTCGTCGCCATCCCGCTCCTCCTCGTAGGCGTCCAGCAGCAGATAGACAAACGTGCGGTCCAGCCCGCCGGACGTTTCCACAATCCAGGGGATGTACTTCTCGTTCGTCTCCGGGTCGGTATACGACAAATCCTGGCCGCTGTACTGGCTGTGGCGGCTCAAATCCCAATCACCGCGCCAGTGGATGCCCTCCCATTCCTTCCAGCCCAGCGCGCTCTGATACTCAATATCCACCGCTTTTTTGGCATAGTGCGCCAGTTCGTCCGAGCGATGTTCGCGGAAACGCATGCGGTCCTTGTGATGCACCAGATCGTGATAGAAGCGCCAGCGCTCGCCCTTCCAGTATTCAAACCATTTGTCCATCTGGCTGGGATGCACAAAGTATTGCAAGTCCCACTGCGTAAACTCGCGCTGCCGATACAGGAAATCGCCCGGCGTCACCTCGTTGCGGAACGCCTCACCGATCTGGCAGATGCCAAAGGGAATCTTGACCCGCGAAGACTTGGTGACGTTCTCAAAATCCAGATAGATATTCTGGCACGCCTCGCCGCGCAGATACGTTTTCGTGCGCTCGTCCTCAATCACCCCCAGATACGTCTCCATCAGCAGGTTAAAGCGGCGCGGCGCCATCAACTCGCCGCCACAGTTGGGGCACTTGTGGCTGAGACGGTTCTCTTCTTCCAGATGATCTTCCCGATAGCGCTTCTTGCAGTTCTTGCACTCAACCAGCGGATCAGAAAAATGCTCCACATGGCCGCTGGCCTCCCAGACGCGCGGATGCGTAATGATCGCGCCCTCGATGCCCAGCACATCGTCGCGCATCTGCACCATAAACTTCCACCAGTGGCGGCGCAGGTTCGTGCGCATCTCCACTCCCAACGGGCCAAAATCATAGAAGCCCGCCACGCCGCCGTAAATCTCCGAGTTGGGATAGACAAAGCCGCGCCGCTTACACAGCGAGACAATCTTTTCCATCGGAGTAAAGGATTCCGTCGTTGCACTCTTCATCTCGGTCTGAGCCATAACACCACCTCCAGGGCGCATTCGCCCCAAACAAAAATCCCCAGGCGTTGCATATCTTGCTGCTACAACGCCCAGGGACGAGTGTACGTCGCAGTCCTGGGGATGCTGCGACGGGTAGTGCTCGCGGTTCCACCCTGGTTCTGAAGCTGCGGCGCAAGCGCCTGCTTCAGCCCTTGATTCTTGTCTTCCCTGCGGCTCCCAAGCGCCATTCACCCTGCACCGCCGCGCCGATCTCGCACCAACCATCGGCTCGCTGTCTCGTCTGCGCGGGCTACTTCTCTTGTTCATCGCCGCATTTACTTGTCTTCTGTAGTATATGCCGGAATCGGGCGGAATGCAAGGGCAAAAGATCACTGCCCTGCTTCTTGCTGCCCCGACGCAGGCACCTGAAGCTCTGGTGCTTTCTCTTGCCAGGGGCCACCAGCAGGCCAGACCAACGCAAACGGCTGCTCAGAGGGAAGCGCCAGCGTGGGCGGCAGCAAAAAGCCCTGTAAGAAGCCTACCACCGCTCCCAGACCACTTGCCTCAACTTCTAGCTTCCCTTTGCTAAGAAACGCCTGCCATTGCACCTGTTTGCTCCTGTCATCTCCAAAGAGTCCCGTCAGCGCCAGCGGCGTCTCGCTCGGCAGGGGCGTTCGGCGTCGGGCAAAGGTCGCCTGAATTGCCTGAGCAAGCACCGCTCCCTCAAAAGCGAAACGGTGGCCGAGTACCCAGAGGTCGTAGAAATCCTTCAAGCGGCTGTTCGCCATGCCCAACTGCGCCATAATCCAGAACTTCTCGGCAACCACCGTCTCGCGTGGATAGGCGCGCAGACGCGGGGCCGGAAAATCGAGCAGCGTTGGGAACTCCGCCTCCAGAGCGGCGGGCGTGACTGCATCCCCAAAGCCAATATCCACCTGCACCGGAATGCGCGCATTCCCCAGCCGCGCCTCGATCTGCGCACGCAGCCCCTCATACTCCTCATCCTCGCGCATCTGCCTCACCACCACACTTTCTGGCAGCCAGACCAGCCCATCCGCCTCCACTGGCAGCGAACAGATACTGCGAAAAAGCTGCTCCCAATGCTCAACTGAATTGTCCCCGCTGCCCAGCAGATCAAGGTCGCGGGTAGCGCGGTGCAGGTGCTCATCCCACAGCCAGAACAACAGCGCCCCCTTCAAGATAAAGCGGCTGGCCTCAGCAGATTGGCCCAGCCGGTAGAGCAGCCGCTCCAGGGCATAGCGCGTAAGCAGCACCTGGAAGGGCTGCTGCTGTTTTGCGGCAAGGTTCAGCAAGCGCTGGTGCACCGATGCCACAATATTATGGGCGCGATGTGAACTCATGCCATCATCCCGTCGAGGTAGGGCTGCATCACCCGATCAACGCGGCATACTTTCGCCGCCCGGTAGATGTCATCAAGCGAAACGTCAAGTTTTTGATGAGCGTCTTTGAGGGCCTCCAGCGCAACACTCAGGCCAATCTTGTTGCGATATTTAAAGCAATCGGCAACCGTCTTGGCCGGACTGTACACAGGCACGCGCACGCCCTCGATCACATGCTCCTCAATACCATAAGTATACGCCGCGCCGGAGAAACGAGCGATATGCAGCGGCGGATAGGCGAGGCGTGGGAGCCGCGCCTTGCCATCAATTGCCATCCAGACCTCATCCGGCCATTGGGTCGTCAAGCCATGAAACTCCAGCGCCGAGAGCAGGCAGATTACCCCACGCGGCACGCGCTTGCAGGCTTCGGCCAGACTGTGGTGTTCAGTAAACAGGGCATCGGCAAGCATATATAGCCCCCGCGACGAGCGCAGAACAGAGCCGCACTCCTCCAGGCGGCGTAGATATTCCGGCGAGAGGCCATGTGCTTTAAGATCGCGTGGGCGCAGCACCCCCGCCTGGCGTATCAGTTCGAGCACGCGCTCTGTCTGTGTCTGGCTCATGAAAATCCCTATTTCGTTATAATGTCGGTGTTTATTTCTAAGTACCAACATTATAACACAGCCGCCAGAAATTTGCGCCCTGCCAACGCCTCTCTCATTTCCTTGCCTTCCATGCTACAATAGAACAGTGGTTGTTGAGTATGAGTGTTTCTGGAGTGTGCGCATGGACGATGTGGCCTCTCAAGCCGACCTGCCCCCCGATGCCGAGGTTTCCCCGGCTGAATCCGAGCCTATCCCCCTGGAACTGAACGGCCTGGAGCTAGACGAACTCTCCACTGATCTCTGCCTGGCGCTGGCCCGCGCCTATCAGCGGCGCGGCCAGCACAGCGAAGCGCAAGCCGCGCTTGCGGTGGCACTGCGCGCCGCGTATGACGGCGTGACGCTGGCCGACCAATGCGCTGAAGCCGCGCTGGAACTGGGGCAGGTTCAGCAGGCGCAAGAGATTCTGGAAGCGCGGCTGCAAAAAAGCGAGGCTATCTCTGCCTACCGCGTTCTGGCGCAGGTCCATCTGGCGCGGGGCAAAGAGGACCAGGCGCGGGAATTAGCAGAACGCCTCAAGGAAACGAACAGCACACAGATCACCGCCCTCAATGTGGTGGGTGAGGTGGCGTTGGCGCTGCATCAACTGGAGGAAGCGCGCGACATCTACGCCACTATCCTCCAAAAATCGCCCACCAGCACCACCGGACTGCTCGGCATAGCCCGCTATTACGCCGCCCTTGGAGATGCAGAGGCAGCGCACCACGAGGTCGCCAGCATCTTTGCCGCCTATGGCGACCATCCTTCGCGCTGGGTGCTGGTCGCCTCGCGCCAGATTGCCGAGCAGGTGGGTGATGAAGACTGGCTGGCCGACCTGGAGAGCCGTTTATCAGCGCTGGATAGGCGCGACGATCAGGCGCTGGCGATGCGGCTGCGTCTGGCGGGCGAGGGCCGGGATTCCCGCGCGGCAGAGTTAAAGCGGCTCCACGCCAGGAAACGCACCTTCACCACTCAGCCCGTTACCCCCGTGAAAGACGGGGGAGCAGCGCCCGCCGAGCCGGAAACGCCCGAACCACCCGCGCCGGAGCCGCTGATCGAGGAGCCAGAAGCGCCGCCAGACCTGCTGGACGCCCTGCGCAATCACTTTGGCTACGAAAGTTTCCGGCCCGGACAGGTAACGGTGATTCAGTCAGCGCTGCGCGGCGAAGACACGCTGGCGCTGATGCCAACGGGCGCGGGCAAATCGCTGTGCTACCAGTTGCCCGCCATGCTGCTCCCCGGCGCAACAGTTCTGATCTCGCCGCTGATCGCGCTGATGAAAGATCAGGTGGATAACCTGCCCCAGAGCATCCGCGCCCGCACCGCCTTTATCAACAGCGACCTGGACCAGAGCGAGCAAGAGCGCCGCCTGCAAGACCTGGCCGAAGGCAGGCTCAAGCTGGTGTATGTCGCGCCGGAACGCCTGCGCCAGCCGCCCTTTATCCACGCGCTGCGCCGGGCCAAAGTCTCGCTGTTCGTCATTGACGAAGCGCACTGCATCTCGCAATGGGGCCACGACTTCCGCCCGGATTACCTTTTTATCCCCAAGGCGCTGCACGCCATGTTCGACCTTTCCCCAACCAACGCCGCGCCGCCCATTCTGGCGCTGACCGCCACAGCCACGCCCACCATGCGCGAAGAGATTGCCGACGCGCTGGGGCGCCAGATGCGCGTGATTACCACCGGCGTCTTTCGCCCCAATTTGCGCTATGAGGTCTATTCGATCAATTCGCAAGAAGACAAAATGCGCCGGTTGGTGGCCCTTTGTAGAGAAACCAGCGGCACTGGCATTGTCTACGCCCGCTCGCGCGAAAGCTGCGAAAAGCTGGCCGCCATGCTGCGGGGCGAGGGCGTGCAGGCCGCCCATTACCATGCGGGTATGGAGAAAGAAGACCGCGCGCGCACCCAGGATGCCTGGGCCAGCGGCAAGATGCGCGTCGTGGTGGCAACGGTGGCCTTTGGGCTGGGCATCAACAAGGCCGACGTGCGCTTTATCATCCACTACAACCTGCCCAACTCGCTGGAAGCCTACTGCCAGGAGTCCGGGCGGGCCGGGCGCGATGGCCGGCCCGCGCGCTGCATCCTCTTTTACAGTGGAGGCGACAAAGCGCGCCTGACCCAGTGGCTACAGGAAGACGCGCTTGACCTTGATTTTCTACGCGCCGTCTACCGCGAAATCAAGCGGCTGATAGGTGGGAACGTCGGGCTGCTGGCCGCTGGCGACCTGGAACGCGCCATCAACAACAGCCTGCCCAACTCCCAGGCATCCATCGAAACCAAAGTGCGCGTAGGCATCAGCCTGCTGGAGCGCGGTGGACTGCTCAGGCGCCATTTCGACGCCCCGCGCATTGCCTATGTCACCTGGGCAGGCGCCAACGGACACCAGCCCCCGCCTGACTGTGGCACCTTTCTGGCT
This sequence comes from Ktedonobacterales bacterium, assembly GCA_036557885.1. Classification (GTDB taxonomy): domain Bacteria; phylum Chloroflexota; class Ktedonobacteria; order Ktedonobacterales; family DATBGS01; genus DATBGS01. The sequence goes on from DATBGS010000075.1 coordinate 103,040, forward strand.
GCTGTCCAGCCCACGCCCTCTGTCCCGCAAAGCGTTGATCTGGTCTGGCTGGCCCAACGCCTGGGCCAGAGCGTCCCCGATGTAGAGGAGCACCTGCTCACCTGGCGCGATGCCAATCTGCTGGAATATCGCGGCGGCGGGCGCCAGATGCTCATGGAGCTGCTGCCCGCGCCAGCCGATTCAACCGAGCGCCTGCAAACCCTGTTGGACACCCTTCAGGGCCAGCGCGAGGCACAAATTGACCGCCTGGCCGACTACGCCAGGAGCACCGCCTGCCGCCATAAAACCATCGCCCGGCACTTTGCCGAGCGACTGATGCACACCTGCGGCGTGTGTGATCGCTGCGCGCCGGAGCGCCCTACTTTCAGCGCAAACAGCGCAAAGAGACGCGCATCCACCACCGAGTACACACCGCCGAGCGACAGCTTACCTGCGGAAGAATCCCTGGTGCGCACCATACTTGCTTGCCTGCTCAATCTGCGGCATGGAGTCTCCAAAACGGGGCTGGCACGTACCCTGATTGGCTCGATTGCCGCGCCGCCATCCGGCAAACGCTCTGCTTATTATGGCCGCCTGGCAGAGATGCGTGCCAGCCGCATTGAGCGAGCCATTGAGGAATTGATAGACTCCGGCTATCTGCTGCGCAACCTGGAAGGCGAGTATCCAACTCTCTCCATCACGCATCTTGGGCGGGACTATATTGGGGGAGCTGGCTGAGCCGTTACGCCAGCTTGCAATCGAACCAGACCACGCCGGTCTTGCGGTCCGTCGTCACGCGCAGCACTTCCAGGCGAATCGCCTCGCCCACCTGCTGGGGGATGTCTTCCACATCGTAGATGCGCACCTGCCGCATCACATCCGGGGCATCCTGGCGGGAGACGATAGCGCGCACATAGGGCCGCTCGGTGCCCTGGAAGCTCGCCCGCAGCCCCTGTTGTTTCTCGGTAACTGTTCCTTCGAGCATCTGCATATCCTATCGTGCTCCTAGCCGGGAAAAACTCCCCAACGCTCCGCTTCCCGCCTTGCAGGAAACGCGCCACGCTTTGCGTGGCAAAGCCTTATGAACTGGCAATCACCTGGAAGCCCCAATCCAGCAGCGCCTGCGCATCCACGTAACGCCCGTTATCGCTGGCATCACCCAGCAGCACGCCAACCAGTTGGCCGCTGGTGTGCGTGGCGGAAAAGACCAGACAATAGGCCGCAGCGGGCGTTGTCCCCGTCTTGATGCCATCGGCGCCCGGATAATTATCAATCAGCGCGTTGGTGGTAAAGAGATCGTGCTTATTGTGCTGGGCTGTCGCGGGTATTTTATGTTCAAACGTATTCACAATCAAGGCAAACTCTGGGAGGGCGAGCGCCCGCCGCGTCAGCTTGAGCAGATCGCTGGCCGAGGTATAATGCCCATCCGCGTCTAACCCATCGGGATTGACATAATGGGTATGGGTCAGGCCCATGATCTTTGCCTCGGCATTCATCATCGCCACAAAGTCGGGAACGCTTCCCCCAATAGCATCGGCAATGGCAACCGCAGCATCATCTCCAGAGGGCAGCAGCAGGCCGTAGAGCATATCTTCCAGCGAGAGCACCTCGCCCTGGCTCACCCCCATGCGGCTGTTATCGCCCGACCCCTCCGCCACCGCATCGGCCCCAATCGTCACTGGCTGATCGAGCTTGCCGCGCCTCAGCGCAATCAGCGCCGTCATGATCTTGGTGGTGCTTGCCATCGGCAGTTGATCGTTTTCATGCGCCTTAAACAACAGCCGCCCATCATCCAGGTCCATCAACAACCCCGCTGCCGCGTGAATGGTTGGCGCGGGCGGCGGCGGAGACGGCGTGGCAGTAGGCGAACGTATGATCACCGTCGGAAAAAAGGTGGGCGTCGTGCCCACCGCAGTGCCAGCATTGGCTGGCGGCAAAAGCATAACGCCGCGCACCACCAACCCCACCACAACCACCAACAAAATCACTATGAGAGCGAGCAGGCGCAACTGGCGCCGCCTCCAGCGGCGGTAGGTATGGGGCGCCATATAGGGCGGGCGCTGAAATATCATCTTGACACCTGGCACAATCTTGCTGAGTTTACTCTTCTGCAATCATAACAACGAGTGAGAGCCAAAGATATGAACAACATCACAGCAGCAGAATCTTTGGGGCTACCCGATAAAAAGCGGGCAGGCGCAGAAAAACTCACTCTAAAAGGCTTGCTTTTCTGCTGCTCTCTGCTATACTTCCAGACGTAAGTTCGCTCGCTCTGCAAAAGAAAGGGAAAGTCAATCCATCGAAGAGTGATGCTGTTGCTCCAAGCCTCGCCCCAGCAGTACCCTGCTAACGCTAAACACCAGATGATACGTAAAGGATTACACACGCATGGACAGACAGCACAACCGGGCAACCACGCCCGATTCCCGCCAGACCCTCTTGGGCCAGGAGCCGCTTCCTGTTCCCTTTGGACCCAACCTCTGGTTTGATGCAGCTACCTGCTCTATCCTACACAAAAACAAGCGCCTCCCGTTAACCAAACGGGAACACGCGCTGCTCACGCTGCTGATGAAAGCCCCCAACCGCATTCACCACACCAGCGACCTTGCTGATCAGCTTACCAATCTGGGCGTAGCATTTCCTGTAGATGAACACTCGGTAGAGCAAACCATCTATCTCTTACGGCGCAAACTGGGGGAAAGCGGCAAGCGCCCGCGCATCCTGCTCACCCATCACGGCATCGGCTATGGGCTGTTTCCACAAAATGCCGCCGATGCTGAGCCACCTCCAACGCCCCAGCTCAGACAGAGCAAGGCGCGAGCGTTCCCCCAAAACGTGAAGAAAACCTGAACAGAATCCGAACAAATGCTGAGGTTTATCAGGTACGCTGGACTCATCAGCGCGTAAAAGAGCGAGCATGCCCGCTGATGAAGAAAGGAGTCACAGATTATGCTCTACAAGTATGCACTGCGCACTCAAGGGATAGCGGTGGTGTTTTTCCTGCTCAGTGTGCTGATCGTCTCAGTCGCCTTCTTTGGCACAACGAGAACAGCCCACGCCGCCGCTAGCAGTGCGCCAGGTAACCCTATGGTTGCTACTATAACGGTTGGCATGAATATTGATTGCAGCAGTGTACCAAATACTGCACAGGCCCAGAGCATCCTCCAGCAGAAACATTTGTGCCAGTACGCGACAAGCAGCAGGAGCGGCCCCAGCCCTGACATTGTGAGAGGTCGGGTTTGTGGTGATTGCGGCTGCCTGATACTGAACCTGTTCAACGCAAGAGGCGGGTACCTTCAATGGAATGGAGAAATTACTTCAACCCAAGGGCCTATCGTCAATGCCTCATATGCAGGCAGTTGGACCAACAATAACTTGAGTACGGTAGGTCCAGTAGCCAGGAGCAGCGGGCTGATTTTCACCAGTGATTGGCTTGACATTGCTACCTTTTACACCAGGGCAGGCACGATATACGGTAGAATTGACACAGCACGGGATACCCTTTGGTGGGGCGGTACCTGCACGAATGCAGATAGCGTGTACAACTACGCCAATGTAACCTAGTCAACCCCTCCGTCGTCCTTCTCATAGAAAGCATCAGAGACTCGTATTCGCCTGGCAAAGAGAGGCAGCAGATGGCAGGGGTAGCAGCTTCTGAGACAGTCAATGCGGATGAGATCTATTGGCGCAACCAATTGCTAGCCATACGCCATCTGCGCCCTGGCACACCAGTCCCGCAACCAAGAGGGCCTCTTGCCAGGCAACTCTTCGATGATTTGCTGCACCTGCCTGATCAACACGATCCTTTGCCCTGGCTCCAACGGGAGCGCGAGCCAGCCATTGCGCTTCTGATGCTGAGTTTGATAGTAGATTTTGCAGCCCAACTGCAAGCTGGCGCCCAGCAACTACGTTCCTTGCCTGTGGAGACAGCCACGCCATCTGCACATGAGCAAAGCGCTTCCTACCTTGCATCAGTAGCAGGACTGTTCGGGCAGTTATTGACATCACCCGCACCCCAGGGCGTTTCCACACCCTGGGGTGAGCGAATAACCGAGACAGCAGGCGCTGACCAACTTGTGGCGGAGATGTCGCACCTTCAGCAGCAGAGCAAATTGCAGAGGGAGCTTTCACCCAACAGATCACAATCTGAACCTGGCTTCAAACAACTGCTCGCAGACCTTCTGCGAGTGCCAGATACGGTTGATCTGCTCCGGTGGCTCCAAAGCGAACGAAGCGAACTCTCGGCACGCTATGTTCTTGAATATCTGCTGCGCCAGGCATTTCCACCCGTCAACGCTTTCGACGAGAAGCCATATACCCGTCCTTCTCTCTTCCCAAAGGCCCATAGCCATATTACAGGCCGACTTTCAGTCTCTGTGGACCGCATAGACTTTTACGAACAGGGCTTTGCTATTCACTTGCATGCTCGCATCTCTAGCCAAGATGCCTGGCGCACACTAAAACGCTCAACAGCAGTTTTTCCCCCACAATGGCAAGGATTTACGAGCATCAGCGATGATCTCGGCCATTCTTATCTGACGCAGCTTGCCAGATGCGAACGTTCAAACCAGCTTTGGTGGTGGCGTGAGCAACTCACCCTTCATTGCTATCCAGCAGTTGGAGAGGCTCACGAACTTTTGCTGAAGTCGCAGCCAACCGCCCTGGCTCTGTATCGTGTTCCGCGCCTGGGTGATGAGATCATCTCAGTACCAGGACCATCTCTCGGTGAGATGCGTGTGCGGGTTCCACTCCCTTGAGAGAATGCGTTTGTCAGAAATATGCTGTGGAAAGGAAACACACATGACGCTTGATGTAACCCCGGTAGTCGTTGTTGGAGCGCTCATTGTTGCCCTGGGCATAGGTGCCGCTGTCCGCTTGATCGCAAAAAGATAGATGAGACGCTTCTCTGGAACACCGTCCTCACAAGGCTCCTGCCAGCCAAATCTGGCCGACAGGAGCCTTTTTCCTCCCATCGCTTAGCCAGGACAGAGAGACGCCCGTCTTCCTCTGTCCCTTGACGCCCTCCCCTCCCCATGCTATCATCCCCCCAACGGTTGCCAGCGATGGACCCGGCCCAACAGGTGCAACGATGCACGCGCCCCTGGAGTGCTGGAGAGGATTGCGTTTGATGAATCGTGAATATCACCGCTGGCATAGCCCCGCGCTGGGGCGAGATATGGAACTGCTCGTCTTTGGGCACGCGGGCGCGCGTGTCCTTGCCTTCCCTACCTCAATGGGCCGCTTCCATGATTGGGAGGACCGGGGCATGATCGGCGCGTTGGGCGAACACCTGGAGCAGGGCTGGATTCAGCTTTATTGCGTGGACAGCGTGGACAGCGAAAGCTGGTACGCCAAAGGGCGCCCCCCGGCAGAGCGCGTGCAGCGGCACGTCCAATATGATCACTATCTCGTCTCCGAAGTGCTGCCCCTCACCACCCAGAAGAACCCCAACCCCTTTCTGATCACCACTGGCGCCAGCTTTGGCGCCTATCACGCCGTCAACTTTGCCCTGCGTTATCCCCAGTTTGTCAGCCGCGCCATTGGCATGAGCGGCGCCTATGACATCAAAAGCTGGGCCGATGGCTACTACGACGAAAACCTCTACTTCAACAGCCCCACTGATTTCATTCCGAATGAGCACGAACCAGACCGACTGGACGCCTTGCGCAAGCAAGACATCATCCTGGCAATCGGGCGCGATGATCGCTCGTGCCCCAGCAACGAAGAACTCTCTGGGAAACTCTGGGCCAAAGACATCGGCAACGCCCTACGCATCTGGGAGGGCTGGTGCCACGACTGGCCCTATTGGAAAAAGATGATTCAACTCTATATTGGCGGGCATGACTGATGCTTGTAGCCCCGGCGTCCCTGCCGGGGAACGTCGGCCCGGCACGGCTGTGCCCCTGCTTTGAGGGGTGGCCGGGGCTACGAGCAAGAGCGCTGTACCTTTTGAGGAGGTGTGCATCTATGACTCTCAAAGTTGGCCTCATTGTCGGGCGGGAGTGGTCCTTTCCCCCCGCGTTTATTGATGAAGTGAACCGCCGCAACGAAGGCGTGGTGGCCGAGTTTGTCAAGCTGGGCGGCATCCACATGGACGCGCTCAGCCCCTATGCCGTCATCGTTGACCGCATCTCCCACGAAGTCCCCTTTTATCGCACCTACCTCAAACAGGCCGCGCTCCAGGGGACGCATGTGGTCAACAATCCCTTTATGTGGACCTCCGACGACAAGTTTTTTGAGGCGTCGCTGGCAACCCAACTGGGCGTCGCCAGCCCCAAAACCGTCGTGCTGCCCAATAAAGAATACGTACCTGGCATCGTGCACGACGAAAGCCTGCGCAACCTGGAATATCCGCTGGACTGGCAGGGCGTCATAGACTACGTAGGGCTGCCCTGCGTGCTCAAAGACGCGCATGGCGGCGGCTGGAAAGAGGTTTATGTCTGCCACACACTGGAAGAATTGATTCATCACTACGATCACTCCGGCCTGCTCACGATGGTGGTGCAGGAGTTTATCAAGTGGGACCAGTTTGTACGCTGCATCGCGCTGGGCCAGGAAGAAGTGCTGCCCATCAAATACGACCCACGCGAGCGCAAATATCATGTCGAACACGACCACCTCACGCCGGAGCTTGGCAAGCGCATCGTGGATGATTCGCTCAAGTTGGTGCGCGCCCTGGGCTACGACATGAACTCGCTGGAATGGGCCGTGCGCGACGGCGTGCCCTACGCCATAGACTTTATGAACCCCGCGCCCGATATGGACATTCACTCGCTGACGCCGCACTATTTCGAGTGGGCGGTCAAACACATGGCGGATATGGTCATCCGGCTGGCACACGAGCCACGCTCCCAGGGGCGTGACCTGCGCTGGAACACGCTCTTTGCCGAGCACCGGCTGGACGCGCCAGAAGGGAACCACGAGGAGCAGCACGAGGTAAAAGCGGGCAAAGCCAATAAATCCAAGAAGTCTTAGAGTGCACCGCAGCCTTCCCACGAAAGGAAATCCAATGGAGCACCTCTCTGACCCTCCTCCGGTTGCCAGCCAATCGGACCGGTCTCCCGCTGGCCTGGGGAATGGCCCCCTGTCCCCGCTCACGCTGGGATTGGTGGCGTGTAGTGGAATCGGGCCACTCCTGTGGACGGCCACCTATCTGCTTGAAGGAGCCACGCGGCCAGGCTATGATGCGTCGCAGCA
>DATBGS010000076.1:0-50013 GCA_036557885.1 Ktedonobacterales bacterium
GGTATCTGATCGAGTTATTGGATATTTTTCGAGAGGAGCAGGTTGAGGGGGCTTTTGCTTTTACGTTCGTCAGCCCAAGCTATCCGTACAGCGATGACCCACGCTATGACCTGGATATGGCGAGTTATAGCGTGGTCAAAACCTGCACAGATCACACCGGGCAAGCATACCAGGAGATGCCCTGGGAGCCAAAGGAGGCTTTCGGGCGCCTGGCCCAGTATTACAAAGATGATGGGCCAGATGTTTCTCAGGCGAGATAAGAGTTGCTGAGGCGCACCAGAAAAGCCGACAGACGTATCTGGGGCGCTTCATGTGCTCTGGTTGAAAGGGCATGATTTTATTCTGCTGGCTCGATGGCGAGATAGACGCGCTCGGTTTTGGGCCTGCGCCGGATGGCGCGCAGAGCGCCCATGCCAGCGTTATAGAGGCGCCAGGTCAGTCCATACTTCTTCGCCAGCGCTGTATCCGCCAGCTTTTTCCCCTCTTGCTCGCTGATGATGCACGCCCTGGCCTCGCTGACCGGGCCAGTTGCTTTGCCATTCACAGTACATGGCGCGAGCCTCACCCGCGCGGTGTGGCGGATGCGTTTGACTTTGCCCGCGCCGGGAAAGGTGAACACGTAGAGTTTGCCGTCTTTTTCGGCAAACCAGACAGGGGTTGTGACGGGATCGCCGCTTTTGCGAAAGGTGGTCAGGCTGAGGTATTTGGCGCCCGCCAGCGCGGTAAACGGCGGTGATTGTGTGATCATATGGCTCCTTGTGTGATCAGCGAACATGTGCTCAGGCGAAAAGTTATATCTTAATCTCTGTCTTTTTCTACGTTCGCCATGAGAAAAAGTTATATCTTGACTCAGCCTGGGAGCCAGAGCACAGGCTCGCTGCCATTTTCTGAGCCATCTACACCGCCTGAGCTATCTGTGCGGTCTTGCTTGCCAACGCCGCATCCAGCCAGTCAAAAGCCTCCTGGTGGAAGAGCGTTCGCGCGGCCATTTCGCAGTGCGCGCCCGCGCCGTCCGCCCTCTTGAACAACACGAATTTCTTAGGACAGGTCAGCGCGTTGTAGAGCAGAGGCGCTTTGGCGCTCAAGTCGTCGTCTTCCGCTGTGCAAACGAACGTTGGACACTGAATCATCTGCTCGCGCCCTTTGAGCGTGTAGTCACGCGCCAGGCTGAAGAATTCCAGCGGGTCGGTGATGCCATGCACCAGGAGGATGCGGCGCAAAGACCAGCCACCTGAAGGGCGTTTCAAGATTCGGCGGAGAATCTGCCTCAGCGCTGCAACTGCCAGTCGGTTGCCAGAAAGGAATGGCCTGGCGAGGAATGGGGGAATGCGCTCCATGCTCGATGCAAAAAGATCATATGGGCCACAGTCGGCAATGCAGGCGGCCAGACGGTGCTCTCCAGTGGCGGCACGCGGAGCGAGATAGCCGCCAAAGCTCCAGCCCAGCAGCGCCAGTTTTTCTTTCTCCACTTCCGGCAGGGTCAGGGCAACATCCACCACGCTCTGCACAACCGTTTCCCAGTCCGGGCGGAAGGGGATGCCTTGATCAAGCAGCACGGAACCCTGGCCTGGCCCATCGAAAGCCAGCACGTTATAGCCCCGGCGCAGGGCGGCTACCGCGTTGGCAAAATAGAGTTCTTCCGCTGTGCCATCATAGCCGGTGGTGAGAATGAGTGTTGGGCGCTTGAGGCCATCACGTTTGGCCCGGAAGAAGTACGCTGGCAGGGTAGCATGCTCGAACGGTATCTCGATGATGTCTGGCGGAATCTCCAGCAGCGCCGCCGCGCGTCGGAATGTTTCTACCTCCAGACGGTGCGATTCAAGCAGCCTCGCGTCTACGGGAACGCCCATCAAGAAGATGCCTGCTGTGCGGTAGTAATTGGAGGCGCGGAAGTAGGCTTCTCGCGCGCTGATGGTATCTCCCCTTGCAGCGCTGCGTTCGGCCAGTTCATGGACTCGGCGGGCGGTTGCCAGCCACTCTGCGTACCACAGGTCTACATCAACGCGCTTGATGCGCTCTGCGGTGGAGATGCACTCGCCAATGTCGGCGCCACCGTAGGGACTATGGCCGAGTGCGCGAAGCATTTGCGCGTCGAACAATTCATCGGACAAGACCAGGCTCATTGCTTTCCTCCCTGTTGTGTTACTGACTTCTGCATCATTAATGCCTCTCATTGAGGCGTTTTATTAGATCATATGACTTGAAGTTATATGATCTGAAAAAGAGTATAACAGAAGAAGCTGCTATTGTCAAGAGATATATGATGTGAGATCATATATCCAAAAGAATCTTGCTGTGCTTGCGAGCACAATGTGTGCAGAAGGAGAGGCGCTATGGAACAACGCGAGGCGTATACGATTACCTATGCTGTGCTGGGGATGCTGGCCCGCTGGGGTCCGATGTCCGGTTATGATGTGAAGCGCTATTTTGATCAAGGGCTTGGCTATATCTGGAGCGCGACACACAGCCAGATTTATAAAGAACTGCGTCGCCTGGCTGATCTTGGCTGGGCGGAGATGGAGCGCGAGGAGCAAGAATCACGACCAGACCGCAAGGTCTATCGCATGACGCCCGCAGGCCGCGAGGGGCTGGCGCGGTGGCTGGGGCAGCCAGCAGAGATGCTGCAACTGCACGATGAGTTGCTGCTCAAGGTGGTGTTTGGGACGTTTGCGCCGCCGGGCGCGCTGGCCGCGACGGTGCGCGCCAGTATCGCGGCGCATGAGCGGCGGCTGGCGCAGTTTCAGGAGGAGGCGCGTTTACATGGCGACCCAACGCAGCCGGAAACCTGGCAAGGGTATCCGCGCCCGGAAGGTGTTACTGATCCCTATATTGGCCTGACCACGCGCCTTGCTATTGCGTTTGAGGAGATGTATCTGCGCTGGCTGCGCGAGACGCTGGCGCTTATTGCTCCGAATGAGCCGCCGCACCAGCCGTGAATTGATCAGGAAGAACCAGCATGTTTATTCGCCCAGGGCTTTCAGGATGACGCGCTTGCTGCGCTGGCCGTCAAACTCGGCGTAAAAGATGCGCTGCCAGGTGCCCAGGTCCAGCCTGCCGCCGGTGATGGGCACAATTACTTCGTGATGTATGAGCAGCGATTTGAGGTGCGCGTCGGCGTTGTCTTCGCCGGTGTGATGGTGTTGATAGCCGGGTTTGGCGGGCGCCAACTGCTCCAGCCAGTGCATGATGTCTTCGTGCAGCCCTGGTTCGTTATCATTGACAAAGACGCCAGCGGTGATGTGCATGGCCGAAACGAGGATAAAGCCCTCTTTGATGCCGCTTTCGCGCACGGCCTGTTCCACCTGTGGCGTGATGTGGATGAGTTCCCGCCGCTTCTGGGTATGAAAGGTGAGGTAGGTGGTGTGGGTTTTCATGGTGTTTGCTCCTTCTCAAAGAAGAGTATTCAGCGCTAGAAACGCTGGTCATTGCTTGCAAAAATTGTACACACCAACTTTACCCCTTTCTCCCGCCCAACAACACCTATTCTTTACGTTTCCCGCCATCTGCCCATCACCCATCAGGTGATATAAACCCTATGTGGTGAATCAGCACATGGTCTTCTTTCAAAGTGGCTTAAGGAAGAAACTCTCTGAGTAAGGTTGGGTGGATATGGAATTGCAAAAAACCGTCGTTATTGGGGCTGGTCCTTATGGGCTTTCTGTAGCTGCGCATTTGAGAGCGCGGGGCGTTCCAACGCAGCTTTTTGGCAAACCGATGGAATTCTGGGAAAATATGCCCCCTGGGATGCACTTAAAATCTGTCTGGTCTGCTTCTTCGCTTTCCGACCCATCTGGCAAGTACACGCTCCAGCATTATGTGCTGGACAGAAAAACGACCAGGGAGGAGCCTGTTCCCCTGGCCTTCTTTACTGATTATGGGCAATGGTTTCAGCAGCAAACGGTGCCAGACACTGACCCTACGTATGTGCAATCAGTGGCCCGTGATGGGAAGGCGTTCCATCTGGAACTGGCTGATGGACGCAGCCTCAAAGCGCAGCGCCTGATTGTCGCGCCGGGGATTGCTTCTTTTACCTATATCCCTGAGTTTGCGCGTGATCTGCCCGTTACCCTGGCATCGCATACGCAGTTTCATAAAGACTTTACGCGCTTCAAAGGCCAGAAAACAGCCGTGATCGGGGGGGGACAGAGCGGTCTGCAAACGGCGGCGTTTCTGCATGAAGTTGGCGCCGACGTTGAGTTACTGGTGCGTGGCCCGGTGATCTGGATTGATCGCAGGCTCTATCGCCTGACTGGTCCCGCGAAACATCTTTTCTATCCGCCCAGCGATGTTGGCCCGCCAGGAATTAACTGGCTTACGGCGATGCCACAGTTGTATCGGCGCCTGTCAGTTGAGACGAGAGACAAGCTGACGAAACGCGCCACGCGCCCATCGGGGGCCGAATGGCTGCGTCATCGGGTGGATAACGTGGTGCGCACTACGGCCAATACGCACATTGTCAAGGCGCTCCCCCACAATGGGGGCCTCCTGCTGCATCTGAGCGATGGAACGACGCGAGAGGTGGACCATTTATTCATGGGAACAGGCTATCGCGCCAGTATCCACACACTGGATTTCCTTGACCCGGCTTTGCGGCAGGAGGTTCAGGAATACAATGGGCATCCGCTGCTGAACCAATGGTTCGAGTCTTCGGTCCCCCGTCTGCACTTTGTGGGAGCGCTGGCCGACTATACCTTTGGGCCAATCTGCCGTTTTGTGGCAGGAGCCAGGGCGTCTGGACGCGCCATAGCATCCCACGCAGCTAGCAGGCGGGTATAAGAACCAAAGTGGTGTGTGTATCCAAACATGAGCCACACAATCAGGCGATGCCAAGCTCCCATTTGGCGTCTTCGCTCATGCGGTCTGGACTCCAGGGCGGGTCGAAGGTCAGTTCCACTTCGGCTTTTTTGACGCCAGGCACTTGCAGCATGCGCATCTCTACGTCGTTCATCACTTCGGGAGCCGCCGGGCAGCCCATTGCGGTGAGCGTCATGATCACTTTGACTTCTTCTTTGCCGATGATGACCTCGTAGATCAGGCCCAGATCAACGATGTTGACAGGAATCTCCGGGTCGTAGCACTCGCGCAGGGCCTCGATGATGGCATCCTGGTCAATTGGACTGGCCCCTTCTGCCTGCGTGGTGATCTCTGTCTGGTCTGGAGCGGCGCTTTCGGCCTGGTTTGGGGTGTTCTGCTCTGGTTCTGCGGCCATATGCAATCTCCTATGGAAAGCGCCCCTGTGGGCGCGAGCCGATTGTTTGGGGCAATCTTGCTATGAACTGGTTTCAGCCTCTACCAAGAACTATAGCCCATTGGTGCCTGGAAAGTCAAGCGGGCTGAGTAGGGAAGAGAGTTGGTGAAGAAATTCCCACAGGGGCAGGCGTGCCTGCCCCTGTGGGAATTTCTTCACCAACTTAACGTGGGTGATGCCCATTTAAGGTGCTGAGGATATAGCGCTCTATCGCTACCGCCGCGCCGTCATCGGTGTTGGGGAGGGTGAGCACATGGGCGGTGGTGCGCACTTCGTGTGGGGCCTGGCCCATCGCCACGCCCAGGCCCGCCACGCCCAGCATGGAGATGTCGTTAAAGCTATCGCCAATGGTGACGGTCTGGCTCATGGGGATGTTGAGGCGGCTGGCGATGACGCTGAGGGCGTTGCCTTTGCTGGCGGTGGGACTCATGACGGAAAGTTCCGGGCTGTGGTAGCTGCCCAGCGGATTAAAATACAACTGGCAGGGCAGGCGGCGCAGTTCTGCGGCGACCAGTTCCAGCCGGTCTTCCGGTCCGAAGGCGACTACGCGCAGCGGGTCATGCTCATCGGCGCAGAGGTCATCCAGCGAGCGGCGCTCGATCTGGGCCGAGAAAATGCGAAGATAGTTGGCTTCCCAGACGGTATCGCCAGATTCGGGGCCGGTGCAGACGTGTTCGCCATCTGGCAGGCTATACTGGACAATGGGCTGCATGCCATAGCGTTTGATGGCATCTATAGCCGCCTGCCCAAGCAGGGCGGGCAGCGGGTCGGTGTGCCAGATGGCGCTGTCGGGGTGTTCGCAGATCAGCGCGCCATCATAGCTGACGATGGGGGCGTCCAGGCCCAGATCGGCGGCAAAGAGGGCGGCGCTAAAGTGGCGGCGCGCCGTTGCCAGTGTGACCAGGATGCCCGCTTCCAGCGCGCTGCGCACGGCGGCGCGGGTGCGCGGCGTGATCTTGCCTTTTTCGTCCAGAAGGGTGCCGTCAATGTCCATCATCAGGAGGCGATACGGTAATGGGGTGACAGTTTCAGTTTTCAACGAGGTATTCAATGTTCGAAACTTTCCTAAGCATGGCTTTCTACAGGCTATTGTACGCTACGCATGGGGTGCCGTCCAGGGGCTTCCTTCGACTCCGAGTGCCCCGTATCGTTTATAATACTGAACCCAATAAAATTTATGCGCAAGAGGACAAGCAGCAATGACGGTATATAGCTATTTGACGCATCTGGAGTGCAGCCGCTGTGGGCACGAGTATGAGTCTGAACATTTGCAGACGGTGAGCGCCTGCTGTGGCAAGCCGCTGCTGGCACGTTATGATCTGGCGCGGGCGCGGCGCGAGTGGCGGCGCTCGTCGCTGGCCGGGCGCGAGGCTTCGATGTGGCGCTATCACGAGATGTTACCGGCACAGTCCGAGGCCGAGGTCGTCAGCCTGGGCGAGGGTATGACGCCTTTGCTGGCCTGCCCTCGGCTGGGGGGAGCGCTGGGATTTGCCGGGGCGCGGGTGCTGGTGAAGGATGAGGGCCAGAACCCGACGGGCAGCTTTAAGGCGCGGGGGATGAGCGCGGCGGTGAGCCGGGCGCGTGCGCTGGGTGCGCGTGCGCTGGCGGCGCCCAGTGCGGGCAACGCGGCGGCAGCGCTGGCGGCATACGCGGCGCGGGCTGGGCTGCCCGCGTTTCTCTTTATGCCCGAAGATGCCCAGGAAAGCGCTAAAGTGCAGGTGGCCGCCCTCGGCGCCCAGTTATATCTGATCAAGGGGCTGATTAACGACGCGGGCGCGCTGGTGGCGGCGCTCAAAGAGGAGCGTAGCTGGTTTGATGTGGCTACGCTCAAGGAGCCGTATCGCGCCGAGGGCAAGAAGACGATGGGCTATGAGCTGGCGGAGCAGCTTGGCTGGCGTCTGCCCGACGCGATCCTCTATCCCGCCGGAGGTGGCACCGGCATGGTGGGCATGTGGAAGGCGTTTGAGGAACTGGAGGCGCTGGGCTGGATTGATGGCAGGCGCCCCAGGATGATGATCGTGCAGGCGGAGGGCTGCGCGCCGCTGGTGCGCGCCTTTCACCAGGGAGACGAGTACGCCGCACCCTGGCAGGACGCGGAGACGCTGGCGGGCGGGCTGCGCGTGCCTGCCGCGATTGGCGATTTTCTGATTTTGCGGGCGGTGCGCGAGAGCGGCGGTACGGCGCTGGCGGTGAGCGATGCCGAGATGCTGGAGGCGGCGCGGCTGTTGGCCTCTACTGAGGGCATTTTTACCGGGCCAGAAGGCGCGGCGCCTCTTGCGGCGTATCGCAAGCTGCTGGCCGATGGGACGCTGCAACCAGAGGAGGAGGTTGTGTTGTTTAACACGGGCAGCGGGCTGCTTAACCTGGAGCAGTTTCCGGTGCAGGCGCCGGTGCTGCGCCCTGGGGAGCGGCCATAAGCGCGTGGCAGGCGGAGCGTGCCACCACGCTTCGCCTGGTGCGCAGACGGTCAAAGCAGAGATAAGTGCTCTGCGCTGTGCTGGCTCTTGTGGGCCGCCTGCGCGTGGGCCAGCATCTCGGCCATGCTGTCGCCGCCAAACTTCTCCAGCCAGGCTTCTGCCAGGACAATGGCGACGACTGCCTCGCCTACGACGCCCGCCGCAGGCACAACGCACACGTCGCTGCGCTCATAGCGGCCCACCGGAACATTTTCGCGCGTCTGGAGATTGACGGTTGGCAGGGGATGGGCCAGGGTGGAGATGGGCTTGACGGCGCCGCGCACGATGATGGGCGCGCCGTTGCTCATGCCGCCTTCAACGCCGCCCGCGTTGTTGCTGCGGTGCTGCCAGCCCTCTGCTGCGCTTAGCTCCAGCACATCATGTACCTGGGAGCCGGGCTGGGCGGTGCTTGCAAAGCCGCTGCCAAGCTCGACGCCCTTTACCGAGGGAATGCTCATCATGGCGAAAGCGAGCCGGGCGCTCAGGCGGCGGTCCCATTGGCTGTAGCTGCCCAGGCCAATCGGGACGCCAGTGGCGACGACTTCAATCACGCCGCCGCAGGTTTCGCCCAGCGTTTTGCTGTGCTGGATATGCGCGATCATCTGCGCTTCCAGAGCGCTGTCCCCGCAGCGCACTGGTGAATCTTCCACCTGCTGCCAGTAGTCTTCCGAGAAGACCTGCCTGATTGCACTGTGCTCGCTCTCTCGATAGCCCACCGGCCCGATGGAGAGCACATGGCTGTGGACCTGCACGCCGCAGGCGCGCAAAAAGACCTGGCAGACCGCGCCCACCGCGACCCGCGCCGCAGTCTCGCGGGCGCTGGAACGCTCGATCACGTTGCGGATGTCATTGTGCCCATATTTGATTGCTCCGGCAAAATCGGCGTGGCCGGGGCGCGGCAACGTGACCGGCTCCATCACCTCTTCGACGGGCGCGGGGTTCATTTTGGTTTGCCAGTTGGCCCAATCTTTGTTTTCGATCTCCAGGGTGATTGGCGAACCCAATGTGCGGCCATGCCGCACGCCAGAGCGCAAGATCACGCGGTCCTGCTCGATTTTCATGCGCCCGCCGCGTCCGTATCCCTGCTGGCGGCGGTAGAGATGATGGTTGATGTCGTCTGCGGAGAGTGTCAGGCCAGCGGGGATGCCCTCCAGAATGGCGGTTAGCCCTTGCCCGTGCGATTCTCCGGCGGTTAAGAAGCGAAACATGCCTATCCCTTTGTCCCTTTCTCTATACACCCAGGCGCTAGCAGCCCAGTGCCTGGCGCATGGCTTCGATGGGCGCGGCCTGGCCGGTCCAGTGTTCAAATGCCAGCGCTCCCTGGTAGAGCAGCATGGTGAGGCCGTTCAGGGTCTGGCAGCCACGCGCCCTGGCCGCCCGCAGGAGCGGCGTTTCTGGTGGATTAAAGATCATATCCATGACCAGCGCGCGGGTTGGCAGCGCGGCTATATCTATCAGCACGCTTTGCTCATTGCCCTCCAATCCAACAGGAGTGGCATTAATAAGTATATCTGCGCGCTCTAGCGCCTGTGCTGCTCTGGTGCTCTCCATCTGCAAGCTATATAAGTTGGTAGTCTTGTCTGAGATGCGCGAGACGCTCTCCAGATGCTGATGGAGCGCGTGGAGATGGGCCTGTGTGCGCCC
Organism: Ktedonobacterales bacterium; assembly: GCA_036557885.1. Lineage (GTDB taxonomy): Bacteria > Chloroflexota > Ktedonobacteria > Ktedonobacterales > DATBGS01 > DATBGS01. Next base: position 9,349 of record DATBGS010000076.1, read on the forward strand.
TAGTAACACCAGTTCTCTTACATCACTCTCGATCAGCGCAATCGCTGCGGCGCGGGCGGCGCCGCCTGTGCCAAGGATAATGGCGCATGTGCCGCGCCCATTAAAGGGCTGGCCGAAGCCGCCCGCCAGCGCGTTCAGGAAGCCCTGGACATCGGTATTATAGCCGACCAGCCGCCCATTACGGTTGACGATGGTGTTGATGGCGCCGGCTCTGGCGGCCAATGGCTCGATGTCGTCCACCAGCGCCAGCGCGTCGGTCTTGTAGGGCAGCGTGACGTTGGCGCCGAGCATCTCTGGGGCGCGCAGGCTGGCAATGCGCGTGTGGAGCGCCTCTGGCTGCGTTTCCCACAGGGCATAGCGGGCAGCAATGCCGCAGGCGTCAAACGCGGCCTGCTGCATGCGCGGCGAAAGCGAGTGCGCGACTGGCAAGCCGATGAGTCCCACGTGTTTCATGGAGCGGCCCTTTCTGGCTCTCCCTCAACCCTCTCGGTGCATACTGCCTCAACTGCCTGCTTCACGAGAGCGAGCGGGACATCGCTGGAGACGATAGCCTGCCCAATGCTGGTGGGCAGTACCCAGCGCATGCGCCCGCTCTGCACTTTCTTATCGCGGCTCATGGCTTCTAGCAGCGCGTCAAATGCCAGATCAGGGCAGGAGATGGGCAGCTTGCAAGCCAGCAGCAGCGCCCGCTGGCGCGCGGCGGCCTCCGGCGCGAGTAAACCCAAGGCGATAGCGATATGGGCGGCGGCTTCCATCCCGATTGCCACTGCTTCGCCATGCAGCCATGTCGTATAGCCAGTGACGGCTTCCAGGGCGTGCCCGATGGTGTGCCCATAGTTCAGGATGGCCCGGCGGCCCTGTTCGCGCTCGTCCTCCTGCACAAGCTCCATCTTGAGCCGGAGACAACGCGCAACAATTTTAGTCAGCAACTCTGGCGCTGGGCGCAGCAAGCTGCTGGCCGAGGCTTCGAGCCAGGCAAAGAGTTCGCTGTCCAGGGCCACGCCAGATTTGATGATCTCGGCCCAGCCTTCGCAGTAGGCGCGCTCTGGTAGGGTGAGCAGGCAGGCTGGGTCAGCCAGAATGAGCCGGGGCTGGTAAAACGCGCCGATCAGGTTTTTGCCCTGGGGGTGATTGATGGCCGTCTTGCCGCCGATAGCCGCGTCCACCTGCGCCAGCAGCGAGGTGGGCACCTGGATGAGCGGCATGCCGCGCTGATAGCTCGCGGCCACAAAGCCGGTCAAATCGCCCACGACGCCGCCGCCCAACGCAATGAGCGGGTCGTGTCGCTCGGCTTTGTGCTGCACCAGCCAGTCAATAACCTGGGAGAAGTATTCGAGAGATTTGCTGTTCTCTCCGGCTGGAACGGTGCAGAGATGCGCCTCCAGTCCGGCCTGGTGGAGCAATTCCAGCAGATGGCCTGCATACAGCGCCCCAACCTGGCTATCTGTCACCAGAAACACGCGCCGCGCCAGCCCCAGCGCCTGCAATACCTGGGGGAGATGGTGCAAGCCGCCCCATTCTACGCTGGCCTGTACGATAAAATGGTCGAGGTCAAAGCGCATCTGTTCGGCGGGAAAAGCTGATGAAAGCAGCGCGCCCTGCACGCTGGCACCCGCGATGACCTGAAGCGCCACCTGTTCGGGCGTGGCTTCATCGGTGCTGATCTTCAGATCAGCTTCTTCATACCAGCCCTTTCTCGTTTCGTAGAGCGCGTGAAGTTTTTGCTGCCCGTTGTCTCCGGCCAGCAGCGGGCGCGATGTGTGCCCCGCACCGGCAAGGGTGCCTGTGGTACAAGTGGCCCCGCCCGATGAGTGCTCCTGTAAGCGCTGCCAGGCAGATTCAACGGAAGCAGCCAGATAGACCACTGTCCCCTGCTGGCGCATCAAGTGCCGGTTGGCCGCGCTGATGACCGCGCCTCCGCCAGTTGCCACGACGACCTGTTCCTGGGCAGCAGCGTGTTGCAGGCTCTCTGTTTCTCGCTGGCGAAAAGCGGCTTCGCCCTCCTCGCGGAAAATTTGCGCAACTGTGCGCCCGGTCTGGTCTTCGATCAGCGCGTCGGTATCCAGAAAGCGCCAGCCAAGCCGGTGGGCAACCAGTTTGCCAACGGTGGTTTTTCCCGCACCAGAGAGGCCGGTTAAGAAGATACGCTGCATATGGCTCCTCCCAGGCTGGCGAGATCATCAAAGAAGCGGGGATAGCTTTTGGCGATATGCTGCGCGTTCTGGAGCGTGATGGGCTGCTGGCTGCCCAGGCCGACGACGGCCAGCGCCTGCGCCAGCCGATGATCGCTGTGGGCATCTACCGTAACGCCTCCGGTGATATTGGGGGCTGGTTCAATCGTGAGCGCGTCATCTGATGGGGTGATCTTGCAGCCCAGCGCGCCCAGCGCCGCCGCCAGATCATAGAGCCGGTCACTCTCTTTCAGGCGCAGGTTGGCAACGTTGAAGATGCGGCTGGGCGTGGTGGCAAAACACGCCGCCGCTGCCAGGCAGGGCACGCTGTCAATCACCCGGCTGCCATCAAAGGTCAGCCCTTGCAGCGAGCCATGCGCTCGAACTATCAGTGGGGCGTCAGATGTGTTGCTTCTGATAAACTCCAGGCCCATCTGCCCAAAAGCTGCCAGCAGCGCCGCGCCGTCCGGGTCTTCCGGCGCCAGACCACGCAGCGTAATTTCGCCCCTGGCAATGGCGACGGCGGCCAGCAGCGCGGCGGCAGAGGGAACATCGCCGGGAATACGATAATTGCGTGGCTGGTACTGCTGTCTGCCAGGGATAATATAGCGTTTGTGGCGTGCTTTGGAGATGCTCGTAATCCCCGCTTGTTGAAGTATCTGGATGGTCAGGTCAACAAAGGAGGCAGAGGCGAGCGTATCAGTTATTTCAAGCTCCAGCCCTTCATCCAGCAGTGGCCCAAGGTAGAGCAGGGCGCTGACAAATTGCGAACTTTGCTTGCCCGAAATCTGGATGCGCCCACCCTGGACTGCGCCGCCCTGGAGGGTGATTGGCAGGGTGTCGTCTGGTCCCTGGCGCGTGATGCGCGTGCCCAACTGAGCCAGCGCCTGCAAAAGATCGGCGTTGGGGCGCCGCCCCAGCGACTCAGGATGGGGAGTGGTAAACGTGATGGCTTCTGGCGAGGTGGCGCAGATGCCCAGCAGCAGCCGCAGCACCGCGCCAGCGTTGCCCATATCCAGCGTGAGCGGTCCTTTGGGGTGAACGCGCCCGCCCACGCCCCGCATGGAGAGCGTGCAGCTTCCATCAGCCTGCTGGTGTGTCTGGATATTGGCGCCAAGTTGGGCGCAGGCGCGCAGCAGCACGTCTGTGTCTTCGCTTATTGCTGGCTGCTCAATGGTGCTTTCACCTTCAGCAAGCAAAGCGGCCAGCATTGCGCGCAGCGTGTGATATTTAGAGCCAGGCAGCGCGACAGAGCCGGAAAGCGGCCCGGATGGTGAGATAGTGATGGTGTGTGGCAGAGAAGACGCAGGCAGCAAAGCTGGCTCTGGTCCAGGAAGTTCTGGTTGCAGCAGGTCTGGGCGCAGCAGGCGCATGGCGCGTTCGGAGTAGACGGGCTGTGGCTGGCTGTTCATTCTGGCGATAAGCAGGGTGCGCAGACACGCTGACGGCGTGTGTGGGATGTCAAGCTCATGCAGGGCTAAGACAGGAACTGATGGCTGAAGCAGCGCGCTGGTGTGGGCATGAGCAATGGTGGCGTCCAGATCGGATGTGACGGTCACGACGGCGCCGAGCACATCTTCCTGACGAATGGCGTTGTTAGCCAGGCTTTGCTCAAACAGCCAGCGAACACCGCTTTGTATCTGCTCCTCGGTCTGGTTCTCTAAAATAATCGCGCCCCGAATGCCTCGCAGGGGCTGCTGACTGGCAGGAATGGCAGTACCCCCTGATTGCGCAAAAAGCATAATGGAAAGGGTGTCTCGTGTCTCGGCGGTTGGCGCGTCTTCGCGCACGCCCAGCAGCGGAACCGAGCGCCAGCCAAGCCGCTCACGCGCTGCGCGGGCCGGGTGGTCGGCGGTGAGCGAGGTGATGAAAAAAGCCCCGATAATATCAGACGGGGTAATAGCTTCGGCTTCGAGCAGCGAGGTAAGCAGATGCACGGTTGCGTCTTGAATGGCCTGAGAAGTGTTGGCGGGAACCCCCATAAGAGGGGGCACGGCAGAGATGTTCCCGATGAGCACCCTTGCCCCTGGTGTGGTCTTGCCCTGGAAAAGCGTTTCTCCCCACGCTTTGATGAGTCCTACGGTTGATTGTATCTTGACTCCCATAGCGTCCTCCAACGGCGGCTGCTGATCGTTTCTGGTGTTCATCAGGCCGACAGCAGAGCGGTAGTTTGGAGGGACTCACAAATGAGATGCGCTCTCTGCACGAGCAGGTGCAGGTCTTCTGGCAGGATGGCTTGCTCGCCATCGCAGAGTGCCTGCCCTGGCTGGTGGTGGACATCCACAAGCAGCCCGTCGGCTCCAGCAGCGATGGCAGCGTAGGCCATTGGCGCCACCAGATCGCGCCGCCCGGTGGAGTGGCTGGGATCAACAACGACGGGCAGGTGGGTGAGCGTGCCCAGCAGCGGGATGCAGCTTAAATCCAGCAGGTTGCGGGTATGGGGGTCAAAGCTGCGGATGCCGCGCTCGCAGAGGATGACGTTGGGGTTGCCTGCGGCCAGGATGTATTCGGCGGCCAGCAGCCACTCTTCGATGGTGGCGGAAAAGCCGCGTTTGAGCAGGACGGGTTTCCCGGCGCGGCCAGCGGCCAGCAGCAGCGGGAAGTTTTGCATATTGCGGCAGCCGATTTGCAGCACGTCGGCAACTTCGGCAACGGTTTCGACCATGCCTGGCTCCAGCACCTCGGTGATCACCGGCATGCCGGTTTCTTCGCGCGTCTCGGCCAGCATTTTGAGTCCGGGTGTTCCCAGCCCTTGAAAGGAGTAAGGCGAACTGCGCGGTTTAAAGGCGCCGCCCCGTAAAATAGTTGCCCCGGCGCGTTGAGCGGCCAGGGCAATCGTGCGCAACTGCTCTTGATTTTCTACAGCACAGGGGCCAGCCATGATGACCGGCTTGCCCGCGCCAATAGTGACGGGGTTGCAGTTTGCGGGGTTGCCAATGGTGATCTGGCTTTTGGTGTCCTGGAAGCGGCGGCTGGCAAGCTGGTAGGGGGTGCTGAAAGAGAGGACATGTTCAACATCGGGGAGGGCGCTCAGATGCTCGCAGATTTCTGCGTTGATCTGTTTACTGCCTGTGCAGCACGCCACTCCCCGGCTCGTTTCGACGAGGTTAAGCGATTCCTGGCTGCCCGCTCGTAAGAGCAAGGCGCTGATTTGCGCCAGGGTTTCGGACCTGACCTGGCTGTTCATTAAGATGATCATACGACTTTTCCCGTTCCTTCCTTTGTGCGACGCAAGCGTCTGCGTTTGTCAGGGGTTGCTACGGGGCTACCGGGATTTCCAGACAAACAAAAAAGCAGAGGATTTTTCCTCTGCTTCTCCGACATGCTGCGCTGGTCTAATTTTTTACCAAGCCCGACCAGTCCTCAGCCATGTCGGAGGACTAAAGTAATAATAGTACCAAGTGCTGGCGCCCATAAATGGGCTTGTGAGTTGGGCTTGGTATTGCATGCCCAGACTATACCGTATCTTTTTCGCTTCTGTCAAGGGTTTTTTTGTGAGTTTTTGCACTCAGCAGGAAATCCCGGTGCTGGCGGGCAGCATTAAAAACCGCCTTCAGACGCGCATCTTGCTCTTGCGGGCTGGTTTGCAGCAGGTCGCGCAGCGCCTGAAGCTGCGCAAGATACGCCTCCAGCCAGGACAGGATGGCCTCTCGGTTGGTGAGGGAGATGTCGTGGTACATGGTGGGGTCGCCTGTGGCAAGGCGTGTCGTGTCGCGGAAACCAGAACTGGCAAGCGCGCTCATGACTTGAAGGACTTTCTCATCGGCAGCCGCCACTGTCTCCACGAGGGCAGATGCGGCGAGGAAGGGCAGATGGCTGATGGCGGCGACGGCCTGGTCATGGGTGGCGGCATCTAGCAGCAGCAGATTGGCCCCTACGTCGGCTATCATCTGGCTGAGCATGTCCGGCACGCTTCTGGCTGGTCCATCAGGGAGCACCAGACAATAGGTTGCCCCGGTGAACAAATCAGAGGTGGCAGCCTCCAGGCTGCCGGTGCTGCCCGCCATTGGGTGGCCGCCAATGAAGCGGGCATGTGGTGGGACAAGTTCAGCCGCCCAGCGCATGACCTGGGCTTTGGTGCTGGCAACATCGCTCAGCAGTGCGCCCTCGCGCAGCAGCGGGGCCAGATCGCTCAATACCTGCCGAATTGCCAGCGCGGGCGTGGCAAGCATGATAACATCGGCTTGCTGGACGGCTTCCGCCAGGCTGGGGCTGGCCTGATCTATTGCGCCGCGCTGCCTGGCCTGCTCACGTTGTTCCTGGCGCTGGTCGTAGCCGATGACCTGATAGCGATGCTCTCCGCTCGACTCGTTATGGTGTTTGAGGGCCAGGCCAAGCGAGCCACCAATCAGCCCCAGCCCGATGATCGCTACTGTTTGCATGCGTTTCCTCTTTAGCCGGATGAAGACAGGCCAGGAGAGCCAGAGGGAAATAGCCCTGGGTCAGCGGTGACGATGAGGTGGGGCAGAATGGCGCGCAGGCCAGGGAGAAGCGCCGCCGCCTGCTCTGGCGAAACCACCAAAGGGATATACAAGTGTTGTCCGGCGGTGGCATTGCCATTCTGAGTGATTACACCCTCAGCCGAAGCTGCGCTGGCACAGAGGCGCAGATGGACGATGGTTTCCGGGCCAAGCTGGTTCAAGTGGTAATCTTCAACCATTGCGCTCACGCTGATCTGGCCGGAGGCGGTGGCTCCCTCCGCAGAAGCTGCGCCATAGGTGAGCAGGCAGTTGGGGAAGCAGGGGGCCAGCAGGCGCGTCAACTGCCCGGCCTGCCCCATTGCCAGGCCAATCACTGGCGTGGTGGCGCGGCTGAGCAGCGCGAATACGGGCAGCATTTGGGCGGGATGGTGTGCCAGGCCCACGAGTTTCACCACGTCGGCATGCTTCTGAAACCCCTGGTAGAAAGGCATGAGATCATCGGGCATGCAGTCCAGCCAGTGACGCGAAACGATCAGGCGCGTAGAACCCTGGCTGCGGCTGGCGAGTGTGGCAAACGCTTCCAGGCTGTCCCATTCGATGTCCACATAGGCGCAGCCCAGGGCTATTGCTTGCGCCAGAATCTCCAGCCGCTCCGCTTCATCTTCCTGAAACTTTCCGCCCTCGCGCGGTGGGCGGCAGGTGATGATGAGCGGGCAGGGGGCTTCTGCAATCAGCCGGGGCAGATCGAACGAGTCCATCAGATCAAGGCGAATCTCGGCCAGGGCGATCTGCGGGGCCAGAGCGTGCAGCCGGGCCAGGCAGCGCTCAGTATCGGGGAGGGCGAGCGCGACAGCAATCTTGTTGGGCATAGCGAACCATTCTCAAACAAAAACATCTGGAAGAGGAAATTATCCCTCCAGATGGTAGCCCAGGTGAGCGCCCTGGTGCAAGGATAGGTTTTCGCGCTGTTACCCGGTAGAATTTCCGCTTTTAGCCGCTAGCCATTCACCGGCAAAAAGTTGAAGAACTGTGGTAGGTAGGTGATCAAGCCAAAGAACATGGCGACCCCCACCACTGTCAGCAGCATGCCAGTGGCAAATTCAATTTTGCCCAGGTGCGGCTTGAGACGCTTGAGCCAGACCGAAACGACGTTGACCGCCAGGCCCATTGCCAGGAAGGGCAGCCCCAGCCCCAGCGAATAGACGGCCAGCAGCAGCACTCCAGACTGGAGGGTTGTGCTGTTGCTGGCAAGGATGAGGATGCTGCTCAAGATGACGCCAACGCAGGGCGTCCAGCCGATGGAGAAGATGAAGCCCATCAGAAAGGATGCCGGGTAGCTGGGGCGGCCTGGGCGATACTGAAAGCGCGACTCGTGGTAGAGGAAAGGGATGCGCAGCAACCCTGAGAAATGCAGCCCCAGAATGACCAGCACAATCCCGCCCACCCGTCGCAGCAGCAACTGATTGCCCTGGAGGAAATGCCCAACGACGCTGGCGGTGGCGCCCAACGCAATAAAGGTGAGCGAGAAAGCCAGCACAAACAAGAGCGCGTGCAGAAAAGTGGACCAGCGCCGCGAGGTGTTTTCCACCTGGGAGGTCTGGAGGACGCCTGGCCCAACAAGCTGCGCGAGGTAGATGGGCACCAGCGGCAAGACGCAGGGCGAGAGGAACGAGGCCAGCCCCGCGCCGAAGGCGATGGCAAAGGTGAGTGAACTGTCCAAAACAAACGCTCCAGGTGAGATTGCGCTAGTGCAACAGAGAAAAATAGCTGTGAAGCTGGCTCTGGCTGAGCGGACCAGAAACACTGCCCTGAATACTACCCTGCGAATCTATCAAAATGGAAGAGGGCGTGGAGGTCAGGTGCAAACTGTCAAAGAGCCGGTGCTGCTGGTCCAGTACCACCGGATAGTTGATTCCCAGATTTTGCAAAAAGAGCGAGGCGGTATTGGGATCATCCAGAATATTGAGGCCAAGAATGATGATGTTTTGTCCCCGCGCTTGCTGATAGAACTGCTCAAGCGTAGGCATTTCGCCCCGGCAATCGGGGCAGGCCACGTACCAGAAATTGAGCAAGACGCGCTTCCCGTGAAAGCTGCTGAGCGTCACAGGCGTATTGGTCAGGTCGCGCAGCGTAACATTTGGTGGTGTCTGCCCGGCCAGGCTGTAAAAATCGGGGAGCGTGGCGCCTGCTCCGGCTTGCGCACCAGGACGGCTTACCAGCAAGCCCCAGGCGAAGATGCCAGCAATCACCACAGCGGCAACGGCGCTGGTCCACTTGACCAGGCGCGGGTCGCGTGCGGTTAGCCCTTTCTTTTGTGCCGGTCCAGGCTCGTCCATGATGTGATTCCTTTACGTTGCCCGCCCTTATGCTTTCTGCGCGGCTGGTTGCGCGGCCATATCACGGGCGATTTCTTCCAGACGGGGCAGGATGAGCCAGGCGCTGCCCAGCCCAAAGAGAAAGCCGGTGATGGTGCGCAAGAGCAGATCGCTTTCGCGCCAGCCAAGCAACTGCGTGCCTCCATCAATTGCCATTGGTATGATCAATAAGAGCCAGAGCCGCCAATCCAGCGGGCGGACAAGGCGGCGCAGGCGCGGCGCCACGACCAGAGCCAGCCCCGCCAGAAAGAGCGTGGCGTAGATTGCCAGGCAGCGCTCGCACAGGCAGACCTGATGCCCAAAGAGATAATAGGAGTGCGAGGGTATCTGGTCGCAGATGGCGTGATAGGTGTGAATGAGCCAGGAAGAAGCGCCGTAGTTGCCGAAATAGGCAAAGACGGGGGCCAGGAACGCGCCGCCCAGGAAGATGCCCAGGGCACTGTTGATGAGCGCCAGCCAATGCCGCCCAAAGAAATGGGAGGTACCTTCGGCCAGCCCGACGACGCGCCGACTAAACGCCTGACGGCGCGGCGAAATGCCCGCCAGCGGGTCGCTTTCCAGCGGGTCATTCCACAGATTCGTTTCTTCTGACTGGCTTGAAGCGCCGTCTGGCACTTGTGGTGCGCTCTGACTCATATACCTCTCTGTGCCCTAACAACCAACTAATCTTATTTCGCTCTCCCATCTTCCTCTATTGTACGCTGGCAGACCAGCGAACGCCAACTGCTTAGACCAGCCTGGCCTGCTGAAGCAGCGCAACCAGGCGATCATGTGGGGCAGCGTGGACAACATTGCCCTGGCGCCCGGTGGTGGTGGTTGCCATCAGCAGGGCGTTGAGCACCGCTTCTTCGGCGGCATCTACGACGGCGCCAAAGAGCGCGTTGAGGCCGGTGTTGCCGTAAATGCCCTCTGGAAAGACGCTGATCTGAAAGCGCCCCTCTGGAATGTGATAGGGGATGTGCTGCGCGTTGGAGAAGGCCAGGAAGATTTCGCCGCTGCCATCTCCCGCTGCCGAGCCGGTGCGTGCCAGCCCCAACCCGGCTCGCTGTGCCATGCGGCGCAGGGTGTGCGCGTGCAGCGGGGCATCGGTGCCGACGATAACGATGCAGGAGCCATCGTTCTGCGGCGATGGGTCGGGTGCTTCTTCCGGCAGCAGGTCGGTGAGCAGGGGGCCAACGCGCACCCCGGCCACCGTGAGGCGCGGGCGCAGGCCAAAGTTCGTTTCTACCAGTACGCCAACGGTATAGGTGCCCGCCGGGGTGTCCACAACGCGCGAGGAGGAGCCGATGCCGCCCTTAAACTGGAAAAGCTGCATGCCGGTGCCCGCGCCTACGCAGCCTTCCACTACCGGGTTGGTGGTTGCGCCGTCCAGCGCCGCCCAGACATCCTGCTCCATGAGAGCAAACGTGAGGTGGTCATGCAGAAAGCCATCGTCGCATTCGGCCACGACGGGGATGGGGATTTCGTTGCGTACCTGCTCTGGATAGCGCTGGGCCAGATAGCGCGTTGTGGCGTGCAGCGCCATGCCCACGCCAGAGGTGCCCGTGAGCACGATGGGCGTGGAGAGCAGGCCGCATTCATCAATAACCGAGCGACAGGTCATCTCGCCAAAGCCGTTGAGCGCGTGGATACCGGCATAGACGCGCCCGGAGAGCGGGTTGCCGTCGTGCGGCCAGATGGCAGTGGCGCCGGTTCGCACATCCTGCCCGCGAATCAGAGTCTGGTGACCCACGCGCACGCCGGGCACATCGGTGAGCGTGTTGGATGGGCCAGTGGGCAGGGTGCCTATCTGGATGCCAAGATCGCGCAAGCGCATAAAACAGCCTCCTTAGAGTTTCAGCAGAGTTTTGGCAGAAGCCCTTGTCTCACAATTTGAGTGCGTAGCCGATATAGGCTACAAGCCTGGGGCCGCCCACATGAAAGCGCGTTGCCTCGCCTAGCTCTTTATACGACATGGCCCCTCGTTTGAACCGGCGCAGCGAGCGCAGGAGTGTTAGTGGATTACTCGCCAGATTAAGTCCACGTATCTCTTGCACCACCAAGCCGTGCTGCGTCAACAGTCGTTGCAGTTCACGCGGCTTGATGTACTGGTTCCAGTCGTGGAGGTGCGGCGGCAAAAAGCGCGTGGCAGGCCACTCCTGAAAAAGTTTGATGGTGATCAGCTTGCTAGGCAGCGTGCGGTTGATGGTGTCGTAGCAGTAGACGCCGCCTGGCTTGAGCACGCGCGCTGTTTCCGCAATGACGCGCTCCAGATTGTTGACATGCTCCAGGACATCGCAGCAATAGACCAGATCAAAGCACGCATCCTCAAAGGGAAGCTGCTCACCCACGCCCACGCGATAGTCAATGCTCAGGCCGGAAGCCTGGGCATGGGCGCGGGCGGTTGCCAGCGATGGCTCGGAGGGGTCAATGCCGGTGACGCGGCAGCCCAGCCGGGCAAACTCTTCGGCCAGCAGCCCACCGCCACAGCCAACATCCAGGGCGCGCAGGCCGCGCGGGTCAAGACGCAGCCGATCAAGCAGCGCCTGGCGAAAATAGCCAAAGCGGGCGGGGTTGAAGGCGGTGCGCAACAGCGCAAACGCCGCGTTGTCATCCCACCAGAGGTCGCCAGGGCGATTGTACAGTTCGTTATCAACTGGCATGGCTGAGAGTATAGTCTAACGAACGACGCGCGGATAGAGCCTGGCCCCGATGAGAATGAGCGCCACCGTGACTGAGAACATGACGACAAAATCGGTGCCCAACCCATCAATACTACTGCCGCCAGCCAGCATCAGCGAGCGCAGCGCGTCCACCTGATAGCTGAGCGGGTTGGCTCTGGCAACCACCTGCAACCAGTCGGGCATGATGGAGACGGGATAGATAGCATTGCTGGCAAAGAAAAGCGGCATGGTCAGCACCTGCCCAATGCCCATGAAGCGCTCGCGGCTTTTGACCAGGCAGGCGATGATGAGCGAGAACGTGGAGAAGCAGGCCGCGCCGAGCACGACGATCACCAGCACGCCCAGCAAGGCCAGCGGGTTCCAGTTCATCTTGACGCCCAGCAGCAGTGCCAGCAGATAAATGATGACGGCCTGGGCCAATCCGCGCACGCCCGAAGCCAGCGCTTTGCCCAGCACCAGCGCGGTGCGCGGCGTGGGGCTTGCCAGAAACTTGTGGATGATGCCCAGGTCGCGCTCCCAGATGATGGCAATGCCGGAAAAGATGGCGATAAACAAGACGCTCTGCGCCAGGATGCCAGGCGCCATATAGTCCAGGTAGCGCACGTTGCCGGTGGGAATGGCGCGCACCTTGGTGAAGACTTCGCCAAAGATCAGCAGCCAGAGCGCGGGCTGGACGGCGCGCGTGAACAGTTCCGTCGGGTCGTGGCGCAGCTTGCGCGCCTCCAGCCAGATGATGGTGCTGGTCTTTTCGACAAAACGGGCGATGGCCTGCATCGGGCGCGGCCACTGCGGGGAAGGTTCCCGCCCAACGCTGACGGGTTCATCCAAGTCGCCGCGCTGTGCGGCGGGCGCGTGCAGTTTCACGGTAGCTTCCTCCGGATTCCAGCGAATTGCCAGTAAAATGGGTAAAGACGGCATCCAGGGTGGTTTCCGGCCCACCAACCGCAGCCTTTAATTCAGCAGGCGTGCCCTGCGCGACGATGTTCCCCAGGTGCATGATGCAGATATGCTCGCAGAGATGGTCGGCTTCTTCCATGTAATGGGTGGTGAGAAAGACCGTGACTTGCCGTTCGGTGCGCAGCGTTTTGAGATATTCCCAGACGGCATTGCGCGCCACCGGGTCCAGCCCAACGGTTGGCTCGTCCAGAAAGAGCACCTGGGGGCGGTGCAGCATGGCCTGGGCCACTTCCAGGCGGCGAATCATGCCACCAGAATAGGTGCGCACCAGCTTGTTTGCCGCGTCCTCCAGGCCCATCAGGGCCAGCGCTTCGCGCACAACCGGCTCGCGTATTGTGCGCGGCAGGTCATAGAGTTTGGCAAAGACGATGAGGTTTTCGTAGCCGGTGAGCGTGCCATCGGCGGAGAGCGCCTGGGGTACGTAGCCGATGCGCCGCCGTACCTCCATTGGCTGGCGCGTGACATCAAAGCCAGCGATGACGGCGCGGCCTGAAGTTGGTGGGAGCAGGGTGGTGAGCATCTTGATGATGGTACTTTTTCCGGCCCCGTTTGGACCCAGCAACCCAAAAACGGAGCCTTCCGCCACTTCCAGGCTCACCTGGTTCACGGCTGGGTAGTCGCCGTAGCGCTTTACCAGATCGTGCACCTCAATGATCGCTGGCATGGTGTTCCTCTTTCTGTGGTGTTTGCGCAGCCTCGCTTGCTTGCGCTTCCAGCACTCGTTCCAGGAGCGCGGAGAGCGTGTCTTGTTCCTGGGGGGTGAGTGGGGCAAGCAGGCGCGAGAGGAAGGCGCGTCGCTCTTGCTGCCACGCCTCGACCTTCTGCTGCCCCTGGAGGGTTAAGGCGACCAGGACCAGACGCTCATCATCAGATTGGCGCTCGCGCTTCACCAGCCCTGTCCGCTCTAGCCGCTTGCTGCCAGTGGTGACAGTGCTGCCCGTAATGCCCAGCGCATCTGCCAGTTGTCCAATGCTCATTGGCCCGGAACGGCGTAGGCGCAGGAGCATCCAGTATTGCTCGGTAGTAATCTCGCCGCGCTTCACCGGATGCGACGTGCGCCGGATCAGGTGATACAGCGTCAAGATGTTTTCTACGAGACGATCAGCAGTCATGGCTTGCTCCTCCCGCGCCACCGATGAACCTTTCACTATCTATTATATTGATCATCAAGGTATTTTGCAAGAGCACGTAAAAGAAGTTGGAGAGAGAAGAGTTTCTTGCGGCTCATCAAAATTGCCTGGGAAAAGTATTGCGTTTTGGTGTGAACCATAGTAAAGTGCCAATAGCATAATTAGCAGACAGCTAGAATTGTTAGAAACCAGACAGCGCATCATGGCCTGTGAATACTGGCACAGGCGCAGTGGCTCAGGGATATGAGGAGGATGTTCGCTATGCAGGAAGCCCAGTAACAATAGCATCTTAGTACGATTTGTTATCTCTGAATTGCTTGTTCGTTCCACACTAGTGAAGGATAGCAGACTGAGGAGCAGCAGGTCGCTACGTAGCCCTCTCTCCTCTTTTTGAAGGAGCCGAACCACTCGTTGTAGAACCGGTTAATCGTTTGAAGTGCGAACCGCTTACCTGGAAGCATGCCTGGTCAGCCTTGCTGGTAGCGCGTTCAGAGTATGTGCGAGGTGGGGATTTGGGAGCAAAGAAAACCGCCATCCTGGTCGTTCTCCTGGACCTGATGATGCCGAAACGCAACGGCTTTGAAGCCGAAGCCTGCGAGCGTATGCGGCGCTTCTCTGCCGCGCCCATCATGGTATTGACCGCTCTTGATCGGGTAGAAGAGAAGGCGTGCGCCTTTGATCTGGGCGCAGATGATTACCTCACCAAGCCCTTTAACCCCATTGAATTGTTAGCACGTGTCCCGGTTGTTAGCATGTGTCCGGGCCGCGCTGCGCCGTTCACAGATGAGCAAGTATGCGCAGGGCTATTTGCTGAAATCCAAACTGACCCCTGGGCGTCTGCGGATAGACCCCTCTCGCCTCTTGTGATTGGCTTGTGACAGCCCGCTCGCGCGCTTGTGATCAAATTGTGATTTTCACTCGCGCCTGTCATCGTTGGTTGAGGTAGAGAATTTCTCGGTTGTTGGTGTTGTGCTTAAGTAGAGGGATGTGTGATGATGGAACCAATGCGTAGTACCACTGCCGCCCTGGAAAATGGGGCAGCAACCTCTCCCGCCCTGGATAGTGGGGCAGCAACTCCCCCCGATGTAGCCATTTCGGATAAACCGCTCCAGTTTGGCGTCATTGGCTATGGCTATTGGGGGCCGCAGCTTGTGCGTAATCTGGGGAGTTTGAAGAATAGCTCCGTTGAGTATATTGCCGACCTGGATGATGGGCAACTGACGCGCGCCCACACCCATCACCGGCATACCCACCTGACGCGCGCTACCTCGGACCTGTTTGAGAGCGATATTGATGGGGTGGTGATTGCGACTCCTGTCCACACGCATTATAAGCTGGCGCGCGCCGCCCTGCTGGCGGGCAAGCATGTCATGGTGGAAAAACCGCTGGCGGCCAGGACAAGTGAGGTGGAAGAACTGGCAAAGCTGGCCGAGGAGTGCCAGCGCGTGTTGATGGTTGGCTATACCTTCCTCTATCACACGGCGGTACGCGAGTTGCGGCGTATCATCACCGCTGGTCAATTAGGCAAACTCTATTACATTGATGCGCAGCGGCTGAATCTTGGCCTCTTTCGCCAGGATGTGAATGTCGTGTGGGACCTGGCGCCCCATGACCTTTCTATTTTACGTTACTTGCTTGACGCTGATCCTGTGGCTGTGCGGGCCAATGGAGCCGCGCATATTCAGCGCAGCATCCAGGATGTGACCTATATTCACATGACCTATGCCAGCGGTTTAATTGCTCATTTGCAAGTCAGCTGGCTGCATCCTCTAAAAGTTCGCCGTCTGACGGTGGTAGGCGATCAGAAAATGGCGGTCTATGATGATGTCAATCCTGACGAAAAAATTCGCATCTACAACAAGGGCGTAGATCGCCCGGAGCCGACCACCACCTTTGAAGCCTTCCAGCTCTCTTATCGCTCAGGCGAGACGACAGCGCCTGCCATTGGCTGGAGGGAACCGCTGCTGGTTGAATGCGAACATTTTGCCGAATGTATCCGCACGGGGCAACAACCGCTGACCGACGCATACTGGAGCCTGCCCGTGACCAGGACGCTTGAAGCGATTCAGCACTCGCTGGAGCAGTATGGGAAAGAGGTGGCGGTATGACCGAGCCGTTGGGCGCTCAGACTGACGTGGCATGGGCGCTGGCTCCTGGGGCCGCCGGGTTTGTGCAGATGGGCGAGCCAGAGGAAGTGGGGCCGTATGTGCTCGTTGGGCAGCGCCCGCGCCGCAAGGTGGAGCGCCTGGGGCTTGCGCTGGGGGCAGGCGCCCAGCTTGGTTCGGGGACGGTGCTCTATCTGGGCAGCAGCATTGGCGCTCGTCTGAAAACCGGCCATCACGTCGTCATCCGTGAAGAAAACGTGCTGGGCGACGATGTGAGCATCTGGAGCAATTCGGTGATTGATTATGGGTGTCAGATTGGCAGCCGGGTCAAAATCCACACCAATGTGTATATTGCCCAGTTCAGCATACTGGAAGATGACGTGTTTATCGCGCCTGGGGTGAGCTTTGCCAATGACATCCACCCCGGCTGCCCGATGTCCGGGCCATGTATGAAGGGGCCGACGCTGAAGAAGGGCGCGCAGATTGGCGTCAACGTGACCATCGTCCCCTATGTGGTGATTGGCGAGCACGCGCTGATTGGGGCGGGCAGTGTGGTGACGCGCAGCATTCCTGACCGCGCCGTTGCCTATGGCAACCCGGCGCGTGTGGTGGGGACCATTGATCAACTGACCTGTAGCAAAGGCTTTTTGGAGCGTCCCTATACCCACTTGCGCCCGCGTGACCGGCGTGAGGCAGCCCAATAAAAGGAGGTTGGCTTTCGGGGTTCTTGCTTGTGTTGTAATCCACTGTTGTAATCCACCTGATTGGCCGGTTGGTATGTTCGTGGGGGATGGTGTATGAAACGGGAAATTAAATTAGTTGATTTGCAACGGCAATATCAAAGCATCCGCGAAGAAGTGCTGGCGGCGATTGATGCCTCTTTGAGCGGGATGGAATTGTTTCTTGGCCCAAATGTGCGCGCTTTTGAGCGCGAGTTTGCCGATTACTGTGGCAGCGCTGAGGGGATCGGGGTTGGCTCAGGGACGGACGCGCTGTATCTGGCGCTGCGCGCCTGCGACATCGGCCCTGGCGATGAAGTGATCACGGTGTCCAATTCGTTTTTTGCGACGGTTGAGGCGATTGTGATGGCCGGGGCCACGCCGGTGTTTGTGGACGTGGAAGAAGCCACCGCCACGATGGACCCGGAGTTGGTGGAGGCCGCCATTACCCCACGCACCCGCGCCTTGATGCCGGTGCATCTGTTTGGGCAGGCGACAGATATGAACCCGCTGCTGGCAATTGCGCAGAAACATGGGCTGCGCGTGATCGAGGACGCATCCCAGGCGCAGGGGGCGCGCTATAACGGGCGTGTGGTGGGGACGCTGGGCGATATTGGCGCCTTTAGCCTGTATTACAGCAAGAATCTGGGCGGCTATGGGGAAGCCGGGATTATGACGACCAATGACCCGCAGCTGGCCGAGCGGATTCGGATGCTGCGCGATCATGGCTCTCGCCAGCGCTATCATCACGAGTTGATTGGCATGAACAGCCGCCTGGATGAATTGCAAGCGGCGATCTTACGCATCAAGCTGCGGCGCCTGGAAGAGTGGAATCAGCAGCGGCGCGCGCATGCCAGGGCGTATACGGCCAGGCTCCAGGGGGCGGTGGCGACTCCGTTTGAGCGAGCGGATTCTGAGCATATCTTTTATGTCTATGTGATTCAGACCGATGCCCGCGATGCGCTGCGCGAATCGCTCGCGGCTCAAGGCATCCAGACGGGGATTCATTATCCTGTGCCTCTGCATCTTCAGCCCGCCTGCGCCCCGTTTGCTCCGCCCAAAGGCGCCTTGCCTGTGACCGAGCGCCTGGCCGGGCGCATTCTCTCGCTTCCTATGTTCCCTGAACTCACGCTTGATGAGATTGATTGGGTCTGTGAGGGTGTACGAAATCGGGTTTCGCTGGGGATGGCGTAGCGTTCTGGTACCTGGTGTGAGGGTGCTCTGTGTTGTGTTGGTGGAGCAGGAGGCTCACCTCTTTTTAAAAGATGGGAGCGATGATCTATGAAAATCTTGATTGCTGACCCTGACCGCGACCTGGTTGAAATGTTGACGGGCTGGCTCAAGTCGCTGGGCTATGAGGTCACGCGCGCTTTTAATGCGGACCGCGCGAAGCATGAGTGGACCACTCAACAACCCGATCTGGTCATTCTGGACCCGGCGTTGAAAGATATGGATGGCCTGGCGCTGTGCCGCGAGATGCGCAGCAAGCACGATGCGCTGGTGCTGGTCTTGAGCGATGGGCATGATGTCCACGAGGAGGTACGCTGCCTGGAGTCTGGGGCGGATGATTATCTGCGCAAGCCGTTCTATCCCTCGCATTTGCTGGCGCGCATTCGCGCGGTGAGCAGGCGGGCGAGGTCTTCCCTGGCTCAGCGCCCACCTTCAACCGTGACCGTCGGCCCAATCTTTATGGATTCGCTGCATAATCAGGTGCGGGTGCATGGAAAAACGGTGCGCCTGACGCCAACGGAGAGCAAACTGCTGCATTTGCTGGCGATTAATGCGGATGATGTCTGCACTTCCAGCCAGATTGTGACCTATGTCTGGGGCTACGATGGCGATGCCGATGCCTGCTTGATTAAAGCGCATATCCGCCATTTGCGCCAGAAGATCGAGCCAGACCCAGGCAAACCGCGTTTTATTGTGACGGTGCCAGGCGTTGGGTATAGCCTGGTGCGTGTGGAGGCCGGGCTGCTTCAGATGAAACGCGCCTGAGCGAGCCTGAATACTGAATACAATACGCAGGCCGGGCTGCGCCACAGCAGCCAGACCAGGTACTCCAGTGCATGCACGGTACCTGGTCTGGCTGCTGTGGCGCCTGTGGCGTGCCGCTTAGCGGGTCAGCGCCAGGCGCAGGGCTATGTTGGCCTGGACGACAGCGGCGCGCGGGGCGGGTGTTTCGGTGATGGCGTTGAGCAGCATAAAGTCATGGATGGTGCCCAGATAGCGGGTCGCGGTGACACGCACTCCGGCGCTCATTAGCTTGTGGGCATAGGCTTCGCCTTCGTCGCGCAGCACGTCGCATTCGTCGGTGATGACAAGCGCGGGCGGCAGCCCCCGGAGTTCTTCCAGCGAGGCGCGCAGCGGAGACGCGGTTGGCTGGCTGCGCGCCGAGGCATCGGGGGCGTAGCTGTCCCAGAACCAGCGCATCGCGTCGCGGGTGAGCCAGTAGCCGCCCGCGCCAAACTGCCGATAGGAGGGCGTATCCATGTTGGCATCTGTCACCGGGTAAAACATCGCCTGGAGTTTGATCTTTGGGCCGCCGCGCTGTTTGGCGAGCAGCGCGAGCGCCGCAACCAGATTGCCGCCGACGCTATCTCCGGCCAGGGCAAGGTGGGCGGCATCCAGGTTGTATGCGGCGCCTTCTTTGGCAATCCACTGCATCGCGGTGTAGCCCTGCTCAAGCGCGATAGGGTAGTGCGCTTCTGGCGAGCGCGTATACTCAACAAAAACGACGGCTGCCTGTGTGCCCATCGCCATCTCGCGGATGAGCCGATCATGCGTGGTTTTGTCACCCAGCACCCATCCGCCGCCATGCATGTAGAGCACTACCGGCAGCGCGCTGGTCACGCCCTGGGGCCGCACAATGCGCAGTGCTACCTCTCCCGTCGGACCTCCGCTGATGGTCCGGTCCTCCATCTCCGCAGGCAGCTTTTTTACGGGGATGTCTTGCGCCTTGACGAGCACTGCGCGGGCGTCGTCTGGTGAGAGGGTGTAGAGCGGTGGGCCGCCTTGCGCCTCCAAGGTCTGGAGAAAGGCGGCGGTGTCAGGGTCAAGGAACTGGAGTTGGGTGCTCTCGGCGGTACTCATTTCGTTGCTCCTTTCAGAGGCTCAGCATTTCACCAAAAGATGACCAGTGAAATGCAGGACAGGCAGCGCAAATGTAGGAGCCGTTGCAGAATATGTGCCTGAAAGGGGCCAGGTTGATGAGAGGGGGTAGCTGACAGCGGTTCTCAGGGGTCGCACACGGTACCCAGGGTCAGCGCAAGCCGCTGTGATTGCGCCGAGACACAAAGCGGTGGGCGACCCTGCCAGGCCGCCCACCGCTTTGTGCGTTTCTTTTATGCTCCGCTGCTATGCCCCGCCGCGCGCAAAGACCATGACGGGCACAGTCAGCACGATCAGCTTGAGGTCTTCCAGGAGGGATTGACGCTGGAGATAGGCAATGTCCATCTCCACCATTTCATTGAACGGCACACAACTGCGTCCGTAGACCTGCCAGGGTCCGGTCAGGCCAGGTTTGCCGGAGAGTCGGAGCCAGGCATGCTGGCTATAGAGCCGGGTTTCGTATTCGATGGGTGGGCGCGGCCCCACCAGGCTCATCTCGCCGCGCAGGACATTGAAGAATTGGGGCAATTCGTCAATACTGGTTTTGCGGATAATGTGGCCTACACGGGTAATGCGCGGGTCGCGGTCCAGCTTGTACGCATTGGTTTCCGTCAGGGTATTGAGTTTTTCACCATTGATATAGCGCGTGATGTTCTCCTGATGGATATGGTCAGACCCATTTGCATACATTGAGCGAAATTTGTACATGGTGAATTCTTCCCCGTTCAGCCCCACGCGCTTTTGCCGGAAGAAGATAGGCCCTTCTGAGTCCAGGTGGATCGCTATCCCCACAATCACCACGACCAGACAGAGCAGAGGCAGGATCAGCAGAGTGAACATCAGGTCCAGCAGGCGTTTTCCCCGCAGATACACCTGATTCGCAGACATAGTAGCCAATGGCGCGGTTTGCGTTGCCACAACAGCCCCTCCATTCCACAAACAGCAGGTTTAAAAGATCAAAAGAAAGGCGCAGAAAGCCACTCACTCAACAGAATAGCGGTTTTTGGTGTAGAACTGGTGTAAATTGGGAGAGAGATCCGGTGTACGTCTGCTTCAATAGGCGCGATTCCCTCCTTTTTGCGCATAGTTTGCGCATTGGCAGTGATGTTCGGATGTGCCTGCTTTAGCCCAGGTGTTTATAGAGATACCCGCCCAGCGTTCCGGCCACCGGCAGCGGAAGCCGCCGCCAGGAGGAGGTGAGCAGGCGATATTTCCAGCTCTGCTCGGAGGTGGTGGCAAGTCCGGCCATCTGGGGAGAGTAATAGTAGGTGAGCGGCTCCAGTGTGGCTCCCCAGCGGCGTTTGAACTCCATCAGCCCCTCGTTGTCGCGCGCGGTGCGCCCCATATCCAGCGTTTGATAGCCCTGTGCGCAGCCCCAGGTGATGGCCTGCCACATCAGCAAATTATTGGGCGCGAGCGCGAGTGAGCGCTCATCGGAGGCGCCATAGGCGTATCTGACGGTTGAACCGGCAGCCAGCAAGATCATGCTGGCGATCACTGCGCCCTCGTGCTCGGCCAGCAAGAGTTGCACCTGGCCGCTCTCAGCAAAGGCATCCCAGAGGCCAGAGAAGAAGCGCTGCGGCTGGGCGGGCATGCCGTGCTTTTTGCTGCGCGTTTGCAGGTGCAGCCGGTAGTAGTGGGCCATCTCTTCCCGGCGTTCTGCCAGGCGCACCGTAACGCCCAGACTCTGAGATTTCTTGATCTGCCGCTGGACGGGCTTGCGCAGCCCGGACCAGAGCGCGTCGGGGTCGGCCTGCAAGGGCAGCAGCCAGCGCACGTAGAGATTGCTTGCGGCAAAATCGCGGCGTTCTGCCAAGAGTGGATGGCTTCCGGTGCGCAGTTCGAGATAGCGCGCTTTCTGCTCGCGTGCCAGGCGCAGCGCCTGTTCAAGCAGCGCCTCCGCGCTGGCGTCGTCCTCGGCAATGAGGGGGCAGTGATCAGAAAATGGCAGCGAAACCACCCGCTTTCCGGTCAGCGGGCTGCGCAATATGCTGAGCGGGAGAAAGCCGGTGATCTGGCCGCTGGCATTGGTGGCGGTGAGTGTGGTGATGGTGTAGCCGTAGAGCCTGGAGATCAGTTCCATCCAGGCGGGTTGATAGGCAAATGCTGCTTTCGCCTGCTCCTCCACACGAGCACTCAAACCAGAACCCAGCAGGGCTGTCTGAAGCATGAGTAATAACTTCTTTCTTTATAGACGGGCAGAGAGTATAAAAACTATCTTCACTCTATTAGACTATTGGAAGGTGGTGAACAGGTGCTTTTTGTGGTAAAGGAATGGGTCTATTGCCGCGAGAAAGTGGAAAATTCCTCTACCTGATGAGTCGGCCTGGCCTGCGATCTCCACCCAGGCGCACCAACAACCGCAATCAGGTCGTCACCTGCCTATGCTACAGTGGCGGCGAATTATTCGGAGCGCCTGGAGCAAGATGGCCTGGAGCAAGAAAGGATGTGTTGGCGTGCGTATGGTTCGATCACCGCAGGCGGCGCTGCGCTGGGGGGGAATGCTTTCGCTGGCGCTGGTCTTCTGTGTGCTCACCAATGGGTGCGCGTTGCTAAACAATCTGACCCACGAGACACGCCCTACCAGCACTCCGGCTGCCGGAGATGGCCTGCTGCCTGGGCAGGAACGCTGGAAGGATGGTGTCTCGTCATTTCTCTTTGGCACCAACGACACCCAGGAGTGGTCGGAGGATAATATTGAGACGAACCCGGCTGTGCAGCAAGCCCTGAAAGCGGCCCATTTTACGCTGCTGCGCACGTTCTTTTTTGCGCACAGCCTGGCTGATGGGCACGCTACGACGGACGCCGAGCTTGAGCAGCGCATTGCCACCGTTGAAAAAAGTGGCATGGTGTGCCTGGGAGTGCTCTTTGATATTACCAATGTGCCTTTTATAGAGCATGTGGTGCGCCTGCTGGGGCCGCGCTGCAACCTGTACGAATTTGGGAACGAGCCGGACCTGGGTGATGGGGCTGGGCATGACCAGTATTCTCTTCAGACCTATCTGAAGCAGTGGAATACGGTTATCCCCCAACTGCGCAGCATCAATCCGCAGGCGAAGTTTATCGGCCCGGCGACGTATACCCCGCAGGGCAATTTCTGCCACTATCGGGATGACGGCTCAAACTCCTGCTATCTTCAGGACTTTTTGATGGGGGTGAAGGCATCGGGGGTGCTCCCCGATGCGGTGAGCTTCCATGATTATCCGTGTTACCAGGAAACCGAGGCGTCCTGCCTGGCAAAGGCTTCCAGCTATGCCGAGGCGACAGCGCAGGTGAAAGATTGGGTCAACAGCATTCTGGGGAAAAACCTGCCGGTGGGGATTACAGAGTGGAACTATGACCCTGGCGTTCCTCCGCCAAACTATGGCGATGATTTCATGACCAGGTTTTCGACGGATGCGCTGCATGCCATGATTCAGGCAAAGTTGGATTTTGCGGCGCAGTTTGACGCGCTGAGTTATTCTGGCTATGGCGCCCAGGATTTGTTTGATCTGGAGCATCAGGATCAGCCCAAGCCGCAATACTACGCGATCAAGGCCGTGATAGACGCCTATTATCCATAGGTGTTTATGTGGCGCTTGCTCAAGTGGTGCGCTGTGTCCGGCCTGAACTGGCGCTAACTGGCGCTACTCCAACAGATAGTGGAAGTCAATGGTGTAGTTGAGGTTGCGCGGGGTGCGTTCTCGAATCACTTTGGCAGGCACTCCCCCAACGACGGCATACGGTGGAACGTCGCGGGTGACGACTGCTCCGGCCATCACCACTGCCCCTTCGCCTATCGTCACACCACCCAGGATGGTTGCGCGTATGCCGATCCAGGCGTGGTGGCCGATGCTGATGGGGCGATAAAAATCGGGGAAGGTTGGGTCTTCCATATCGTGTGAGCCAGTAACCAACCAGGTTCCGGCTCCAATGCTGACATGCTCGCCAATGGTCAGCCCGCCGGTGGTATGCAGGAGACATCCCTGGTTAATTATCGTTCCCGCGCCAATGGAGACTTTTTTTCCGCTGGTGCGTATCCCGGCCATTTGTATATGCTGTCCCAAAAATAGCGCGGCCTTTGGCCCAATCTGCCAGCCAAGCACATGCCGATACCAGGCGTGACGGATGGTAAACGAGGGGATATGGCTGATGCAATGATTGGTAAGATATTTAATCCAGGCAGCAAGAAAGAGTTTCACGATGCTTTTCTAAACCTCCTACGTCTCACGAAGGTGTGCGTGGCACGGAGCACTTGCTCTGCGTTGTGCTAGGCTGGTGGAGGCTGATGGCGCTGACGCTGGCGCTGCTGTCCCCGCGACAGCGAACGAGCGGGAGGGTCTGCGGCTGGTTCAACTTGTACCGCAGTAACGAACCAGGGAATGTTGCCAGCCAGGGCTGGCTCGCCTTCGGCGGGGGATGGTCCTGCATCGGTGTGGGCCGCTTCTTTCTTCCTGGGGGTTGGCTCAACCGGAACCGCAGAGACAAACCAGGGCACCTCTTTGTCGGGGGCTGGCTCAACGCCAGTGTGAGCTGGCTCAACGCTGGGAAGGGCTGGCTCAACGTCGGTGTGAACTGGCTCGCCTTCGGCGGCGGCTGGCTGCGATTTCTTGCGAACTGCGTGAATGAGGGCCTGAATATCTTCGCGTGGGATTGCTCCAAGTAAGGTGGCAAGCAGCAAGTAGACCAGCACGGCGACAGGCAGGATATAGATCAGCGAGAGATTTTTCATGACACGAATCACCAGCGCCATTGCTATCGCTGCAACGCCAGTTTTGGCGGCAACGGAGATGCTGCCAGTGGGCAGGAGACGGCGGGGAGTGATGGGGATCGCCATACACAGCAGCAGAAATTCAGTAAGCGTGGTGACCATCGCGGAACCGACCTGCCGATAGAGTGGGATCAACAACAGATTCATGCCTAAATTAAAGACCAGCGCTACTGCGGCCATCATGGTGATCTTTTTCTCTTGTTTGACGCTGATCAGAATAGTAGTAAACACCGTGTTGACATAGAGAAAGAACAGCCCTGGCCCCAGGGCTTCCAGCACGCGGATGCTGTGGGCAAATTCGGGCCGGTGATAGAAGAAACCAATGACGCTGGTAGCGCCCACCACCAGCATGGTGGTGATTGGCGCTACGCAGACCAGTAAGAAATTGAGCGATTTCTCTGCGGCCAGCTTTAACGTTGCCTCTGAGGTCACGGAAAGTCTGGAAAAGACAGGATACATCACCGTGCCAACAATCAAGCTGGGTAAAAAAACAAGCGTATCAAAGATGCGGTATCCGGCCCCATACCACCCGACTACCTGGGCATTGGTCATCAAGGAAAGTAAGACCGTATCCAGACGATAGTAGATGACCCCCAGAACGCCGTAGAGCAAAAACGGCAGGCCGGTGCGGGTGAGTTGAAGCATCAGCTTGCCATCCAGGGACAGGTGGACTCCCATCAATTTGATGAACCAGGCTCCCTGCCAAAGCGTGTTGGCAAACGCGCTGCCAAGCAGCACCAGCGCCATGACTTCGACACTTGCGCCCTGGCTCAGCAGCCAGATGCCTGCCAGTGCTCCAACACTTTTTTCAATGATGTTTCCCACAACCGGGAAAACGGCGCGCTCAAAGGCATAATGCAATGACCCAAACGCATTGGTGATGGCGGTGCAGAGGAGCGTAATTCCACAGATGGCGACCAGCTTTTGCTGCTCCGCGTCGTAGCCCAGGCGCTGACAGAGATAGAGGAGGACGCCATACAGTATCACCCAGAGCAGCACTTTGAGGAAAATCGTGTTCGTGAGGTAGCGGAGCGCCCTGGCTGGCTCCTGGGCGACATCGCGGGTGAGCTGCGAGTTAAAGCCGAACTCGATAGGAAAACCGATCAGCGCCACAAACGTGATGGCAAAGTACAGTTCACCAAGTAACTGGCCGCCCAGAAAACGCCCATAGGCAATGGTCAGCAGCAGCGTAGATGTCCACGTGACCATTTGCCCCAGGAGGGAGATGACGGAGTTGCCGATAACCCGGCGCAGTGATTTCATGCGTTGGCCCCCTTGCGCTTTCTGAGATGGAGCGCGCGCGTAAATACGCTGGCTGTGTCGCCAACGGCGGGAAGCGGGTCACGCCAGTCCAAAACAGAAAACACGGTTTTCCCCATGAGAGAGCGCAGGTAGGCCCGTCGCGTCGTGATGCCTGCTCGCACCTCTTGTTGGCCTGCGGGGAGGTCCGTGATGAAGCGCACCCAATGCGCGCCATAGCGCGGGGTGATGCTGGCTGGTAATTCCCCTCGCACAGCGCGGTATTGGAGGTAGGAGAAATCCAGCCCGCAGGCCACGCAGAGGGTATGCCAGCCCCAGGGCCGGAGGTTGATGTCCAGCAGTTTGTACTGATTGTCGCGGCGGTCCAGCTTAAACTCCACCTCCACCATGCCAGAGACGCGCATAAAACGCAGCAGCTTTTCCGCCGGGGCGATGATCTCTGGGATTTCGATGGCTTCCACAAAGCTGCTGCCCAGCCCATAATCAATCGGATATTGGCGGGTGCGCCTGGCGGTCATGTTGAGCAGGGTTTCGCCGTCTTGACAGAAGGCGGCGACGGAAAACTGGGTTTCGCCGGTGCCGGGGATGACCTCCTGAAGCATAATCTCATCCGCGCTGATGATGCTGGCTGCCTGGCGATAGTGCCCCAGCAGCTCGGTCATGCTGGTTGCCGGGAGCGCTTTGAGGCGCACCACGTACTGGAGGCGCACGGAGATGGCTGGTTTAATGATGACCGGGAAGGTGATGGGGAGACGCTCCAGTTCGGCGGCGTCGGCGGGGTACCAGGTCTTGGGATAGGGAACGCCCTGCTCGTCAGCCATGCGATAGGTTAAACGTTTATCATTGGCCCACTGCACCACGTCCCAGGGCGGGGGCACCAGTTGATAGACCTGGGAGAGCATGGCATGGTTGCGGGCGACCAGTTCAACGACCTCATCTTGCAAGGCAAAGAGCACCCAGTGTTCTAAATGATACTCTTTGGCAATCTGGAGCAGGAAGGTGAGGAACTCCTCGCCCTCCATTGGCCCCGGCCACTTAAGGCGTTTGCTGACATAGCGCGAGAACCAGGCAGAGCGTGGCACCTGGTCAATGACCACGCTTGGGATGCCTCGGCGTCCCAGGCTGCGCACCACGCCCAGCGCTTTAAAGTCACTGCCTAACACGACGACCCCTGGGGTCTGCGCTTGTCGTTTCATGCCCTCCCCGGCCTTTCTCCGCAACCCATTCTCCCTGCCAAAGCAGATCGCTTAGATGCTGCACCCCTGGGAGCATTTCTCCCAGGGGAGTTATAGCACTCACATGTGCTGATGCAATGGATATTGTGGTAGAGAATAGGTGATCTTCTGCGGAGAAGGTACAGAGTGCTCTCCCGCCGATGGGAGCGTGTGGCAAAGCAGAATAGGAGAGAAGTACCGGCGTGTAATGTCTACCACCACCTCTTTTTTGCAACGTTATTTCTACCAATTCCATCACCTCTTCGTTATGAAATAGGGATATGCTGATGAATGTTATCTCGTCCCTTGTGCCAATAAGGAGGCAGTGATTGTGGTTGCTACGTTAGAGGCGATTTTTCGCCACCCATTTCGGTTGGTGCTTTTAGTCATCCTGCTTCCTGGGTTGAGCGTCGCTGTGGCCTTCTTTCTGCCACGCACCTATCAGGCTTCGGCATCGCTGTGGGCCTTGCGGCGTTATGTGGTGATTGGCGCCACCGGTCCAGAAAGCGATTTGCAATCAACGCCAGCACAAACACAGGCAACGGCACTGGCAGAACTGTTGCAGAGCCGCACGTTTGACCTGGCGGTAGCCAGCGAGAGCGGCCTGGCATCTACGTTGAGTGCCGGTAATCAACAAGACCCGCAGCTTCGTGATGACGCGCTGGTGCAGGATCTTTCGACGAAGGTTCTGGTGGGCGCTTCAGGTAACAATCTGTTTGTGATTACCTATACGAACAAGAGCGCTGCGATGGCGCAGCAGGTGGTGAAGTCCGTTATCCAGAACTTTGAGAAGCAATCAGAAGCGCTCTCGGTGCAAGAGGCGCAGCTTTTGTTGGATTCTTACCAAACACAACTTGATCAGGCAAAACAGGATGAAGCGGCAGCAGCAGCAGCGGAGACAAAATACCTGCACGATAATCCTCAACTCACCCCGCAAGACTTGCAGACTGATCCGCAGTATGTGATCTTGCACGCGCAGACGCAGCAAGCCCAGAGCAACGTCCTCAATCTAGAGAACCAGATTGCCACGCTCAATCAGGAAATTTCTACGCAAGGAAATGGAACCCAGAGCTTCTTCAACGTACTTGACCCGCCAACTTTGCCTGCCCGCCCGGTTTCTCGTCTGAAGACCTTGCTCGCGGCTGGCGGCCTGGGGCTGGGCCTGGCCTTGCTGTCAGTGGGGGTCTATCTCTTCATCCTGGTCCGGCGCGACCATGCTGTTTACGGGCAGCGCGAGTTAGAGCAAGCGGCTTCCTATCCCATTTTGATGGAATTGCCTCTTCTCCCAGAAAAGACGTATGCTCTCCTGGTCCATGAAACCTATGAGGAAGAGAGCAGAAATGGGCGAAAGCTCCTTCTGAGAAATTGAGCAGGTGCTCATGGTACGACCGGGGCGCGAAGGCGGAGGACTTCCCCGGCGACAGTCTTTCGCCAGAATGCGGTCAGTAGTGACCTGAAGGGATTTGAGTAGTTTGCATGCGCGATGATACCACAGACACACCGAAGAGGGTCAAAACAGGAAATCAGCCCGCTCTCCCGCCTCGAGAAGGGAACGGTTATCCACCAGATGAGAAGGCTTCTTCTGGGGCAGAGTTTCCCCTGGTTTCTGGTCCTATTCCCGCCATGCCCTCGCCACCTCCGCCGCGCAAAGCAGCGCGCGATGGGGCTGCCCGGTCTTCTCGCTCATCTATGTCGCGGAGCGGGGGGAAGGGGTCTGATCAGCTTGCGGCTTCAGCCCTGCGGGAACGCTGTCGCCAGCTCTATGCCTCACTCTTTTTCCGCGAGCCGCAGCCTGTGCGGAGCCTGGGGTTTACCAGCGCCATCCAGGGAGAAGGGAAGACCTATCTTGCGCGTATGACGGCAACCGTGCTGGCTGACGAGCAGACCGCGCCGATCACCTTGCTGGAGTGCAACTGGGATCACCCCTCGTTCCACGAGGACTTTGGAATTCCTGCTACCCCAGGATTGGCAGAATGGCTGCGTGGGCAATGCCATAGCAGCCGTATTCGTCATCAGGTTGGCCCGAACCTGACGATTGTTCCCGCAGGCGAAGGCGGCTCCGATGCGGTGCGGCTGCTGCGCCAGTTTCGTCAGAATGGCTTGCTTACGTCGTTGGTCGCCCCCAATGAACTGGTTGTGGTGGACCTGCCCCCCATTATCACCTCTGGCTATGGGATGCTGGCTGCCAGCCTTGTAGATGCCCTCATTGTCGTGGTCCAGTCTGGGGCTACTCCAGATCACCTGATTGCCGAAACCGTTGATCGCCTGAAAGGGCTTCCCGTCGAAGGGCTGATTCTCAATCAGGTGAAGAGCCATATCCCCCGCTGGATACGCCAGTTACTCTAGAGGAGACACATGAAGACTATCTCAGCACTGCTCGTGCTTTTCCTGGCGGTTGGGCTGTTCGCCCGCAAGTTTAACGGCGGGGTGCGTTTTCTTTTGCTCGCCGGAATTGTTGTGGTGGTGATCTACTCTTTTTTCAGCTAAGAAATCAAGAATTATGCGCATAGCACCAACACCGCACATGCCGATACACGCCTCTACTCTGCGGGCAGCCGAGGAAAAAAGTACCTGGCGCATGTTCCTGCTCCTTCTGGGGGCTGGGGCAGTGCTCGCGCCTTTGCTTGTCCTGGCAGGGGCGATCATAGGGACAAAGTATATCGTAATTGTCCTGGTCGCGCTGCTTTTGGGCGTGGCAATTGTGAGCAGGCCCATGCTGGGCTTGTATGTGATCACGATCTGTGTGGCGTTGGTAGACCAGGCTCCACTTCCAACCCCGATTCTCACCGATACACTCCCCATCTTCTACTGGCCTTCCAGCCTGACGGGGCTGCCTGAGCGCCCCATCGGTTTCCTGCTCCTTCTGGTGGTGCTCGTTTTTGCCTTTCACCGCTTGCTAAAACGTGAACGCCCGCTCTGGGGAGGGCCTCTGTTCTGGCCGTTCGTGTTGTTTTTGCTGGCCGTCGCAATAGGCGTTGTGCACGGCCTGACATCAGGCGGCATTGTAAATATCATCGTGTTGGAGGTTCGGCCCCTCTGGTACCTCTTTGTTGCCTATTTGCTTGCCTATAATATGCTTTTCCAGAAGCGCCAGGTACGCTCTCTGATCTGGATACTGATCATTGGCGCAGCCATCAAGGGCGTGCAGGGGACATATATCTATCTCGTCGTCTTTCACGGAAATCTGGTCGGGCACAATGAAATCATGTCGCATGAGGAATCGTTCTTCTTTGTTGCGATGCTGCTGCTCCTGCTCCTTTTTTGTATGCACTCTCGCTATCGCCCACAGCTTATCGCGCTTCTGCTGAGTATGCCTTTTGTGCTTTTAGCGACGGTTGGCAATCAACGCCGCGCCGATTATATCGCGCTGCTGGTGGGGATTCTGGTTGCCTGGACACTGATCTATCTGGTGAAGCCAGCCGCGCGCCAGCGCATGCTGGTGGGCATGCTGATCGCTGCCGTTTTGGGCGCCGGGTATGTACTCGCTTTCTCACATAGCTCCGCGTCCATTGCTCAGCCAGCGCGGGCCGTGAGTTCTATTTTTAACCCCAGTGCTGCTGATCCACGAGATGCGTCCTCTAATCTCTATCGCCAGACCGAAAATGATGACCTGAAATTCACGGTGAAGCAGAGTCCTTTGATTGGCTGGGGCTTTGGAAAACCGTTTCTGCAACCCGTACCCCTGCCAGATATTACGGGCCTTGATCCGTATTTTAACTATATCCCCCACAACACCATTTTCTGGATTTGGATGCGTCTGGGAGGCATTGGATATATCTTGCTGTGGTATCTGCTGGGAGCCGCGATTGTGCGTGGGTGTATGATTGTGCGCCGGTTGCGTGATGCTTACTTGCAACTGCTAGCAATCTTTATCGTGGCTATCACGGTGATGGAGGTCATCGTTGCCTATGCAGATTATCAACTCTTCTTCTTTCGCAATGTGCTCTATCTGGGATTGCTGCTGGGGCTGCTGATGAGGCTTCCAGCATTGGATGAGGCTGAAGACAAGGAGCCATTCACTCATGAAACTGCTCATGGTATCCGTTCCGCTGCCCCGACCAAAGTCGGGAGCAGGCGCGCGAAATTATTATCTCCTGAAAGCGCTGGCGCGGCAACACACCGTCTCGTTACTGGCGTTCCTTCACAAGAATGAGGAAGGCGTCTCTGACGATCTCCCACTTTTAGAGGCGTGCGCAGAGCGCATGCAGCTTGTTGCCAGGAATGAGTCGGCAAAGCGTCGGCAGCAAGTGATGCAGGTGCTGCATGGGCAATCCTACTGGCTGAATCGGTTTATCGCGCCGGAGATGCAGCAGGCTCTGGATGGGATGCTGGCGCGCGAGCACTATGATGCGGTGCTGTTTGAGAGTTCTCTGGTGGCCGGGTATCGCGTCCCACCGGGAATCAAGGTCATTATTGACCAGCATAATCTCGAACATGAGATTCTGCAACGCACGTATCAGCAGGAAGGCCCATCACTGCGCAAGTGGTATAACGGGCGCGAATATC
This sequence comes from Ktedonobacterales bacterium, assembly GCA_036557885.1. Taxonomy (GTDB): domain Bacteria; phylum Chloroflexota; class Ktedonobacteria; order Ktedonobacterales; family DATBGS01; genus DATBGS01. Next base: position 40,728 of record DATBGS010000076.1, read on the forward strand.
GCCTGGTGAAACAAGGCGAACTGGAACGTTGTCGCGGGGCTGACCTGATCCTGGTAACGAGCAAGCGAGAATGCCTGGCCCTGCGGCAGGCATTGCCCCAAAGCCGCATTGAGGTTGTTCCCAATGGGGTGGATATTGAGGCGTTTAGCCGAGATGCTGCCCAGCCAGAGACAGCGCAGCAGGTCATTTTTACGGGAACAATGGATTACTATCCGAATACCCAGGCCGCGCTCTATTTTGCCCAGCACTGCTGGCCGCGCATTCGGGCACAGGTTCCAGATGCGACCTGGCAGATTATTGGCAGAGATCCCCCTCCAGAGGTGCAGCGGTTGGCAAAGTTGCCAGGCGTCACAGTGACTGGCTGGGTGCCCGATATGCGCCAGCATCTTGCTGGAGCAGCCGTCGCCATTGCCCCTCTTCAGATCGGCGGGGGCACCCGTCTGAAGATTCTTGAGGCGCTCGCCATGCAGAGAGCGGTTGTTTCTACCAGCCTGGGATGCGAGGGATTGGAGCTTGAGCCAGGCAAGCATGTGCTGGTTGCCGATCAGCCGGAGGCGTTTGCCGAGGCGGTTATTGAGCTATTACGACGCCCAGAGCTGCGTCAGGAGTTGGGGCGGAACGGGAGGACGCTGGTGGAGATGGCTTATAGCTGGGAGCGTTGTGGCGCGGCGCTGCTGGAAGCGCTGGAGGGAACGCTGGAAACAAGGGGTGCAGTATGCTCGTGACGCAGGTGTTCCGCTGGTTGCTGAGTATTGCTGAAATCGTGGTTGCTTTTCCTGTCGTGTATCTCTGTGTGCTCTGTGTTTCCGCGCTGGTGGAGGGGAAAAGGCGCCGATCTGCGCAGGGGAGAAACGCGGCCTCTGGTGCCTCTGGGAATGTGCAGTTTGCTCTGCTTGTCCCTGCGCATAACGAAGAAGAGGTTCTGGAGGTGCTGCTTGAAAGCCTGGTAGCATTGGATTACCCCAAAGAGCGGTTTACCATCTCTGTGATCGCTGACAATTGCACCGACAAGACAGCAGAGCTTGCCCGCGCGACGGCTGGAGTGCAGGTATTGGAGCGGACTGACCCGCTGAAACGCGGAAAAGGCTATGCGCTCAACTGGGCGTTTGAGCAATTGGAAGCAGCGCATGTGAGCTATGATGCCTGCGTCATTGTGGATGCGGATTCAGTCGTGGAGCCGACCTTTTTACGGGCGATGGAGCGTGAAGTAGCAGGAGGTGCCTTAGCGCTGCAAGCATGCTATGGAGTGCTCAATAGCTCTGATTCGCCCAGCGCTGCGCTGCGCTGGATTGCTCTGGCGCTGGTCAATCATGTGCGCCCGCTTGGGAGAAATGGTCTTGGGTGTTCCTCGACACTGACCGGCAATGGTATCTGTCTGCGGCGTGAGGTGGTGCAGCGTTATCCCTGGCGATCTTTTGCGCTGGCGGAGGACTATCACTACTACCTCACCTTGCTCCAGCAAGGCGTGCTTGTGCGCTATGTGCCGGACGCAGTGGTGCGGGCGCAGATGCCAACGACGTTTGCTCAGATGAAAACCCAGGACATCCGCTGGGAATCTTCGGCGGGAGGCCAGCCGCTGTGGGAGATTGTGCGTGGTTTGGGGAGCGCCGGGTTGAAATATCGTGATCTCGCCCGCTTAGAAGGGATTGCCGAATTGCTGACCCCGCCGCTTTCGCTGCTGGTGGGCTGGTGTCTGCTGACGCTGATAGGCTCCCTTTGCCTGTGGTGGCTGCCGGGGGCGCTGGTGAGCCTGGCACTCATCGCCGGGTTACTGGTCTATATCGGCGCTCCGCTTGTTCTGCTCAAGCCACCGCGCGCTATTTATCGCGCGCTTGCCTTTGCCCCTGTCTTTCTCGTTTGGAAGCTTTGGGTGTATTTTGTCCTCAGAAAACGCAAAAAATATAGCACTGAGTGGGTGCGGACCAGCCGCAGCACCTCGTAAAGTGGTGGAGTAGAAGGGGGAAAAGATTCTATGTCAGAGATGACATCTCTGCGTGTGGCGACGATTACTTTTGATTTTTATCCATTTGATCCGAGAGTGCGCCGTCTGGCGGAAGCTGCGGCAGACGCGGGCGATGCTGTTGATGTGATCTGTCTCCGGCAGCCAGGTGAAAAGCGCTTTGAGAGCTATAACAATGTGCGTATCTACCGCGTGCCGATGGAGCGTGGGTTTGGGCGCTCTTTGCCCATGACCATGCTTGCCTGGCTCGCTTTCTTGCTGCTGGCCGGAGCGACTGTCTCGTGGCTGCATCTGAAGCGCGGCTATGCTGTGGTGCATGTCCATAATATGCCGGACTTTCTGGTCTTTGCAGCCCTCTTTCCTCGACTGTTGGGCGCAAAAGTGATTCTGGATGTTCAGGATGTTAGCCCGGAACTGATGGGGGCCAAGGCGAAAGGCACGTCGCGCAAGCTTGTGACGCGCCTGGCGATCTGGCAGGAGCGCATCTCCACGCGGTTTGCCCAGCATGTGGTGACGGTTGGCTGGCCTTTCGAGGAGGCGCTGCTCCAGCGTGGGGTGCGCCAGGAAAAACTCTCTATTCTTTTGAACAGCGCCGACCCCAAGATGTTTCCGGCTGCGCGTCGGCAGCCACCCCCTGGGGACGCGCTTCCGGCGGGGCAACCGCTGATTCTGATGTATCACGGAACCCTGGCGCATCGCACCGGGCTGGATGTAGCCATGCGCGCTTTTGCCCAGGCGAGACAGCGTGTTCCTCATCTGCAATTTCATATTCAAGGGCGGGGCGAAAGCAAACCCGCGCTCAAACAACTGGCGGAAGAGTTAGGGGTTGACGATGCTGTCGTCTTTACTGACCCGTGCCCTTCAGATAAGATCGTGGATTTTGTTGTGCATGGCGATGTGGGGGTCATCCCTTACCGCGTGGATGGCTTTGAGGAATTGGTGTTGCCCACGAAAGCCTATGAGTTTGCCTGGATGCAGCGCCCGATGATTGCCTCTGATACTCGTGGCATCCGCTCGATGTTCCGTGCTGAGTCCATTGTGCTGTGTGAGCCGGATAATGTTGAGGCATTCGCAGCGGCTATGGTTGATCTTGCTCAGCACCAGGAAAAGCGCGCCGCGCTCGTAGCCAATGCCACTGTGGATTATTTGCCCTATCGCTGGGAAGTCATGGCTGAGCGTTATCAGCACTTGCTTACTGCATTGTCGCGCAAGCAAGTAGGACTTCCCTCTCCACAGGCAAGCGAATAACCAGGGCTGTGTGAAACGTCCGATTGGCGGCAAGCGCGTTTGCTGCCAGGCGCAATCCGTGGGGAAAGAACCATCGTGGTATCCTCCCCTGTGATGCGGCGAGGAAAAGCCGCAAAGGAGCCGCTTCATGGCAGCGAAAATTCGTGTCTTGTTCTTACAAACCAGGAGTTATCCCTGGTCTTATACCACCGTCCATGCTTTGCTGATGCGGCACTTTCATCGTGAACGTGTCGAGGTCCATGTTGCCTATAATCCCGGCTCACGCAGTGAACCGGGAACCGTGTTGAGCGTTCTGGAAGCCATCCCTGATCTTCATCTGCGCCAGGCATATTTCGGCCCCAAGGTCTTTGACAAGTCCATAAAAGAGATTACGAAAGCGATGCTCATCAGCGGCCCCCGGTCAGTAGTGAGTCCGTTGGGCCTGGTTTCGTATATCAAAAAAAATCAGATTGAGATCATCCATGCCTCGCATGAGCCACGCGATGCTGCCTGGGGAGCGGTACTGGCGCGGCTTTCCGGCGTGAAGTATGTGGTGCATCTGCATGCCAAATGTGGGGATTGGATGCATCCTGTGGTGCATTGGTCAATGCGGCATGCGGATGGGATTCTTGGCGTCTCGCGCTATGGAGCGCAGGCGGCGGTGGAATATGGCTACCCGTCTAGCAAGGTCCATGCTGTGCTAAACAGTGTGGATGCCAGTCGCTGGGATGGTACGGCAGATGGGCGCGCGCTCCGAGAGGAATTTGCTCTTGCGCCAGATGCGCCGCTCCTGGCGTCCATTGCTGTCCATACCCCCTGGAAGGGGACCGATAAGCTGCTCAAGGCAATTGCCATGCTCAAAGACCGGGTGCCTGGCATCAAGCTGCTCATTGTGGGCGGAGGCAGGCTGATGGATGCAGCAGGTCAGCGAACTTACATTGATGTCTTGAAGGAAATGACGCTTGAACTGGGACTGAGCGAGCAGGTCATCTTTACCGGTCATCGTTCAGATATACCGCAAATCATGGCTGCCTGTGACGTGTTTGCGATGCCCGCCTTTGAGGAGCCGTTTGGGCTGGTGTTTCTTGAAGCAATGGCGATGAGGAAGCCGGTGATCGGGCTGGAGAGTGGCGGAACCCCTGAAATTGTGGAACATGGAAAGGCTGGATTACTCGCGCCTGCCGAGGATATTCCAGCGCTGGCTGAAAACATTCTGACGCTGCTGACCAATGCAGCATTGCGCCAGCAGATGGGCGCCTATGGGCGCGCGCGCGTGGAGCAATACTTTACTCCACAGCGGTCAGCCGATGATGTCGAAGACATCTACCGCAAGGTATTGGGGAAGGCGCTGCCTGAGCTGCCACCAGCTTAGCCCTGGCGGGTGCTGCTGGCGAGCGATCAGCCGCCAGCAGATGAGGAGCGCGATCAACGTGCCTGGCGCGCTTTCGTTTGGGAGAAGCTGAAACGCCGGGCTACTACTTTGATGTGTTTGGCCGCGCGCTCCCTCAAGGGCTTCTGAACATCTGACCAGTCAATCATACTTTCATTCATATCATGGCAGCCGCGTTGCCCTTCGGGAATCTCTCCGGCTTCAATTTGCTGAATAAACAGGGGAAGCTGCTCATAGAAGAGGGGGGAGCGATAGGGTGGGTGCAGGGACCACATGCCGGGGGTGTTTCCCAAAAATTGGATGCGCTGCAATCCGTGCTGTTCCATCGCGCGCGAAAACATGATTTCAGGCAACTCATAGGGCGGATTGCCTTCAAGCCAGGCTTGCCAGGCACGGAAGCGCGGGGCCGCCTGGGTGAGTTGAAGCTGTTTGATGCGCGTGGAAAAACGGGTTTTATCGAGCAAGAAATGGCGCGTGCTGAGTCGGACATCGCGGAAAGCAAGGGGAGGGGCAGGTACAGGCTCCAAGACCTGAGAGCGAAGGCTTCCATCCTCGGTAGGTGGCCCTGGCAGCGGGCTGCATGCCAGAATATCGGGCTGTTCGGTCAGGAGTTGCAGGGCCTCGCTCACCCAGGTGTGGCTGCCGCCGCCGTACATCATGTCCGAATCCATATGCAAGACATACGCATGTTGTGCCGCGTAGAGTCCAAAAAAGTAAGAGTAAAATGGTCCCCCCACCCAGTCTTTAACCGGAACTGGTTTCCCCCCAAAAAAGAGCGCGGCAAGCTGGGCTGCCACTTCCTTTGAGTAATCAACCGTACGGGCATGCGCGTGAGGATACTGAGCGCAGCACTTCTCAATGAGCAGATGAAGCCCAGGAAGTCGTTCCTTCCATCCTTCGGAGAAGCGCCCCTGACTTTGATGGAGGTCTACGACAAACAGTATCTCATCTACCTGCCCCGCCCATTGCCGAAGTTGATGTGGGAGGATATGTCTGGCGTGGGGGAGGTCGGTGGGAGCCAGATTGATTTGCAGGGTGACTTTGGGAGAGTGAACAGTGCTCATAGGTAGTTCCCTTTCCTCTGCATACTTCACCTGATTCTGATGTCTATACAAGGACTGGGTACTCATTAGGGCACCAGCCCAGAAGCATTTTTACTGTTTTTTGGGTGCCCCCTGCTGGCGAACCTCAAGTATGCGCAGGAAGAAATCTTGAATGGTAATGGAGTCAATGTCGCCAGTGATGCTCAACGCTGCGCGCTGGCCTGCGGGCCAGCAGCCAAAATGAACCAATGGGGCGTCCAGGTGCTCAATCTGTTCCAGCAGTCTGCTGCAATGCTCAATCCGCTCCTCACGAGTGTTCCCCAGACCCTCGGCGCTCTCTCTATACCAGGCATAGCCCGCTGCTTCTGTCGGCAAGCAGCGCACAACAGGATAGCCTGCTTCAAGCAGGAAATCCAGCACGTCCTGGGGCGTTTCGGGCGAGATGGCAAGACAAGGGCACACCGTGCTGGCGACAGTGAAGCGCACCGGAGCAGCAGGAGCAGCAAGAGCAGCAGCGGCTGATTCAGGCAGCGTGGGAGTGATGCGTATGGCGTCATTGGCCCAGGGGGTGGTTGGCTGATCCAGCACCTCCAGATGCCGCGCGAGCAGCGAGGCGCGTGGAGAGCAGGTGGCTTCAACCTGCCAGCGCCCCGGCGCTGACGCTGTAAAGGCCAGGCGGAACTGGCTGCGCTCTTTCCACCAGGCTGCGACTTCGTTGAGCCGGGTAATCCAAACTGGAAGAGGCAGGCTTTGTGCTGTGGTGAGGAGGCGGTCCAGCGCAGGCTGGCAGAGTATACCGCGCTCTGGGTGCAGGTTGAGGACATAGATGCCACCCAGGTCATAGACCCGCTGCATCACCCGGCTCCAGAGGCCGCCTACTTCTTTGGGGTCGGTAATACGCAGCCGATCAAAGAGCATCTCGTCGTCGGGGATGCTGGTGGGAATACTCAGGAGCTTTCCGTTGGTCTGGGGGTCAAATGCGGGCCGCAGCGTATACGCTGTGCAGGGAATGGCTTGAAAGAGAGCGAGTGATTTGAGATAGCCGCCGCGCACCTGAGGAGGCAGTTGGTCGGGGGCGATGACATCGTGCAGGACGGCATCATTGCTCACATAGACCAATCCTTGTTCAGCAAGCACCAGGGGCGTTGCTGCGTTCCAGCCCAGGTAGGGATTGCGGAAGCCATCATAGGGAATATGGGCGTGTTGAAACACTGCCATTGCCTGGCTGGTTTGCTGGCGCTGCTGTTCCTGGCTTAAATAGCGATAATCATTATGTACATAGCCGTGTATCCCAAGTTCTGCGCCTTGCCCGGCGATGTCTGCGATGAGTTTGGGATGGCGTGCCAGGACGACGGCGGGAATAAAAAAGGTGGGCGCGGCATGTCGCTGTCGCAGGGTGGCAAGAATACTGGCGAAGGCGCGCTGGGTGCGCTGCTCAGAGAAACCGAAGCGGGTGAAGACTGTCCAGAGGCGGCGGAGGAAATTGCGCAGCCCTTTGGTTCGTATTGAAAATGACACGAGATTCATGCGAGTAAACCATCCAGTAAAGAAAAGGGTTCTACAGGGTTTGTATGAAGCAATGCCTGTACTATAGCATCAGGGCCTGTCAATTTGGTGGTCCTCCACATAGAGATGGTGTTGTGGTGCTGGAGGAGTGGTAGAAGTTCCTCGCCCACTCTTTACTGCTCTGGCTGGCCTGGAGAGTGGGGCTGCTCACCAAGAGAACCTGGCGCTCCGAGCATGCCGGGAGTGAGCAAAATGTAGAGGTGATCAATTGTGCTCCTTTTTCGCTTTTTCTCTACGCAGTCACTCCTGCCTTCAGCACCCGTTCTCTACCTGTAGCAATTATGCTCTTTAAGAGAGAAGCTCATATTGGCTTCTCGACCTATGGCTTGTTCTTCTTCCCAACATTCAGGTTGGGAGCCTGATCAATGGTACCTGTTCTGTATTGACATGGTTTGTCTGTCTTTCGTTTGATCTCTCTATTCTCTGTAACCTGTTGGGCATGGAGGTCTCATAGCAAAGGAGGAGGCCACATGCCCAGCTTCATGCCCCCACGCTAACACTGTTGTCTTTCCTTCTGATGGTGCTGTGCTGCTTGGATGGCACAGCCGTTGTCTTTCATCGGGAGTATGGAGCGATGGAGCACTCTCTCCTGGGTATGTCTGTAGGATGACACTGCACAAAGCTGCGAACTTATTTAGGATCATTTTTAAGTAAATCAAGGAGAAGTTGTATGGGGCTATCAGTAAGACAAAAGTTCATGGGAAACATGAATAAATTGGGTGCAAGATTGCACGGAACCCCGCGTCGCTTTCCCCGCCGAACCTTTCTGGTTGGTGCTGGAGCCAGCGTGCTTGTAGCGGTCATAAAATTTTCTCCATTTGGTTTTATTGCTTCCGCCGCTTCCGGGGTTACTCTGAACATTGTGGCGCACGAAGACGATGATCTCCTTTTCCTCAGCCCCGATTTGCTGCATGCCATTCAATCTGGTCGCACGGTCAGAACGATCTTCATGACTTCCGGCGATGCTGGCAGAGATAGTACCTACTGGCTGGGCCGTCAAGCTGGCATCAGGGCTGCGTATGCGCAGATGAGCGGGGTCGCAGATTCCTGGACGCAGGCGGATGCTGGGGTTTCCGGGCATCCTATCTCTGTCTATACCCTTTCTGCTTACCCGGCAGTCTCCGTTGCCTTCTTGCATCTCCCCGATGGGAATATTGATGGGTCGGGTTTCGCCAGCACCAACCATGAGAGCCTGGAGAATCTGTGGGGTGGGTCGCTCTCCACCATCCATGCGATAGACGGCTCCTCCAGCTACACGAAGCAGACCCTGACAAATACGCTTGCTGCTTTAATAACCTCTTTCCAGCCGGATCAGGTGAATATCCAGGATTATGTGGGCAATTATGGTGATGGTGACCACAGCGACCACCACTCGGCTGCTTTCTTTGCTAAATCTGCTGTGCAGCAGTACAAGGGAGCGTATGTCCTTACCGGGTATCAAGACTATAACACCTCTTCGCTTCCGGCAAATGTTGCTGGCGCTGACCTTTCTGCCAAGCAGAACGCTTTTTATGCCTACGGCCAGGATGATTCGGGAGTCTGCGACAGCACGTCCAGTTGTGCCGGTTCCAATTACGCCATCTGGCTGCAACGTCAATACATGGTGGGTTCGGGTTCTGGCGGAGGCAATCAGCCTCCAGTGGCTGATGCTGGCACCAATCTTACGGTTGTCCCCGGAGCGACGGTTCAGTTGGATGGGTCGGGCAGTTCGGACCCCAACGGAGATGCGTTGACCTATCAATGGTCGCAGATTGCGGGTCCAACGGTGACGCTCTCCAGCACGAGTGCTGCGCAGCCGACCTTTACCGCTCCCGCCAGTCCCACTACCCTGACCTTCCAGTTGATTGTCAATGATGGGCAACAGAACAGCACCCCGGCCAGCGTGATCATCACTGTGAGCAACAGTTCTGATCTCGCGTTGTTTGCGACGGTAACCGCGTCGTCGGAGACACCCAGCACCGGGCAGACGGCGAACAAGGCGATAGATGGGGTGATTGATGGCTGGCCGGGCGACTATACCAAGGAGTGGGCGACCAATGGTGGGCGAGCAGGAAGCTGGCTCAAGCTCACCTGGACGAGTCCCCAAACGGTCAGCATGAT
>DATBGS010000077.1:0-8189 GCA_036557885.1 Ktedonobacterales bacterium
TTGGCCGCCTGGAGGTACTCCGGCTTCAGATGGGGATGCTCAAACCACAACATACAGAAAAACCCTCCTCTTCGTTTGTGGGGTGGTCAGGAGGGGTGCCAGGAGTGGTCCGCACAATGCTGCTACCATCTCCCAGCCTCGCTCCTGCTACCAACAGGTTCGTGGTCAACACGCGCCGTTGATGAAATCGTCGGCGCGCTGTGCCGTTTAGATTCTGCCAGCAAGTATACCGAAAAAAACCCCTGCTGTCAAGCCCGCTTGTACCCCGGCATCCCTGCCAGACTGCTTGCCGCGCCCCTTTGTTTTGGGGTAGCACCGGCCTCCGCCTGCCCTTCTGTCTTAGGGTGCCGGTGAGCAGGCCAGAGGCAACGCTGCGGTAAGCGCCAGACCCAGCCCCACTCCTGCGGGCTAGCAGCCCAGCTTGCCCCTGCTTTGAGGGGCGCTACAAGCGTCCTAGCCCGCGCAGGCGGGCTTCGCGTCCCCTTGGGGACTCCAGGGGCGCGCTTTAGACGCGACGGGGGCGGGCAGAGCCGCGCTCATCCATCAGGGAAACGGCACCGCCCTCCACGTTCGCCCGCCGTCCGTCGTCTTCACCAAATGCAAAGCACCATCCGCAAGGTCTATCGCCCAGCCAACCTCGTTGGAAACAAAACTCATCCCGGACACGTCCTCTAGGGCACTGCTCTGGGGGAGCTGCGTCCAGTGCTGGCCGCCATCGCTGGTCACAAAGAGCAAAGCCCGAAAAGACACCCACCCCTGGTTGACAGTGAGAAAATCAAGGCCCGCGCCCTGGAAGTAGTCTGCTCCCACAAGCGTGGTACTCTTCCAACTCGCGCCGCCATTGTGCGTCACATAGAAGTACATCAGTGGGCTGTTCATCGTTGAAGAGTACCAGGCTGGCAGAATCCCATCTTGAGCGTTGAAAAAGATGGGCGCCACAGTGCTTACCGATAGCTCAGGCGGTGCGCCTGCTGGCAGCCCCAGCGTTTGCCGCTGCCACGTCGCGCCGCTATCGTGTGTCACATACAGCCAGGGCAAATTGGAGTCCAGGCCACCAGTCACCCAGGCAGTTGAAGCGTTCAGAGCGCCAATCCCCGTTTTAGCGCCGGTGTATGGCAAGACGCCAGACCGGTTGCCAGTCGTGGGTCCAGCGCTGGCAACCTTGTTCCAGGTCGCGCCGCCATCGCTGGTCCGAAACACATCGGCTGCATTTCCCCCGCTCCCATCGAACCCATGATTATTCAACATCCACCCATGCTGGCTATCGGTGAAAACAATCTGTACTGGCAGATAGCCGTGCAGCATCGTCCAGCTCCAGTGCTGCCCCGCGTCCGTCGTCAGAAAAAAATTTGTCACGCCCTGATAAGAGTCGCTCCCATTCGGGCCATTCCGCATAAAAGAAGCGACCCACGCCAATGAAGGGCTGAGAAAACCGTGCAACAAGTTACTGGCGCCTCCCTGAAAAGGGTCTATCTCCGCTGGGGTCACATCCTGCCAATGATTCGCCCCATCAGTTGTGCGAAGAACATGGTTCTCAGTCGTTGTAGCCCAGCCCGTGTTCACGTCAAACATCTGAATGACGGCCACCTGCGACACAGGAGGCGGTATTCTCGTGGGGATAGGTGTCTCTGTGGGCGGCGGATTGGGCGTTGCCGTTGGGTTGGGCGCGAGCGTCCCCGCAGCAGTCGTAGATGGCTGCGGATGCTCCACCGTCTGTATCGAATGACGGGTAAGAATGACGCCAACCACCAGGCTACCAACCAGCAGAAACACAAACAACAAACCAACCATGCTCGCCAGCAGAGAAGAACGCTGTATGGTGCCACGCCAGAGGTGCCAGGGAGGTTTCATCTGATCCTGCCTTTCCCGCAGGGATTTCATTCGGAGAAGCGGTGTCACCCTTCGACGTTGTTGCATGAGAGCCTGCGCCCCGCGCTGCTCCACACGTTCCCTCGCCCGCTGCAACCGGCGCTGTATCTCCTCAGCTTCTGGCTGGTAGAAACGCGCCACCGCCTGAAGAAGCAGCGGGTCAGAGGCCGGGCGCTCGTCAGGTGGCAGAAAAGGCAGCGCCTGAAGCCGCGCATCAATCTGCTGATCAAGGCGTTCTGCCTGCGCCTGTTCTTCAGGGGTGAAGGCATCTTCATCAGTTGCCATGCCTGCCGTCCCCCCTCTCATCTTCGTGGTAGTACGCGCGCAAAAGTTTGAGCGCCCGCCAGATCACCATGCGCACCGTCCCCTCGCTTTTCCCCAACACCGCAGCAATCTCAGCGGCGCCAAGCCCATGCGCAAAGCGCAGTTGCAGAACCTCCTGATGCTGTGGCGGCAGCCGCAGCAGCGCCGCGCGCAGTTCCGTTCGCGCCTCCTGACGCAGCACCACCTCTTCAGGCGCCCGCGCCGCATCTTCCTCCAGCGCCTCAGCCAGCGAATCCAGCGGCACAACCGGACGCCGTGCCGAGCGCCGATAGTAATCCATCAGCTTATGCTGCGCCACGCCAAACAGCCAGCGTCGCCGTTCGCCCTGCGCCACAGCAAGCAACTGATCGCGTTCACACGCCGCCAGAAAGACCTCCACCAGCAAGTCTTCCGCGTCTTCCAGCGAAGCCGTCTGCCGCCGCAGATACGCAAACAGAATCGGCGCGTACTCCTCGTAGAGCGTCGTTGCCGGGTTATCCAGGGATACGCCAGAAATGCTCGGTTGCATCGCGCGCCTCTGCCATCAGAATGTCCTACTCTGTACATCGCTGCCCATCTGAAATCATCACCGCCAAAGCACAGCAAAACACCGGAATGTGAGCCATTTCACAAAACAAGGGCGGCTTCCCCTCCACCCTGAGTAGATGAAGAAGAAGCCGCCCCGCTTGCAGCCCCTCTACGGCAGCTTTAACACCACAAAATTGCTCACCACCAGACGCACCTCTGCGCACCACAAACCCACCAGCGTCCCCGACACATCACCAGCATCAAACGGCGGCTCCAGAATCGCCACGCCATCAACCAGAAAGCCAATCTTCCCGTCCCGCACCTCAATCCGATACCGATGAGACGATGCGCCAGGACTAAAAATCGTCTTCACCAACGGATGAGGCCAGCTTGCCGCCGGACTCACCCGAAACTGCGAAAGCGGCGCGCCCGCCGTGCTGATGCCCAGAATATAGCCAGAAGGCGGCGACCCATCGGTGTAAGCCACAAAGAAGCCAAAGCCCGCCGTTGGCCCCGCGCCCAGCACCTCAATCGTCGCCTCAATCGCGTAATTTTTCGCCCCCTGCAACACATTGGCAGGCGCCATAATCGAAGGTGCCGTGCCAATATCGCTGGTGTAATTTCCATTGTTGATCAGCCTGCCATCCCCCGTCACCCAATCATTTGCCTGATCATTCGGGTTCACACTCCACCCATCCAACGCCCCCTGCCCCCACTTTGCCTGATACAGCACATCCTGCGACGCGGGCGGAGGCGTCACCCCAGGCGCCCGCGTCGCCGTTGCCGCCGAAGCTGGCGCTGGCGTCTGCGCCGCAGGCCGCGCAGACAGCGCAATCAGCCCGACTCCCTCCAATACCACCAGCACCGCCAGCACCAGCACCGCCACCGGCAGCCACCCATTCGCGCCAGCCAGCGCGTGGCGCGGAGCCAACGGCGGCAATGCAGAAGGATGAAGTCCGCCCGCCACCCCATACGGCGGACCGCCAGCCCCGGCAGGCTGCCCAGGCGCGGGCAGCGCGTGTCCCGCCCCCGGCAGCCCGCCCGGAGGCGTCGGCTGCCCAGGCTGTGTCAAATCCAACCCATCCAGCACCCCTGGCGGCGCTGCCACCGGAGCAGGCGCAGTCTGCGACCCAGAGCCAGCCCCAAACGCCGGACCAGAAAACACCAGCGGCGTTCCCGTTGCCGTCGCGTTTGGATTGATCGTCGGCATCGTCGGGTCTTCCGTCACACGGCCAGAACCAAAGCGCCCGGAGTACCGAGGCCCAGGCTCCACCTGTCCGCTTGTCCCCCTCGGCATATCAGGCAGCGGCATCCTGCACTGCCCGCAAAACAGATCATGTGGGCCAGCCAGCCCATTGCAGTTCGGGCAGCGGCGTTCATCAAGCGGTACCGACATCTTCTGCTCCTTGGGTGCCTGGAATGCAGCAAACACCGTAAGCCCAGTGTAAGCGCCACAGCACATTTGCGCAAGCACCCATCCCACAGAGCCAGCGGCCCTCTGCCAGACAGTTTCTCTACCCCTCGCTGGTTTTTCGGGAAAGCGCAACCACCGGAATAACCCTGCTCGTCTTCGCCTGGTAATCAGCGAACGCCGGGAATAGCTCCGCTTGCCTGGCATAAAAACGATCTCGCTCCTCCCCACCAAGCACCGTAGCAATGGCCTCGTAGCGCTCAGTGCCAATCTCAACGATCACCTCCGGGTGCGCCAGCAGATTATGATACCAATCTGGATGCGTTGGAGCGCCCGATTTCGAGGCAAAGATCAGCAAGCGATCACCATCGCTCAAATACAGCACCGGCTTCGTGCGGGGCTGGCCGCTTTTGGCGCCAGTTGTCGTCAGCAGCATCACCAGGCTGCCTTCCCACAGCCCATCTACCTTGCCGCCATGTGCGCGAAACTGTTCAATGACGCGGCTATTCCAGGCGTGTCTATCCCAACTCATACGTTCTCCTCCATCGCTGATACGAATCAGATCAGCGCCACCTTGTAGGCGACGCTGGCTCACGCGCATGCTATCACTTCTGGCAAAACAGCAGCAGCAAAACTCTTGACAAAACTACTATCATTAGCTTATAATCTAAGCATAGTAGTCATCCATAACGTAGAAAGGCCCCTCAGATGAAAACCACACAGCACGGCGACCACCTGTTTCAACTCACCCGCATGGGCGCGTTTAACTGCTATCTCGTCCGCGAAGACGACGGCTTCACCCTCGTGGATACCAACCTCTCCGGCAGCGCCCAGGCCATTCTGGACGCAGCACGCCAGCAGCAAGCGCCCATCCTGCGCATCCTGCTCACCCACGCGCACGGCGATCACGTTGGCTCAGTGGATGCCCTGCATCAACTCCTGCCAGAGGCCGAAGTCATCATCTCCGCCCGCGACGCCCGCTTTCTCACCGGCAACCACAGCCTCGACCCCGACGAACCCCAGGCCAAACTGCGCGGCGGCTATCCCATCATCACCACCACACCCACGCGCCTGCTCCAGCCAGGCGAGCGCGTCGGCTCGCTCGAAGCCATCGCCAGCCCAGGCCACACGCCCGGCCATCTCGCCTTTCTGGATACCCGCGACCACTCGCTGATTGCCGGGGATGCCTACCAGACGAAGGGCGGTATCGCCGTCGCGGGCATCACGCGCCCACTCTTCCCGCTCCCAGGCATGGCCTGCTGGCACCTGCCCACCGCCGTGCAGAGCGCCAAAGCCTTGCGCGCTCTGGAGCCATCGCGCCTGGCCGTCGGGCACGGCGCCGTCCTCGAAGCTCCAGTCGGCGCAATGGACCAAGCCATTGCCACCGCCGCGCGCAAAGTGGCAAAGCAGGCCAACCATGTCGCTTAGGGCTGGACTAGATCACGCGGCGGTCATCCAGGCCGCCGCCGAACTCGCAGACACCAAAGGTTGGGACAGCCTCACCCTGGCCGCGCTAGCCGAGCACCTGAACATTCGCGCGCCCTCGCTCTATAACCATGTCGCCGGGCTAGAGGGTCTGCGCCGCGACCTGGCCGTGCTGGGCTACCGTGAACTGGGCGCTTGCCTGGCGCGGGCCACCATTGGCAAAGCCAGAGACGAAGCCGTCTTTGCCCTGGCAAACGCCTACCGCGCCTTTGCCCGCCAGCACCCCGGCCTCTATGTCGCCGCCTCGCGCGCCCCCGACCCAACCAACCAGGAAGCACAAACCGCTGCGGGTGAAGTCGTCGAGATCGTCGTCGCGGTTCTGGCTGCCTATGGCCTGCGCGGAGACGCCGCCATCCACACCACACGCGCCCTGCGCAGCGCCCTGCACGGCTTTGTCATGCTGGAAGCCAACGCGGGCTTTGGCATCCCGCTCGACCTCGACGAAAGCTTTCGCCAGATGGTCCAGCTTTTTCTCCTGGGCCTCCAGCAGCAGACCCACACGTAGCCCCGGCGTCCCTGCCGGGCCGTCCCCGCTTGTAGCCCCGGCCACCGCGCCGGGCCGTCCCCTTGTACCCCCGGCGTCCCTGCCGGGCCGTCCCCCGGCTTTGAGGGGTAGCCCCGGCTTCCCCCTCAAAGCAGGGGCACGGCAGCCGGGCCGTCCCTCACTTCCCTATCGCCTGCTCAATCGCCTGCCCAAACGCCGGGGGTACATAAATGCCGCCCGTCATCTCGCTCGATTGCTGAAAATAGGCCAAAGTCTCCGTCATGCCATCCAGCAGATAAAAGACGACGAAATACGCCGTCTCATTGCCACCCACGCTCATGGGCTGGCGAACCTTCGCCTCCAGCACCATCTGCACCAGGCGGCTCACCTGCTTCGGGTCGGTAATCTCCCCAAGCTGCGTGGTTCCATCCTCCCAACTGTTGATCCCGATGGAGCGCACCTTCCCGCCAATATCCAGCAGATCAGCGCCATGCGCCGCGTGCGGGTTCTGCTCCACCTCAAACAGCGTCCACCAACCATCGTAAAAAGCCATCAGCCGGAACGTTGGCGCGTAGCCCTTCACCATATACACCGGCGTCCCCACCTCCAGAAACGCCGCGTCCCCATCCTGTATCTGATACCCAGGGTCGTGAATGTTCCCCTCCACCTCGAATCTCACCCGCGCAAAGAGCGGCCCCACATCGCTCTGCGCAAGCGCGCGCCCCGGCTTCGTGCCTGTCTCCAGATACGTAATGCCATTGAGCTTGAGAAAGCCCACCCAATCAATCCCTACAATTTCCGTTTCAGAGCTTGCTACCGTAGAAGTGCCGCCAGCAGTAGTCTGAGGTCTGGAAGCCGCCAGCCCCACCACCACCAGCGCCACCAGCACCGCGCCAGCCATCGCCCGCCGGAGCACGCGCTGTCTTGCCTGCTTTTCCATCGTTTGCCTCCTACTATCCAACACTATCAGAAAAGCCGCACCCACACGGCATACTCCTTGCAACAAACAGCGAGAAGAACACAATCGCACCCACAAGAGCAAGCACAAGGAGAAACGCATGCCTCAACATACACCCACTGGCGCAGTGTACCGCAAAACAGAACTGGTTGGCACCTCGGATGTTGGCTTTGCCGAAGCCGTTCGCGGCGCAATGGACCGGGCACAGAAAACCCTGCGCAACGTCTCCTGGTTTGAAGTCAAAGAAGAACGCGGCAGATTGACCGATGGACACCTGGAATTCCAGGTCACTATCGAAGTCGGCTTTGCCCTGGAAGACACCGTACACCCATAAGGAGCGCCCATGCAGCAACCGCACGACATCACCCAACCAGGGCGGCCAGATGAGCCGCCCCTCACCCAACCATTTGAGCCGCCGCTGCCCAACCCAGCCGAGCCGCCGCAGCGCACCATCGAGCCAACGCGACCTCACCCTGTTGAGCCGCCGCTGCCTCTCCCGGAAGAACCGCCGCTGCCTCGGCCAGAGCGCTACCCCAAACCGGAAGAACCGCCACGTAAACCGCTCGTAACCAACTAGGGCTGTGTAGCCCCGGCCACCGTGCCGGGCCGTCCCTTGTACCCCCGGCCTCCGCCTGCCCTGCTGTCTTAGGGTGCCGGGCCGTCCCTTGTAGCCCCGGCCACCGTGCCGGGCCGTCCCTCTGTAGCCTCGGCATCCCCCGTGCCCTGCTGTCTTAGGGTGCCGGGCCGTCCCTTGTAGCTCCGGCCACCGCCTGCCCTGCTGTCTTAGGGTGCCGGGCCGTCTCCCGCGCTAGACCAGCACCGCAGGCGTCCCTCCCGCGTCCCCTTCGTCTCCTGGCTGCGGCGGCTCACGGGTGGGCGGGTCGGTCAGGTCATCCATCCCCAAGCGCAGCGGGGGCGGCTCCCGATGGTGCAGCGCCTCATCCAACAGCAGCAGCGCCACAAACTCCGCCTCTCTGTCGGTGTGAATGGCGGGTCGCAGCAGGTCGTAGACATCTGGCGGCAAGCGCACCCCCGTCCCTAGCCGCTCCAGCCACCCCTCCGCTAACACCCCCTTGAGCTGCTCGCGCATCCACCAGCCCCCTCCGGTGCGGCTGGACATCGCCTGCATCGCCTGATACAGACATACCACC
>DATBGS010000078.1:0-50277 GCA_036557885.1 Ktedonobacterales bacterium
TCCAGCCGATCATCCACATCGCCATTGCTCCCTTGTGGTTGCCAACGGTGTTGGAGAAGTAGGTTGTCGCCAGGTCATGGAAAGAGACCTCGGTCAGATCAACCGTGACCTTGCCCCAATCTCCGCTGAGCACTGTTTCCCACATATTTTTCAACGCCTGGGCAGTGTGGAGTCGGTCCGTATTCCCGCTGGGGTAGTAAAACTTGAACTCCAACTGACCATCGCATTTACAGGAGGCGAAGTAGCTCTTAATAAGGGTTTGGGCTTTGTCGGTATCGCCGGTGACAATGCGCGTATTGGAGCTTGGGGCCGTCAGTGCGTCATCAAAGCCGGGCATGCCTTCTGGAACGATGTGGTTGGTGGGCAGCACCGCTCCATTGAGCACATGATCAGCAATCAGTTGTTTGTTTACCGCCAGGGCAAATGCCTGCCGAACGTTTAAGTTGTCAAATGGCTTTGCAAGCTGGTTGATGCCGATATAGTTTGTTTGCAGTAAGCCTACCTCGTGGAAGTCCTCCTGATCTCTGGCGGATTGGTATTCCTGCGAGGGTACATCAGTGTAATCATATTGCCCGTGCCGATAGTTGTTGTAGGCATCTACCGGGTCCAGGACGAACGGGCGATCCACCTCTTTCAGGGTCAGTTTGGGACCGTGCCAATATGAATTGGGAACCAGGGTCAGGGTTTTTCCGTCACCATAGGATTTGATCTCAAAGGGACCGGAACTGCCCCCCTCGGTAAGGTGCATGGTCCAATCGGTGTGGTCCTGATAATCATTTCCGTACTTGTCAACCAGAGCCTTTTCTACTGGGAAGGAGGTAGGATAGGTCAGCGCCTCCAGGAAGTAAGCTACCGGCTTATCGAGTTTAATGATCAACGTCTGGGCATCGGGGGTAAGAATACCAGTGCCAATGACTGAAGGAAGCGTGCCAGCGGCCCGCTCAGCAGCGCCTTTAATATCGCCCAGGTAGACCCCAGCAAGCGGGGCGCCAACACACGTAGGTCCATTCACGGCAACACAGATATTGGGGTCCAGTGCGCGATCAATGCTGTAGGCAAAGTCTTGCGAACCCAGAGGCGTTCCATCGCTGAAATGTAAGTCTGGTTTGAGATGGAAGGTATACTGCCGACCATCGGGGCTGATTTCCCAGGTGGCTGAATCGGGGATGACATTCAGGTCGCGATCAACAGTGACCAGACCCGAAAAGATGGCATTGGTGACGGTGGCGGAATAGAAATCGGCGACGTTGGCCGGGTCAAGCACCAGGTCATTGATGGAACTGGCGCCAATGACGGGCCAGATGAATTTTTGCGCCGGGTCAAGCTGGTTTGCGCCGGACCCATTTGAACCGCACCCCGCCAGCAGCAGTGCCAGCACCCCTAGAAAGCCAAGCACTAAAGAGCCACGACGGGTTGTTGCTTTTATCATCCTAAACATCTGAAACTCCATATTGAGAGAAAAGCTAAGCCGCCAGACCTGCTTTTGCTTGTGTATCTGGCGGCTTATTGTATGGAGTGGGCTAGAGGTTGTCAATCTACCAGCCCAATTAGGCTATCGCATCGTAGCAATCGGCTGCTCAAGCCTGGGCAGCAGTGCGCACTGCTTCTGCAACGGTGCGCTCCTGGGGTCGCTGAATGGCTGCGCGGATGGCAACCGAAAGCAGCGCCTCTCCCTCGCTGGTGTGCAGATGCGGCGGCAGGGCCAGGTATTCTTCTCCCGCTGCCAACGTCAGCAGGAGCGTTTGGCCCTGGTCGCTGGTTGCATCGCCCTGGCTGGCAACTGAGGCAATGGTAGCGACCAGACCACGCGCGGGGTGCCCCTGTTGCAGATAGCGGCGCGCAGAGATTTCTGCGGCAGCCTCTTCGCCGTCTTCAAGCTGGCGTTCCAGCGAGCGCAGCAGCGAGGAGGCAATTAAGCCACCAGCCAGCGTGCCTGAAGCTGCTCTGGCGGCGCTTGAAGCGCGTTTTTGCGCCTCGGACTGCTCGCCAGGGCGGTTCGTGTTGATGGCAGCGGCTACCAGGAAGAGTAAGGGGAGCACCTCGACTTCCTGAAGCTGCGCGACGGCAGTGCGAGCAGCACCGGCAAGCAGGACACCGTGCCGGGCAAGTTCCCTGGAGTCGCTTTCTGGGGCGTCCAGGTAGCGACGGGCGGCAGCCAGCGCGATGACTGAACCCACCGCCGGGCCATGCGCGCCTTCTTTGAGAGCCGCAAAGATGGCGTTGCAGGTATCCTCCAGCGAACCCTGTAAAATGGTCTGGAGAAGTTTGGCGTCGGCAGCCGTGTTCTTTGCTGGAGAGAGCCGCGTGCGCAGGAAGTCCAGGCTGTGCTCTTGTGCGCTCAAGAACGCCTGGACCTCAGCAACAAAAGCTGGTTGGGCGTCGGTCGTTGCCAGGTGAGGCGTCAGCCAGTGGATGAAGGGAGGCAGCTTATCTGCCCAGCCCGCCATATCCAGCACCTGGCTGGAGCGATGAATGTAGATGAGTGTGCGCCCGTCGCCAGTGTCGTGCTCGATAAACGCCTGATAGACATTGGCAAGATAGGACCGATAGTCGGTGCCGGTGGCGTAGTAGCCCAGAAGCAGTTTGATGGTTCTTTCGGTCTGGCCTTTGCTTACTGCTTCTTTAAGTGCGCCAAGCATGCTGCCTCCATGAGTGATGTTGGCAGGGAAGATTGGGTCGGACAAAGTGGCGTGTGATTTGTGACCAGCTTTCACTGCGGGGGCAGCCAGCACAAGCGCCTGGGTGAGAGGCAGGGCCGCAGCGATGAGACGGTTTTCGTCGGTTGCTGATTCGGCGCTGGCAGGGATGGAGCGTGCCCAGTCGGCCAGATGCCCACCGGCTGCGAGAGCGCAAAGCGGGGAGCCTTCGCTGTCGCCCCAGGCGGCGGGAATCCCCGCCTGCCCAATGATGAAGAACGGCGGCGCCTGATTTTTCAGGAGGTGGACAACCTCCTTAGCAATGCTTGTTGCTCTGGTGCTGACAATGGCATCAAGCAGTGGCTCGTAATTGGTCGTATGCTGTACAGACACAGGAAGAAATCTCCATTCTCTACGAAGATGGGTGCGCAAGCTGCATACATGCTCATTGGTGACGTTATTTGTCTGATTGTTTGGGTGGTGCTGCGGAGGGAGGGTGATACAGCAGTCAGGCTCCCTCGCTGGCTTTTAGTTCTCGAATTTCACGCTCTAACTGCGGAATATCGTTGTATTGTTCCTCCACCAGTTTATAGCTGCGATCCAGGTAAAGCTGCGCCAGCTTGCGTCCGCGCTCGCCAGATTCCAGAGCCGCCTTAATGAGTTCATCTGCCCGATATTTTTCGGGGAGTGGTTTGGCGGTACGGCGCATCTGTTGCTCAGTCTCTTGCAACAGGCGCTTGTCTTTGCCTTCCAGGGCGTAGCGGGCGGTTCCGGTCAACCGGGTAAGTTCATTCAGGCGGTCCCGATCTGAGAGGATGCTGCCCAGTACATCGTTGACATCCAGGTCGTCAAGAGGAACCTCATTGATGACGTTCTCTGGTGCCTTCTCGCGTGCGCGCAGAATTTCTTCGGCGTAGCGAGTGTAGAGCGCTGCGTAAACCTCGCCAGCTTCGGCGGGCAGGGTGAGACGCACCGCCTCGTCGTCTGGGTTGATGGTGGTAAGAATCTCGCAGAGGTCGTCCCCGCGCAGTTCGGCCAGTGTTTCCAGAAACGCCTGGCTTTCTACCTCTTCCAATCCTGGGGGAATGGGCACAAAGTTGGCTCGCGTGGCTTCCTGGAGTCCCTCCGGCGGAATCTGGGCGGCCAGAATGGGCGGCAGAAACTTGCTCAGGGGAAATTTGATGGGGATGACGATACAATAGACGGCAAACACGCGCTGCTGGTTGGCGCTGTGCGTAAACAAAATGACATGCCCGCGTGGGGCATTAATATCGCCTTGCAAAAAGCGTAGCTGCATAAATCCCCTCCTCTCACGTGTATGATACGGCGGGCGGCGGCGAGTTGCAACTGTGAAAGGAGAAGCGCGCGATGTTTGGGCCAGAGACACTGCTGCTTTTTGATATTGATGGGACGTTGCTCGGTGGGATGCCGCCCATGCATCGCCAGGCCATCATCGCGGCGGCGCAGGAGGTGTTTCATCTAACGCTCTCGCTTGAACAGCTTAGATCAACGGCTGGCCGCACAGATACTTCGATTGCCTATACAGCGCTTTTGCAAGCGGGCCTGGAGCGCCGGGAGATTGCCGCTGCGCTGCCTGCCTTTTTTCGGGAAATGGCAGCACAGTTTGAGCGCTTGCGGCTGGCTGATCTCAGCCCCTATTTGCTGCCCCACGTCGAGCCAACCCTGGCATGGCTGGAGCGGCGCGGCGTAGCGCTGGGCCTGGTCACAGGCAACCTGACCGAGATTGCCTGGTCCAAGCTGAGGGCGGCTGGCATCGGTCACTATTTTCACTGTGGCGCCTTTGGCGAAGAGGCCGAGGCGCGCGATACCCTCCCGGCGCTGGCGGCTGCGCGTGCCAGAGCGTGTTTCGGGCGCGCATTTTTACCCTCGGCCACATTTGTCATTGGCGATACACCCTTTGATATTGCCTGTGGCCTGGCCTGCGGCTTCCGCACCATCGCTGTTGCTACTGGCCGCTCCCACTCCTTTGAGGAGTTAGATGGGCATGGCCCAGACCTGCTGCTGCGCCATCTGGGAGAACTGCCTGGCTCTCCGTTCGCTGAGAATCGCCTGTTGTAAGTTGTAACTCATGGGCCAGTCAGTGCTCTCTGGCGTTATTTCTGGTGCGGCGCTATTTCAGGTGCTTGGGTCGCTATTTCATCTCGCTATTTCAGCCGCTTGCGTAGCTCGCTGACTCGTTTGGCGAGCGCTTTGTTTTGCTCTTGCTGCTCTTTAGAAATCTGCTGGCCTTTGGCGGTCAGACTTTCTTCATATGCCTTCAGCCGCGCAGCCAGTTCCACTGCCGATGCCCTTTGAGCATACGAGAGCGCCAGTGTTTGCGCGTGGGTATCCTGGCCCGCGCGCAGATAACTCAGCACCGCATCAGTGTAGAGCGCTACCCAACGCTGCAAGAGGCTGCGCTGGTCGGTCTGGGCGGCCAGATGGGTGAGCGCGCGCTCAATCCGTGCTATCGCCGTTTCCAGCGGCGCGAGCGAGTTTTCCACCTGTCCCTGGGCAATGAGCATGCTGGCATGCGCGTGCAGGCTTTCCGCTTCGCCAAAGGTGTGCTCAGCGGCGCGGGCCAATTCTGCGGCTTCGGCAAAGGGAGTGAGCGCCCGGCTAAAATCTCCCTGTCCACGCGCTGCCAGACCAATGCCTAGCAGCCCTGTTTCCTGGGCTGCGGCATCCCCGGCAGCGCGGAAACGCGGGAGCATTTCCTGATAACGCTCCAGCGCCTCATCCCAGAGTTCGCGCCGCAGCATGACACTGGCGAGGCCGATATTTGCCAGCCCTTCATTAATGCGGTCTTCGCTGGCCCGCGCCAGGGTGCCAGCCTCATTATAGAGCGACAACGCAGCATCGAGATGGTCGCTCTCCAGTTCCAGACGCGCCCGGCCTAGCAATGCTTCTATCTCCACTGGTGGAGCAATGGCTTCGCGTGCTACTTCTCGGCAGGCGGAAAAAACAGCCAGCGCGTCTTGCGTGCGGCCTGTGGCGGCCAGGATTTCTGCCTGGAGAAGCAGGCTGTGCGCAAGGCCAACAGGAGCACCCAGCCGTTTGGATTGCTCCTCAACCAATCTGTTTTGGGCGGTTGCTTCGTCCAGGTGCGCCCGCGTCAACTCCAGGCGGGCCAGGCCAAGCTGCGCCAGCGCTTGCTGCTGCGGGGCACGCATCTGCTCAAACCGGCGCGCGGCGTCGCGGTAGAATGCCTCGGCCTGAGTAGTCTGGCCGCGCTGTCGGGCAATCTCGCCCAGGCCAAACACGGCCAACGCCTCGGCCAGCGCGTTCTCGGCTTCCTGGGCCAGCTTGCGCGCTTCGCTGAATGTGGTGCTTGCGCGCTCAAGCTGGGCGCGACGGCGCTGAGTCTCGGCCAGACCGAGCGTGGAATCGGTGAGGCCAGCGCGTTGCTTGATGGCCTGGTAGGTGCGGTTGGCGCGCTCGTAGACGGCCTGCGCCTGATAGAGTTGGCCGCGCCGCAAATGCACTTCTCCAAGCAGCAGGTTGGTATCAGCTTCGCCCTGGCCGCTCTGGGCGGCGCGATAGATTTCTGCGGCGCGTTCTGCCGTTGCCAGGGCCTGGTCTGGTCTGCCGCGCTGAGCCGAAACAGCCGCCAATCCCAGCAGCGCGTCGGCATGACCCAATGTATATTCAATCATGATCGCTTGTTGATCGCTGCGGCTCAGACGTTGGGCGGCTTCTTCAGCATGCCCGGTGTGCAGTTCAATGCGCGCCAGACCGAGGTTGGCATCCACTGCCCCGAAGACATCGCGTGCCCGCTCGGAAATCTCAAGCGCTTCCTGATACGCCTGAGTTGCCTCAGCGAATTGGCGCTGCTGGCGCAGCATATCGCCCTGTCCGCGCAGCGCGTCGGCAATGCCTGGACGGTCATTCGCCTGGCGATAGTATCCGGCAGCCTCGGAATATCTGGCGCTGGCCTGCTGAAGGTGGCCCCGGCTGCGCTCAATATGGCCGAGGGCCAGAAGCGCGCTGGCCTGCCCGGAGGGTTTGTTCAGAGCTGCAAACTGCTTGACTGCTCGCTCGTAAAAGCCGCGCGCTTTGTCATTTTGTCCGCGCTGACGTTCGATATGGCCGAGCGCCAGCGTATTGCTGGCCTCCAGTGCTGCGTTCTGGCTCTCCTGGGCCAGCCGGATGGCGCGTTCATAGCTGGCGCTGGCTTGATCCAGTGCCCCGCTCAAGCGCTGCGCCTCACCGATATAGCTGCGGCTTTCCGCAATTTTTCCCAGGTCGTTTAACTGACGAAAGAGGGTTTCTGCCTGGACCAGCGCTTCCAGGGCAGCATCCGCGCGCCCTTCGCCGCAGGCAAGGATGCCGCGCTGAAGCGCTCGCTCAGCATCTGCCCTGGTGGAATCTTGTATCACGTCTCTTACCTCTTTCACGTGCTTAGCTTGGTAACTCTCTGTGAGAAGCTGTTCTATTAGGTCTGGTTATGGAAAGTAGTGATAACACAGGCCGTGCCACTACATGATCATCTCTCACCTTGCCATCTCTCATTGTAGTTACAGGGCAGCGGAGAAGTCAAAAATGGGATGCTGTGTGTATTGGCGCATAAATTGCGCAAATCTCTGCCATTTGCCCTTGCGGAAGAGGCTGGCCTATGATATACTGTGTATACGCACAGGCGCGAGGGCACGAGGCGGGTAGCAACGAGAGTAGTTCTTGCTCGTTTCTCTTGCACTCTACAAGTGAATAGTGACAATCTTTCGGGGTGTAGCGCAGTTGGCTAGCGCGCAGCGTTCGGGACGCTGAGGTCGGAGGTTCAAGTCCTCTCACCCCGACCAGATGACCCCACGCGCCTTCCGTAACAGCGGTAGGGAGAAGAACACGGCAATGATGGAGGAGTTTACATGGAACCGAACGAGGTGATGCTGTCAGGCTATGCAAGCCTGGCTGGTCTGCTCGTTTCGCTTGACTCGTTTGGGCAAGCGCCATGTGAAGGTATGTCCTGGAGAGATTGCTGGTGTTCTTCAACTTCCCGACGCGGTCGTCGCAGACGGCGCTAGGCGGAGCAGGCAAGGCAGGGCCTCTTCCCTGTCTCATGACTCCCCTCTCTGCCGTTGGTTTGGTAGCAGGTCTTAGACGGACAGAGGACAGAGAGGAAGGGTCATCATCTATGCCTGTATTGGTACTTAATGCGGCCTTACAACCCCTCTCCGTAATCCCGGAGAGACGCTTGATCGTCCTCATCTCCAAGCATAAAGTCGCCTTTGTGGATGAGCGCGTGCGCGCGTTGATTGAGGAAGCGATACGGGCGCGGCGCTTGGGCGTTGATGAGCCGGTCATTGTGCAGTTGCTGGCGAATGTGCGTGTGCCCCGGATGATTCTGCGGCCAACACGCGCGAATATCTTGCTGCGCGATGAGGAAACCTGCCAATACTGCGGCAAGCGCTCCCGCGATCTGACGCTGGACCACGTGCTGCCCCGCTCGCGGGGAGGCCAGAGCACCTGGGAGAACCTGGTAGCGTGCTGCCGGGCCTGTAACGGACGAAAGGGAAGCAGGCTGCTCAAGGAAGTCAATATGCGCCTGGTCCGTCAGCCACGCCCATTGGAGCATGAATACGCTGGCTTCTTCTTGTTGCGCTACCCGAAGCTGCGCGAGGCGTATGAGACGTTTTTGATGAGCACTCAGACCGTTGGACAGACGGCCTAAGAGAGAGTGTTCTTTTCTGGCCCTTCTTTCTCGCTGGTTTTTTAACAGAGGCTGAAAGAAGGGCCTCGTCTCCTCTATAGGGCAGAGAGCAGTCGGACTGGCATGCTTCCTGCTCTGGTTTTTCAAGAGCGCCGCGTCTTCGGATGGGAAGGGGGGACGAAAGTGAGGTACAGCTTCTGGCTATCATTTGGAAAGTTACGGCTGAGAGTGGCTTTTGGGCCACTCGAACGTTTCTGAGTATAGAACCCCAAATCCCTGGCGAACAACGCAGTTCCAACAGAGGCGAGGTGGCAATGTGTCTGTAATGCCCAGGCATTATTTGTGTTTGTATGGTCATTTTTACCAGCCGCCACGAGAAGACCCCTTTACCGGCAAAATCTCCCCAGAGCCTGGGGCAGCCCCTTATGCGAACTTCAACGAGAAGATTACGGCTGAGTGCTATCGCCCCAATGCCGAAGCAGGCAATTTTGAACACATCAGCTTTGATCTGGGGCCGACTCTGGCTACCTGGATGGAAAAGCACGCGCCCGATGTCTACGCGCGCATTCTCGCGGCAGATTGGCTGAGTGTGCAGCGTACTGGACATGGCAACGCGCTGGCCCAGGCATATAACCATACGATTTTGCCGCTGGCAACGATCCGTGATAAACGCACGCAGATTGCCTGGGGAATGGCAGATTTTCAGCACCGCTTTGGTCGCAAACCCGAAGGGATGTGGCTGGCGGAAACAGCGGTGGATATGGAGTGCCTGGAAGTGCTGGCTGATGCAGGGATCACGTATACCGTGCTGGCGCCCTGGCAGGCCGCAGAGGGGATTGATGCCACCGAACCCTATCTGGTACGTCTGGGCAACGGGCGCTCCATTACGGTGTTCTTTTATAATGCCCCCTTGTCCGGGGGTGTTTCTTTTGATGGCAGCATGACGCATAATGCGGATTCGTTTGCTGCCAGTTATTTGCCGCACCACCTGAACCGCCGAAAGGATGAGCAGGGGGAAGCACAGTTGATTACGGTGGCGACGGATGGGGAGTTGTACGGCCATCATAAGCCCCGGCGCGATCAATTCCTGGCGCATCTGGTACGCCAGGGAGCGCCAGCATTTGGCTTTGAGGTGTGTTCGCTGGGGAGTTATCTGGATCGCTTCCCTCCCAAGAAGGAAACGAAACTGCACACGCCGAGTTCCTGGAGCTGTCATCATGGGGTACTGCGCTGGGGGGCTGGCTGTGGCTGCACAGAGGGAGATACGGCGTGGAAGCCCGCGCTGCGGCGGGCGTTTGATCATCTGGCGGCAGCAGGCGACGCGCTTTTTGAGCAGCATCTGGTGCCAGTGGTAGATGACCCTTGGGCGGCGCGCGATGCGTATCTCGCGCTCCAGCAGGGCTGGATGGAGCCGGGGGCGTTCTGGGCGCGACATGGGAAAAAGGGCCGTCCGCCGAAAGATCAGACAACGTTGGAACAGGCGCTTCTGCTGCTGCAAGCGCAGTATTATCAGCAGTGGATGTTTACCAGTTGCGGCTTTTTCTTTGAAGACCTGGACCGCATTGAGCCGCGCAACGATATTGCCTTTGCGCGCCGGGCGATCAGCCTCTACTGGCAGGCGACATGGGTGGATATGCAGCGCGCGTTTCTGGCTGATCTGGCTGAGGCGCGAAGCTGGCGCACCGGCAAGACTGGAGCCGATCTCTATCGTAAGCTGCCAGTGGTGAGCGTGGAGAAGCTGCCTGGTGTGGAGGTGGCTGTGTCTGGCCGCAGTGGGTTAGCCACATAAGGCAGTGGGGATTCAGCAGTGAGCCAGCTATCTGATGAGATGTCAGGGATTCAGCCACCAGAAGCCGAGAGGCCAGAGAACTCCGCCAGCCGCGCAGTATCCCTGCACTTTGATATTTTTACCCTGTTTCCAGGCATGTTTCGCGGCCCGTTTGAAGAAAGCATTCTGAAACGGGCGCAAGACCAGGGGCTGATTTCGCTGGCCCTATACAATATCCGCGATGCCACGACTGATAAGCATCATGTGGTGGATGATTACCCCTATGGCGGCGGCGCGGGGATGGTGATGAAACCTGGCCCTGTCTTTGCAGCAGTGGAGGCGGTCTATCAAGGTGGTCCCATTGTGCTGCTGACTCCCCAGGGGCGAGTGTTTACACAGGCGATTGCCCAGGAACTGGCGCGCGAGCAGCGTATCACGCTGATCTGTGGGCATTATGAGGGGGTAGATGAGCGCATTCTCAGCCATTTAGCCACCGACGAACTCTCCATCGGGGACTATGTGCTGACCGGCGGAGAACTGGCGGCAATGGTGGTGGTGGACGCAGTGAGCCGTCTGGTGCCAGGTGTGCTGGGTGGGGCGGCTTCCACCCTGGAAGAATCACACAGCAGCGGGCTGCTGGAATACCCGCATTACACGCGGCCACCGGAGTTTCGTGGCTGGAAGGTGCCGGATATTTTGCTGAGCGGGAATCATGGCGCGGTTGAGCGCTGGCGTCGTAAAGAGGCGCTGCGGCGCACGCGCGCGCGGCGACCAGACTTGCTGGCAAAAGCAAACTTGAGCGCGCTGGATCGCAAGCTGCTGGGAGAGATTGAGGCGCAAGAGCGAGCCGAGGCACAGGAGCGAGCCGAGGCGCAAGAGTGAGCCGAAGCAGAGGAAAGTGAGGGAACACAGCTTCACCGCAGGCTAGCCGAAGAGGGCGGAAAGGGATATAATAGATAGCAGGGGAATGGATGGAAGCCAGTTTTCTTCAAAGAGCCGTCACACAGCATAGATTCTGATGCTGAAGCAGGTTATAATATCATCGCAGTTAGATATACCAAACCGCCATCGAGATGATGGAGAAGGCTGATTCCTGCATCTGAGGGGCCTCCCTCTCAGGTATCCTGGATAAACGAAGGAAAGGTAAAGGGACAGGCATGACCTACGTGATTACAGAACCCTGTGTGAATGTGAAGGACGCTTCTTGTGTGGATGTGTGCCCGGTGGATTGTATCCATCCGATGCAGAGCGAAGACGAGTTTGAAAGCGTCAATATGCTGTATATCAATCCCGACGAGTGCATTGACTGCGGTGCCTGTGAGCCAGCCTGCCCGGTGAATGCCATCTTCGAGGAGAGCGCGGTGCCGGAGCAGTGGCGCCAATATATCAAGATCAACGCTGATTTCTACAAAAAGAGCAGCAAATAAGCTCCCAGGCGCATACTTTTGAGCCTCAGATAGATCAAAACACGCCTGGTGCTTGCACGTCCAGGCAATCCACTTGACCAGTGGCGCGCAAGCACTGAGCGTGTTTTTCCTTCTCTTTTTCTCCCCTCACCGCTGCTTCAGATACACTCACAGCACGTTTGCCCCAGTCAGGTATTCAGGGCAGGCACTCAGGTCAGGCGTTCAAGAACAGGCAAATTGGTCTGGGGCCAGGGCGCCATTCCCCTGCCCCCATTGTTGCAGGATGGAGAGATAGGTTCCGTTGCTGACCAGAGCGCAAAGCACCTGCTTTACCTTTGCCTCTAACGTGGGATTATCTTTGCGCAAGACGATGCCTTCTGGGGTGGGTGTGGTGAGCGCGGGGCCAGCCTCCAACTTTCCAGGATTTTTAAATACATAATAGTCACTGAGTGGCGAGCTTTGATAGGTGGCATCAACGTTGCCCGCGAGCAGTTGCGCCAGAGCGTCGTCTTCTGCGGCAAAGGTGAGCAACTGGATGGCCCTGGCACCACACGCGCTTTGATTCTGGGCGGTTAATTCGGCTTGCGCTGTCGTGCCTTGCTGAACAGCCACTTTTT
The DNA here is from genome assembly GCA_036557885.1 of Ktedonobacterales bacterium. Classification (GTDB taxonomy): domain Bacteria; phylum Chloroflexota; class Ktedonobacteria; order Ktedonobacterales; family DATBGS01; genus DATBGS01. The sequence continues at coordinate 12,075 of DATBGS010000078.1, forward strand.
TCCCGCACAGGCTTTTCAGGTCGCTAATTTTCTCTGGATTGCCTGCTGGCACCAGCAGGGATTCGCCTGCCCGGAAGTAGGGGAGCATGTCTACTTGCTGCTGACGTTCTGGGGTGATGGGAATGCCAGAGATTGCCAGATCGTAGTGCTGCTTGCCAGGCGCAGGAGTGGTCAACCCTGGAATGATGGCCTCGAAATCCACCTGGACAATCGCTGTCCCTGGGCAGAGTTGTTTGCCGATGGCCTGTATCAGATCAAGATCAAAGCCGGTGGGGTGCGATGGGTTATCCGGGTCCAGAAATGATTGCGGGAACTGGTTGGTGGTGCTGGCAACCGTGAGCCTGTCTGAATTGATCAGATGCAGTTTTGTGGCATTCGCTCCGCACGCGCCGGTGGGTGGAGTGGAATTGCAGGCGGTCAGGAGGCAGACGCACAGAATGCTGAAAATCAACAGAGACGAGATCGTCGAAACGCGCCAGGCATGGAACTTTGTAGACAAGCAGTGGCCCCCTGCCAGGAGAAAAAATTACGCAGGCAAGGTTCCTGCGGCCTTGCGGCGGTTCAACTGTATCACAGCCTCACATGAAAAGGCAATCAGGGCGCTGACTCGCCCCGATCCTCTTCGCTGCCGGAATCAATCACCCCACCTGGCGTTACCAGCGGTGAATCGCCCCAATCCGGCGGCCCGCCTTCTTCAACAGAACGTTTTGAGGGAAAGTCAGGTTCAGCGCCCATAAAATCGCCCTCGGCGCGACTGGGGGCTGTCCTGGCTGCGTGCAGCACCTCTTCGGGGGAGTTGAAGCGTTTGCTGTCGGGCAGGCGCAGGAAGAGCGCCTGGGGAAAAGCAGGATAGGCTGCTTTGATGTCGTTGCGAGTGAGTCCATGCGCCCAATCTATTCGGGCCAGGTGCTCTTGGAGATCGTGCGGTTCTTCTAGCCGAAGGGGGTTCTGCTGCATACTTGGCACTCCTTGAACAGTGATACGACGTGTTTGCAGACTACGCTGCAAAGCGTGTGCCAGGTGCAAACGCAACAACATACCTGTTCGGGCGTATTACCGGGAATCCCACCGGAAAATGTCAGGGGAGCGAGATGGAGGCACGACTCCATCTCGCTCCCCTCTCGCTCAATAACTCCTGTATGCGCGAACGCCCTAGTGTAAAATCACTTGACCTTTTCGGCATACTCTGCTATCCTCTCCCCAGGGCAGAGGCGACTGGAGCAACACCGGAGAACGACCCGTATGAGGGTATTGAAACTAGCCTTTGTTCGCCAGCATACGGTCAAGGGCAACACGCGCCCAGTGGGCCGTTTCGTCGTCTACTTTGACCTGGTTGATCACCTTGCCCGCCAGCAATTCATCCAGCACCCAGGCCAGATATGCCGGGTGAATGCGGTACATCGTGGAACAGGGGCACACGATGGGGTCCAGGCAGAAGATGGTCTGTTCTGGGTGCTCTTTTGCCAGGCGATGTACCAGATTGATCTCTGTGGCGATGGCCCAGATTGTTCCGGCTGGCGCTTTCTCCACCTGCGCTACGATATATTCGGTTGAGCCGTTCAGATCGGCGGCTTCAACCACCTCGCGGCGGCATTCGGGGTGAACCAGCACGCGCACCCCAGGATATTCCTCGCGCGCTTTGGCGATCTGTTGCACGTTGAAGCGCTGGTGCGTGGTGCAGTAACCCTTCCAGAGGATGATGCGCGCCTGGAGCAACTGCTCCTCGTCGTCAATGCCGCCAAATGGCTCATGCTGATTCCAGACGACCATCTGCTCATCGGGAATGCCCATCTTGACGCCGGTGTTGCGGCCCAGGTGTTCATCGGGGAAGAAAAGCACGCGCTGGCCGCGCGCAAACGCCCAGGTGAGGACGGCTTCAGCATTGGATGAGGTGCAGACGATGCCACCATGCTTACCGCAAAACGCCTTCAGGTTGGCGGCAGAGTTCATATAGGTGACGGGGATAACGCCCGCGCGTTCCTGCCCATCCGGGCAAACCACTGGGTCAAGCACGCCCGCGCTTGCCAGGGAATCCCAGCACTCTTCTACCTCAGCGATATTTGCCATATCCGCCATTGAGCAGCCCGCCGCCGGGTTGGGCAGGATGATCGTCTGGTGTGGCCCGCTGAGAATATCGGCGCTTTCGGCCATGAAATGCACGCCGCAAAAGAGAATATAGTCGGCCTCTGGATGCGAGGCAGCAAACTGGGCCAGCTTAAACGAGTCGCCGCGCGCATCGGCATATTTGATGATCTCGTCACGCTGATAGTGATGGCCCAGGATAAGCAGCCGGCTGCCCAACTGCTGACGTGCCGCGCTGATGCGGCGGTCCAGTTCTTCTGCTGGCATCAAGGCGTATTCGCGTGGAATGTTATCGGCACGCTCAGCGCCAGCATGACGCGGGCGATGGAGGGTTGCGGTGCCTGACGTTGCGGAGGCATTTGCGCGTTCCTGGGCGCGCCACTCGGCCAGGACCGGCAGGATACGTTCTTCTTTGCTGGGGGCGCATTGCGCTTGCAGAGCCATAATAAAAACCTCCTCGCTTTACTCGTTGGTGCATTCCAGCGAGAGATCAAGATTGGGCGCTGAATGGGTGAGCGCTCCAAGCGAGATAAAGTCAACACCAGTGGCAGCAACGGCAGCCAGCCGAACGGGGTCGGTGCCGATGTTGCCAGACGCTTCTATCAGGATGCGTTCGTCATGCTGGCGAATCAGTGCGACGGCTTCGCGCTGCTGCTCGACGCGCATGTTATCCAGCAGGATGACATCGGCGCGAGCGGCCAGCGCCTCACGCACCTGGGCCAGCGTTTCGCATTCCACTTCAATTTTGAGCAGGTGCGGCGCGTGCTGACGGGCAGCAGAAATCGCTGCGCCAATGCCTCCGGCGGCCTGGATATGGTTATCTTTGATCAGGATGCCGTCATCCAGGGCAAAGCGGTGGTTGCGCGCGCCGCCCATGCGCACCGCGTATTTTTCCAGCGCGCGCAGGCCAGGAGTGGTCTTGCGCGTATCAACGATGGTGGCACTGGTGCCTGCAATGGCAGCGACGCAGGCAGTGGTGATGGTTGCAATGCCGCAAAGATGCCCCAGAAAGTTCAGGGCGGTGCGCTCAGCGGTCAGGATGCTGCGGGCGCTGCCACGCAGCCGCAGCAGCACGTCATTGGGGGCGACCTGCGCCCCATCCGGGACAAGTTGCTCGATGGTCAGGCTGGCGTCAACTGCCTGAAAGACGGCGCGGGCGACTGGTAGCCCAGCCACTACTCCGCGTTGGCGGGTGATGAGTGTGGCGCTGATGATGCGCTCGGCTGGGATCGTGCTCAGCGTGGTCACGTCGCCAAAGCCAATATCTTCTTCCAGGGCGCGCTCGATCAGCGCCTGATCCACCCTGAGCATCTCGGCTTGTTTTGGCAGCATTTTCGTATCAGACATGGCAGGTCACCTCCTGAGCTACCCAGGGTGATGCAGCAGCGCTCGCTATGCCCTCACCAGTCGAGGTGTTGAGCAAGAGGGTGTGCAGACCATTTAGACCGGCATTGGTGGCCGTGTAATCATGCCGATAGTGGCTCCCGCGACTTTCTTGCCGCTGAAGCGCAGCGGTGATGATCAATTGCGCTACCTGAAGCATGTTGCTGGTTTCGTATCCCGCAAAGGGCGCTGAGCCACTTTCTTCTTTCTTCGTAGTTCGCGCTTCTTCCATCAGCCGCTGAACGGCGTCTGCTGCCTGCTGTAACCCAACCTCATCGCGGTACAACGAAACATGCTCCCACATGACGCGCTGAAGGGCGCTCTGGATGCGGGCTTCCGCGATTGGCGCTGGGGCCGCTTGTGTGCTTGTAGGAAGCGCCTGTACCGAACTCCCCTTCCCGGTAAAGAGCGCGGTTGTTGTCGGCCAGGGGGTGTCGCTGCTGGGGTGGTTCCCCCCTGCGAGCACAGCGGTCATGGCCCTGGCGGCGCGGCGGCCATAGACCAGCCCCTCCAGCAGCGAATTGCTAGCCAGGCGGTTTGCTCCATGTACGCCAGTGCAGGCCACTTCGCCAATGGCATAGAGATTGGGTACGGTGGTGCGCCCCCAGGTATCCACCGCAACGCCGCCCATGAAGTAGTGGGCGGCAGGCGCTACCGGAATCAGGTCGTGGGCCAGGTCGTAGCCATGCTGCTTGCAGATCATGGCAATCGTGGGGAAGCGCGCGTACATCGCCTCGGCGGGCAGGTGGCGCAGATCAAGATAGGCGCTTGGCGCGTCTTCGCGCAGCATCTCACTCAGGATGGCGCGAGCCACGACATCACGGGGCGCCAGTTCAGCGTCGGGATGGTAACGCGGCATAAAGCGCTCACCGGCAGTGTTGCGCAGATACGCGCCCTCGCCCCGCACAGCTTCAGAAATCAAGAAGGCCGAGCCGCTTTCGCCTGGCGTGACTAAGACGGTTGGGTGAAACTGTGTGAACTCCAGATCAGCCAGCGCTGCGCCCGCGCGCCAGGCCAGCGCCAGGCCATCGGCAGTGGCAACCGGCGGGTTGGAGGTGCGCAGCCAGAGTCGGCCAGCGCCGCCATTTGCCAGGACGGTTGCGCGGGCAGGTAAGTCGAGCAATTGCCCAGACTGGTCAAGCGCCCGCACGCCAACACATTGCCCCTTGTCCATCAGAAGGTCTACGGCAAAGGTTTGCTCGTATATGGTGATGCTGTGGTGTGCCCGTACCGCTGCGACCAGGGCGCGTTCAATCTCTGCGCCGGTAGCGTCTCCATGCGCGTGCAGGACGCGGCGTCGGCTGTGGGCGGCTTCGTGCCCCATAATGTAGTCTTGAAACAGGTCAGCAGCAGTGGCGGCAGCAGCGGTGGGCATTGCCCCGTCAGCCGAACCCTTGCGGTCAAACTCGGTGCCAAGCTCAATCAGCCAGCGTACAGCGTCAGGGGCTTGCTCTACCAGGATACGCACGGCGGCCTCATCGCAAAGTCCTGCTCCGGCGACCAGGGTATCGCGCAGGTGGAGTTCGGGTGAATCGTCGCTGCTGACGGCTGCCGCCAGCCCGCCCTGGGCGTAGCGTGTATTGCTTTCGCCCAGCACGCCTTTGGTGAGCAGAGCGACGCGCAGCGTGGGGGGAAATGAGAGGGCAAGCGAGAGGCCAGCAATGCCGCCGCCAAGAATGACGACATCATAGGGTTGTTGGGAACTATGCTCAGGTTCGTTGAAGGTCATCCGACACTCCTTCATACCAGGTGATTTGGGGAGCGGCAGTTCAAGCAACAGGCGCTTGGTGCGGCTTTTCCCAGGTTCTTCTGCTTTGGCGCTGATCCGCGGTTTCACCTGAGCAGCCGGATCACAGAACAGCGCACTTCATGGCTTCCATTCGCAAGTTGGTGTATTTTATACACTTACTCTTACAAAGAGTATACCCTGCTTTTGGGAAAGTGTCAAGATTACACTAAGTCTATTTGGATACAAAACAAGTGTGCAATTGTGAATGTGAAGGCAGAGAATAGGCGGCAACTGGGCTGGCGGCTTTGTTTCGAGAAAAAGTGCCGGAGACAACGAAATCATGCAAGGGAATGCCTGCGGCAGGAGCGCCGCACGCTATGCTTGATAGGGGGGAAGCTCAAAGCTGGGCGCTGGAAGGTTGCGGCGTTCCTGGGCGAGACGCCGCAACCGTGTGACGCTTTCCGCTGGAACGTCCCGCGCGCCAAGCGGCGTGGGGTGGATGCCAGGGCCGTGATAGTCGCTGCCGCCTGTGGGAATCAGGTTGTAGGCATCAGCGAGCTTACGCAGCCATTTGACAGTATCAGCAGAATATTCGCCATAATAGACTTCCAGGCCAGTCAAGTCAGCCTCACAGAGCGGCGATAGGAACGTTTCCAGGTCTGGCAATCCGGCAGGATGCGCCAGCACCGCCAGGCCATGCACGCTGTTGATCAGGCGGATGGCATCGCGTGGAGCCAGTTTGTAGCGCGGTATATAGGCCGGGCCATTGCGATTGAGGTAGCGATCAAACGCATCGGCAACGCTTGTGGCGTAGCCCCTCTCGACCAGCGCCGCAGCTACATGCGGTCGGCCCACTGTGCCTGCGGCGAGTTCGCGCACGCGCTCCCAGGCGATATTCATACCAAGCGCCTGAAGTTTCGCAACCATGCGTTTGGCGCGGGTGACGCGCATATCGCGGAGGGTCTGGAGCGTATGCTGGAAGGCGGGCTGATGATACTCTAGAAAATAGCCAAGGACGTGAACCTCTGCGCCAGGGATGTCGGTATTGACTTCAATGCCTGGGATTACCTCAATTCCGCTTGCCTTGCCTGCTGTGGTGGCCTCCTTCAGTCCGTTGGTGGTGTCGTGATCGGTGAGCGCTATAAGGGATAGACCTGCTTCATGGGCCTGCTTGACGAGAGCAGGCGGCGAAAGCAGGCCATCCGAAGCGGTTGAGTGGGTGTGCAGATCAATGTTCATAGGGATATTCGCGGTAGGAGTGCCTGGACCTGGAAAGGTTGGTCCAGACGCTCGCACGACACTATTGGCGCTCCTCCTGGCTTACTTGGCGTAATCAACGGCGCGGGTTTCGCGCACGACACAGACTTTGATCTGACCCGGATAATCCAGGCTCTCTTCAATCTTGCGAGCAATTTCGCTTGCCAGTTGCGATGCTGCTACCTCGTCCAGTTCCTCTGGCTTGACGATGATGCGTACCTCGCGCCCGGCCTGGATTGCAAAGGACTTCTCGACGCCGGTAAAGGAGTTGGCGATGCTTTCCAGGGCTTCCAGCCGCTTGATATAGAGGTCAATAGTTTCGCGGCGGGCGCCTGGGCGAGCGGCGGAGATGGCGTCTGCCGCCTGGACAATGGCGGCCTCCAGGCTTTGGGGTTCGTTATCTGTGGCGTGGTGGGCGACCATCGCGTGGATAACTTTTGGCGAGCGATTATAGCGCCGGGCAATCTCGCCGCCAATGATGGCATGCGGCCCTTCGACCTCCTGGTCAATGGCCTTGCCCATGTCATGCAGCAGGCCGGCCTCTTTGCAAACCCGGACATCGGCGCCCAATTCGGCAGCGATGGTGGCTGCCAGAACAGAAACCTCGATGGAATGGTTGAGCACATTCTGGCCGTAGCTGGTGCGGAAGTGCAGGCGCCCAATGATCTTGACCAGTTCCGTTGGCAAGCCATGTACGTTGGATTCCATCATGGCGCGCTCGCCCTCTTCGCGGATGACATTCTCCACTTCCTGGCGCGCTTTGGCGACGACATCTTCGATGCGGGCAGGATGAATACGTCCATCCAGAATGAGCTTGGTCAGGGCGATGCGGGCGACTTCGCGGCGGGCTGGGTCAAAGCCGGAGAGGATGACGGCTTCTGGGGTGTCATCAATAATCAGGTCAACCCCGGTGGCGGCTTCCAGGGCGCGAATGTTGCGCCCCTCGCGGCCAATGATGCGACCCTTCATCTCGTCGTTGGGCAGGGGCACCACCGAGACGGTGACATCAGACACCTGATCGGAGGCGCAGCGCTGAATTGCCAGGGTGATGATCTCGCGGGCGCGCTGCTCGGCCTCGTCGCGGGCTGTGGCTTCGATCTCATGCACGCGCCGTACAGCATCGCGGCGGGCCTGCTCCTCGATGCTTGCGATCAGCGCTTGCTTTGCTTCTTCGACGGTCAGGCCAGCGATGCGCTGGAGTTCAGATAATTGCTGGCGTTTTACACCTTCTATTTCCTCGCGGAGTTGATCAATCTGGCGCTCTTTCTGAGCAAAGTTGCGTTCGCGGCGCTCCAGGTTTTCGGTTTTTCGGTCGAGCGAGTCCTCCTTTTGAATCATGCGCTGCTCTTGCCGTTTGAGTTCGGCGCGGCGTTCGCGGTTTTCGGCCTCAATCGTCGCGCGAAACTTGGCGTTTTCTTCTTTAGATTCTCGAAGAACATCGCGTTGATGTTCCTGCGTTTCCAGAAGCCGGCGCTCGTGATCTTCTTTTTCCTGGCGGATCATATCCATGTAGCGGCTGCGCCCACGCAAGCGCCCAACATAAATCCCCAGGAAGAGACTGATCGCCCCAAAAACACCCGCTACTGCGATTATAATTACCCAGTCGGGCAAGGGAGTCACCTCCAGATAAAAACACAAAGAAAGGCTCTACAGCCTCGAGTGCTGGAATTGTACAGGGCTGGTCATCACTTCACAAAGTGAAACCTTCTCCTAACTATATAGGAGTCGGCTACGCGCTGTCAAGCACACAACGAGATCAGGCCGCTTCTGTCCTGGGGAGAAAGCGTGTTTCGATGGAATTTTAGCAAATAGATGGGGCGCTTGATTGGCGCGAGCATGCTATACTATACGCGGTGGTGTGCGCTGTTTTGGGGTGGCTGAGATGAGGCGTCAAGCCAAAAGAGCACATGATCACGTTGATGAGGAGATTACAATGGCGGATGCTGCTGATCTGATACGCGGTTCAGATGCCAGGGAAAGCGCGGGCTGGCTGAAAAGCATTATTCGAGATGTGCCCGATTTCCCCCAATCAGGCATTCTCTTCCGAGATATTACTCCCTTACTTGCCGACGCGCGCGCGTTGAGGTTTGCCCTGGAAGGGATGGCGGCGCCGTTTCGCCAGGCAGGGATTGAACTGGTGGTTGGGGTGGAGTCGCGTGGCTTTATCTTTGGCGCACCACTCGCGCTGCTGCTGGGAGTTGGGTTTGTGCCGGTGCGCAAGTTTGGCAAGCTGCCTGCCGAGACGATTCATGTGGAATACGCGCTCGAATATGGCTCAAATACCGTTGAGATTCACACCGACGCGCTGCGGCCTGGGCAGAAAGTGCTGATTGTGGATGACCTGCTGGCAACCGGCGGCACAGTGGGCGCGGCGGTGGAACTGGTGGAGCGGTTGGGTGGGGTAGTGGCTGGTATTGCCTTTCTGGTGGAATTGACGTTTTTGCAGGGGCGCCAGCGCCTTCAGGGGCATAACGTGTTTTCGCTGCTCCAATATTAATATTAACTGCTGGTGACGACCAGAGGTATAAGGACGAGAAAAATAGGCAAGCTGCTGGCGCTGCGCTCAGTTTTTGGAGCGCAGCGCCAGCAGCTTGCCTATTTATGGAGTTGGTGTGGGCGTGACGGTGCCGCCTGGAGCGGGAGTAGCCCCAAGCTGGATGGTGGCGTCGTCAAAGGTTTGCAAGGGGATGAGCGTCTGGCCGGGGGTACCTGTATCCAGATAGGTGCCAGTGACCGTATCGCCGGGTTGGACCAGCGGAAGCTTGGCAGACAGGCTCAAATTAGCGGTAAAGATCGCGCTCTGGCCGTCCAGCCAGATGTAATACACGGTGTTGGTCCCCTCTGTGACCGGGGCAATGCGCTTGACGGTGCCAGTAACGGTCACGGTCTTGTTTTGTGATGAGCCGCCGTTGGCGACGTTGTGGTTTTCCAGCCATTGCTGGTAATCGGCCAGCACCGCATCGCGGCTGGATTCCATCTGGACATTGGCACCGTTCAGGTCTCTGGCGTCTACCAGCCCAATCGCCTGAAAGGTTGCGCCGATGTTGGCAGATTGTACGAAAATGGCAACCCAGGTTGGTTCGCCAAAGATTTGATAAAGTTGGACGCTGGAAACGGTATAGCCGCGAATGTTGTGTGGGTTGCTCTTGAAGGCGTTGGTAACACTATCACCTACTCCCAGCCCGCTCAGTGGATAAAATTGGGCCTCGTTTTTGTGTGTGCTGAAGAGGAAGACGCCAGTGCTGGAGGTATCGGAACTGGCGCTGGAGGTCATGGGGACCAGCCAGACCGGGTCATCTACGCTGTTATACACCAGTTCCGGGTCGCCGGAAGGAGACTGCTGGCCGCTGCCAGAGGGGTTGAACCAGGGGGCGTTGGCATATTGGCCCCACCAGCCCAGGTATTGGCTGACAGTAGCAGATGGCACCACACGATCAACCCAACTGGGAACATTTTGCGGGTCGTAGCTGGTGATGTCACCGCTTTGCGGGTCTACCAGCAGCACTTTTGCCAGCACATCTCCGGTGAAGCCCCGGCTGGGCTGCATCAGCGAGACGGTGAAGTACGCCTTCCAGGGGTCGTTTGCGTTCTTCCCCTCTTTTATCTCCAGGGTTGGGTCAACCAGGTTGCCATTCGTGTAGCCACTCAGGTAGACGTGACGAATCAGGTCTTGATTCAGCAGCGCTCCAGGCACATAATGCAGTTTATCGCTGGGGTCAACGTGAAGCTGCGGCTCGGCATCGGGGTTTTCGGCGTCAATGGCGACGAAGCCAGGCGTGTCGCTGTTGGAAAGGTTGGTGAAGACGTTGTTGTAGAGCAGGGGAGCGACCCAGTAGAGGTGATGGCTGATGGACTGAAGCGCGTACTGGTCTTCTTCAACGTGGAACGTGGACCCCAGGTTCTTGCCATTTTGCCCCAGCACTTGCTGCCCCTTATAGGCGGCTACGTCCTGGGAGACGAGGACAATATGGTTGGTGTCTGTGGGTGGCAGATGGGCTGAGGCAGGTTCCATAATGACGTTGGGAATATGCGCCAGGGCTTTGGCGTTGCCATCAAACCAGGTGGTGGCGATGGCCCAGATGGGATTGACGATCAGCAGCATAAAAATGACGACGCCCACGCCGACAATCCCTGCCCGCACTTTGCCGCGATTATGGTCGGTGCGCTCGTCTGTGGTTGGCGAGGTGGCATCCACCACCTGATTATGGTTGCCAGTCCCCCGACGACGCGCCATTGCGCTCAAGGTGGCTCCAGAATTGATCTGGCTGGCTGCGACGCGCAGAAAAGAAAACAGCGTCACAATACTGGTGACAGTCAGCGGCCAGAGTGCCCACTGCCAGCCTCCGTAGGGGCCAGTTAAGGCGGGCTGCGCAAAATAAAGAATGAAGATCCCAAAGAGGAAGTTCAGCACCACGATGTATGCGACCCAGCGAGCGATGCGGGGCCAGGTGTAAGGAATCTTGCGGCCCAACGTAAAGCGTCCTAGCAGGAGAATGGCGGCTACGGCCAGCGCTCCGATGAGAGCAATCAAGAAGATATTCATGGAGAAGTTCCTTTGCTTGGCTTAAACTCTTGCCTGGTATATATACAATAGCAGAAAAACGTGGAGGAAGAAACCATGCCCTGGATACATACTGTTCCAGAGGATGAGGCCGATGGGGTTTTGCGCAGGGAATATGACGCGGCGCTGAAGCGCGCCGGGAAGATTTTTCACATTGTCAGCATTCAGAGCCTGCGCCCGCGCGTGCTGCGCGCCTCCATTGCGTTGTATCAGGCGTTGATGATTGAGGATGGGGCGTTGCCGCGCTGGATACATGAGTTGCTGGCGGTGGTCGTTTCGCGTGCCAATAACTGCCACTACTGAATCAAAGCGCACGGGGAGGATCTCCGTCAGGTGTTGATCAAACTAGGCCAGGATGGGTCGCTGGGTGATGTGGCTATGGAGGATTATCGCCAGGTCGCGCTGGAACCGAAGGTACGCCGCTTGCTGGATTTTGCGGTGCAGGTGACGTTGGATGTGCATGCTGTCAGCCCGGCTACGCTGGATACGTTGCGTGAAGCGGGCTGGGAGGATGCCGCCATTCTGGAGGCGGTGGAGATTATTGGCTTTTTCAATTATTACAATCGCATGGCGGACGCGCTGGGTGTGGAACCGGAGCCAGAATGGGGCTGAGGCTTGGAAAAGCCGCCATAAAAGCAGAGAAAAGCGGTAGCAGAGAAACAGTCAGGAGCAGCGAGTGATTCTTTCTGATCGTGATCTGACGCGACGGCTGGCACAGGGAGAGATTAAAATTGTGCCCACGCCCGACCCGGAGACGCAGATACAACCGGCCTCGATTGATCTGCGGCTGGGGTATGAGTTTCAGGCGTTTAACTATACACAACAGGCGTTGATTGACCCGGCCAATCCCGCCAGCTTTGAGCAACTGACAACCCTGGTCCGGCTTCAAGAGGGCGAGCGCTTTATTGTACATCCAGGCGAGTTTGTGCTGGCAACCACGCTGGAGCATGTGGAGGTGCCGGATGATCTGGTAGCACGGCTGGAGGGCCGCAGCAGCATTGGGCGGCTGGGCATTGTGATTCACAGCACGGCAGGCTACATTGACCCCGGCTTTAAAGGGGCGATCACGCTGGAGATCAGCAACCTGGGCCGCATCGCGGTGGCGCTTTATCCCCATATGCGTATCTGCCAGATCGCGTTTGAGGAGATGAGTTCTCCGGTGAGCGTTGGGTATGGTGTCAAACGCACGGCAAAATACCAGGGGCAGCAGACCACCACCGTGAGCCGCCTTTTTGATGATGATGAATTTCGTCGGCTTCGTCACAAGACGAATGCCTAAATGTGCTGCATGACTCCCGCTGGTTCGCAAAAACGGACAAAGGTGATGAGCGCTGCCAGTTCGCGGAGGGAATGCGTGCTGGTAAGGATCGCGCCTTCTGCGACGGCCTGGCGCGCGGGCGCAACCAGTTTGGAAAGTCGCGCAAGGCGGCTGGCCTCGCCTTCGCTCTGGCAGGGAAAGGGAAAGCCCACCAGCGTGATTTGATAGCGTTCCTGTGAGTCGTCAGAGCCGTCAGAGTCGCCAGGGCCGTTAGAGCCGCCAGAGCCGTCCCTGTTCGCGCTAGCCGCTGTTTCTGATGCGATTTTCCCTTCTTTTGCGCTGCCCGCTTTATCAGGGCTGGCGGCAGCGGGTGCTTCACGCTCGCTTTTGGCGCCTTCTTCTGGCGAGAAGGCTTCCAGCATCTCGCTTGCGTCAAATTCGGGGAGGCCACCGGCCAGGCTATGCCCAAGGGCTGCTCCCTGCTCGTAAATCTCCTCGTAGGCAACCAGCGCCTGGCGCATGCTGTCCCAGAGGTCAAGTTTGAGGCCGCGCCGTTGATTATTGACATCAAATGAGGCACGATGGATAAGGGCGCGGCGCTCCTGTACCGTCAATTCCAGGGCCATGATGTGGCTGCCAAAGTCGCCGTAATCCCGGCGCAGTTCGCTGTAGAGATGCAGATGCTTGCTCGCAAAGTAGCGGTGTTCCAGTTCGAGCATTGCAACCAGCGGCTCACCAATGCGGGTAATCTCTTCGCCATTGCCGCTGTGGTTGAAGCTGAGCGCTCCCCGACGATTGCATTGCAGGCCAAAGCGATTCAGGGCACGCAGCAGAAGGCGATCAAGTTCTGGGTCTGGGGGATAGGGCGGGCGGCTGCTGCTGCCGTTGGAAGCAACCGGATTGGGCAGTTCAAGTGTGCAGCTATGGGTGCTTTCGTCGGTAGCCAGCCAGCCATCCACGCCGATGCTGTACCAGGCTGCCCAAAGTTCAATGAAACGACGCAGTTCAGTAAAACGGAGTTCCATACGGTTTCGTCCTTGCAACAAATTTTTCGCTATGATAGCATGCTTTTTATCACGTTGTCTTCAACTACAGCCTTTTCTGGTACAGAAAGGTAGGTCGTTTGTCCATGCCGCTCTATGAATATTATTGCCACGATTGTAATGCCCGCTTTGAACTGCTGACGAGCTATCAAAACGCGGACGCCGGAATTATTTGCCAGGAGTGCCATAGCCCGCGTGTGCGGCGCCTGCTTTCGGTCGTTGCCAGGACGCGCAAATCGGGGAGCGCCGGGGATGAGTTTAGCAGCGCCAGCGATTTTGGGGATGAGGGTGGTTTTGGTGGCGGAAGCTGCGGCTGTGGCGGTGGAAGCTGCGGCTGCCACTAAAGGAGAAGAGAATGCCCCTGCCGCTCGCGCAGTGCGCGAGCGGCAGGGGCAGTTTGCGATCTGATCGGGTTCGCCTGCTGCTAGAGGCCAAAGGGCAGGCCGCGCCCACCAAAGAGGTTCATGCGCCCTTTGCCGCCCTTTTGCAACCCGGCCATCTGCTTCATCATCTGGCGCATCTGCTCGAAGCTCTTTAAGAGCTGATTGACATCCTGCACCGTCTGGCCGCTGCCCTTGGCGATGCGACGCTTGCGGCTGCCGTTGATGATCTCAGGTCGCTGGCGCTCCTGGGGAGTCATGGAGAGAATCAGCGCCTCCAGCCGTTTCATCTGCGTGCCATCTTGAAGGGCCTGATTTACCTCTGGCATGCCTGCGATTTTGTTAAAGCCAGGGAGCATCTCCAGGATTTGCGTCAGCGGTCCCATCTTGCGAAGCTGCTGCATCTGCTGGAGGAAGTCCTCCAGGTCAAACGACGCCTCGCGCAGCTTCTTTTCCAGCTTTTGCGCCTGCTTTTCGTCAATCTGTTCTTGCGCGCGTTCAATCAAGGTGAGCACGTCGCCCATACCCAGGATGCGCGAGGCCAGCCGCTCAGGATGGAATGGCTCCAGGGCGTCGGCTTTTTCACCCGTCGTCAGGAATTTGATGGGGACGCCAGTCACTTCGCGGATAGAGAGCGAGGCGCCGCCGCGCGCGTCGCCGTCCATTTTGGTCATAATCAGGCCGGTCAACCCAACGGCCTTGTTAAACTCATCGGCCACGCGCACCGCATCCTGGCCGGTCATGGCGTCGGCAATCAGCAGGACTTCATGGGGATGCGTGCGTTCTCGGATGGTGGCAACTTCCTGCATCAGTTCGGCATCAATATGCAGGCGGCCTGCCGTATCGAGAATGATAGTGGTGTTGCCGTTATCGCGGGCATATTTGATGGCGCGGGCGCAGATGTCGGGTGGCTTGTTGCCTGCCTCTTCCGCGTAGACCGGAAGATTAAGTTGCTTGCCAAGCTGTTGCAGTTGCAAAACGGCGGCTGGCCGCTGCATATCGGCGGCGACCATGAGTGGGTGCTGTCCCTGTTTACGCAAATGGTGGGCAAGTTTGGCAACGGTGGTCGTTTTACCGGAACCCTGCAAGCCCACCAGCATGAGCACGGTTGGCGGTGTGCCAGCATAATTCAGTTTGTTTTTGCCGTCGGTGCCGCCAAGCATCTCGATCAGTTGCTCGTGGACGATTTTGATGACCTGGTGCGCGGGCGAGAGGCTTTCCAGCACTTCGCTGCCAACGGCGCGCTCCTGTACGCGGGCCACAAACTGTTTGACGACTTTAAAACTCACGTCAGCTTCAAGGAGCGCCTGGCGCACTTCGCGCATGGCCTCGGTAACATCGCTTTCCGTGAGTCGGCCCTTGCCCCGCAGACGCTCAAATACCGAATCCAGCCGTGTCGTCAGACTTTCAAACATAGAACCTCCATCTGGGCCAGCGGATGATAAAGACTGCTTGCTATCTAAAAATACCCGCCGGGCGGGTGCTTTTGGTCTTGTAAGTGAGTAGTTTGCTGCTTACCAGCAGAGAAAAGAAAAATTGTACTGCTCTTTCCAATTATATCATGGCCTTTGTGGTCAGGCGTCAGCCAGGTGATGACCACTGAAACAAGCAAAAAGGCGCTGCTGCGCAGAAAGCAAGGAACGGGCAGCAGCGCCAAAAGAGATGTACTTCAGTATTACGTGGGCTGTCTGGGGGGCAGAGTGGGCTGAACCATAGGCAGATGCTTGAAGGCTTCGGCGTAGAGGATGCCGTGTTCCTGCCCAACGGTGCGCGCGCGCATGCGCATAAACTCGCCCATATCGCGGTCCCCAACCTGGCTGGTGTGGCAGCGCAGCGCGGCGATTTTTTTGTCTATGCTTTCGGTAATATCTACCCAGAAATTGGCGTGATCGGTACCGAAAAAGAAAACATCGAGCACGCGATGCGCCTGGACGCCATCCGTCAATTGATCGGGATAGTTCATGGGCATACGGGCATCAGTGATGGCGTCGAGCGTGGCCTGTCCGACGGCGCGGTGATCGGGATGCGTCTGGTAGTGCTGCCAGGGGTCAAAGGTAAAAACGGCATCGGGCTGGCCCTTGCGGATGACGAGCGCCAGTTCGCGCCGAAACGCCAGGGTGACTTCGACTTCGGCGTCGTTGTGGCGCAGGAAGGTGACTTTGGCAACGCCCAGGGCTTCGGCGGCAGCGCGCTGCTCGGCCTCGCGGATAGGAGCCAGTTTTTCAGGGGTCATGCCGGGTTCGTGCGAGCCTTTGTTGCCGCTGGTTGCCAGCACATATTCGACATGCGAGCCTGCTGCGGCATATTTGGCGACGGTGCCGGAGCAGCTAAACTCGGCGTCATCGGGATGCGCCATAATGACCATCACCCGTTTGGGAATTGCTGGTGGTTGGCTGGTTGACATAAACGAGGCAAATCCTTTCAGAGAAGAAATTAGGTGCCCTGGGATGAAACCCTGCCAGGGGCTAGATGAGCAAGCCTGGGGATGATTCAGGCGATAAATACTATTATAGGATATTCTAAAGCCAGCTATGCCCATCGCATGGGCGGTTGAAGGGCAGAGACAAAGACAAAGCGAAGCGAGAACGATACTATGAGCTTATCTGGTGCTGGGGGCCGGTGGTTTGTGCGCGCCTTTGCCAAGATAAATTTGACGCTGGATGTGCTCGGAAAGCGGGCCGATGGTTACCATGAATTGGCATCTGTGATGCAGACGGTAGCCCTGGCTGATACGCTGGTCTTTCAGTCGCTGCCTGATGGCCGCCTGGAGTTTTTTTGCGATGTGCCGGAACTGAATGGGCCAGAGAATCTGGTCTGCCAGGCGGTGCAACTGGTGCGCGAGACGACGGGCTGCCAGCATGGGGTGCGGATTGAACTACAGAAAGGGACGCCTGCGCAGGGAGGCTTGGGAGGTGGCAGCAGCGACGCCGCTTCTGTCCTGCTCGCTCTGAATCAGTGGTGGAGGCTGGGATTGGGACAGGAACAACTACTCGCATTGGCGGCGCGGTTGGGGTCGGATGTGCCGTTTTTTGTGCTGGGCGGGACGGCGCTGGTGGAAGGACGTGGCGAACGTGTGACCCCGCTGCCTGATTTGCCCGGCCATTGGGTAATCTTGCTCAAGCCGCCAGTAGCCGTTTCGACTCCGGCAGCGTTTCGCGCGCTGGCTCCGGCTGATTACACTACCGGCGAGGCGACCTCCAGGCTCGTTGCGGCTATTCAGTCGGCTGAGCAGGCATCTCTAGTGGACCTGCAACGGGCTGATGTTCTGGTGAATGCCCTTGAGGAGCGCATCTGTCACTTATACCCAGAGGTTGCAGCAGGCAGAGCAGCCCTGAAAGCTGCTGGTGCGCCCGTTGCGCGCATGAGTGGGAGTGGGCCAACCCTCTTTGCTACCTTTGCGTCGCTGGAACAGGCTGTGTCAATTTATCGTCAGCTTGCTGAAGATGGGTATCAGGCGTGGCTTACACACACCATCACCAGGACCGAGGCGCGGGCGGCCATCCAACGAATGGGTTAGAAGGGCGTATGCCCCATGCTATAATGAGCATCACGAGACAGTGGGGACGGGCGCGACACAGAGAAGGTGCCCGCTTCTTTTCCCACATTGGAGCAGGCTGTGCTGAGCTACCAAGAGATACAGAAGATTCTCCCGCATCGCTTCCCTTTTTTGCTGGTTGATCGCATTACGGAATTAGGCGAGGAGCGGGTTGTAGGGTTAAAAAATGTCTCAGGGAATGAGCCGTTTTTTCAGGGACATTTTCCTGAGTACGCGGTGATGCCGGGTGTGTTGATTGTCGAGGCTGCGGCGCAGGTCGGCGCGGTGGCTGTGTTGAGCCGGACAGAATATCAGGGGCGGCTCGCTTTTCTGGCTGGCCTGGATGACTGGCGATTTAAGCGGCAGGTGGTGCCAGGCGATACGCTGACGATAGAGGTGACGCTGGGCGTGCTGCGACGCGGGATTGGGCGCGGCCACGCACGTGTGACAGTGGACGGGAAGGTAGCCGCCGAGGGAGATCTGCTTTTTGCCGTTGGACCCGCTTCTTCAACTTCAGCAGAAGGGACGGCACAGGAAGCGTGAGGCGTGTCGTTCGGCGATTGTTGATTCTGCTTATTGCAGTAGCCGGGTTTGCGCGCATCCGCCGGAAGCCCCATTCGCTTCAAGAGATTCGGCGTATCCTGCTGATTCGGCCCGATCACCTGGGTGATCTGTTGTTTACGACTCCAGCGCTGGCAGAGATGCGGCCCGCCTTTCCTGATGCGCATATTACGTATCTGGTTGGCCCCTGGAGCCGCCAAGTCGTGGCGCGCAGCTCCAACATAGATGAGGTGCAGACCTGCGCGTTTCCGGGTTTTCGGCGCGATGCGCAGGGAGCGCTTGAGCCATATCGTCTACTTTGGAGCCTGGCGGGCCAGTTGCGCCGTCAGCAGTATGATTTGGCAATTGTAATGCGTCCCGATTTCTGGTGGGGCGTGTGGCTGGTGTATCTGGCGGGGATTCCTCTGCGGGTGGGACATGCGCATGAACTGCAAACGCGCTTTTTGACGCTGGCGCTCCCCGTTGACCTGTATGAGCATGCTACCAGCCAGAATCTTCGCATGGTGCGCGCGGCGGCTTTTTCCCTGAGTGCCAAAGTACCCTCAAAAGAAGCCGTACCGGGAGAGCCACCGCTGGAGTTTGTTCCAACCGATGACGAGCGGACCTGGGTGCGCGAGCGCTTAGCAGCAGCGGGCATCACCGATAAAGACACAATCATTGTTATCCATCCGGGGACTGGTGCGCCGGTGAAGCTCTGGGAAGCAGGCTCCTGGGCGAAGGTGGCCGATATGATCATACGCGCGCATGGGGCCTATGTCGTGCTGACCGGGGCTGAAAGCGAGCGCGCGTTAGTTGAGGCGGTGGTGAGTCAGATGAGCGAGCCAGCGCTGGCTCTCATAGGCGAGACGGATGTAGGGAAGCTGGCGGCTTTGCTGGCGCGGGCGGCGTTGGTGCTGGGGGTAGATAATGGGCCGTTGCATCTGGCGACGGCGCAGGGCACACCTACTGCGCGTATCTATGGCCCAACCGACCCGCGTATTTTTGGCCCCTGGGGTCCGCAAGCGACTCAGAAAGTCCTACAGGCCGCACAGCCTTGCCCAGGCTGCGCAGCGATTCCCTGCGGAAGGTTGGATTGGCTCCCAGAAGAGTTGCCTCTGCACCCCTGTGTCCGTTCTGTTTCTGTAGAGGCGGTACTTGCCGCCGCTGATACATTGCTGGCAAGAACACAGGAATATAATCAGGATAAAAACTTCTAAAACAGCCCAAAAGAGACGGACGGAGCTATGTATGAGTATTGTTGGCTATGATATTACCCCGCCTTTGATGCGCCGTGTACGCACTTTTCTTATCCATCATGTCATTAAGAAATTTCTTCAGCGCGTGGTTTATGGAAGCCTGGGCGCGATTGGGCTGACCTCGCGTATTGGGCATATCGGGCGCGACCTGCCGCCGCTCACGCCCGCGACGTTTCATCCCAGGCGTATTCTGGTCATTCGGACCGACCTGATGGGCGATCTGGTGCTTTCCCTGCCTGCCATTCACGCGATGCGCCGCGCCTATCCCGAAGCAACCATTGATGTACTGATTCTGGCCGCCAACGCAGGGGTGGTCAAGCATGACCAGGCAATCAGCAGGATTGTAACCTACGACCCCAATATCTGGCGTCGGCCAGGCGCTTTCATGAGTGCCGCCAGCTACAAAGAGTTTTTGGGCGTGCTGCGCGACTTGCGCACCCAACGCTATGATCTCTGCCTGAGCCTTTGTGGGGATTGGGCCAGCATTCTGGCCTTTTTCAGTAAGGCTCGCAGACGTGTTGGCTATCGCGGCGAGGCGTACCCGTTCTTTATGACTGATCCGGTGCCTGGGCGTCGCTACCGCGCGCGCCAGCATGAGGTGGACTATGTGCTGGGCGTAGCGAAGGCGGCGGGTGGCATCGTTGGCGAGGGACAGCGCGAGCCAGCAATGACAGTGAGCGAGTCGGCCAGAGAGGAGGTCAGGGCACTGCTGGCAGCCAGCGGAGTGCAGAAAGGACCTTTGCTCATTGCGGCGCATGCCGGGGCGACAAATGGTATGGCAAAGCGCTGGCCGCTCCCCTTTTGGGCGGCACTGGCTGATCAATTGATTGCGCAGTTGGGGGCGAAAGTTATCCTGACGGGCGCCCCCAGCGACGCCGATATGACGGGCGCGGTGGCAGCACAGATGCGCCAGCAACCGCTGGATTTTGCCGGAAAGACGAGCGTGCAGCAACTGGCGGCGCTGTTGGCGGAATGCGATCTGGTGATCAGCGGGGATAGCGGGCCGCTGCATATGGCGGGGGCGGTTGGCACGCCAGTGGTGGCGATTCATGGGCCAACGGACCCGGCCTTGAGCGGGCCTGCCGGAAAAGACGCAACGGTGCTGCGGCTGGGCCTCTTTTGCAGCCCCTGCTACGATGCCAGCTTGTGGGCGGAGTGCCGCTTCTTTAACCCGGTCTGTATGAAGGGGATTACGCCAGATGAGGTCTTCGAGGCGGCGCGTGCTCGTCTTGAGCGTGCCGGGCGCATCCAGGGGCAGGCGCCGGTGGTGCAGCATCTATGAGAATTGCCTTTGATCTGGTGGCTGTGGAGCGCCTGGATGATGGCATCTATACGTCCAGTCTGGCATTGTTACATGGCCTGAAAAAACTGGAAGCTGAGCATCGCTATCTGGTGCTGACGGCGCGCCCGGCACGTTATGCTGATCTGGGGCAAGACGCGCGCTTTGAGCTTGTGCGCGTGCCGATGCCCAGTCTGCACCGCCACGCCGTTCTATTTGAGCATCAATTGCTGGAGCCGCTGACGCTCCGCAAATTGCGGCCTGATGTCGTACATACGCCCGGCCTGGCAAACCCGCTGCTCTGGCATGGGCCAACTGTCTTGACGCTGCATGATCTTGGGTTTCTCCACCTGCCGGAACAGATGTCGCGTGCCAGTCTCTATTACTGGCGCTATCTGGCGCTGCCGGGCGCTCGCAGGGCGATGCGCATTGTCACGGTGTCGCAGCATGCCCGCCAGGAAATTGCGCGCGAGCTGCACCTGCCGCTGGAGCGTATTGAGACGGTGTATAACAGCATTGGCGAGCAATTCCAGGCCACAATTCCCCCTGAAGCTGTGGCACGGGTTCGAGCGACCTATCACCTGAGCGAGCGCTATCTGCTGTTTGTGGGAACACTCCAGGCGCGCAAGAATCTGGGCGCCTTGGTGCGCGCCTTTGAGCGGCTGGCGCCAGAGGTGCCTGATGTGCAACTGGTGCTGGCCGGAGGCCATAACGCCAATGGTCAGGAGATTTTACGCCAGGTAGCGCAATCGCCAGTAGCTCAGCGTATCTGTATTACTGGCAGGGTAGCCTATGAAGACTTGCCCACGCTCTATGCTGGGGCGCAGGTGGTTGTGATGCCTTCAAAGCATGAGGGTTTTGGGCTGCCAATGATTGAGGCAATGGCCTGCGGGACGCCGGTTGTGGCAAATAGCGCCAGTTCGCTGCCGGAGGTAGCGGGCGATGCTGCTCTGCTTACCGAGGCTGATGAGCCGGAGGTCTTTGCCGCTGCGCTCAAAAGGGCGCTGGAAGATACCGCCCTCCGCGCCGATCTCATCGCCAAAGGCTTCCAGCGTGCCGCGCAGTTCAGGCAAGAGGCGTGTGCCCGGCGCATGCTAGAGATTTATGAAGATGTGGTGAGCGAGGTAGCGGCGCGACGCTGAACGGGAATGCTGAAGTTGCCGATACGCAGATCGGGCAATTCCCCGCGCAGCGTTTCGATCATGTTGATGATGCCCATTGCCCGGCCACCGGGTAGGGGCAGACGCGGCAACAAGACTTCGGGGTCAATGTTCAGGTTGCGTAGCTGCACGAGCCGCACGCCCGTTTCGCGCAAGAAGCCCACCATTGCTTCCACCTCCGCTTCAGCATCGGCCAGCCCTGGAAAAACGAGAAAGTTGATCGAGCTATAGACTCCGGCGTCGCGTGCCAGGATGAGCGAGCGCTTCACATCCTCAAAGGTGTAGCCCAGCGGACGGTAGTAGGCGTTGTAGGTTTCTGGTCGCGCGGAGATGGTGCTGGCGCGCAGGCTATCCAGTCCGGCATCATAGAGCCGCTGAAGGGCGCGCGGGTTGCTGGCATTGGTGTTGATGTTGAGCGTGCCGCGCGGGGTGCGGGCGCGAATGGCGCGAATGGCCTGCTCAATGCGCCTGGCTTGCAGCAATGGCTCGCCTTCGCAGCCTTGCCCAAAGCTGAGGATGGCATCGGGCGCTCGCTCCAGATGCGCGACGGCCACCTCCACGATTTCTTCCACCTTGGGGATGAAGGTCAGGCGGTCCTGGGGGGATACCAGATTATCTTCGTCTTGCTTGGAGATGCAGCCAATACAGCGGGCATTGCAGCCAGGCGAGACGGCAATCGCGCCCTCCCATCGTTGAAAAAAGAGGTTGCTGGCGGTTGGGCAGGTATAGTCAAGCGCGCAGTGGGCATGATGCGCCAGGACACGATTCTCTGGCTCGGCGGCCAGGCGCTGCTGGACCAGGCGTTGAAGGCGGGCGCGCGGATAGGTGCCGGGCAGCCATTTTTGCGGGTCATCGGTTGGCAGCGCTGCGGCGTAAAGCTGCCCATCTATGGCGGCAACAGCGGTGTAGCCAAAAAAAGGGAGCGGCTCGGTCTGAGGCGTTTTGGTGTAGGCGGGCAGATGCGTGCGCGTATAGCCGATGGGCAGCAGTGCGGCCATTGCCCAGCCTTTTCGGGCAGGGATGCTCGCGCGTTGCTGCTCGCTGTTTAGCCCGCAGGCAAGACGCTGCGGCAGCATGGAAAGTGTGGTGCCTTCTGGCAAAGGAATCAAATCAGCGTGCTTGAGCGGCTGACCGGCATAATCAATGGCACGCAGGCGCGGCTCTATGGCGAGATCGCCATTAGGGATGCTATAGACTACGGAGGGGGTCTTCATCTGATTATTTTTCATCTCATTATTTTCAGCCTGGGCATGTCTGCGCCACTATCGGGCCTGGTTGAGAGGAGGTAGCTAGCGAATCATTGTACTCTTCCCATCAAGCGGCAGCGGTTCGTTGGGGTCAAGGGGGGTATCTTCCATTGTTTCCTGAAAGACATCGGGAATAGCGGTGACGGATTGCGCTGGTTGATCTTCTACTTCGGCCACCACTTCAAAGACAAAGCTCAACACGACATGGCTGCCGATGGGCGTCTGGCACATCAGGCGGATGCGAGGGCGATCTAGTTCCATCCAGGCATTGACCCTGGCTTCGAGGGAGCGAAGATCATCGGCGCTATCGCGGCTGTCAAATGTCTTGAAGCGATACACCAGGCCAGGCTCCTCTCTGCCAGGGAAACGCCAAAATAGGCACAGGCGCGTCTGATGTTTGTCGCGCCGGATACTGATGCTGGCATTGTATCACGCACCTATCAATCGTGCCAGGAGATTCCCTGTCCTCTCGCATCTTTTCTAGCCTTCCAAAGGCTCTGGGGGCTTCTGCTGTATGCCCAACTTGTGCGGGGGTGGGTGGCATACCATGAGCTACAGAGGTACAATAGCGCCAGAGGAAGGTGATGCTGTTATGTCAGATGAAGCACCTATTCTGGCGCCAATTGATGGGGCGCTATTTCGGCATACCATGAGCCGCTATGCTTCAGGAGTGACAGTGGTGACAGTGTTGGATGCCGAGGGGCATCCCTGGGCGTTGACCGCCAACGCGATTAGTTCAGTTTCGCTCAATCCGCCGTTAATCCTGGTTTGTATAGACAAGAAGGCCAATACCTACGAGGCGCTGACCAGGGCGAGTTATTTTGCGGTGAATTTCCTGGAAGCGAGCGAAGAGGAATTGGCGCTGCACTTTGCCAGACATATCACCGATAAATTTGAAGCAATACCCTATGAACAGGGTGAGACAGGTGCGCCGCTCTTGCCACAAGCATCCATTGCGATGGTTGAATGCCGTATGTATGCGCAGTATCCTGGCGGCGATCATACGATTGTGGTGGGGGAGGTGCTTTCAGCAAAGGTGAGCGAAGGGCGACCACAAATATTTTATGACCGCGTGTTTGGGACGTTTGCGCCCAATCTACCCAAAAAGAGCGCCCCTGCTGCTGAGCCTGACCCCTGGGCGCTGGATTATTTTTAGCCTGTATAGCGATTATCTCCTGCTCTGGTCTGCTCAAAAAGAATAGCAGAGTGCCCAGACTTTTGAGATTGCGTAGTTACTCGCATCAGATCAGCCATTATTTTGGCGTAGCAGCCACACATTTCGCGTTTTATGTACTTGCTATGGATGCACTACCACCTGAGCGTTTCAATTCGCCACAGGCACCCACACTCAAGCAGCCCATACGGCTACGGTTTGAGCGTGGCACCCTGCTGATTGAGGACGCGCCAAAGCCTGGAACCTCTGGAGCGCAGGAACGCCCTTCCTGGCTGCCACCCTGCTGCGTCTTTGATGGCCGGGTGGATGCCTATCGCGCGTTTGCTTACCAATACCGCGAGGTCATCCTGGCGCTGAAACGGGCAGGCATTCCGCTGCTGGATCATGCACCGCTCTATCAGCCTGTGCCCTTGCGGCTGGTTGCGGCGCCAGAGCATCCCTATTCGCATCAGACGGAGGCGCTCAACGTTTGGAAACGCAGCGGGATGCGTGGCGTGGTTGTCCTCCCGACGGGTGCTGGTAAGACACATGTGGGTGCGCTGGCGATGGTGACCGCTGGACGTCCCACGCTGGTGCTTGTCTATACACGAGAACTGCTGCGGCAGTGGCATTCGGTGCTGACGACGACCTTTGGGATGCCGGTGGGGATTATGGGTGATGGGATGCTGGATGCTGATCACGATCTGGTGGTGGCGACCTATGATTCGGCCTATCGTCACCTTGATCACTGGGGCAATCGCTGGGGGCTGGCAATTTTCGATGAGTGTCATCGGCTTTCGGCCAGTACCTACACACAAGCGGCGCAGTTTTTGCTGGCGCCGCTGCGGTTGGGGCTTTCGGCCACGCCGGAGGGCAGCGATGGGGAACTGCCGCCCAGCCTGGTTGAGGTGGTGGGGCCGGTGGTCTATCGCAAGACGGCTGATGAGTTGCAGGGCGATACGCTGGCGCCCTACGAGATTCGCCGCATTGCGGTGGACCTGACCGATGAGGAGCGGGCGCGCTATGAGCATTTGACAGTGGAACGCGATGCTTTTCTGAATAAGCGTGGCATTCGCCTGGGTGCGCCGGGAGGCTGGGAGGCGTTTTTACGGGCGAGCGCGGGCAGCACGGAGGGGCGGCGGGCGCTGCTGGCGCACCACGAGCGGCGCTTGCTGGCGCGTGGCGCAGAGACAAAGCTGGCGGTATTGGCAGAACTGCTGCAACAGCATCCCCGCGAGCGCGTGCTGATTTTTACTGATGATACCGCGACGGCGTATGAGGTTTCGGCGCGGTTTCTGGTGCCAGTGATTACGCACGAGACGCCCGCGCGCGAGCGCACCGAGTGGATGACGCTGTTTCGAGAAGGGAAGCTGCGCGCGTTGGTCGCTTCGCATGTGCTGGATGAGGGCATTGATGTGCCTGCGGCGGCGGTTGGTATTCTGCTTTCGGGCAGCGGGTCGGTGCGCGAGGCAGTGCAGCGGCTTGGGCGCATTCTGCGGCGCAGCCCGGAAAAGCGTCAAGCCATTCTCTATGAGGTGGTGGCGCACCAGACGGCTGAGGAGGCAACGTCGCAGCGGCGCGGGCATAATCCGGCATATCAGGCGGGGCGAGTTGAGAAGGCTGGGGCAGGCGAGCGGGTGCGCTGGAAGCGCGGAGCAGAGGAGCAGGGCGAGCGCGGCGAGGGGCCAGGGCACCTCCAACAGGCTGAGCAAGAGAAGATCACTCGCTTTCGTGGGCGCCAGCGTTGGGAGCAGTTGGGGCTGGGCCAGAAGTCAAAGAAGGTGGCGGAGTCGCGTGGCAGCTATGATGCGAATACAAAGGGAGAGGCCGACCCAGCAGGCTTATGGCAACAGGCTGAGCATCCAGCAGCATTCCCAGAATCCCCGAAATCCCTGAAACCCCCGGTACAATCAAATCCCTCGGTTGAGAAGCCGAGACAACACAAGCCCAGGCGTCAGCAGCCCAAGAAAGACAGGGAGCCAGGATGCTGACTTCTGATCTGGTCTTGTCGCGGCGTGAGGGTGATCGGGTAGTTCCGTTTCGGCTGGACCCGGAAAACGAGGCGAACCTGCGGTTGGCGCAGACACTCATTGAACTGTTTAGCCAGCATGTCGGCCAGCCACGCGAAGTGGTCAACGCGGCGCTCACCGAATTTATCGGCAATTCGACGGATTTTCGCATTCCGCGCGGGCTGGTAAAGCTGCTTGCCGATGATTGCGCGGAGTTTGCGCTACCCCCAACGCCGCTGCCCCCCTTTGAACTGCGGCGGCGCGTGTTTCTGGCGGCGGCAGAGCAGCACCCACTCAGCCTGGCCCCCAGCATGTTGACGCCGGTCACAGCACTGGATATTCACGCGGAAGTGGCGGCTGGACTCTCCGCAGAACTGGGGCGAGAGCTACAGGCAGAAGAGATAGCTGCTGGCCTTTTTGCTGACCGGCGCGATCAGCAGCGGCTTCAGGCGTTTGCCGCGCCTACGCCGCGCTGGTTACTTGATCGTTTTAATCTGGCGCAGGCGCAGGGGGTGCTCTATCGTTGCACGAGCATGCAACTGGTGGCCGAACGCAATATCCCCGCGCGCTATCAGCAGCTTTTCCGATTGATCAAGTTTCACCGGCTGATTCATCAGATCACGGGCGACCCGGAGCATGGCTACGAGATTGAACTGGATGGCCCGGCCAGCGTGCTGACCGGCACGACGCGCTACGGGGTGGATATGGCAATCTTTCTTCCGGCGCTGCTCTGGTGTACGAAATGGCGCATGAAAGCCGCGCTTCAGGAGCAGGATGGCCGAACGCGCTGGCTGGTGCTGGACAGCGCGACGACTAATCTGGTGTCGCATTATAAAGATCAGCCGATCTACGACTCAGCCCTGGAGCGCAATTTTGCCGAGCGCTTTGAGCGGCTGGAAAGCTCCTGGCGGCTGGAGCGCGAGACAGAGGTGATTCACCTCAAGCAACTGGTGCTCATTCCTGATTTTCGTTTTCGCCATAAAGCAGACGGGCGCACTGCGCTGCTGGAGATTGTGGGCTACTGGCGCCCGGAGTATCTGCGGCGCAAGTTTGCGAAGCTGGCGGCTGCCGGTCGCTCGGATTTGGTTGTGGCGTTGAATGCGGAACTGCATGTTGGGGCGCGCGAACGCGAGCGACTGGAGACGCTGCCGGGGCCGGTGGTCTTCTTTAAGCAGGCGCTTGATCCGAAAGAGGTGCTGGCGGCCCTGGAGAAAATTCCCGGCCAGCCTGAGCATGGTGCAGGTGGCGAGGATGGTGCACATGGCGAGGATGGTGTAGGCGAGTGAGAGAGGAATGATACAACGGTCTGACTAATGCGCCTCTTCAAAGCGCTCATCAAAGAGGCCGGGGATGGGGTCAAGGATGAGCACGCCAGCCGCAATGTCTACCCGTTTGACCAGTTCTTTGACCGCCGGAACCAGCACCTCACGCTTGCTGCCCTGCTCCTCGATCACATAAACATCGTGGCCGCCAGTCGGTAGGATGTCTTTGATAATGCCGAGCATCTGACCAGCCGATGTTTCGACCCGCAGCCCTAACAAATCATGGACGTAATACTGGTCGGGCGGCAATGGCGCAATGCGAGAGATGGGGATTTCTATCACCAGGCCACTGAGTTCCTCGGCCTGGTTTGCGCTCTCGATGCCTGCCAGGTGAAGCAGCAGCATTGTGCCCTTATAGGGGCGGGCGCTGGCGATGCGGTAAGGAAGATGCTGAGCACCAAGAAAGATTTCTTCTACCTGCGTAAAGCGGTTGGGGATGTCGGTCAGGGGAAAGATTTTCAGGTCGCCGCGCACCCCAAAGGGGGCCACCACTCGCCCCAGCCTGACCCACTCCTGTTCCTGTGCTGGTGGTAGCCCTTGGGGCTGCTCCGTGGAGCGCTCTTGCGTGTTGCGATGGCGGCTGCCAGGCGCGGATTTATGGCTTGGGTGGAACTGATCGCTCATCAATTTCAAGAGAGGTGCGCTTTTCCTGCTGGGCGCCTGCTGCACGCAGCAGATTGCGCATAGCTTTAGCTACACGACCCTGGCGGCCAATCACTTTCCCAAAATCGTCCTGGGCCACATGCAGTTCCAGCGCGAGGACGTTGCGGTCGTTGCGCAGTTCCCGAACCTGGACGGCTTCAGGATGATCTACCAGCGATTGGGCAATATATTCAATGAGTTTGCGCATATGTGGCAACTTTCTGAGTAAGTGCTGACTCTGGGCGATAATCCGCTGACGTGAGCAGGAACTGGAAGCTGGAGGTCCAGACTATACGTCCCAACAGAAAGGCCGTCGCGGGATGGGGCGTAATTATTACGCCCCGGCAACTTTTTTCTGCTGGAACTTCTCGCTGATGCCAGCACGCTTAAACAAGCGCTCCACCGATTCGGTGGGCCGGGCGCCAACGGCAAGCCACTTGAGCGCCTTTTCCTCATCAATCTGGATGGTTGATGGGTCGGTCAGCGGATTGTACCAGCCAATGTTTTCAACGATGCGGCCATCGCGCGGTGAGCGAGCATCGGCGACAACAACGCGATAAGAAGGAGTTTTCTTCATGCCGGTCCGCATGAGACGGATTTTGACCATGTTCTGCTTTTCACCTCTCTTCCCCTGGTGGAATGGTTTGTTCTCGCTGATCTACGAACGAAGCGGCCCGGCATGCCGGACGTGCTATGAAACCTCGGACGTATGTGCTCTTGAGACATGCCCTGGTAGCATAGCACGCTGCCGCCGCATTGTCAATGTCAAAAGCAGACCCAGAGCGGGCCAGGAGTATGCTATAATCTCTCATTGGTAGTGGTACGCCATGCGTTCGGGGTCGGCCCCCATTTATGCAGACCGTTTCCCGTCGGCAATGACGCAGCGACGGGCGCGTGTGAGACTGGTTTCTTGTTCAAGTCAAACGAGTGGCAGCGCCCGCCTTATAAAACACTTTGATTTTACTGGAGGACTGGGATGCCCTACGATGTGACACTTATTCCCGGCGATGGGACCGGGCCAGAGATTACAGAGGCGACGCGCCGCGTGCTGGAAGCAACGGGCGTGCAATTTTCCTGGCACGTGCATCAGGCTGGATTAGAGGTGCTGGAAAAGAGCGGCAAGGTGCTGCCTGATGAGGTGATTGAATCTATCAAGAGGACGAAGATCGGGCTGAAGGGGCCAATCACAACGCCGGTTGGCAAGGGGTTTCGCAGCGCAAATGTGGAACTGCGCAAGCGGCTGGACCTGTACGCGAACCTACGTCCGGCAAAGTCTTATCCTGGCCTGCGCTCGCGCTATGAGCATATTGATCTGATTATTGTGCGGGAAAATACCGAAGACCTCTATGCGGGGATTGAGTATGCCAAAGGCTCGGAGGAAATGGCCGAGTTGTTGGACTTTATCCAGCGCAAAAGCCATGTGGAACTCAGCAAAGAGTCGGCTATCAGCATCAAGTTTATCTCGGTACAGGCGAGCCGCCGGGTAGTGAAGTTTGCCTTTGATTATGCTCGCGCCAACAGTCGCAAGAAAGTCACGGCGGTCCACAAGGCCAATATTATGAAGTTTTCGGATGGCCTGTTCCTGGCGGTGGCGCAAGAGGTGGCAAAGGATTACCCCGACATCCAGTTTGAGGATCGGATTGTGGACAATATGTGCATGCAGCTTGTCCAGAAGCCGGAACTCTATGATGTGGTGGTCTTGCCCAACCTCTATGGCGATATTCTCTCCGACCTTTCAGCCGGGTTGATTGGTGGGCTGGGGGTGGCTCCGGGGGCGAATATTGGCAGTGAGTACGCGGTGTTTGAGCCGGTGCATGGCAGCGCGCCCAAATATGCCGGGCAAAATAAGGTCAATCCGATGGCGATGATGTTTTCGGGGGTGTTGATGCTCAGGCATCTGGGCGAAAAAGAGGCGGCTCAGCGGTTGGAACAGGCGATGGCAGGAGTCATTGCCGAAGGCAGGTCGGTAACGTATGATCTGAAGCCGCGCCCTGATGATCCAACGGCGGTGGGCACTTCGCAGGTGGCCGATGCCATCATTGCGCGAATGAAATCCCTGTAACACGCCTCCTTTGCAGCGCTGGCTTCAGGCAGATAGTATTCAAAGCGTTGAAGCTGGCGCTGTTGCTTGTGGGGCAATCTCACAGGTAGCTGACGAACTGCAAAACCTGATTATGCGCCCAACAATTCCAAGCACTCAAGATGCAACTAGACCTCTGCGTGGTGCTGGCGAACGCGGCAGTGTTCAGCAATGATGATAGCGCGGACCTGTTCCACCGCTGCATCTAGATGCCCCTGGCGATTGACGACGCGATAGTCATACCAATCTTGTTGTGCCAGTTCCTGGGAAGCATCGGCCAGTCTGCGGGCAAGATCGGCGGCGGATTCGGTGCGGCGGGCCTGAAGGCGCTCAACCAACTCCTCAACCGATTCAGGGGCCAGAAAGATAAAGATGGCGTGTGGCACCTTCTGGCGGATAGTGTTGGCGCCCTGTACGTCAATTTTTAGCAGCACATCTTTGCCTGCCGCCAGCCACTCCCTGACGGGCTGGCGTGGCACACCGTAGCTGTTGCCATGTACGACGGCATGCTCTAGCAACTCGTCCTGAGCGACAAGAGCATCATAATCTGCCTGGGAGATAAAATGATACTCCTTGTGATTGACTTCGCCATCGCGGGGTGGGCGGGTGGTGACGCTGACCGAAACCTGAAGCGGCACTCCTAACTTTTGTAAACCTTGCAGTACGCTATCTTTGCCACCGCCAGAGGGAGCAGAGAGCACAAAGAGCAGTCCATGAGAAGTAAGAGGCTGATTGGTCATATGGCTGGACCCCCTGATCAGGCTAGATTTCATTGGTGAGGAGAGATCCATATGTTCGTTGACGCCTTAACGTTGTGTGCTGTAGCTGATGAGCTTGCGACCCTACTGGCCGGGGCGCGCGTCGAAGATGTCATCCAGCCAACTCCACAGGCCATTGCCATGCAATGCTGGACGGGAACTCGCACACACTGGCTGCTGCTTTCGGCGCACCCTCAGCACGCGCGTCTGCATGTGACGCAAGAGAAGCCACGCAAACTGACCAGTGAGCCACCGCCCTTTGTCATGCTGCTGCGCAAGCATCTGGAAGGCCAACGGGTGCTGGCGGTTCGCCAACCGCGTTGGGAGCGTCTGGTCGAGCTGGGCTTTGGCCGCCGTACTGGTGAGGGTGCTGCTTCGGACCCTCTTCTATGGCTTATTATAGAAGTTATGGGACGGATCAGCAACCTGGTGCTCTGCGATGCGGATGGTGTGATTTTGGGGAGCCTGCGCCAGGTGGGGGCTGAGGTCAATCGGTATCGAGAGATTGCTCCACACATCCCTTATAAATATCCTCCACCTCAGCAGCGTCAATTCTATGGGCAGCAGGTGCCGCGCCTGGAGGGAACGACGCTGACGGGCGAAGAACTGCGCCTGGGCGCCCAAGGAAACGCGCCGCCCACAACTACTACTCCCCGACTCTGGCAAATGCTGGCGGGGCAGGTGCTTGGTTTTAGCCCACTGCTGGCGCGTGAAGCTGTCAATCGCGCGGTGGGCGATGCCGAGGCGCTTGTGCAGGCTGAGCTTCCCTGGGAACGCATTGCCGAGCAGGTGCGCGGGCTGGCATCTCTCTATGACACGCGCCAGTGGCAGCCAGTGCTGCTGGAGCAGCCGAATGAAGGAACGCCACGTGGGTTTGCGGTGTATGAGGTGCGCCATCGCCCAGACCTGATCAGCCGCCCAATGGAGCGCATCAATGAGGTGCTTGATTGCTATTTTCGCGGGGTGGAATGGCGCGACGCGCTGACGGGCACCAAGGCGGATGTTCTGCGCGTGTTGCAGACGCATCGGGAGCGCTGTCTGCGCAAGGCGGAGTTGCTGGGGCGTGATCTGGCGGAGACACAGGCCGGGGAAAAGCTGCGCATTGAGGGCGAAGTGCTGCTGGCTTTTGGGCAGGAGATTGCGCCAGGGCAGGCAAACTTTACGATTGAAAATCCTTTTGCAACGGGTGATTCCCCGGAACTGTTGAAGATTGCTCTGGACCCCCATTTGACGGTGGTGGAAAACGCCAACCGGCGCTTTGCCCGCTATCATAAGCTGCGCCGGGCGGGGGCGCAGATTCCTGAGCAGATTGAGCGGAACCGGGCTGAACTGGCGCATCTAGAACAATTGCTGACGGATCTGCAACTGGCCGAAACGCCTGCTGAGGTGGTGTTGGTGCGGGCGGAGGTGGTTGAGGCGGGGTATCTGCGCACTAACAAACAGGATCGGCAACACAAAGGGAGCAAAGGCAAAGCGGGGAAGCAGGGCAAAACTCAGCAGCAGAAACGAGTGGATGCTGGTGCGCCGCTGCGCCAGCAGTCATCCGAGGGCTTTTTGATTCTGGTGGGCAAGAATAGCCGCCAGAATGAGGAGGTGACGTTTCGTGAGGCGGGTAGCAATGATCTGTGGCTGCATGCTCGCGGGGTGCCAGGCGCGCATGTGATTATCAAGTCGGGTGGGCGGCAGGTGCCGCATCGGACGTTGGAGGAGGCGGCGCGATTGGCCGCCTATTATAGCCAATCGCGCGGCAACAGCAGCGTGCCGGTGGATTATACGCAGCAGCGCTATGTGCGCCATATGAAGAGCGGCGGCCCTGGCATGGTGATTTATGAGCGCGAACGGACCCTCTCGGTTGCCCCTGAAGAGGGCCAGCACAAAGATGGTCGTTCATAAGCAGGTATGCCAGGTATTCAAGAATAGGATGCTTGCTACCTGCCATTGCGCTCTCCTGGCCCTCCAGAGATGTTTTGCTGTGAATTCCTCGGCGTATTCTGCCCTGCGGGCGTTCGTCCAGAGATATTTTGGGATGTCCTGGCACGGCCTTTTGCTGCGGGGACAGGCGCGCGCTGCAACGAGGAGTAGATGATATAGCCGAACAAGGCGATGACCACCAGAGCACCCAGAGACAGCGCCAGAATCGTACCGCCTGAGAGACTGCCTGTTGAGCCGCTTTGGGCTGACTGGATCGTGATCTGCGCAATTGTCGAGCCAGGAATATTTTGTGTATCCAGCACCTGGACTTTCACCTGATAGGTGCCTGGTTTGGTGTAGCTGTGTGTGATAGTGGCGCTGGTGGTCTGTTGGGCAGGTGTCTGGTCGCCAAAATCCCAGGTGTAGCTGGCGACCTGATCACCTGGCGCTAGCTCGACCTGCGAGGCGTCAAAGGTGATGACCTGGCCGACCTGGGCAGTGATTGCCGAGATGCGCAGATGTATCTGGGGGATGGCCTGAACAACCTGCACCGGCACGACGGCGGTGCTGCGCGCCCCCCGGCTGTCGGTCACGATGAGTGTGACCAGAGCGCGGCCAGCAATGGCAAAGCTGTGGGTCACGTGGATGCCCTGAGCGTCCTGGGCGTCGCCAAAATTCCACTCGTAAGAGGCGATGGAGCCAACGTTGGCCTGGGAACCGCTGGCATCAAAGGTAACAGGGTCGTTGAAGGCGACCAGCGTTTTGTCAGCGGTGGCTTTGGCAGTGGGCGGGTTGTCAAAGGTATGATCGAGCAGCGTGATGGTGGCGCTGTCGAAATCTACCCAGGAGTTGGACACACTATCATAGATGCTGACGCGGACAGCAAAACTGCCGCTGCGTTGATAGGTATGTTTGGGTGCTGTGCCAGTCGTGAGGCTGGTGCCATCGCCAAAGTCCCAGCGCAGTTGCAGGCTGTCTAGTGGGGGAGCATCTGGCACTGCCGAGAGGTCTTCGGTGAAGTCAATGGCCTGGCTGCGATAATAGCTGCCGGGGAAAAAGCCTACGGGCAGGTTGGGGTCTGAGGATGGTGTGATGGGTGTGGGGATGGCCGGATTCTTATCAGCAATCATGGTGGGGGTATTGGCGAGGCCACAGGCACGCGCTGCCAGAGTTTGGTGGAACGCTGTCGCCGCGCCAACATTCAATGCAAAGGCGAGCAGACTGGCAATGCCCAGGATAATTGCGGAAGAAAGCAGCGGCCTGAGTATCCGTTGCCTGGTTGTCGAGTTCTGCGCAGGCATAAAAGCTACCTCCGATTCGGCGCGTGCTGGCAGAGTTTTACAGCAGAGAGACATCTTTCACATCACTATGACGAAAAAGAGGCAAGGAGGGTATCTTCCCTCTTCTTGCCTCTTTGTGTCCGATGGAGCATCAATTGCTGCGTAGGCGTTAAGCCTCTGCCTGGCCGACTAATGCTGTAAGCCGCTGACCAGCCGCGCATATTTATCCGCCAGGGCCTGGGCGGAATCGCGCGAGCGCGACTCGGCCAGCACATGGAAGAGCGGGCGGTCAGCATCAGGCAAGACCAGTACCCACTCCTGACCAAGCTCGATTTTGATGCCATCAATTGGTTTCTGGCGGCGCTCCCGATATTGCTCGCTCAACATACGCATCACTTTGCCCTTGAACTCCCAGGGACACGCCACCTTGGTGCGAATCAGGTAGTATGGCGGCAGATTATTCACGACCTCGGAGAGTTTCACATTGTAAGTTGCCAGCAATTCGAGCAGTTTGGCAACAGCCAGCATGCCATCAAACGCGGGTTGCAGAGCGGGGATGACAAAGCCGCCATCTCCGTCGCCCACCAGCACGACGTTCTCACGGGCTGCCGCGCTCATCAAGGCATGCGACATCACCTTGGTGGGCAGGAGTTGCCCTTTGTTGCGCTGGGCCACCTGCTCAATGGCGCTTGGCGCAGTAACCGGGGCAGCCACCACGCCACCGGGCGTGACGCGGGTCATCAGGTCGGTCAAGGCGGCCAGGAGCTTGCCGCCTTCCAGAATGCGCCCAAGATCATCTACCACATAGAAGCGCTCGCCGCCGGTATCCAGCCGCACCCCCAGATCAGCTTTGAGTGTAGACGTGATCGAGGCCAGGACGGTCATATCGCGGTCATACTCCTCGGCGGTGCGCGAGAAGCGGGCCTCATCACGGCTGGAATTGAGCGCAATGACGTCGCAGCCCAGCGCTGTGAAGATTTGCGGCAAGACCTGGATGGTGCTGCCATGCCCATAGTCCACCACAATGCGATAGTTCCGCTTCTTGGTCACAGCGGCATTCACCACGCCTAAAAAGCCGGTGATGTAACGCTTGATGACTTCTGGCGCGTACTGGATGATGCCAATGTCGTCCAGATAGACGCGCCGGAAGTCTTCGCGGAAGAAGAGGTTTTCAATTTTGCGCTCGGTGGGCTTGTTGATGTCTAACCCATGTTGGTCAATGAATTTGACATCTACTACGCGCGGGTCATACGGAGAAAGGCGAATGTGCACGCCGCCAGCCGCATCCGTCGTGCGCACGTAGTAGCGCGCGACGGGCACCGGCACAGACTCCAGGTCGTTGACATTGCAGCCCGCCGAGGGCAGGCCGGCAATGATGGCGCGTTTGATCATGCGAGGTGTGCGGTGATCATCGCGGTTGACACAGACCCAGGAACCTTTCGCTAAGATTGCTCCATAGGCGGCGCCGAGTTTGGCGGCAAACTCTGGCGTGATGTCTACATTGACCAGGCCTGTGACGCCATAGCGCCCAAAGAGGCCACGTCGTCCCTGCGATCCCCAGATCACGCTGGTCGTGACGACGGCGCCTGTCTCGATTTCTTTATTCGGCCAGATTTTTACCCCTGGCTGGATGATTGAGCTTTCTTGAATAACGGAGTTGTCGCCCACCACCGCGCCTTCAAACATGACCGCTTTGCTCTTGAGGCTGGTGGAGGAGCCAACGATAGCGCCGCGCAGTTCGGCGCGTTCACCGATGTACGAGTTGTTCCAGACGATGCTGCGATCTACCTGAGCACGATCATCT
Organism: Ktedonobacterales bacterium; assembly: GCA_036557885.1. GTDB lineage: Bacteria > Chloroflexota > Ktedonobacteria > Ktedonobacterales > DATBGS01 > DATBGS01. The sequence goes on from DATBGS010000078.1 coordinate 47,744, forward strand.
ATGATGCTGTAGTGACCAACACAGCTTGGGCCGTGAATGATGACGCCGCTCTTGACCTTACAATCGTGGCCCAGGAAGATTGGGCCATGCAGTTGAGCATCCGGGGCGATCTCCACCCCTTCTTCTGCCCAGACGCCGCCGCCCAGGTTCCTGCCGGGGATTTGCACCTGCACTTCCCCCTGCAAGACATCGGCGTTGGCCTTCATATATTCACCAAGGTTGCCGACATCGCACCAGTAGCCCTTGGCGACATACCCATAGAGTGGGTCGCCATTTTTCAGCATCAGAGGGAACAGTTCCTGGCTGAAGTCGAATGGTTTGCCCTTTTCAAAATAGGAGAAAATCTTAGGGTCCAGCACGTAGACGCCAGTGTTGATGGTGTCGCTAAAGACCTCGCCCCAGCTTGGCTTTTCCAAGAATTGGGTGATGTGGCCCTCTTCGTTGGTGATGATGACCCCGTATTCGAGTGGGTTATCAACACGCGCCAGTGTCAGCGTCGCCAGCGACTTTTTCTCCATATGAAATTGAATGATCTCGCTGAGGTTAAAGTCGGTGAGCGCGTCACCGCTGATGACGATGAAGGGTTCATCCAAGAGTTCTTCGGCATTTTTAACGCTGCCCGCTGTGCCCAGCGGCACCTCTTCGCGCGAGTAGGCGATATTCATGCCGAATTGCGAACCGTCGCCAAAGTAGTCCTCAATGTTGTTTGCCAGATATTGAACGGTCACAACCACGTCGGTGATCCCGTGTGCCTTGAGCAAGTTGAGAATATGCTCCATCACCGGCTTGCCAACAATTGGCACCATCGGTTTGGGTCGAGCTACTGTTAATGGGCGCAGGCGTGAGCCTTCGCCACCGGCCATGACGACCGCTTTCATCGCACTGCCTCCTTCTCACCTGGGGAAAGCTATTGCCGGGCTAAGTTCAGTAAAAAGCGTAAGCGCGGCACAGGTCATCATGCCGCGCTCTCCCTGATTTTTCGCCCGATATTGTACACTGCCCAGAAGTGCGCTGCAAGGCATGCCGCGCGGAGACAACTGATGAGTTGCTGCTAAGCCAGGTGTATCAATCTTGCCCCGCGTTCAACCAGCAGAGCGATTGGTTGCAGCAGCTTGTGGGCCAGCGAAACAAGCCAGGCCGAAACCAATCCTATCATGGCGCCACCCACAATATCCAGCGGGTAATGGACGCCAACATAGATGCGTGCGTAGCCAACGGCGATGGCAAAGATCAATCCAAAGATTGCCAACAAGCCGCATGAGAACCGTAGCCTGGAAAGCTCTCCGTGAGAGAGCGCTGGCGCGTTCTTGCTGCTGAATGGGCTGCCTGCGGCTGGAAGGGCACGTACCTGGAGGGTCATCCAGTAGCGTAACAACAGTGCTCCAGCAATGGCAAAGCTCACAGCGGCGTGATCACTGGGGAAAGAATCATCTGCCGCGTGAGGAATCAGGCGCTGAATGTGTTGGGTGATAAAGGGGCGCGGCTCGACGATGATGGCTCCAAAGGCGACGTTGAGGATGAGCGCCAGCGCGACCGCTGCGATTCCCCAGAGAATGACTTCCCGGCTGCTGCTGCGTTCGCGGGCGGTTGCCAGCGTCTTTCCGCCCGGTATCCACCAAAGCAGCAGCAAGAGGAGCGGGAGGAGGAAGATAAGATCATTAGCGAGGAGCGGCATGAGAGCATCGAGCGGTGGGGTATGCCCTGCCGGGCTGTTGATGGCGAGAAATAATGATTCATTGATGCTCAGCAGGGCTTGAATGATTGATTGCATGGAGGCGCGCCTTTCGTGTCCTTCATAACATTTTCTTCATGTTACCATAACAACGAAGTAGCAGGCGCTTAATTGAAGTGGGTTCTCTATCGGGCAGTAGATAGAACTATCAATTGGATGGAATAGCGTCCGAAGCGCAGGCTTCTCTCCACCGGCTGCCGGTGGAGAGAAGCCTGCGCTTCGGAAAAGGAGAGGGTTGTGTAAAGGTTCAACAGAAAAGGGGCAGGCTCTGTTAGGCAAGCAATCACCAGCTACGTCAGTTTGGGGTGACGCCCAGACCAGGGCCGGTGGGCAAGATGAGCTTACCCGCCTCCACGCGCACGCCCTGGTAAGGGTTGTCGTCAATAAGCAGGTTGCCGTCCAGGTCAGCATAATCCACCAGCGGCGAAAGATGCGCGGCGGCGGTGATGGCAATCGAGCTTTCAATCATGCAACCCAGCATGATCTTGAGATGGTGGGCGCGGGCGACGTGAATCATCTTGAGCGCGTGGCGCAAGCCGCCGGTCTTCATCAGCTTGATATTAATGCCGTCCACGCAGCCCGCGACACGCGGAATATCCTCTACGGTGACGCAGCTTTCATCGGCAAAGATGGGCAGGTTGACGTTCTCGCGGATGAGGCACAGCCCTTCCAGGTCGTGCGAGGGGACGGGCTGCTCTACGAACTCAATATTGTATGGCTCCAGGGCTTCAATCATTCTGATGGCTTCTTTGGCGGTCCAGCCGGCGTTGGCGTCCACACGAATGACGGCATCGGATACCTC
>DATBGS010000079.1:0-10737 GCA_036557885.1 Ktedonobacterales bacterium
TGTTCCACTCAAACTGCGCAATGACGGCAGGCAGATTGGGGTGATCAAGGCCCAGAAGCCACTTGACCTCGCGGTTGAACTGACGGCGCTCGGACACGGTGGAACTCAGGCTTTCTTTCAGGGCAAAGCGATTGCCAAAGAGCCTGGCTTCATCCTCCACCAGGTAGACATTGCTCTGTACTCCCTGTCCCAACAGTTTTTTCACCCGAAAGCGATCATTCACCAACGTTCCAACTGGCAGCACTCCAAAAAATCCAAATACATTTTCCCTGTGTGGTTCTGATGGCTTCTTTGTCAATACTGCGTGTTGGGCGGGCGTTATTGGCTGGAGTTGAACAGGCGGCAAGGACACTTCTGGAGCGGACACAGGAGGGGGTAGCTCGACAGCCACTTCTTTCGCTGCCACCAACAGCCGCTCGCGTGCCCCTGTCTCATTCAGACCAACCAGATCACAATAGACTCTGGCGCCAAACATGCCATCAGGCTTACAGTCGCGCACTCGGACAGGCAAAAGCAAGCGGTGTTTTCCTGTTGGGTCGCGGCGGACAGCCTCCGCCCATTCTGCCTGGGTATACCCCGAAAGCAAATACTCTGGTGAGAGGACGGCAATGGTGTGCTTTGTTGTGCGCATCGCCTCGTGCATCTGCAAGATAAAAACACCACCGGCGCCAAAATCACGATGCTGGTAAACGGTGGTATAGCCTGCTGCCTCCAGTTCGTGGGCAATCCAGGCTGCCCAGTCAACATTTGTTCCAGTATAGCTAATGAAGAAATCTTTAGTCTGCGCTGATCCACTGGGGCTAGCGCCCCCACTAGCTGGTCCGCTCACCTGGCATGCCCTCCCTGCTGGTCAAGCGGCATTGTGCATGTGCCCGATTGGTGCTAGCACGCAGCATAGCAGAGCGGCAACGAGAATGCAAGGGGAAGGCGACAACTTGCGAGGGTTCACCGTCTGGGAGATAATGGAGGAAAGAGACAACGGGAGGTGAAATCTATGACTGAGCGACTGCGGCAGGTGTTGGAGCATATTGAGCAGCTTGCAGCGCAACTTGAGCCAGCCGAGCAGGATGTGATCGCTGAAGCGCTCGAAGATAGGCTTTCAGAGATTGCAAGGGAGCACACATGGGATAAATTGGTCAGTTCTCCTGCGTCTCTGGAATACCTCGATAAACTATTTGCTGAGGCGGAGGCTGGCGGTACAAGGGGGCGCGGGCAGGCTGCCCGCGCTACAAAGGTCTAGCCGATCAGGACGGAGCGCATGGAGATAGCGCCAAACGTCACCTTATCCGCAAAGAACTGGAGATGTTCTTGCCCATCGCGCAGCGCCAGCGTGTAGAGCAGGGGCAGATAATGCTCGTTGGTGGGGATGGAGAGCTGCGCGGCGCGGCCCAGCGTCTCGTAATGCACGAGCGACTGGTCGTCGCCGGACTCGATGAGGCGCTTGGCGGTGTCGTCAAACTCCAGCGCCCAATCGTAGGGCAGATCATCCATGCGGAACGCCTGAAGCCGATGCACAATATTGCCGCTGCCCACAAGCAGCACGCCCCGTTCGCGCAGGGTGCGCAGTTCCTTTGCCAGCGCGTAATGGTGCTCGGCGGGCTGCGTCGCATCCAGGCTCAACTGCACAACGGGCACGTCGGCCTCTGGGAACATCTGCTTGAGCACCGACCACGTACCATGATCTAGCCCCCAGTTTTGATCTATCACCACATCCGCCTGCTGCACCATCTCTCGCGCAAAGTGCGCCAGTTCGGGCGAGCCGGGCGCGGGATAGACCGCCTCGTAAAGCGCCTTGGGGAAACCGCCAAAATCGTGAATAGTCTGGGGCTGGTCCATGCCCGTCACATGCGTGCCCACCGTCTGCCAGTGCGCGGAAACGCACAAGATCGCGTTGGGCTTGGGCAGCTTCTTGCCCACACTGGCCCAGGCGCGGCTAAACTCGTTTTCCTCGATGGCGTTCAGCGGGCTGCCGTGTCCCACAAAGACGATGGGCATCCTGTGGTCGGTGAGGGGAAATTTTTGTTGCAGTTCTTCAATCGTCTGGTTGAGAGACATGGCTCCTCCTTAGAGTGCCTGACAAAACATCTCCCCGGCACGGAGGCCGGGGCTACAGGCGCTTTTGCTCGTAGCCCCGGCTCCCGCCTGCCCTTTGTTTTAGGGTGCCAGGGAGCGCAGCCGGATAGTTATGCTTGCGCTGGCACAGCCGCTGGCTCAACGACATGAGCCTCGATACCAATGTTGATTTTATCACCGACCAGCCATCCGCCGGTTTCCAGGGCCAGGTTCCAGGTCAGTCCCCACTTCTTGCGACTGATACTGGCCTTGGTGGAAAACATCGTGCGGCGATTCCCGCGCATATCTTTTGGAATCAGCCCGCCGTAGGTGATCTTGAGGGGTAGTTCCTGTGTCACGTTGCGGATGGTCAGATCGCCAGTGACGAGGTAGTGGGTGTCGTCAATCTTCTGGACCTTCTTGCTCTTGTAGGTGATCGTGGGGTAATGCTCCACATCGAAGAAATCAGCGCTCTTGAGGTGCCCATCGCGGTAGTCGTTGCCGCTGTCCAGGCTGGCCGTCTCAATCGTGACTTCAAAGTCTGAGTTTGCGGGGTTCTTTTCGTCGAAGTTGAACACGCCCGAAAACTTCTTGAACTGCCCTTTGACGGTGGTCGCCATCATATACTTGGCTGCAAATTCAATCTGGGTATGGATGGGGTCAATCTGCCAGGCCATTGTTCTGTTTACTCCTTGGTCGCTCTCGCTTGTGTTGGCGTTCTTAATACTTACCTAATGTAAGTAGCTTCACAAAAGTAAGTATAACAGAGAACCAGGGAGAAGTCAAGGGGTTTTTGAGGAAGTTTGCGGCGAGGGAAAATTTCTTTCCCCGGCACGGAGGCCGGGGCTACGGGCGTTCGTAGCCCCGGCCTCCGTGCCGGGGTCAGCGTTGATTTTCCCGAATCAGCGCCGTAAACTCGGCGCGGGTCGCCACATTCTTAAAGACGCCGCGCATGGCGCTGGTCACTACTTTGCTGCCGGGCTTTTTGACGCCGCGTGCCGTCATGCAGAGGTGCTCTCCTTCCAGCACCACGCCCACGCCATGCGGCTCCAGCGTCGTCATGATGCTATCAGCCAACTGCGAAGTCAGCCGCTCCTGCAACTGGGGGCGCCGCGCCAGAATCTCCACAGCCCGCGCCAGCTTGCTGATGCCGACGACGCGCCCACGCGGGATATAGCCCACATGCGCCACGCCATAAAATGGCAGGAAATGATGTTCGCACATCGTATAAAAAGGAATGTCTTTGACGATGACCATCTCCGAATGGCCCTCATCAAAGCTCACCTTGAGCACCTGCGCCGGGTCTTGATGCAGCCCCGCAAATAGCTCCGTATACATCTCGGCAATGCGCCGGGGCGTCTCCAGCAGACCCTCGCGTGTGGGGTCTTCGCCAATCGCCTCCAGCAGCATTACCACCGCCCGCTTGATCTTCTCTTTGTCTACCTGCGGGCGCACGACGCCCACCAGCGGCTTCCCGTTGGGGCTGGTATGTTCGGCCAGCAGCGTCTCATCATCATCAAAGTCAGGGTCAAGCGCCTCTGGCGTTAAACTTTCGGACCAATGCTCATCAGAATGCGCGAACTGCCCGCCGCGCTGGGAAGAACTGTTTTCCATCAGTTAAAGACCTCGTTATCGCTTCGTTCAGGCGCGTCCATAGACGGGAATCGCCGCGCCACTGACCAGCTTTGCCTCCTCGGAGGCCAGGAAGAGAATCACCGCAGCAATCTCCTCGCCCCTGGGCCAGCGCGAAAAATCGGCTTTGGGCATGGCCTGGCGATTGGCCGGGGTATCCACAATGCTTGGGACAATGGCATTGACTGTAATCATCTCATCCTTTAATTCTTCGGCCTGGGCCTCTGTCAGCGAAATGACGGCAGCCTTGGCAGCAGCATAGGCCGCCGCCTTGGGACTGGGCTGTACCCCAGAGCGCGAAGCTATATTTATAATACGCCCCCAGTGCTGCTGAAGCATGGGCCGGGCCGCATATTTCGAGCACAGAAAGGTGGAGCGCACATTCAGGTTGAGCATACGCTCAAACGTCTCCAGATCAAGCTGATCTACGGGCTGACCGGCGGCAAAGCCGCCCACCAGATTCACCAGGACATCCAGCCGCCCATGCTGCTGTGTTACTTCTTGCATGGTGGATGCCACTGCTGCTTCATCAAAGACATTGCTAGCCGCCACATGCAATCGGGCCGCGTGCTTGCCCAGCGCTGTTTTCCACTCTTCCATGCTGTGCATCACTTCGGCGCGCTCCACCACAATCACCGTCGCGTTGGCCTGCAAAAATGCCTCCACCACCTTGCGCCCCCAGCCGCCCCCGCCGCCGGTAATCACCACAACCCTCTGAGTAAAGTCCATAAGACGGCCTCCTTTCACGCGCTTACGCGCTCTCTGGCTGTGTCGCCTGCTCAGCAGCGCTGTTCGTCTTTACTTTACTTAGGGAAGTATAGTGTTTTGGGGCAATTGAAGTCAAGTCCAAAAGAGGGTCTCTAGCAGTTGCTTTTTTTGCCCATCTTTTGTAAACTTCCTGAAGTAAACATCCATTTGCTTTGGAGGCAATTGCCATGCGCCCAAGCCGTGTTCTCCAGTCCCTGAGCTATCCGCTGCGGTTGCCAGATGCGCTGCAAGCGGACGCACTGCGGCTGCTGGACACCTCAAAGCAGGCCATCAACACGGCGCTGCTTGCGCTCTGGCCCGGCCTGGATGAGTTTGCTGACCGGGGCGACGGCCCGGCCTGGAAGCAGGTGGAAGGCATGGTGGCTTCCCCCGACCCGCATGGGAGCCGCCAATGGCGCTGCGAGGCCGAGCAGGTAGGGCGTATCTTGCGCGCCCAGGCGCACCGCAAACGTCTCTTTGCGCAGGTGCTCCCGCTCTTGTCCGAGGGACTGATTCGCCCCAAGAGCGAGCACCAGCGAGCAGGCAAGAACCGCAAAGCGATCAGGCAAGCGCTCGCTGATTTAAAAACAGCAGCCGAGGCCGATGGTGGGAGCCTGGTCGAACTCCAGTCCCTGATCGAACAGGCGTGCAACTCCTATCTCCAACAGGGCAGCTTTCCCACCACCTACGAAGAACTGCAAGCCGTCCCTTGCCTTGCGGTAGGCGTGTTGCCCTATGCTGGTGACGATGGCCCCGTGAAGGGACAAGTCTACCGGCTCTCGCTTGATGTGGAGCACCGCCAGATCACGCTCGCCCTGCGTTGTCCAGATGAGCATGGGGAGTTTCGGCGCTCCTGGGCACAACATCCCGTCACGTTTGCGCTGCCAGAACCGGTTGCAGAACGGCTCGAAGAGGGATACGCGCTGGCCCCGACGTTGCGTGAAATCGTGGAGCCGGACGGGAATCGGTACGCCGTGCTCGACCTGAGCGTGGAGGTGCCTGTAGAAGCTCCCCTAGTCTGGGAGCAAGTCGAGCGCGTGCTCGGCTTCGATTGGGGGATACGAACGCTGGTGACCGCTTGCGCGGTAGACTTGGAGGGGCACCAGATCGGGCGCCCGTTCTTTCTGGACACCGGCAGCTTCGATGGGCGGCAGGCGCGCACCCGGCGGCAAATTGATCTGCTCAAGAGCAAGGCAGAGCGGCTGGAGGCTCGCCTTGCCGCCCTGCCCGAAGGAGACGAGCGCCAGCCTGCCCTGCACCGTAGGCTCGCCGTGTACCAGCGAGAGCGCGCGCGGTGTTGGCGCAAGTACCACGCCCGTAATCGTGACCTGGCCCATCTCGCCGCCAATGTGCTGCTGCTGCTCGCAAGCTGGCAAGGCTGCCAGGTCCTCGCGGGCGAATCGCTCAAAACCCTCAAGTCTACCGGGCGCGGGCGAGATGCACGGGGGCGCTGGCGCAACTGGCGCAACAACAGCCAGATTCGGGGCGAGTTGTGGCACGTGCTCAAGTACAAATGTCATCTGGCAGGCATGCGGTTGGAGTGGCAGCGCCCACGTGGGACGAGCCACACCTGCCCGCGCTGTGGGCAAAGTGCCGCTACCTACCGCTCTCCAGACCACCACGACCAGGCCGAGGAGTGGGGCGCCTGGCTCTGGTGTGCGGCCTGCGGCTGGAATGGCTCGCGGGATTATGCCGCCGCCCTCAACATCGCCCGGTTGGGTGCCGCGTTCCTCACCCACTACCAACAAACCGGGCGGTTCTTTCATCCTTCCATTGCAGACTCATCTGTGAAAGCCGTGTCCTATACGGGTGCGGCTGCGACGCTACGGTTGCCGTCGCCGGGGCTGTCGCCCCGCCCGCCATCGGCGGGAAAACACTTTTGTAATGGCTGGCAGAACTCCGTCACCCTCCGCTCGTCGTATGCTGAGCCAATCATGCTACGATTGTGTGGATAGGTACGGATAGCTCGCATTGCATGAGTTTTTAGCAACGGTACGATAGCAGGAGACAGGGCCTTTAGTGGTTGTTTCTTAGTGCGCGAGGTTACTCCGCAATTGTTCGCCGCGTTATACCTCTCAGGAAAGGGGGGTGAAGGATGCGCAGTTCTCTTTTGTTTTATCTGGCGATACTGCTCATTGTGATTGGAATCCTCCTTGGCGTGTATTATCTCGTGCCAGGATTCCATCACTACCTCATCTTTAGCCTGAATGGTCCTGGGACCACCGACCCAGAGGCCACCCGGCCCCTGCATGCTGTTGTCTGCTTCTTCCTGGCAATTGCTGGTGCGCTCCTGCTCGCTTACACGCGCCCCAAAAAAGCCATGTAATCACCCTGCCTGCTCGTAAAGGCTGCTCCAGGCGCGCTGCTGGCGCGCCTGGTTCTTTGTCAGAAATGCTTCACAGAAAAAGGGCGGTGGACGCCTATCCCTTTTAAGGGATAGGCGTCCACCGCCCTTTCTTCTTGGTGTCCCACGCATATTTGTCCTATAATTTCTGCATGAAGACCACCCTCACCGCCAAGCTGAAACTGACGACGACTCCTGACCAGTTGGCTTTGCTTCGGCAGACCCAACTGGCCTATCGAGATGCGCTCAACTTTGTCAGTGCCTACTCGTTTGCACACGGCAAGACCAGCAACACCAAACGGTTGCAGGCTGGTACCTATGCAGACGTGCGAGGGCAGTTTGGCTTGCCTGCCCAGATGGCCTGTAGCGTGCCCCGTCAGGTCGGAGCGACCTACAAAGGGCTGTGGACCAAATGGCACAAGAATCAAGAGGCCAGAGCCAAAGGCTGGACCAAGAAACGCTTCAAAGGACTGGACAAGCCACCCCACTACGTCTCTCCCACCGTCAGCTACGTCTATGGACACGACTGCTCCTTCAAGACCGACCAGCACATCAGCCTCTTGACCTTGCAAGGACGCCTGGTGGTGCCCTATCAGGGCTATCACCAACACGTGGCCTTGATTCAACAGGGCGCCCAAATTGGAGGCATGAAACTCTGGTACGACCAGATTCGGAAGCGCTTCTATGTGCTGGTGTCGCTCGCAATCGAAACCCCAGACCCCACACCCGACCAGCCCCAAACCATTGTGGGGGTGGACGTGGGCCAACGCTATCTGGCAACGGTTGCGACTTTGAACAACGAGGCACAATTTTATAGCGGAAAGGAAGTACGCGCCAAGACGGACCATGTGGCCCGCCTGCAAAAACGACTTCAGCACAAAGGCACTCGCTCTGCCACCAGACGGCGTATTGCCCTGGGCAAGCGAGAGAGACGGTTGAAGCTGAATACGAACCATGTCATCAGCAAGCACATTCTGGACACCCATCCCAGGAGTTTCATCGGTCTGGAAGAGTTGACCGGCATTCGAGACCGCAGACCGCGCAAGAAGAAGCGTCGGAAAGGGAAGCAGGTGCTTCCGCTGACACCCAAACAGAGGAAAGCCAACCGGCACGCCTCCAAGTGGGCTTTTGCGGAGCTGCACCACTTCCTGACCTATAAGGCACAGCTTCGAGGCAGTTTGTGCATCAAGCTAGATGCCGACTATACCAGTCAAGCCTGTCCCAAGTGCGGATTTACCAGCCCAAAGAACCGGCCTCAGAAAGGGTTGCTCTTTGTCTGCCAGAATCCGGCCTGCCAGTACACGCTGCATGCGGACCTCGTGGGAGCCAGAAACATGTGTGTGCGAACGCTTGTCATCCGGCAAGACTGGATGGCAACGGGGCAGTTGTCAGTTGCCCCCGATGGTGCGAACCAGGAAGCCAAAGCGGCGCGCCTTGCGAGGTACGCGGAATTGCGGTGGAGTCCGGCATCAAGCTCTCCCCCTTGAGGGGGATGAGTCATCTGACTCTGCTATACTCTGTACAAGATATGTCAGGGAAGCACGAGGGAGTAAGCCATGAAAGAACCCTCCGAGCAGCAAATCAAGCTGCGACCTGCCACAGTGGACGACGCGCCGGTCATTCTCAGCATCACTCGCGCCGCGTTTGCGCAATTCCAGGGGCACCTGGACCCGCCCAGCGGCGCTCTGGATGAAACCCTGGAAAAGCTGCGCGCCACCGCCTTCCAGCCCGATCATGGGGCCACGCTGGCCTACGTCAATGGCGAAGCAGTGGGCACGCTGCGCTGGGAGGTGCACCCCCAGCGCCTGCACCTGTATGTGGGCCGGGTGGCGGTCTTGCCCGCGTTTCGGCGGCGGGGCATTGCTTCCGCCTTGATGGGCTGGGCTGAAGGACACGCCCGCGCGCTGGGCCTGCCCGCTGTGCAGTTTGGCGTGCGCCTGCAAGCCCCCGACAACATCCGCTTCTACGAGCACCTGGGCTACCGCGTCGTCGAATACGGGCAGCACCTTCATTACAGCCACCCCACTTTCGCCTGGATGCGCAAAGACCTGACCACCAAAAGTTAATCTGATGCTGGCAACACTGACTGACCCGCTTATTCTGCTCATCCTGGCCTTGCTCCTGGCGCAAAGCCTGACCTACCTGATTGGTGGCCTGAGCGCGCTGCGGCGCCCCACCCTGAGCAAGAGCGCCGAGGCGCGAGCGCGACGAGAACTGGTGGAGTGGGGCTTGCTGGATGCCAAACAGAGCACGGTGCCGCCCGATAGACAGGCGCTGCTGCGCGCCTGGGCGCGGCTTACCGCGCAAAGCCGCGTTGGGATGGGCGTGGGCATCCTGCTCGCCGTTGCTCTCTTGCTGGCGCTGCTGAGCATTCCTGGCAGCGCTGCGCTGTTGGGCAGCAGCCTGCCGCCTATATTTCTGCTGGCGCTGCTCCTGCTGCAAGCGTTTTATCTCGGCATGTTCGCGGGACAAGCCGCCGCGCTCGTCTGGGGCGGGACAAAAGCCACGCGCCTTGCTCCAACCGGCAGGGATGCCGGTGGTAGCCCCAAAGGGGGCACGGCAAGTTTTCAGCCGCGCCCGCTCTCAGCGTATCGCTCGCGGCAGGTGGCTCTGCTGCCGGGCGCAGTGCTGCTGGGCGATGTGCTGCTGGTTGGGCTGACGAACCGCTTGCTCCTGCCTGGGTTGCCCCCGACTGAACTGTGGTGCCTCATTCTCCTGCCAGCAGCAATGGCGCTGGTCTGTCTTGGCGGCGAATACGCCACGCGGCGCATTGCCCGCCTGCCCGCTCTGACTCTGGCTGATGACCCAACGCTGGCCCATCTCGCTGATGGCAAGCTGCGCGCGCACCTGATGGGCATGCTGCTGGAACTGGAGGTGTTTGGGCTGTTTATCCTCGTGGGCAGCCAGTGGATGCTGCGGGCTTTTGGCCCCGCGTCCTCCAACAGCGGCCTTGCCACCAGCGCGCTGCTCGTCTACGCCGTCATCATCATTTCGCTGCGCGGCCTGCTGGAACGCTCCCAGCGCGACAGGGGCTAGCCAGCAGGGGTGGGACTTGTACCGCCGGCATCCCTGCCGGCCAGGGGTGGGGAAGTTATCCACAATTTGCGCTAAAAGAAGTTATCCACATTTTTGTCAGGGGGCGAGTTATCCACAATTTGTATCAACCAGAAGGGGGTTTACGCTTCAAGGGGTTGCGTTAAACACAACCTCCCGTCTCAAGGGGTTGTGTTTAACGCAACCCCTTGAGACGAGGGAATAAATTGGGAGAAAGCTGAGATGGTTTGCAAAATTAGTGCTATTTTTATTGACAAAGAGACGCAGATTCGCTATACTTGTATCACACCCAGATGGAACGCTATGACTTTCGCTGGGCTGTCCGTTACTGAGAGAAATGGCGCGGCGACGCCAATCTGTTTGAAAAGCGCCGCCACTGTCAGTAGTTCGAGAGCCTGATGGCTCCGTTAAAAGCGAAGGTTTGGTAAGTGCCTTCTCGCATTCATTATAAGCAGCATCGGCTGCTACAGTCAAACCGAGAAGGGGTTATCCACAGAACTTTCGCCGGAACGAAAGGGGAGATGTGCAAGGGAAACGGAGTTATCCACAATTCCTGTCAGAGCAGAAAGTTATCCACATTTTGTCAAGGAGGGGTGACTTAAACTCCCCCCATACGCATTAAGTTAAGAGGAGTTCCCAATCCAAACCCTCCAATAAGAGTTGTACCGTGCTGGGATGGGCAGCCCGCCGCTCCAGGCGACAGCCCGACTGCATACAGCGAAGGATCGAACGGAAGACCTCTGGCAATCCCCCTTCATACAAAGCCACCATGATGCGGTTGGCTTCTCGGCGGACGACGGCAGCTGCTTTGACCAAGCTGCGCCAGGGGTCCTGCCAACACCCAGCTTGGATGAGCCACTGCTGAATGAGCATGGCCGCCAACTTGGCATACACTTCACATAAGCTGC
>DATBGS010000080.1:0-81261 GCA_036557885.1 Ktedonobacterales bacterium
CGCTGCCCCTCCTCTCTCTTGCTTGTACACAGCAGGTTGAACAAAAAGGTGGTGTCTGCCCCTTGCTATCTCTCTCCCAGTCAAGGAGCTTACACAGCTTGAGAGGTGAGCTGATTCACAAGCGTCAGCACGCTCTCCAGATCAAATGGTTTGGGTAGAATTGCCTGGACAGGCTCCTGGAGCGGTTGGGGATCCTGGGCCATATTCCCTGCCGACATGAGCACCACGATATTGCTATCCAACAGCGCCTGATCCTCACGCAGCACTTGCAGGACAGCATTTCCATCCATATAGGGCATCATCAGGTCCAGCAAGATGAGCCATCCGCCCTCCTGTTGCAAAATGCCCAGCCCTTCCCGACCATTGCGCGCCGCTTTCACGTGGAATCCTTCCTCGGTGAGCAGCATAGTCAGTAACTGACAGAGTGCCGGGTCGTCATCTATGACCAGAACCTTTGACATGCGCAGGCTTCTCCCCTTTCTTGTTTCCCCGCCAGAGGGAATCCTCGCCATAAGTGTAAACTTGGATTCGGGTGCAGTCTGTAGCCCATGTTACACAGCGGCTACGAGGCCGCTCGTAAGGTTGGCGGGGGTCTGCTGACGGGGGCGGGTTTCCGCCTTTCCTGGCAAGAATTGCTGGACTAAAGGGAGGGGGTACATCACATGAGGCGTGTGTAGCGCGAACCACAGACGCATGGACTCACGATCTCGTAATCTTAATATGCGTTGAAAAGTAGAAAGGTGGGGGTGTTCCGGCCTATTACTGGTAGACTGTTGATGGTGGCGGCACACATCGCCTGAGAAGGAAGGATGACTCACTCCATGTATCTTGAGGTATATATTAGCGGCCAGAGTCCTGAAGCTCAGGAACTCCTTCTCATTGCTGAGCAGGCAAGTCAGGTGCCTGGCCTTGAAGTCTCTGTGGTCAATATGGATGACCCTGAACAACGCCGGACCCCGCTTGGGAAGAGTCCGGTTGCTTTGCTTGATGACCGCGTGGTTTCGGTGGAGCCTCCAGCCTGGTCTGCTTTTTTAGAAGAACTGCGCGAGGAGACAAAGGAGAACCGCCAGCCGCGCGGCCCATCGGTGAGAGGCGGACGCCGTTCCGAGGCACGCTGGTATCAGACCCCATCTTCACCAAGTTCCCTGCTTGCCATTGACCTCTTCTCCGATCTGGGAGAAGAAGATATACAATCGCTGCGCCGCGAGATGACCGAGCAATTCTTTGCCAAAGGACAAATCATTTATTTACAAGAGGAACAGGCCCAGGAATTATTTCTTCTCAAAAAAGGACGGGTGCAAACCTATCGCCTGACTACTTCAGGGAAACGGCTGGAGTTGACCACCGTTCCCGCGGGGACATTCTTTGGTGAGGTGCCTTTGCTAGAGCGCGTGACGCATCACGCAACTGCCGAGGCCACCGAAGATGCAGTGCTGGGTGTGGTGCGCCGCTCGGCTCTGGAGCGCATGATTCGGGAGCGCCCAACCATTGCGTTGCGCATGATTCACGAGCTGAGCCGCCGCATTGCGCTCAGTGCCCGGCGTTTGGAGGAGTTTGCTTACCAGAGCGCGCCAACACGTCTGGTCGCGGAACTTTTGCGTTTGCAGCAGAGCCATCCCGATAATGTTATTCCTATTACGCATCAAGAATTGGGTGAGATCACGGGGCTGCTGCGCGAGACGGTCACAAAGCTGCTCAACGAATTTAAGGCAGCCGGTCTGGTGGAATTGCGGCGGGGGCATATTCTTCTGAAAGACAGCGCGCGCTTGCAAGCGCTCATCCGCGAGTTTGAGATGACCCATCCGCATTCATTGGAGCCAATCTCTTCCAAGTGAAGTACCCCAGCGCTCAAGCACGTGCCGCCTGGACAGGCGGCGCCTTCGGCAGATGGCCTGCACGCGCCGCGCTCATCTCCCCGCCACATGAATACTAATGGGAAGTACGCGACGTTGGTACCGCAAGGCGCCCTTATTTTTTATTAGTGGCCTGAGAAGGTACACTGCTGAGTCCCCCGGCTTGCCCAGGGCTTCAGGCAGGACAAGCTGCGTCCCGCCTGGGCTAAGCTAAAAATATCCCATTTGCTTCCCTGCGCGTGAATGGAAGGTACTCGGTGAGGAGTGGGCAGAAGCATTTCTTCCTGAAACGCGGACCAGAAGCGCTGCTACAACCGGAGCAGCGCTTTTGTTGTTGGCGAACCTCCTTGATCGCTGCATAGCGCTCGTTAGATAGCCTATCCGCAAAGCCTGGGCATGCCCCAAGCCAACCAGAAGCCCCCTACACCGCAGCCTGGCATAGTCCTTGCCTTCTTGCGCAAAGCTAAGCGGAGAAAGTGCGGATTCGTACTGTTGACATAGACCTCATCTGATCTCTAAACTGCGCCGGAATAGTTAAGGTTCACGGATGCAAGAAGCCAACTATTTCGTTAGAGAGAGAGAGGTTCATGGCACATTCCCGAACCAGTCGTCTTGTCATCGTCCTGGCTTTTCTTGTGCTTCAAGCAGGAGTGCTCGTTGCTTGTAGTAATCCACCGGATGTAGCATCGTTGTCGTATCACCTTCCAAATATTAGCGGTCCACTCCATACCGACGGGTCAAAGCTAGTGGATAACTCTGGACAAGAGGTCCACCTCAGCGGCGTCAGTTGGTTTGGATTTGAGACATCTACGTTTGCTCCACATGGCCTGCAAGCCCGCAACTGGCGTGACATGTTGGCCCAGATGGTCAAGGCTGGCTTTAATACAATTCGCCTGCCCTATTCTAACCAACTCTTCGATCCAGCCAGCGCACCACAGGGCATTGATTACAATTTGAATCCTGATCTGGTCGGCTTACAGGGCCTGGCCTTGATGGATAAGATAGTGCAGGGCGCCGGGCAACTGGGGCTAAAGATCATTCTGGATCAGCACCGGCCTGATGCCTATGCTCAATCCAACCTCTGGTATACCGATCATCTGCCAGAGTCCCGCTGGATCGGTGATTGGGTCATGCTGGCGAAGCATTACAAGGGCAATCCCACCATCATTGGCGCCGATTTGCATAATGAGCCACACGGCCAGGCCACCTGGGGCGACGGCAATACGGCAACCGACTGGCGTTTGGCAGCGGAGCGCGGAGGCAATGCCATCCTCGCTGTGAATCCCGATTGGTTGATTCTGGTGGAAGGCGTTGAGCAGTTCCAGGGCGACTCCTACTGGTGGGGTGGCAACCTGGAAGGCGCTGCGCAGTATCCGGTGCGGCTCTCCAAGCCAGATAAACTGGTCTATTCGGCGCATGATTACGGGCCAGGCGTGTGGATGCAATCCTGGTTTCAGGCGCCCAATTTCCCTCTCAACCTTCCCGCCATGTGGGAAAAGCACTGGGCCTACCTGCAACTGCAAAACAAGGCGCCCGTCTTGATGGGCGAGTTTGGCGGCAAGTCAATGGGCCAGGATATTGAAGGCGTCTGGCAGCGCGCGCTGGTGGCGTTCCTGAAGATCAATCACATCAGTTACACCTACTGGTCCTGGAACCCAGATTCCGGGGATACCGGCGGCGTGCTGGAGCCGGATTGGAAGACGCTTGACCCGGCCAAGATGGATGTCCTTTCTGCCTATCAGTGGCCGCTGCTGGATAACCCGCAGACCCATAAGGGTCAGGGCCAGATGCCAGGTCCAGCGGATGTCTCGAATGCCTATCAGTGGGACGAATCTAAGTAACGTGCCGATAGCGCAGGTACTTTAGAGCTTATTCCGACTCGGAGCCATCTGGCTCCGAGTCGAAGCTATATTCGCCCGTCAGATGCAGATGCTCCCAGAGGATGGGTGAGAGATGCGGCCAGATGTTGTCTGGCACTGGCTGGCCGCGCTGCCCCAGCGTCTCGGCGGCAACCGCCAGATGAAAGGTATTCCAGACGATGACGGCATTGATCACCAGACTTAACGCCAGCGCGCGATTCAGCCGGGCTTCATCTCCCCGGTCAGCGAAGCGTCCCTGTTTGCCAAAAAAGATGGCATAGGCGAGCGCTTCAAGCGACCTGGCTCTGTTTAGCCCCATCAGCACGCGCTGGCGCAGGGTTGGCTCATCCAGATAGTTCAGGATATAGCGTGTTCTGGCAATGCGGCCCAGTTCTTGAAGCGCCTGCTGCACCGGGTCGGGATGGCGCATTGCCTGGAACTTGCTGATGAGCAGGGAGGGCATGGCAAGCTGATCTTTTAGCGAGGCCGCCAGGCAGTTGAGCCTGTCCCATTGGGAGGCAATGAGCGTTTCAGAGGGCGTGTGGCGCAGGATGGGGTCCAGCCAACCATAAAACGCATCGTCCCTTGGGCGAGTCAGCGCTTTCTCCGAAAGATCATGCAGTTGGGGTGCGAAACGATAGCCAAGCAGCTCACATATCCCAAAGAGTAAGTCGCTGGTATCGGTAAGCTCTGTCGTTTGCTCACGGATGGGGACGGACTCCCAGAAGGCTAAGCCATCCAGGAGATACGCTGTGTCAGCGATCAAAGGGTCTGCCAGGCCCATCCAGAGCTGCGGCCCCTGGTCGAGGCTCTGGCTGAAGAGAGTGACATTGCCGCGTGTGCCCAGCGACGGCGGGCGTTGATGCGCTGCTGAGCCAGTCACCAGGACATCAAACTCCAGGGTGCTTGCTACCAGGAGGGTACCTGCCCCGAAGCGTTCAGCCAGCGGCTGATGCTGTTGATAGCGAATCAGCCGCTGGCTGGCCTGGCGCAGTGTTTCTTCGCGGATATACCAATCATAGACGCGCACCAGTTGGCCGTAGGGAATCCCTGACGCATCGGCCATCGTGGTCAGGCTGATATTCGTAGCCTCGGCCACCAGCACTGCCATGAGGGGCGGGCGCAGTTCTGCCAGTTGCGCTGCCGTTGGCTCGCGGCGGGCCGTCAGGTGGGAGAAGACCGAGGTAAACTGCGTCCAGCCATCAACCGCCATAAGCAGATCAGCCAGGCCAATGCGGGGCAGCAGGGTGGTCAAAGCGCGGCGGGTGCTGGTGATGGCTGGGGGCGTCTGAAGTTCTTCATGCTCCATCAGAAGCAGCTTCCCTTCCTGCACCTGGGCCAGCGTGTTCTCAGGGCGGTGCCCCGCAATCTGGGTTGCCAGGCCATGTAACTCGGCTTTGGCCTGTGCCAGATACGCTGCGCCATCTTCAGGGAGTCCGCGCTGCTTCAGCCAGGCAGCGCGTTGTTTTTGCCAGTCAGCAGGCGCATACAGATAGTGCTCCGGGCGCGCGTAGCGCTGGCTGCCTTCCACTGTGATGTCGCCCGAACGCAGGGCCAGACGCAATTGATACAGCAGCGTGAGTTCCCAGGCCCGCCGATCCACACCTTTTGGCCCGGCTACCGCGCGCAGCCAGCGCTGGGGCACAAAGCCGAGCGGCGCTTCTTTGGGCACCTTTTTGCGGCGCTCGGAATCCATCGCGCGCAGCGTTTCCAGCCCTTCCATCACCAGATCGTGCGGGCGGGCGGAGTCAAACTGGACGGTCTGGAGCACCAGCCGTGTAGACTCGCGCATCTGGGGATAGCGGCGTTTCAGCAGCGTAAAGAAGGTATCCGTCTCGCTCTGGTCGAGCGATTGGCTTTGCGTCACCAGCGCCCCCACCTGGTTGCGCGGAATGCGTTGAAAAATCTCATCGCGCAGCGCTTCAGAGGGGACGCTGGTATCAAGCAAGACCTGGGTGATTTTACGGAACAGCCGGGCGCTGGTCAGTTGTGCCTGCGCCTGTTCTGCCTGGGTTTTGCGCAGGTCGGCCTCGGCATGCGCGAATATGCGACCAATCAGCGTCTCGAACATCTCGACGATAGCATCGGTAATTTCCTGGCTGCGCACCGCCAGAAACGCCAGCAGCAGCGTGTAGCGCTTGGCGGGCGGGTAGCGCCGGAGGGCTTGAGATGAGAGGCGCCTGACGATGGCTGCCCATTGCGACAGGCGCAGCGGCTGAATCGGTCCCCAGTCAATGCTCATTGGCAGGGTGTCACGAATGAGCGTCAAGCGCTGGCATTCGTCTCGCAGGGTCTTCGTGGAAGTGGCGTGCGGAGGCGCCACGAGGTCGGCCAGTGGACTCTTGCCTTGATCGGTCTGGCACAGCGCGTCCAGTTGCTCGCATTGTTCCTGGCTCAACTGGCTGGCGATATTTTGGAACAGGCTCTCTTCTGCTTCGTGGCGCGCCTGATAAATAATGCGCTCGACGGTGGTTCTGCCCATTGGCCGGAGGATGCCCTGGCGAATCATCCAGGCATCGGCGGCTTCCAGCAGCGCGCTCACATTGCCGGTTTGGGCCACCTGCACGGCAATAAAGGCGCGCAGGCGTTCGGCATCCTCAGTGGTGAATGAGCGCAGGCGCAGATAGTCCTGCACCGCCGTTACATCTGCTGGTTGCAATCCGGTCCAGGCTTTCTCGTGCGCCACCTCTTCCGGTTTGAGGCCAAGCTGGGCGCTTACGGATTGAACCAGCGTTTCGGGGAGCGCGGCCAGATGGGGGGCAATCCTGCGCTCGGCCCTGGCCCACAGCAGCAATAAAGCCCGCGCGAGCCGGCGGGTGTCATCCTGCACAGCGTTGATCAGAGCCAGGTCTGCGGCGCTGATCTGCATCTCTGGCCTGGCCGCTCGTGCTCTTTCATCGGATGGTGCTAGCCTGGCAGGTAGCATAAGGTTTTCTCCTTCCCTGACTAGCGTCTTTGTCTCAGTGGGTGCGGATGAAGCCATGCCGAAGCGGGTGGGGAATCCAGATGTAATTTTTCGAGCCAGCGCATAAGGGGCTTCTTTTCACCAGAGAACTGCCGGGTGCACCGAGAGGTCATTTCCCGCCAGATCAACATGCTGCACGTCTTCAACGCAGCCAGTTGGCTGTGTCGTCAAGATGTAGATGCGCTGCGCAAGCAAACCAGTGCCGTTTTTCGCCGTCACCAGATAGAGGTGAATCTCGCCGCGCTCGTCGTTCTGCGGATGCGTGCCCAGATAGTCCATCGTCAAAGTCACCCCCTGGCTGGCCTCATAGCTCTTTTGCTGTGCCGCCTGACGCTGGAGTTCATCTATCGGAATCCTGGCTTGAAGGTCTGGACACAACTGATGCCAACCCAGCGCCCCATCTCTCTTGATCACCGATTGCATAAAGAGATCTGCCGGGGGAGATGCCACCTTTTGCGCCCGATGCGCGAAGGTGAGCCAGACATAGGTTGTGCTTACGGCCAGAGCGATCAGACCCAGCAGCACCATCAGATAGACAACCCACCTGCGGCGGGGCCGCAGTTCCTTCTGCCCACCCAGGGGTGTGTTCACTTCTGTAAATGCCATCCACCATCCCTCCTTAGTAACATATCCACCTGAGATTGCGGGCTATGCTGAGAGAAGCGCCAACGGCGTGCCTGGCGCCACTTACAACAGTCTCGTTTGGGGTTATGTAGTAGTTTTAACCCTCTTGTTGGGAAAAGTTCTGTAGCGAAAACCACATGTGGCTGAATTTGAACAGGAAAATTTTCCGGCCCCTTCCTTTCGCTGGCGGCTCTTTCTGATGTGAGCAGCAGTTCTGTAGCTGCTGCTACAGACATACGCTCAATTTTTGAGTAGGTTTTGAGGGAAGAATCCCCTTTCACCAGCCAGCAAGAAGCAGGAGCGGGAGATGAGCAAGGAGCAATCGCCAGTCTTGCGCGCGGAGGAGCCGCAGCCCGAACCAGACTTCCCCACGCCTCTTTCAAGCTGGCAAGGACCGCCTTTCGTGCGCCCATTTGACACCGGCCCGGAAGAAGCCGAAGCCACAAACGAGCGGGCGTCGCAGCCAGCACAACCCTCATTGACGGGGCGTCTTCCTCCGTCCTGGCGCACCCGCAAGTCCTGGCTGATTGCGGGCGTCGTGGCGCTATGTCTTTTGCTGCTTTTCTACGCGGTCAGGCCAACGGCTGCACCGCCCGCGCATCAGCCCGATCCGAATACCAAGACCTTCTTGCTGGGTGGGTTTCTGGGTGGGGCGCCAACGCTGATCTTTGCGCACAAGATCGGGAATGTGCACATTCACAGCGGTGTAGATGGGCAGGTCAGCATCAGAGAAGACAGGAACGGCTTCCCCGATGCTATCCATATCAGCTACACTCAATCTGGCGGGACCATTCATATCACTTCAGATATTGACAGTGATCTTACCAGCGATACCTGGGTGGATTTTGATGTGGGCGTTCCCCGGCTGATGGGTTTCAGTGCCGCGTTGTTGAATGGGGGCACGCTGGAGGCCGAGAACCTTGGCGGCCCGATTACGCTGAGCAATACCAACGGCTCCATCTGGGCCACCAACGACAGCGGCTCCCTGGACTTGCAGACAGAAAGCGGCTCGATCAATGTGAACCAGTTTAGCGGCCAGATGAAACTCACTACCCAGAATGGAACCATCACGACGGGCGACGTTCATCTCAGCGGGCGCTCTCTGGTACAGGCAGATACCGGAACCATCAACTTTCATGGGTCGCTGGACCGCAGCGCCAGCGCGCTGTTTACGGATACGAACGGCCAGGTGAGCCTCAATATGCCCGGCCACAGCGCTTTTCATGTGCAGGTGCGCACTGGAGGCGGGGCCGTGAATACCAATTTCCCTGGCATTGCCATTCATCCTCAGTCATCAGGCATGGCAGCCGATGGCAACGTGGGCAAGCCGCCGCGCGCGCAATTGACCATCCAGACGACGAGCGGCCCCGTGCTCCTGCATCAGGAGGGGTAAAGAGAATATCTGACCTTAACGTAGTCACTGTTACAGAAATTTCCTTTGAGGGGGTTTATATCATGTAAAGAAACTAGGAAATAGCACAGCAGAAAGCACTTTCTAAGGCTATGCGTGCCTCTTGAACCAGCAGATAGGCGGAATGATATGAAGCTCCTCAACATCAAGGTTCTTGGGTCGCCTTCGGTGCGGGTTGAGGATCGTGAACTGCACTTTCGGACGCGCAAAGCGCAGGCATTGCTGCTGTATCTGGCTGTAACTGGTGGCCTGCACACACGCGATCACTTGATGATGTTGCTCTGGCCGGAGGCAGACCAGGAGCGAGGCCGGGCTGACCTGCGCAACGCCCTGGCCTTTGTGCGCCAGGCGCTGGATGGGGTGAAGCAGGGCATCAGCGGGTCGCTGCTCGATTGTGACCGCGAGGTGGTGGGCCTGCTCACCAGGGAAGAAGCGGCCCAGGCGCTTTCGGTGGGGCTTGATCTGCACGATCTTGCGCACGCCGTCAAGCAGGTTTCTCACTTGCTCAACGGGCACAAGCTGGATGAGCTGCCTGGGACACCGCCTGAAGGGAGTTTCGCCACCCTGCGGGAACTGCAAGAGGCCACTTCCTGGTATCGTGGGCCGTTTCTGGCAAACTTCTCTCTGCCGGATGCGCCCGACTTTATGCACTGGGTGGAGGGCCAGCGGGCCTACTGGCAGCGGCAGTTTGGGACGCTGGCTACCGCCTTGATCAAGCTGCTGCTAGATAAAGGTGAGGCTCCCGCGACGCTGGAGGTAGCCACCCACTGGCAGCAGCATGACCCGATGAACGAGACGGCCTATCGCTATTTGATGGAGGTGCATGCTGCCACCGGCAACTATGTGGCGGCGCTCCAGGCATATGATATTTGTTGCGCGGTGCTCAAGACGGAACTTGGCCTCACCCCCAGTGCCGAGACGGTGGCGCTTGGCGAACATATCCGGTCAGTGGCATCAATGGTGCCCCGCCAGAAGCGCTCAGGTGGCAATCCGGCGCAGGCATCCTCCAGGCTGGAGCAACTGCCGCTGGTGGGGCGCGGCTCCGAATTCGCGGCGCTGGTGGCGGCCAACGAGACAGCGCGCATGCGCCAGATGAATGTGGTGGTTGTAGAGGGCGAGCTTGGCAGCGGCAAAACCCGGCTCGTGAATGATTTCCTGACCTGGGCCAGGTTCCAGGGGGCGGATGTGCTCACCGGACGGGCCTTTGATGCGGGCGGGCGCCTGCCCTATCAGCCCATCGTCGAGGCACTGCGCCTGCGCCTGGCCTGCGAGCACGCCCCCGATGATCTGCTGGATGACGTCTGGCTGACGGAACTTTCCCGGCTGCTTCCTGATCTGCGCGAACGCTATCCCGATCTTTCTGCGCCAAGCCATGAAGACCAGGGCACGCTGTTACGGCTCTTTAGCGCGGTGGCCGAGCTGGGGCTGGCCTTGAGCGCGCGCGCGCCGGGCAATACGTTGGTCTTCTTTCTCGATAATGTGCACTGGGCCGATCTGAGTACCCGCGATCTGCTGCGCTTTCTGATCCATCGCTGGCGCGAGGCCGCCGCGCCTATCCTGATCGTGCTCAGTGTGCGCACCGAGGAGGTTGCCGCGCAGTCGGACTTGCGCGAGTGGATTCGTCAGGTGCTTTGTGAGGAAGGCACGCATCATCTGCTGCTTCAGCCGTTGGATGCGGCCAGCACCAGCACTCTGATACATTCCCTGTTCCAGCATGACCGCGCGGAAGCGACAAACGAGGCCATCGCGCGATTCGCGCAGTGGCTCCATGCTGAAACCGGCGGACAGCCGCTCTATCTCATACAAACGCTGGCCGCGCTGCTTGAAAAAGGGGCGCTGGCCTGGAGCGACAAAACGGACGGTAAGGTTCAAGACTCTCGCCTGCTGCTGCGCGTGCCGCTGGACGAGCTTTCCAGTTTTCACGGGCTGGTGCCGGGGCCGTTGCGCTTGCTTATCCAGAGCCGCTTGGAGCGGCTCAGCCTCTCAGCACGCCACCTTCTGGCGGCAGGCGCGGTGCTGGGCAAACGCTTTTCGTTGACGCAGGCCACCGCCGTCGCTGGTCTGGCGGCAGAGGTGGGACTTGAAGCGGTGGAAGAGGCGCTGCGACATTTGCTGGTGCGTGAAGAGTCGGGCGGAGTCGTGTTTGAGTTTATTCACGAGAAGCTCCGCGACATCATCTATACCGAATCCCATGAAGCCCGACGGCGCTTCCTTCACGAGCGAGCCATTGATGTCTTGAAGCAGGATGGGGCTTCATCGGCGGAAGTGGCTGGTCATATGCGCGCGGTTGGGCTGGGAGAGCCACCCCTGCCCCAGAGCATGGCGACGGTCAACGAACCACCAGTTGGGGCGTCGGCGGCGTAGCGGTGCAGCCTGCGCCGCGTGCTTCTGGCTTCCCTCAGCCTTTTCCGCCTGTCTCTATTCAAAACCTCCTCGAATGCCTCGTCAAAAAACTAAGAAGAATACATAGAGTATGCTTCCAAGAATTAGTGATTGACAAAAGAATCTATTCTTGAGTACACTTCCCCCCGACCACTCCTGGAAACGGTTTCGGCACCGTTTCCAGAATGCTGTGTAGTTCCTATGAAGGATGAGTCCTTGGAGAGATTACGAGAAGACCACTTGCCAGAGCGATTGACCATTCAGGACATCGCCCGGTTAGCTGGTGTTTCTAAGGCAACCGTCTCGCGTGTCTTAAATCACAAGCCAGATGTGGACCCACTGACACGTCAGCGCATTATGCAGATTATGGATGAGCGCGCATTTGTGCCCAGTATTACCGCCTCCGGGCTGGCGGGTGGCCGTCGGCGCATGATTGGGGTGGTGGTGCCCGCGTTGACCTGGAACTTCATTCCAGAGGTGGTGCAGGGAGTGGCGGAGGTGGCGGAACGAGGCTCCTACGAACTCCTGCTCTACAGCGTTGCTCATGATGAGAATCGCAAAACCGTTCTGGACCGGATTCTGGATACGAAGCTGACGGCTGGCTTGATCGCTGTCGCGCCAGGTCCATTAGTAGAGCGTCTGGCGCACTGGTACGACGAGAGTTTTCCCGTCGTCCTGATTGATGACCAGCACAAACGCTCAGATTTGCCCTGTATAAGTGTTGATAACCGTCTGGGGGCCTTTACCGCTGTGTGCCATCTGCTGCGCCTGGGACATCGCAAGATCGCGCATATCCAGGGGCCAGCCCAGTATCAATGCACGCTGGAGCGCTATGAAGGCTATCAGCAGGCGATGGCTGAGGCTGGAGTACCTGTCAATCCGGCGTATGTCCTGCAAGGGGATTTCCAGGTCGCCAGTGGGCGGGAGTGCGCGCACCAGTTGCTCTCGCAAACCAACCGACCATCAGCAATTTTTGTTGCCAATGATCATATGGCCTGGGGCGTTCTGGAGTATGCCGAGGAGCGCGGTCTGCGTATCCCAGAGGATGTGGCGGTGGTCGGCTTTGATGATACGCCGCCCTCGCGCGATAAACATCCACCCCTGACCACTGTCAGCCAACCCTTTCAGGAAATGGGCAAGCGCGCTGCCGAGCTTTTGTTGTGGCTGGTGGACCTGCCGCACAACGAGGGCGAAAAACGGCACAAGACACTGCTTCCTCTGGAGCCGCCGATGCCCTTGCCAGGGTACAACGTGCCGCTGCACATCCAGTTGGAAACGTCCCTGGCGGTGCGCCAATCATGCGGCGCCCGACGATTAGCCTCGGTTGCCGACTTTTCAGGCGCATTTTAGATCAGCCATCCCCGTATACTGCGTTCCCCGTAGCCACCCACCAGTAGCCAATCACCCGTAGTGTAGCTCACCACCTGTAGCCCAACATTGAGAGAACTTATCTATCCGTCATCTCTCACCTGTCTTGTTGCACAAGAGTAGTCGTTAGTAGTCGTCATACATTGTCCAAGGAGGAATATTCATGACATCCTGGCACCGCCGGATGGTGGCACCGCTCCTGCTGCTCTGCGCAGCCGTCAGCATGATTCTGGCGGGCTGCGGTGGCAGTGGCAACGGGAGCAAGTATGGTGGCTCAGTCACCATTGTGCCCGCGCCCAACGGAGTCTTTACCCGCAACTTTAATCCATTCCTTGCCAACAGTTCGCGTACCGGCACGCAGGGCATGATTTATGAAACCCTGCTGCTGTTCAACCGGCTGGACGGAACTGCCGCTCCCTGGCTGGCCTCCAGCTATACCTGGTCGCAGGATGCCACCAGCCTCACCTTCCATCTGCGCAATGGCGTCACCTGGACGGATGGCAAGCCCTTTACCAGCGATGATGTTGTGTATACCTTGAAATTGATGCAGCAGTACCCCGCCCTGGATGGGAATTCGCTCTGGGCAAATCTGCAAAGCGTGAGCAACCCCGATGCTCAGACGGTCACGTTCACATTCAAGCAACCAGCAACACCTATGCTGTGGTATCTCGGCGGCCAGACGTATATTGTGCCCAAGCATATCTGGCAGAATATCAGCGACCCGGCCACCGAGACGAATCCCAACCCTGTGGGCACCGGCCCATTCATGCTGAAGTCCTTTAACCCGCAGTTGTATGTGTTGGGCAAGAACCCGCATTTCTGGCAGCCCGGCAAGCCATTTGTGAATGAACTGCGTTACCCGGCCTATACGTCCAATACCAGCGCGGACCTGCTGCTCTCGCAGGGAGCCGTAGACTGGACCGGACTCTTTACGCCGAACGTGGAAAAGACCTTTGTGCAGCGCGACCCGGAGCACAACCACTACTGGTTCCCCTCCAGCAACGTGGTCATGCTCTATCTGAACACGGGCAAAGCCCCTTTCAATCAACTGACGGTCCGGCAGGCGCTGAGCACGGCTATTGATCGGAAGAAGATTGATCAGGTGGCGGAAAACGGCTACGAGCCGCCCGCAAGCCCAACCGGGCTGGTCTTGCCGCTGAATCAGAAATTCCTCGATGAGAAGTACAGCAATCTGGAATTCAACACGGATGCCGCTAAAGCCGCCTCTCTGCTGGAGAAGGCAGGCTTCAAGAAGGGGCCAGATGGCATCTACGTTGATCAGGGCGGGAACCGTCTGGCGTTCAAGATCAACGTGGTGGCTGGCTGGACCGACTGGCTGACCTCCAGCCAGATTATGGCGAGCAACTTTAAGGCTATCGGCATTGATGCAACGGTCAACGTCATGACCTTCAACGATTATGTCAGTTCGCTGGCGCAGGGCGACTTTGATACCGCGATTTCGTGGACCACTGCTGGCCCGACGCCCTACTTCCTGTATAACTCGTTGCTAAACAGCACCAACACGGCGCCAATTGGTCAGAAGGCTACCTCCAACTGGGAGCGCTGGAACGACCCGGCGACGGATAAGCTGCTGGCCCAATATGCCAGTTCGCCAGATGAGGCGACCCAGCAGACAGCGCTGGCCGGACTCCAGCAGATCATGGTGGAGCAGTTGCCCAGCATTCCGCTGGTCTATGGCCCGACCTGGTATGAATACAACACGTCCAACTTCGTAGGCTGGCCGGATCAGAGCAATCCGTATGCGATGCCTGCTCCGTACAGCGCCCCGGATGCTGAGCTGGTAGCCATCACCATCCACCAGCGCTAGCAGCCTCGTATCATCAGAAGGTTGCAGGGAGCATGTGTCAAACAGCTTCCTGCAACCTTCTCTGAAGGGACTCTCAATGCACTATCTCCTGCGCCGAAGCATTTTCTATCTCGCGGCGTTCTGGGCCGCGCTCAGCCTGAACTTTCTGATTCCGCGCCTGATGCCGGGCGATCCGGTGCTGCTGCTGGTGGCGCGGCTCCAGGGGCAGGTGGACCCGCGCGCTATTCAGTCGTTGCGGCTTCAGTTTGGCCTGACCTCCGATGCCAGCATGTGGGGGCAATACACGCATTACCTGAGCAATCTGGCGCATGGCAACCTGGGCACCTCGATTGCCTACTTTCCAACCTCGGTGTCTGAGGTCATCAATCTGGGCCTGAAATGGACGCTGATCCTGGTGGGCGTCTCGGCTATTTTGAGCTTCTTCATCGGCACCCTTCTGGGGACGATGGCCGCCTGGAGGCGCGGGTCGAAGCTCGATTCGGTGCTCTCCCCGCTGCTCACGTTTTGCTCCGCTATTCCCTATTTCTGGCTCGCGTTGATCGTGCTCTATGTGCTGGGCTTTGTGCTCAAGTGGTTCCCGCTCACGGGCGCCTATGACCTGGAAGTTGAGCCTGGCTGGAGTGGGCCATTTCTCCTGAGCGCCCTCTATCACGCCATCCTGCCCGCTGCAACCATTGTGATCAGTTCAATGGCCGGGTGGATGCTGGGCATGCGCAACGCCATGCTCACGACTCTTTCCGAGGATTACGTGCTGATGGCGCAGGCCAAGGGGCTGTCTGAGAAGCGCGTGATGCTGACTTACGCGGCCCGCAACGCTATCCTGCCCAACATCACTGGCTTCGCGCTTTCGCTGGGCTTTGTTGTGGGTGGCGCGCTGCTAACGGAGATTGTCTTCTCGTACCCAGGGCTGGGCTACATCCTGCTCCAGGCAGTGCAATCCGATGATTTCCCGCTGATGCAGGGCATCTTCCTGATGATTGCTATTGCTGTGCTTGGCGCGAACTTCCTGGCCGATGTGTGTTACGCCGTGCTCGACCCGCGCGTGCGGCAGGAAAGGTAGGCGAACGATGGCTGTAAAGCAACGCGACGAACAGTCAGTCGCAGGTGAGCGGCAGGCGCTGGGGACACTTGAGCAGCCGAAAACCCTTGCTCAGCGCCTCACTTCTCCCAAAACGCTGCTGCCAAAGCGCCGGATTAATCTCGCGGTTTTCCGCTCGTTCAAGATTCGCTTTGGGCTGGGAGTGCTCGGTTTCTTTGTCTTGCTGGCGATCTTTGGGCCGCTGCTTGTCCAACAAGACCCGCAGGCATTCGGGCCAGATGTGCTCGCGCCGCCCTCGGCAGCGCACTGGCTGGGCACCACCCAGACCGGCCAGGATGTCTTTGCCCAGGTGATCGTGGGCACGCGCATCACGCTGCTGGTAGGCTTTGCGGTGGGCACAGCGGCTACGCTGCTGTCCGTGATCATTGGCCTGACGGCGGGCTACTTTGGCGGCATGATAGACGAAGTGATCTCTCTGCTGATCAACATCTTCCTGGTGATTCCAGCGCTGCCGCTGACAATTGTGCTGGCAGGCTATATTCCGGTGCGCGGTCCTTTGCCGGTTGCCATCGTCATCAGCGCCACCGGCTGGGCCTGGGGCGCGCGCGTGCTGCGGGCGCAGACGCTTTCGCTGCGACAGCGCGAGTTTGTGCAGGCGGCGCGGGCCAGTGGTGAGCGCACGTTCCGCATCATCTTTGCGGAAATCCTACCCAACGAGCTTGCCATTGTCGCCTCAAGCCTGATCTTCACGATTATCTACGCCATCTTTTCCGAAATCGGCCTGGAGTTTCTGGGGCTGAGTGATGTGACCGTGACCAGTTGGGGCAACATGCTTTTCTGGGCTACGAATAATCAGGCGCTGCTGCTGGGCGCGTGGTGGTGGATTGTGCCGCCAGGACTCTGTATCGCGCTGCTGGGCGCTGGCCTGGCCTTTATCAACTTCAGTATTGACGAACTCACCAATCCGCGCCTGCGCGATGCCTCGCGGAGCTAAGGGGCTGGCGGTTAAAACCGCGCCTAAGGGCGGCCAGAGGCCGCCACCCCTCAAAGCAGGGGCGCAGCGAAACCCGCCTGCGCGGGTTAGGACGAAGCGTGGCGTCCCTGGGGTGGGGAACCTGCGCAGGCAGGTTTGGTGGCCGCAGGCCCTTAGCCGCGATCTTTAGTCGCCAGGGCTAGAAAGAGCAACAATATGACAAACGATCCGGTGCTGGAAGTGAAGCACCTGAGCGTGGACTACGCGAGCGCGTCCGGGGCGGTGCACGCGGTGGATGATGTCAGCTTCACGCTGCAACGTGGACAGGTCTTTGGCCTGGCCGGGGAAAGCGGCAGCGGCAAATCTACGCTGGCCTACGCTGTTGCGCGTCTGCTGCGTCCGCCTGCCATTGTGACGCAGGGCGAGGTCTGGATGTATCCACGCTCTGGTGGCAAGGGCCAGGACAAAGACGAGAACGTGGCGCCAGTGGATGTGCTTCAGCTTTCGCCAGAAAAACTGCGCGCCTTTCGCTGGCGCAGGCTCTCCATCGTCTTTCAGAGCGCCATGAACGCGCTGAATCCGGTGCTGAGTGTTGGCGCCCAGATTGCCGATGTGCTGCGCACGCACGAGCCTGGGATGTCGCGCTCAGCCCGGCAGGAACGCGCGGAGGAACTGCTGCGGCTGGTGGGCATCGCCCCGGACCGGCTGAGCAGCTATCCGCATGAACTCAGCGGCGGCATGCGCCAGCGCGCTGTGATTGCGATTGCGCTGGCCTTGAATCCAGACATCATTATCATGGATGAGCCGACCACCGCGCTTGATGTGGTCGTGCAGCGCGAGATTCTGGCCGAGATTAAAACGCTGCGCGAGCGGCTGGGCTTCTCGGTGATCTTTATCACGCACGATCTCTCGCTGCTGCTGGAGATTGCTGACCGCGTAGCCATCATGTACGCGGGTCGCCTTGTGGAGACAGCAACCCAGACCCAACTGTATCATCAGCCCCATCATCCCTACACCTATGGCCTGCTCCACTCGTTTCCTATGCTGCACGGTCCCCGGCGCGAAATGACGGGCATTCCTGGCACCCCGCCTGACCTGCGGGCGCTGCCTTCAGGCTGTGCCTTTCACCCTCGCTGCAAGTTTGCGTTTGGGGCCTGCCAGTCAACGCTGCCCACTTTGCTGGCGCCCTGCCCAGACTCGCCAGAGCATAAGGTAGCGTGCCACCTCCACGACGCCAGCCAGCAGCCGCCCAAATTGCCTGGCGGCTTATCTAGCGCGCTCGATCAGCAACCTGAAATCATTGATTCCCAACCGCAGAAGGAACTTGCCAATGAGCATTCTTCAACCCTTTACTAAGTCTGGTAAGCCCACATCAAACAAAGCGATGCAGCCAGGCACCAGCACGACAGCTAGCAAAGACGGAGTGCAGGATAGGCCGCTCCTGGAGGCCGAGCATGTGCGCAAGGAGTTTCCACTAAAGCGGGCGGGATTCTTTGGCCCCCGGCGTGGAGTGAAGGCGGTGGAGGATGTCTCGCTCTCCCTGCGGCCAGGGCGCTCGCTGGCGGTGGTGGGCGAAAGCGGCAGCGGCAAAACGACTGTCGCGCGTTTGCTGGCACAATTGTATCCAACAAGCGCGGGTAAGATCCGCTTTCGCGGCAATCCAATCAAAGGCAAAGGCGGCAAGGCGGCCAGGGAGTATCGGCGCCATGTACAGTTGATTTTTCAAGACCCGTTCTCATCGCTGAATCCTATGCACACCATCCGCTATCACCTGAGTCGCCCACTGCGCCTGTATGGGCACGCGCATTCGGCGGCTGAGGAGGAGCAGCAGGTGAAGGCGCTGCTGGAGCGGGTGAATCTGGTGCCTGCCGAGCAGTTCATCGAGAAGTATCCGCATCAGTTGAGCGGCGGCCAGCGCCAGCGCGTGGCGATTGCTCGCGCGCTGGCAGCCCGGCCAGAAGTGCTGCTGGCGGATGAGCCGGTTTCGATGTTGGATGTCTCGATTCGGTTGGATGTGCTCAACCTCTTGCTGCGCTTAAAAGAGGAAGATCGCCTGGCTTTGCTGTATATTACGCATGACATTGCCAGCGCCCGCTATTTTGCCGATGAAACGCTGGTGATGTATGCCGGCCAGATGGTTGAAGGTGGGCCAAGCGAGGAGGTCATTCAGGAGCCAAAGCACCCCTACACGCAACTGCTGCTGCTTTCCGCGCCCGACCCAGAGAAGACCGAAGAAGGCCAGCGTTCTGCTTCGCCGCTGCTGGCGGCGCGCGGTGAGCCACCCAGTCTGATCAATCCGCCCAAGGGCTGTCGCTTTCATCCCCGGTGCCCGTTTGCCATGCCCGTCTGCCGCGAGCAGGTGCCAGGGCGCACAGAGCTAGGCAACGGCCACTGGACGCATTGTTTTCTCTATCAGCAAACAGGGAAGCTGAGTTCTCCCGTCATACCGCAGGATACGCCTGAATCAAAGGATGAGTAATGAGCACAATCAACGAGCGAATGCCTGATCTGTTGAGTCAGCCGGGCAGCGTACTGGCGGAGGCTCTGCCGCTGCATTTTCCGGCCAACTTCCTCTGGGGCGCGGCAACCTCTGCCTATCAGATTGAAGGGGCCACTGCTGAAGATGGGCGCGGGGTGTCCATCTGGGACCGTTTTGCTGCCACGCCTGGCGCCACCTACCAGGGGCATACCGGAGAGGTAGCCGCTGATCATTATCATCGCATGCGCGATGATGTGCGGCTCATGGCGAAACTTGGCCTGGGCGCTTATCGCTTCTCGATTGCCTGGCCGCGTGTGCTGCCAGAGGGCACTGGAAAGGTGAACAAGCAGGGCCTGGACTTCTATGATCGCCTGGTGGATGCGCTGCTGGAGCGCGGCATTTCTCCTGTCGTCACGCTCTATCACTGGGATTTGCCCCAGGCGCTGGAGGAGCGCGGGGGCTGGCTCAACCGCGAGACGGCCTATGCTTTTGCCGACTACGCCGAGATTGTTGCCCGGCGGCTGGGTGATCGTGTTGACTCGTGGTTGACGCACAATGAACCCTGGTGCGCTGCCTTCCTCGGCTATGGCATTGGTATCCACGCGCCGGGGAAGAAAGACCTGCACGCTGCGTGCGTTGCGGCGCATCATCTCTTGCTCTCGCATGGGCTGGCGATGCCACGCTTGCGCGAGCATACTAACCGGAATGCGCAACTGGGGATTACGCTCAACCTTGGCCCGATTTACCCCGACGATACCTCCCATGAAACGCTGCACGCCTGTGACCGCGCCGATGCCTTTGTGAATCGCTGGTTTCTCGACCCAATCTTCCGGGGCAGCTATCCAGAAGACCTCTTCACGAATCTGGGGGTGCGCCCGCCGCCAGTTGAGCCAGGTGATTTTGCCATCATTCAGGCGCCAATTGATTTCCTGGGCGTAAACTATTATTCGCGCAAGGTGGTACGTGCCCGCCGAGATGCTGATTCTGGTGCGCTCAATACGCAAGGATTCGAGGAGGTAGCGCAGGTTCCGGGCGCCAGCTACACCCAGATGGGGCAAGGGTGGGAGGTATATCCAGCCGGACTCACCGATTTGCTGGTGCGGCTCACGCGCGATTACGCTCCATCCGCCATTCTGGTGACGGAGAACGGGGCGGCCTATGAAGATCAGTGGGACCGCGACGGCCAGATCAACGACGCTGAGCGGCTGGCCTATGTCCGCGAGCATATTCAGGCGCTGGCGCGTGCGCTGGCCCAGAATGTGCCGCTGCGTGGGTATTTTCTCTGGTCATTGTTGGATAATTTTGAGTGGGGCGAAGGCTACAGCAAGAGATTTGGCATGATTTACGTGGATTACGCCACGCAGCGCCGCATTGTGAAGGCCAGTGGTCGCTGGTACGCTGATTTTATCGCTGGTCAGCGCCGAAGAAGGTTGTAGCGTCTCTCATCCAACCGGCATGCCAGCAGGAAAGGGCTTGTAGCGCCGTCTGGGAGACGGCGCTACAAGTCTCCAGCCTACTACCAGGAGGAAACAATGAAGTTTACTGCTGAGATGATCAAGGCGCGTCTTCCAGACCTGCTGGCGGCTGCGCGGCGCGAACGGATGCCACTCGAACCGATACGCATTGCGCGTGGACCGGGGCGAGAGACAGCGCAGCGGGACTACGACGACAGCGGCTGGGAGCAGATCACTGTGGGGGAGCGCTGGGGCAGCGCGGGGCAAACATACTGGTTTCGTTTCCCTGTGCGCCTGCCCGATGCCTGGGTCGGACAGAAGGTAGCTGTTCATATAGCCTTGGGCGAGCACGAGCATATCAGTGGGCCGGAGGCGCTAGCCTACTTCGATGGGCAAGCGGTGCAGGGTATTGATCTTAATCACCGCGACCTCCTGCTGGGCGAGCGTCTGCGCCCAGGCCAGCGGCATGTGCTGGCGCTTGAGGCGTTTAGCCCCCTGACGCAAGGACAGCAAACTTTGCGGGCAGTAGAACTGGTGCGCCTCGACCCGGAGGCCGAGGCACTGTACCATGATATGCGCGTCCTGCATGGGGCGCTGCTGACGATGCCAGATGAGTCGGTGGAACGGGCGCGGCTGCTCCACGCGCTTGAGCGTGCTTATACGCTGCTTGATTTGCGCCACCCCCAATCTGACGACTATTTGCGCTCGGTGGCGGCAG
The DNA here is from genome assembly GCA_036557885.1 of Ktedonobacterales bacterium. GTDB lineage: Bacteria > Chloroflexota > Ktedonobacteria > Ktedonobacterales > DATBGS01 > DATBGS01. The sequence goes on from DATBGS010000080.1 coordinate 20,954, forward strand.
CGCGCAAGCTGCTCCAGCAGGAAGCCTACGCGCAGGGCCAGCCAGCAGAAAGCCCGCGCATTGTGGCGGTGGGGCACGCGCATATTGATCTGGCCTGGCTCTGGCCTGTTGCCCAGACCCGCCGCAAGGGTGCGCGCACCTTCAGTACCGTCTTGAAGCTGATGGAGCAGTATCCAGACTATCACTTTGTCGCCAGCCAGCCCGCGCTCTATCAGATGGTGCAGCAGGACGAGCCAGAACTGTATGGACGCATCAAAGAGCAGATTGCCAGCGGACGCTGGGAGCCAACCGGCGCGACCTGGGTGGAGATGGATTGCAACCTGAGCGGTGGCGAGGCGCTGGTGCGTCAGTTCCTCTTTGGCAAGCGCTTCTTTCGACAGGAACTAGGCGTGGACCCGCGCGTGCTCTGGCTGCCCGATGCCTTTGGCTACACCGCAGCATTGCCGCAGATTATGAAGGGCTGCGGTGTAGACTATTTTATGACGACCAAGCTCTCCTGGAACGAGTATAACCGCCTGCCCTACGATACCTTTCGTTGGCAAGGGTTGGATGGCAGCGAGGTGCTGACCCATATGGTGACGGCGCCACTTGACCTGGCAACAGACTCCTGGCCGGGCGCCAAGCCCTACATGGCAACCTACAACGCCAAATTTGTGCCCTATGATGTGGCGGGCAGCTGGCGCGTCTATCGCCAGAAGGCCATCAATGATGAACTGCTGTATCTGTTTGGCTTTGGCGATGGCGGCGGCGGCCCCACCGCCACGATGCAGGAAACCGCTGCGCGCCTGGCAAATTTGCCGGGTTTTCCGCGTGTCCGGCAGAGTTCCGCCGAGGAGTTTTTTCGCCAACTGGAGCGGCGCGTCCAAAATGAACCTGATTTGCCAACCTGGGTGGGCGATCTGTATCTGGAGTATCATCGCGGCACCTTCACCAGCCAGGGCTGGATCAAGCGTGCCAACCGTCATGCCGAGCTGCTCTACCGCGATGCCGAATTCTGGGCGGCGCTGGCCGGGCTGATCGAGCAGCAGAAGCGACAAGATCAGCAAAAGCAGCCGTCGAAGCTGAAGACCTGGCAGGCCGCGCTGAACCAGGGCTGGGAATCCATCCTGTTTAACCAGTTTCACGATATTTTGCCAGGTTCTTCCATTCCCCAGGTCTATACGGATGCCCGCGCTGACTACAAAGAGATTGACGCGGTAGGCACGCGCGTCCGTGAAGAAGCGCTGGAGACGCTGGCCCAGAGGATTTCCACGCAGGGGCAGGCGTTTCAGGGCCAGACTATTATCGCGCTGAACCCCGCGCCGTTTGCGCGGGAAGACCCCTGCGAGGTGGTCCTTCCTGGCACTGTGGCCCTTCCCAGCACTCCCACGCCAACGCTGTTTGACGAGCGCGGGCAGCCCTTGCTGGTGCAGGAGATCAAACACGAGGCGCAAGCAATGAAGCGCGATAAGACCGAACGACATTTTCTCGTAGGCGCATCGGCGCCGCCGCTCGGTTATCGCTCGCTCACCCTGGCAACGCCCGCGCCGCCTGCAAGAAATGTGGCCCCGGCAACGCAACCAGCAACTTCTGGAAACGGTCTGCGCATCACACGGGAGGTGCTAGAAAATCGCTTCTTCCGGCTGCGTCTGGACGAGCGTGGGCAGATTGCCTCGCTCTATGACAAACGCGCTAACCGCGAGGTCATTGCCCCAGGCGAAGTAGGGAACCAGCTGCTCGCGTTTGAAGATCGCCCCCTGGATTTTCCAGCCTGGGACATCAATATTTTCTATAACGACAAGCCCTACCCCATTGGTGATGTCACCTCGTGGCAGATTGTCGAAACGGGGCCGCTGCGCGGCGGTATAGAGCTTGGGCGGCGCTATGGCGAGAGCACCATCACACAGCGGGTGCTGTTGTATGCTGAGATTCCCCGCATTGACTTTCCGACGCAGATAGATTGGCATGAGCAGAACACGCTGCTTAAAGCGGCTTTTCCCGTAACTGTCCATAGCCCACGCGCGACGTATGAGGTCCAATGGGGGAATGTGGAGCACCCCACCCACTGGAACACCAGTTGGGACTGGGCGCGCTTTGAAAATTGCGCGCACAAGTGGGTGGACCTTTCGGAAGGGGATTACGGTGTGTCTCTGCTGAATGATTGCAAGTATGGCTACGATGTCAAAGGGCACACGCTGCGTTTGACGCTGCTCAAGAGCGCCACCTGGCCCGACCCTCAAGCCGATCAGGGCAAACACGAGTTTTCTTACGCGCTCTTGCCGCATCTGGGAGATTGGCGAACAGGTGAGACGGTCCGGCATGCGTATCTCTTCAATATGCCCGCCACCGCCCGCGTCATTTCCGGCCAGCCCCAGGAGCGCGCGGGCGCGGGCGCTGCTTTGCCGCCCACCGCCTCGTTTGTCGCCACTGACCGGCCAGGGTTGGTAATCGAAACGGTGAAAGCAGCGGAGGATGGGGATGGCATCATTGTGCGCCTGTATGACGCCCATAACACGCGCGGCGCAGCAACCCTGACCTTTGCGCGTCCGCTTCTTTCCGCCGAGGAGACAAACCTGTTGGAAGAGTCGCTCGGTTCGGCGGAGTTTTCCGGTCACGAATTACGGCTGAGTGTGCGGCCCTATGGCATCCAGACGTTGCGTGTGCGTTTCAAGTGAAGCTGAAGCCCTGAGAGGAGCATCTACTAACGCAGGCCGTTCACAGGCAAGTTGTTGGAAAAGGGCGAATCATCGGAAACACGTCGTTTCCCTAAATGAGAGGGGCGCAGGAGGTGCAAGGGGCGCAGGCTTTTCCTGAAGCCCCGCAGCAAACGTACCAGGGGGCGGCTCAAGACGGATTTGCCGGTGGAGTAATGCCGCCGCAAGCCCTGGGGACGCTTCTGCTGCCCCTGAGCCGCAGCCACCAGACGGGCCTGGTCAAAGTGCCGCTCTAAGGCCCTGCGCTCCTGCTCCTTGAGTTGGATGGTTTTCCGCACCTCTTCTGCTTTCCGCTCCAGGATGTTCAGGTGCGCCGCGAGGGCAGGGCTGGTGTCAATGGCTGCCCCAGAGGTCAGCCTAAGCTGGTGGCGCAGATGCTCCATGCGTGGCTGGAGGCTGTTCAGAACAACCCGATCTGCCTGGATGGAGCGCGTGAGGGCGTCCCACTCGTCGTTAATTTCCTTCAGCAAGCTCTGAAGCCTGGCGTTCTGGCTTTTGGCGCCACGTCGCACCCGCATGAGCGATCCCTCTTTTCTTTCCTGGGCGCCTGAGTTGTCCGTAATCACGGGAAATACGCTCTTCCATGCTCCCCGAAAAGCAGGTGGAGGCGGAGAGCATTGAGGATGTGGCCTCTTCCAGAGAAGTATAGGAGCATCATCCAGAAAGATCAGTGGTCGCGGCTACGTAACCTTGTAGATGTGAAGCACAACATGTAGGGTACGCATGGAGACATCTTTTCGTGTGGTTCCTCACGCCTTGGAACACATTCCCGCACGCAAGCTGCTCTGCACCAGATAAAAGGTATAGCCTGGGCCAGCCCTAGCTTGCAGGAGAAGGCCGGTTCGCACCAGGGCGAGCGTCCCAACACTGGTGGCCGTCGCGCCATAGCCGATGAGCAGTTGGGCGTGAGCCTTGCACAATGCGGCAGACAGCGTGGCAGGCGTGTTCACAACGTCGAGAGCAAGGTCAATGATCGGACCGTCCAGGCCCGCTTGTTGAGCATAGACCTCGAAGGCAGCGACATCTGTGGCGGGGCCAGCCTGCGCGATGGCAGCGTTGCGTGCCAGGAGGTGCGGCAGCGCTTCTGCGGCCAGATAAGCCGGGCGTACCAGAGCATCATAGGCCGCAACCCGATTGATGCCCATCGGCGCCAGCCAGAGCAGCAGCAGCAATGTCAGGGGGACCAGCAGGCTTCCTGGCAGCAGCCGCTGGCGGGCCACCTCGAAAGGCTTTGAGGGCAAGTGCTGCCACAGAAAGCGCGTTCCATCCACCAGCAAGCCGCAGACGCCGGTCAGCACCACCGGCAGCGAGAGCAGCGGCAGGCGCAGGTTGCCTGGCGAGAACGGGCGCGGGAAGGCAAGCAGCAGCAGATCACCAACGAGAAAAGCAAGCAGCAGCCCGGCAAGGTCGTTGCCATGCCAGGCCCGCCACCCCAGCCAGAAAAAGCCACCCAGAACCAGCGCCCCTCCACCCGGGCCAAGGTTGAGGCTCCAGGTCGGCCAGAGGCTTTGTAAAGTAATCAGGAGGGACAGAGGGTCGAGTGTTGGGGATAGGGTTTGCAGTCCATCGGGACTCACGTTGCGCAGGGCAGTTATCCAGAGCAGCGGCGCCCACGCCAGCGCCAATGCGCTCCCGATGGCAAAGCGCCAGCGAAGCGCACCTGCGCGTTTGCGCCGCCTGAGCAGAAGCAGCCAGAGGAGCAGCGCCAGGAGCCAGCCTTCATAGCGCGTGAACTCGGCCAGTCCCACGACCAGCGCCAGCCAGGGCCAGCGTGGTTCATGCTGCGCCAGCGCCAGCCAGAGCGCCAGGCATGCCAGAGTCAGAAACAGCCCTTCCTGATAGGGCACAACGGTAAAGACTACAAAAAGCGGGTCAAGGGCCAGCGCCAAGGCTCCCAGATACGCGGTGGCTGGGCCAAAAGCGCGGCGCAATAGCAGCCAGAAGGCCAGCACCGCCGTGACGCCAAACAGCGCGGAAAGCAGACGGATTGCCAGAATCGAATCGGCCAGGCGAGTCAGCGCGTAGAGACAAAGCTGGAAGAGGGGCACCCAGGGCGAATCAAAGGGGGAAGCGCGGCTCAGCCAGCGCCCGTAGGCATCTCCATCGTAGAGCAGCGGATAGCGCAAGATAAGCCCAAGGCGCAAAGCGCCCGCGATGAGCGCCAGCACGAGTCCTGAGAGCAGTATCTCCCAACGCCAGCCCGTCAGGGCAAAGAAACCCTGTCTCTGGCGGTGCGGGTGTACTCTTCGCCATATCTGTGCGGAGAACGCGGCGACGTTTGCCATGCCATCCTGCTTGACAAGAAGGGGCGACGCACTCAGCGGCCTGCGCCTTTAACGCTCCCTCATTGTATCGCAAATCTCTCGCATTTGTTGCTGCCTTGCATACCCCATCAACTTTGCTGAATTGAGAGAATAGTTGGAGCATCGCTAAAGTTCCGGCCCAGCACGTTGTTATGGCGCGGCGCCGTCAGGACAACATACCCCTGAATCACCTGCTGCGCATAGGGGCCGGGAGGCATCGTCGGTTCGGCCACCTTCCAGGTGCGCGCTCCGGGCCGATCAACAGCGTTGGCGGTCAGCAGCACCCCAAGCCGGTCCATCACCTGCATATTGCGACGCGCCAGGGCCGGGTGCGGCATATGGGACAGGAGCGGCGCGGCGAATTCCCGGAGGTGCGCCTCAATCTGTTCTGGCTTCAGCCCGCGTTCGCGGCAGGCAGTTCCCACCTCTTGTTGTATGGCCTCCTCTGGCTGCGTAAAGATCGCATCCAGCGCCCGGAGCAGGTTCATCCCCCGATGCAACAGCACCAACCGTCCCTCCACCAACCGTTCAACCAGAGCCATAGCCTGACCCTGGCGGCGGGCAGCTTCCAGTTGGCGCGTACATTCTGCCAGGGACAGGCCATCGAGCTTCTCTTGTAGAAACGCCACGACTTCGGCAGACTCCCCAGATTGCCAGCCTCGCAGCAGTTGCAGGCAACGCTGACCCTCGTAGCGCCCCAATGTCCCCGGCACACTCAGCAGCCGATCTTTGCGAGCGCAAACCCAAAGGGCATAGAGATACTGCACAGATAACGTAACAGGAAAGGCGGGGAAGCGTCGCTGCCCCTGCACCTCTTGAACAAAGACAAAACTATCAACAAACTCAGCTTCCAGTTGCTCAAACGCCGCGAACTTCTCCGTGATCAGCGCGGGCAGCAGGCGCTCCTCTCCCATAGCAGGTACCCCTTTCGTGATGGCTCGTAGACCTTTTTAGTATCTGCTCCGCACAACGCACGCCAAGCGTTAAGAGGTGCCAGGAGTTGTGGAGTGAGAGGAGGGAAGAAGCGAGGAATGGGATGAGGATACGGGCGTCATCAGGAACGCCCCGCAGCACCAATGAAATGCGCGTGGTTGCTCACGTCTGCTGGCGCTGCAAGAACGTGCCTGCATGCTGGCAAGCAGCATAAAGAAGATGCAGCAAATCTCTTCCTTCTCCCCTAAACTCAGGGAGAAGGGATTTCGTAGTGGAAGTGGTGGAATTATCTAGCGGGAACAGCTAGAGCTTGCGAGCTTTGCGTTTCCTGGCTTCGGCCTTCCTCTTGCGCTTGGCGCTGGGCTTTTCGTAATGCCTGCGCCGCCGCGACTCAGCCAGCACGCCATCCTGCTGAATCTTGCGGTTGAAGCGTTTGAGGGCTGCCTCGAACGACTCGTTCTCGCCAATCTTCACTTCTGACATAACCTTTCCTCCTCTCCGGTCCAGTCTGGGCGGTGTCTAGATTGAGGAGGAAAGGCGGGACCATCCACCCCCGGATGGTGTTGCGTTTCTCTCATGATGCTCCTGAACTCCGCAGAACCTCCTTCGATTATACGCGCTGGCCTGGAGGGTGTCAATGGCAGGTGTGCCTGTGCAGGACTGCTGTCATACTGCCAGGGGTGGCGCAGCAAAATATGACAGACGGGTGGCATGTATCCTCAGCTATGCTTGGACCGAATGCAGAAATGAGGCGGCCCCGCAGAACGGGCCAATTACGAGAAAGCGAGCTTCACATGTCTACACGCTCCGACCCTTCCTCTGTCTCCAGCGTCGAACAAGAAGTCTGGCAGGTCGTGGAGGCGTTCAACCGCGCCTTTGCCAGCAACGACGCGGAGCGTTACTTCACCTTTATTGCTGACGAGATTACCGTCTTGACTCCCAGCAATCCCTATCGCATCGAAGGGATTGCTGATGACCGCGAGGAGTTTGAGTGGGGGCTGCGCGCCGGGACAGGAAAAGTGGCCTATTTTCAGGAACTGCAACCACAGGTGCGGGTGTATGGGCAGGTGGCAGTGGTCACGTATTATTCGCGCGGAGCGTATGGCGGGGAAACCAGTGGGAAGGTGCTCTATCTGAAAGAGACTGATGTGCTGGTTAAGCAGAAGCAGGGCTGGAAAATTGTGCATATTCATGTCTCAGCCTGCCCCAGCTAGGCGACTCTGCCGGAATGAGAGAACGAGCGAGGCATCCCAAATTGGCGCGGGGCCACGCTGCCCTGCGCGCCTCCTTGGGCAAGGCTAGGAAGTGGCTTGTGGGAAGATCTGGCTCAACGTTTGATGGATAGCTGCCCAGTTGGGTTCTTGCACCCATTTTACGCCCTCTGGCGTGTTGACCAGCGCCCCACTGCCGTAATCGGGCAGACCCAGCACCATCTGAGCAAAGGCGTTGGCGGGAAACTGGCGCAAGATGTTTGCCAGCGAGAGCACCTGTGGCAGCGAGAAACTCGTCAGGACGCTGCCTTGCAGATCGGCTGCCAGATCATCCAGATGGGTGAGGATCGCCGGATTATCCAGCTTCTTTTTGAGTGCCAGCAGCACTCCTTGCTGACGCGAGGCCCGCCCAACATCCTCCAATAAATCCCCATGCCGCGAGCGCACGTATTCCAGGGCAGTTCTGCCATCGAGATGCTGCGGCCCAGCGGGGATATCGAGGCGCTTATACGCATAGGGGTCGCTGCTGTTGATGTCCTGGGGGTAGCTATCATCTTCGATGGGATGCAGGACATCTACGTCTACGCCCCCCAGAGAATCAATGACTTTGATGAAGCCATCCAACCCTACCCAGGCATACGCCTGGATGGGGATGTGAAAATCTGCCTCAACCGTAGCGATGGTGTGGGCAAAGCCATGCAGTTTTGCCTCCAGCGGCGTGTTGGCGCCATCCGTTTCGTTGAGCGAAATCTCATCGAGTTTGGCGCAGCACATGCCCTGGTCGGTGGGCACCCAGAGATCACGCGGCAAAGAGACTAAAGTAGCCTGCTTGTGCTTGAGGTCAAGGCGCACAAGCATCACCGTCTGGGTGAGCACGCGGCCATCCGCAAATTTTGTGTCGGTGTCACTGCCCAGCAACAGGACATTTAGCGCGTCCAGGTTGGCGAAATCTCCGGGCAAGGCAGTGGCTGAGGGCAACGGCACAGTGCTGTTAATGTGGGGAAGCGTCTGGCTGGTGGTGCCCTGTAAGAAGCTATAGACGCGATAGAGCTTGGCGAGCGCGTAGGTACCAGGAAGGCAGATAGCAATCACAAGCAGCAGCAGCATGCCCCGAAAAATCAGCCGTTTCCTGGCCCCCGGCTGTGACCATCTCTGCTGAACAAGCGCTTTCAATCTCGCTGGCAAATGTGGCGGATGCTCTATCACCGTGTGTTCGGCCAGGGGACGTTTTGGGGCGCTCATCAGTAAAATACTCCTCTAGATAGATCAGGGCGGTAAGATCATATGTGCAGTTTTCATACCGCACCTGCTCTCAGCCCACCTGTCTTTCATGTCTTTTAGCAGCCTGGTCGCGCTGTAAGCAAACTTTCTGTCTTTCTCTGACTTAAAAAGCAAACCCTGGTACAGTTCATGCACCAAGCGCCGCAGCACCTTTCGCGGGCGACCAGTAAGTTTGCCCTCCAGAAGACCGATTCTCTCTACAAGCTGCGCTCCTTGTGCAGGGCAGCAAATCAGGAGCAAATCCGATGAAAACATTGCCCACCGGGCGCGGGCGCTCGTCTTCAGAATCCAGCGATGCCGCAGATATGGAAACGCCTTTTTCCTCCTCACAAGAGGCGGCTGGCGTTCATATACCTCATCGTCGCCCACCACAGGGAGCTGCTCCGGTCCGCCGCAAAAAGCTCGTGCTCTCGCTCGCTTTGGCGGCGGTTGTCCTGGCGTCTTTGCCGCTGGGTGCTCGTGGGGCGTTCTTGCTCTTGCAGGACCAGCACGCCCACACCACTATTCCAGTAAGCACTTCTCACGCCACAGTGGACGCGACGGCAGTTGTGCCAAAGAGCATGGACCCTGATCGCCGCATTGCTCGCTTTGTTGATCAACTGCTTTCGCAGATGTCCCTTCAGGAAGAGTTGGGCCAGTTGATCGTGGTTTCGTTCCTTGGAACCACGCTGACCCCTGATCTGCAAAATATGATTGCTCATCAGTATGCCGGTGGGGTCATGCTCTACGGCTACAATATTACCAGTTCTACCCAGTTAAAGACCCTGGATGCTGGCGCGCAAGCCCAGGCCCGCATTCCGCTTTTGATTGCCACCGATCAGGAGGGCGGGCTGGTCAACCGGCTGCTGTCCATCATTGGCCCCGTGCCTTCGGCGCTCCAGGTTGGCAACACAAACGACCCGGAGAATGCGCGCAAACGCGGCATACAAGACGGCCAGGAACTTCAGAAATTAGGCGTCAATGTGGACCTTGCCCCGGTGGTGGATGTGCACAGCGCCCCGCAGACCGTGATCATTACGCGCATGTTTGGCACCACGCCGCAGAAAGTAGAAACCTTTGCCAGCGCCTATCTCGATGGCCTGCAAAGTCAAGGCGTGATAGGCACCCTCAAGCATTGGCCTGGCCTGGGAGCCTCTCCAGTTGACCCGCATGACGCGCTGCCCGTGATCACCCGCAGTAAGCAAGAACTCAATGATATTGACTTTGCCCCCTATCGCGCGCTTATTAGCCAGGGCAACGTGAATATGATAATGTCTACCCACGAATTAATAACCGCGTATGACGATCAGATGCCCTCCTCACTTTCTCCCATCCTGATCAACCAGGTGCTGCGCCATGACCTGGGCTTTCAGGGTGTGATAATTACTGATGGCTTGTATATGGGCGCGCTGGCGCGTTGGACAATTGCCCAGGCAGCAGTGCTGGCGTTTATTGCTGGCAATGATTTGCTGCTCGGCCCCTGGGACTCCAACGAAGTGCAAAAGGTGCTCAATGCGCTGGAGGCGGCGGTTGCCAGCGGGCAGATCACCAAAGCGCGCGTTGATCTTTCTGTCGAACGGATTTTGGCGCTCAAAATTGAGGAAGGACTGATCAAAATACCGCCAGGCGCGTAGGTTGGCTGTGGGCGAATCCGCCGTTCCTTTGGGAGAAACTGCACCTGCTGAATACGCCGGTGGGTGTCTTCACTTCTCCGGGCCTCTCTCTAAGACATGAATAGGAGTAATAAAAAATTATGAGCAAATACAGTGGAGGGACTATTGAGGCCGAGCTTGAGATGTTTTCAGCCCGGCGTCGCTCCAGGATTCGCCGCCGCCTGATCTATCTGGCCCTGGCCGTACTGATGCTGACGGCGATCATAACGCCTGTGGGCTTTGCAGGCGCGTCTGCCTTGCAGGTCTATGATCATATTCGCCAGTTGGGTACTTCAGGCGTGGCCTCGCTGCTCAAGGTAAAAGACCTGTTCCTCACCGAAGACACCACAACCCACGCCTCTTGCGGCGTCGGCACCGCGCCTGCCGCCAGCCCCACCAGCCAGGGGACACCCAGCGACTCTGGCCTGGGGAGTATTTTGCCTGGCACGCTCTCGACTGCATCGCTTAATGCGATTGACTTCAAGGCGCTGACCGACCCGGCGAAACTTGATCAGGCGCATGCCGATTTTCTCGCCGCCAGAGCGACCTTTGTGCAACTGGCTACCGAGTTGAACAGCCACCCGACGTTATTTTATCTGGCCGGGCAGATTCCCAGCTACGCCAAAAAGATCAGCGAGGCGCGGATGATCGCCAAAGCCGGAATGGACATTGGCACGCTGGGCGCAGAGGTGACGACCACCGCGCTAACGATAGTGAAGGCGCTCCCGCAGAACCCGCTTTCCGCTGGCGATACGCCGCTGATCACGGCGGATGAGCTTGCGCTGGTGCAGACGACGCTGACTGATACAAAGCGTCTGCTGGGCGATATACAGACCCAACTCGCGCAGGTGGACCTGAACGATCTGCCGGTGAGCGCTTGCCAGCGCGCCACATTTGCCAAAGCCATTACTTTTTTCCCAGAAGCGCAAAACATGCTGGATGAGGTAAACACGCTGCTGCCTATCGGCAGTTGGGCCTTAGGCATTGACCATCCGCGTAACTTTCTGGTGCAGACAATGGACCGGGCCGAACTCCGTCCCGGCGGCGGATTTGTGGGGCAGTATGGCGTGCTGACCATTAACGGCGGACGTGTCGGGTCGCTGGCGCTGCAAGATATTGCCTGGCTGGATTATTGTGGCGTTGGCACCTGCGCGGCGCTTGGGAATCATCCACCGGCCAAGTGGAGTTGGTGGCCCTTCTCCAACTTTGGGCTGCGTGATGCCAATGATTCCGGCGATTTTCCCACCAATGCGCAGGAAGCGATTAGCTTGTTTGCCAGGGAGGGTGGCGGGCAGGTGGATGGAGTGATTGATCTGACGCCGATTCCAATTGAGCATATCCTGACGATCACCGGACCCATCTTTGTCCCCGATTATAACGAAACAATCACGGCAGAGAACCTGGAGCAGCGTCTCCACTATTATCAGCAAGACCCTGCCGGAATTGCCAAAGAGAAACAAATCTCCGCCAATGATCACTCGATCACGGCCCGCAAGCGGTTCACCTCGCTGGTTGGCCGTTTGCTGCAAGAGCGCCTGCGCCAGCTTCCCCTCAGCCAACTGCTTCAGGTGGCTAAGCAGGTGATAGCAGATATGCGCAGCAAAGACCTGGAAGTCTATCTGAGCAACCCCGATGTGGAGGCGCTGCTCACAAAATACGGACTGGACGCCGCTATGGATCGGGGTACCACCACCGATACCTGGATGGTGGTGCAGGCCAACATCAGCGTCAGCAAAGCCACGCAATATGTCCACACGACGGAGCAAGATACGGTCCAGTTGGATGCGTCGGGCGGCGCCACGCACAACCTCACCATTACCTTGAATTACAATAAACAAGGCAATGTGTACGGCCCGGACACGTACCGCGACTATCTGCGCGTCTATGCTCCGGCTGGCAGCAGGCTTCTCGCTGGCGCTGGATTTGCCAACGGCATAGCGACCAACAGCAAGCAAACCACTGGTTTTACGCTCGGTCCACCAACCAATACGACCAGCGATGAGCCGGGGCTGGCGATGTGGGGAGGGCTGGTTATCGTCGAACCCTCGCAGGTGGTGACGATTACCCTGCGCTGGTATACGCCGCATGTGGCCCCTCCGGCTACCTCCGTTGAGGCTGGTCAGTCGCCGTATACCCTGCTGGTGCAGCGCCAGTCTGGGACGTTCAACACGCTGGAAGTCAGGGTCATCCCCTCCTCTAAGGCAGCCAGCACCCAGGGAAGCCAGCCAGCCAGCTTCAACGGGACACAGAGCACCAATCAAGTGATTGCGCTGCCCGCGCCTGCCAGCAAACCCTGCATCACGGTGTGCTGATCGTTCTTGCGCACCTGAGCGCACCTGACGCTGCTTGTAGCACCGGCGCGGGCCGGTGCTACAAGCAGCGTCAGGTGCGCAGGGCTGGGCCTGATGGAATTGCCCTGCACGCAAGCCTGGGAAGTGCTTGCTCAATCGGAGTGCAGCGACATTCCAGAGGGGGAAGCGGTTCTCTGCTCGGTCAATGCCGGGGGATGCGCGCAAAACCTGGACAGGATGGCTGGCAGCGGCCCCGACAGATGCTGTAATAAGGCGGCATCTTCGCTCTCCAATGGCTGCACAAAGCGCAGGCAGACCAGAAAGATCAGGGTGTAGCCAACCCCGGCCAGCAGCAATCCCACCAGCGAGGCAGGCTGCCACAGCAGAGAGAACCCCAGGGCTGGCCCCAAGGCCAGCAGCACCCGCGCCACGAAGCGGAGCGGGAAGGGGCGCGCCAGCGCCCGGCATGCCAGAAGTATCTCCACGATCTGCACAGCCAACTGCGCCAGACCCACCGCCACCAGCGCCCCGGCTACGCCGTACTTCGGGATGAGCAGCGCGTCGGCACAGAGCAGCGCGCCCAGCGCCCCGCTGCGCGCCAGCACCACCCACCGCTGGCGGCCCAGCACATAGAGCGCGGCTTCGTGCGCGCCTCCACCACCCAGCCGCACAAGCACATTGAGCGCCAGGAAGAGCGCGAGCAGCGGGCCAGCATCCGCGTAATTCTGCCCAAAAAGCAGGCGCGTGATGGGCACGGCGTGCGGAATGCAAAACGCCAGCAGCGGAACGGCCAGCAGCACTTGCAGCTTGGTGATGGTGCGCCAGGCCACCGCCAGATGCGCGTGTTCTCGCTGCGCATAGGCCGCCGACATCACCGCCAGCCCCAGCCCGCCCAGCCCGGCCACGAAAAGAAACGCGGCGGCGTGGCCCATCTCAAACGCGATGCCAAAGAAGGCAATCTGCGCCGGAGAGACGGCTACACTGAGCTGCGCAACGGCCAGCAGCTTGATCAGCGGCTCATTGGCAAGGTCGGCCACCCACGCTGCCAGCCCCAGCCGCAGCATGGGACCAACCACCCGGCTGCCCATCTTCACCGGCTGTGCCCCCAGTATGCGCACCAGCGCCACCATGTACGCCAGCGCCAGCAGCAGGTTGGGCAGGGCCAGCGCCAGCAGCGCGCTATCCGCGCCGCCATGCAGTTTGCCGACAAAGAGGGAGGCCAGCCCAATCGTCAGCACCTGCGCCAGGCTCCCGGCAATAAAAATGATGCGCGTGCGCAGCAGCGCCGTCAGCAGCGCCGCCAGAAGATTTGCCAGACCCAGACCGAGCACATACCCGGCCAGCGCTGCGCGGTGCGCCAGCAAGAGCGGGTCGTCAAGGTTGCGGGCCAGCGGGCCGGTTCCCGGCAGCGCCAGGAACGCCAGCAGATGGGCCAGCGCGGGCAACCCCCAGAGGACGCTGCCCGCGATGCCCAGCACAGCGATCAGGCGAATACCAATCAGCCGCAGGACTATCGCCAGCGCCTTGCCAGGCCCGCCCTCGCTGAGCATACGCGGCACGTAGACGGCGCCAGAGCTTTCCAGGCCAAGCGCTGCCAGATAGACAGCGACATTGGCCGGAGTGAGTATCAGCTCGTAGACGCCTTTTTCGGGAACCGGCAGCAGGCGCGTGATGACCAGTTGATACAGAAAGAGGGAGAGAAAGAGCCAGAGCGAAAATGCCTGGTTCCACAGATAGCCGCCCGGAGCGCGGCGCAGCAGGCTGGACGCCTGATCACCGCGATGACCGAGCTGGCTGGGCGCTGGCGCCTCTGGCGTTACATCCACTGCGGCACTCGCCCAATTTGAAGGGCATCCGGCAGGCCGCTCCCATAGCCAGTCAGGGTGGTTTGCTGCCCAGAGGTTTGCTGTGGTAGAGGAATCAGTCCCATGCGGATTTTCAGCGTCAGAATACGCTGCACCGAGGCATCAATGCGCTGCCTGGTCAGTTTTCCGCTTGTCAGGGCGTTCTTCAGCGTCTCTATGGTTTGCTGGACAATCTGCGGGCTGTAGAGGCCCGTCACGATGTCGGTGCCTGCCTGGATAGCGAGCAGCGCGGCGTCTGGCACCGACCAGCGGGCGCTGATGGCGTCCATATAGAGGCTATCGCTCATCACGACGCCGTTATAGCCAAGCTCTCCGCGCAGCAGGCCGTTGATGACGGCAGGCGAAAGGCTGGTGGGCAACTGGGCATCCACCGCAGGTATTAACTCGTGCGAAACCATAATCGCGCGCACGTCCTCGCTTTTGAGCATGAGGCGATAGGGTTGCAGGTCAATCTGTTCCAGGTCTGCCAGTGAGCGGTTGAGTACCGGCATGGCGAGATGTGGGTCAGTGTTGGTGTCGCCCAGCCCTGGGAAATGTTTGAGGGTGCCTGTCACCTGTCCGCTGCCTTGCAATCCCTCCAGATACGCGCTTGCCATTGCCGTCACACGGTCGGGCGTCGTGCCAAAGGTACGCCCGCCAAGTTGAGGATTAGAGCGCCCGACATCCACGACCGGGGCCAGATTCACATTGAAGCCGTAATCATGCAGCAAAGCCGCGTCCTGCTGACCGCGCGCGCGCGCCATTTGTGGGTCGGTCAGTTCGGCGGCATCAGGCAGCGGCCCAACGAGGTCCAGAAAACGATTGACATCGCCGCCTTCCTGGTCAACGGAGGTGAGCAGCGGGATGGAGGCGAGCTTTTGCAACTGCGCGTTCAACGCGCGAATCTGGCTGGCCGAGCCGATATTGGCCGCGTACAAAATGAAGCCGCCCAGATCGTAGGTTGTGAGCATCTGGATGGCATCAGGGGTGACATCCTGGCCTGAGAATTGGCCCACCATCATCTGCCCCAGCGCTTGATCAAGCGTCAGGTGCTGGGTGAGCAGCGCGGCATAGTCGGAAGATGTCAGCGGGTGGGCCGTGTTGGTTGGCACCGATTTAGACAACTCGCAGGGGATGCAGCGGGCCTGGGGAACCTGGCTCCAGCCCACAATAGCGCCCCCCGGCGACATCAATGCGGTGCTTGCCAGGCCCGCGCGCACGCCCAGGATGGCGAAAAGCAGCAGCAGCCCCAGGCGCAGGAGCCATTGCCGGGCTGGGGGTCGCGGGCGCGTCTTGCTGGTTTGCTTAGGGGTGGTGGGTGATGACCTCATAGCACGCTTGTCCCTCTCAGCAATGGCAGGTCCAGCAGGCAGCGCCGCGTCAGCCAGCCCACCGCGCCCAGCACGCCAAAAAGTTCCAGCGTGCTGATGGTGCTGACGACATGCGGGTCTTGCGCCAGATAAAAGGGGCCGATGCGCCCGGCAGCAGCAACGGCAAACAAACCAAGGTCAAGCCAGGCGGGAAGCGTTGCCAGGATGATCGCCACATACCAGCGGCGGCAGAGCAGACCCGTCACCGCTGGCAGCACGTAAAATGCTCCGGCAACCAGCGGCGAAAGGGCGTGCGGAATAGGGCCGTTAGGATAGCCGTAGCTGGCCCAGATGCTCTCAGGCACCAGCGCGACCAGCAGCAGCGCTACCTCTGTTACGACCACGATCCAGAGAATGGGAAGATGGAGAACCAGCAGGAGCGCTTTGGTTCGGTTGGGGATATGAAAGCTCAGGGCCGATGTCCCACCGGCGAGTGAAGCATCTCTCTTATCTGCCTGTGTGTCGGAAGAGAAAAGACGCGCCATTGTGATCTCCTTCCATTGAGACTTGCGGGCGGCTACAGCACAATCGCCGTCCTCGTATAGCAGCACCTATGCCAAGCCCAGCAAGGCAGGAAGTGCAAATGACAGGGCCAGTACAGCACTTTCGCTGTACTGGCCCTGCCCGCAGGAAACCACACCTGGAGAAAACAGGCGCTAGAAACTATTCCCTAACCCTGGCTCAGTGGCGGCTCGTTCTCTTGTGAAGGAGGAGGTATAACTTCGCCCTCATCTGGGACTGGTGGGACGGGCTGGTTTTCTGTCGGGCCTGGCGGGACAAAGGGGCGCGTCGGGCCGTTGACCAGCCATTCATCCGGTGGCGTCCTCCAGCGACTCTGCCGCAGTTCCTCTTTAGAGAGGTTCAGACCCACCCACATAGCATCGCGTTTGGCAATCGCGGTGGTTGGCAGATACAGTTCATGCGTGAAAAGCCAGCCCTGCTCGACGACGAAGTAGCCATCGCGCAAAGCGGAAAGGCGCACCGGCCCCACCTTCTGTCCATCTACGTCATAGACTGTTGTTCCAGTAAGAAGTTCTCCATCAGGAGTGTTCTGATCAAGTGGTGTATTCATCATCGCATGGTTGCTCCTTTCTTGGATAGCAGTGAGGAGACGTGTGCGCACGAGCGCTTATAGTATCTCTAGCTATCACCTGGGCTGTATGGACTGTGCTCATCCTGCTCCACTGTTACTTCAGGTGTGCTCAAGAATGCTTGTTGATGCAGCAAGCGATAGAGTGGGACATCGGTGAGTGTGTCTCCCTTCTGGCTCACCTCGTAGATCGCGCCCTCGCACTCAGCTTCTGGAAATACCAGAACGACGCGCAATTGAAGAAACTGAGGATGGAAGGTCCGCAGCCAGTAGAGGAGTTCTCTGGCCGTCCATTCATCGCCTGCTCCTGCGAGAATGAAGCTCTCCTCCAAACGCGCCAGTTCTTCCAGACAGGCGTGCAGCGTGAGTGGGCCTCGTGGCGGTCCGATGTGTTTCATACCTTTGCCTCCTTCGGCATGTAGCCGCTCCAGGTAGGTTCGTCCACATGAGTTTGCACGTCCGGTGCCAATGCGGTGTTGGTCGTTGCGGAACCCAGAAACCCAGGGGTAGAGCGGTACCGGAGCGCCAGGCAGCCTGGTCAGCGCCCAAAGCTGGTCAGGTAAGCGCTCCTGAGCGAGATTTCAAGTTCTGCTGGGGTGGTCGCGTCGTCGTATGCTCTTCCCACAGCACGCTGACCACCACCAGACAAAACACGCCTCCCAGGACCGCTGCTATGAGGGCGAAGCCAATGCCAGCCAGAGGTAGGCTGATCGCAAAGGCGATGAGCGCTCCCAGGAGTGCCGCCCCACCCTGCACCCGCAAATGTGTATCTATGCTCTGCACGTATTCCCTCCTCTTGTTCTCCGTTTGCCCCGCGTTGGCTGAAGCCATTCTCCTGCTTCAGCCTACAGGTGGTACTGCTGATGATGGGGATGCTCCTCGTGGAGAGGATCATCCATCTCGTGGAGATGTTCCTGCTCCCCTCCTGCATGCGTATGGCGGTGATAGTGAAAGGCATGGTCGCCATGCACATGCTTATGGCTGTGCTGTGTATTTTCATGAAGTACATACTCCAGATCACGAGCCGACGCTTCTTCTGGAGCGGTCTTGCCTGGATTGCCTGGCAATGAAGTTGGACTCATCACGCTCAGTCCTTTCTCTCGTGTCTCAGAAGTAGCGAGCTACTTCTGAGCGCCACAGTAGTTTTTTTGCGCATTAGCCCGCTCGCCACGACCACACCTCTCCCCTGCCATGATCAACAGTTCTTAGAATGCACATAAGATGCCAACTGGGCGTATGCTGTTTGCATGATGCGTCAGCGCCCAATGGTGGCTGCCCTGGCTTTGCTCCGGTAACAGCCAAGCGGCAGTATGTGCTACGCAGAGGACTAGCTGGGGGTGTTGTCAGGAGGGGCGCCGCCTGAAACTGACCAGTAACAGGAGTCCCCTGGCTAAAGCAGCAGCACGAGTTTGCTTTTCTGAGGGCTTATCTTTTGCCTGCGAAATTCTGCCTGCGCTCATCCAGGCGGCTTGCTGGAAAGGGGGTAAGCCATTGCTTGAGAAAGCATTGCACCTGCTTTACTTGCCTACGGCTGATGCCTACCTGCCGAGCGATGAAACCATATTTTTGCTGGGCAAGTTCAGGCAGAAAGCGCGAGACAATCTCAACCGCATACGGCTGGCTCTGGCCGCGCGCTTCCAAATAGCGCAATTGCAAGAGAAAGCACTCCCGCACATCTCGCGCCCCTATACCGCCTGGCTTCTGCATATGCAGAGACGCCAGAACCTCCTCTACCTGGCCGACGGGGACGCGGAGTATTCGAGCCGTTTCTTCCACTGAACAGCGCAGGTACCCCGACTCATCGAGATTGCCAACCAGATATTCAATGATTGGAGCAGCCTGTTTGGGTAGCTCGGTCTTGAGCGCAGTCGCCAGCGCCTTTCTGAGTCCTGGGAGTGCTCCAGAGCTTGTGAAGGGTTCATTGGCCTCTTCTTCATCTCGGCCTGGTTGGACAATGCCTATTGGCGCCGTTCTGTCCTGTGTATCGGTTGCCTTCTGCGGGGAAGCCAGGTACATGGATGGACAGCGCGGACATTGCCCGCCCCAGAGTGTTCGGCCACATGCAGGGCAGAGTGATAGCCCGTCGAGTTCTGTATGGTTTTGTCCGGCTTCTTCATAGGGTTGTGGGAGCAAACTTGCTGAATCCTGCTGGTCCAGGCGTGTATCCATCGTTGTATCTCCTCTCCTGGTCTGGCCTAGAGATGTCGTGCCCGCCAATAGGTCCACAGAGCAGCAAACGGGCGTTTGAGGAGCAAGAAGACGTGAGCTTTCCCATAGTAGGAAGGGGCAAAGCTGGGATTTTGTTGAATGGCGGCCTCGTAAGCAATGAGGGCTTCTTTGTTTCGACCAAGCTGACTCAGGGCCAGCGCCTGGCCCTCATAAGCAAGCGCACAGGCAGGGTCGAGATGCAGCGCGTTTTCAAAAGTAGTCAGAGCCTCGGCAGGGCGCTTCAGGAACAGGAGCGTGTTGCCCTTGCCCAGGGTAGCCAACACATCCTGGGGATGATCTTCAAGAGCAATCTCATACAGTTGCAGCGCTGCATCATACTTTTCAACGGCAACAAGTTTAGCTGCCAGCCCTTGGAGGTCAGGGGGCACCTCCAACTGAGGGGCGGCTGCGTTCTCTGGCGGGCGTTCTGGCGCTATAAGCGGCGGTTGCGTTGGCATTGCGTGCGCTCCTTTCTCTCACTCCATCCTCTGCTGTTTCCCTTTTCAGATGGAGGGTATTTCCCCGTCTTTAAGTCCCTGCTGGGTGGGTGGTCAGTCATACACCTGTTCACTTTATCTAGCAAGATTGTTGCCAGAAAGATACCCAGCATTCGTCCGGTTGACTGGACGACTCTTTGTTTTCACCCCCAAAAGAAAGAGGAGGGTATCTTCTGCCTATGATAACTCGCTGATAGGTAGCTCATAGCCTTTTGCCTATGGTATGATTGGGATGAGTGAATACGAAGACAGGGTGGCATGCCTCCCAGCCTGCTCATCGCCCTCTGAAAGGATGCAGATATGTCACCTAGTGAGCAAGGAGCACGTCAGGTGGTAAGAAGAAGTACCGACCCTCAGACCCGGCAGGCAACACGTGAGCGCCTTCTGCGCTCAGCGGCCAGAGAGTTTTCCCAGATAGGATTTGATCAGGCGAATATTAACACCATTGCCGAGCAAGCGGGTTTGGGGAAGGGGACCATTTATCTTTATTTTCCTAGCAAACATGATCTGTTCTTGGAACTGCTTCAGGCGATTGCTATGCGCCAGTTGGCCGTTGTGCGTGCCGCATTAGCGAGTAAGCCGACTATCCAGGGACAGCTCGAGGCGCTTTGGTTAGCGTTTGTGCGCCTGGCGGTGGAAGATACCGAAGGCTTTCAGGTCTATATGAGCGCCCTGTACGGTGTCAACCGCGCTTTCCAGGCCGAAGCCACTGCTCTGCTGCGTGAATACATGAGCTTGCTCAGCAGTATTCTGGCAAAGGCTGGACATTCCAACCAGCCGCCCCAGCCAGAACTGGAAATCCGCGCCTTGTATCTCTTCTCAGCCACCGAATCTTTTGTCCTGGCAGCACGGGTACTTGGCTACACTGAGCAGCAGTTGGCGGCTCTGGCGCCCTCGATAGCGACACTCCTGATGTATGGGTTGCCAGGCACCCACAAATGAATTGCCCCTGTCTCAGCACCAATTTACAGGATGCCTAAGAACAGCGTGCCCCCTCCATTGTTACATGGAGGGGGCAGCGACCCTATTTCCCCACGCTAGATAGTGGTGGCGCCGCGACTGAAGAGGCGAACCACCCAGAGCAGGATACAGGCGCCAATGAAGGCGGTAATAAAGGATCCGATGATCCCCACATCTGCGCTGACAAAGAGGCCAAGCAGCAGGCCGCCCAGGAGAGCGCCCAGAATACCGACGACAATATCGCCCAGGATGCCAAAACCACCACCGCGCATCACGCGGCCAGCCAGCGCGCCAGCGATGGCGCCAATGATAATCCAGCCAATCCAACCTACTGTCGAAGAGATTGCAGCCAAAACGGTCAATTCCATCAAGTTGGTTCCTTTCATCTCCCCCGCTGTCCGAGGCACCGGACAACGTGCTCAACAATGCTCTGCTTTCTCTTCTATGCACTCGGAATGCCAACTTGCTGCTTGCAGATCTTTGGATTTTCGTGTTGAAAGCGCGGCTAGAGATGAATCTTGGTCTGCAAGACCCTGGCATGAAGCTGCACTGCTTCTGCCACTGCTTCAGAAAACGTTTTCCAGGGCACCTGCTCTGGATGCACGAGGGCATTGATGCGGTCATGAAAGGGGCTGCTGACCTCTTTGGGGAGCGGCGCGTCCCGCACCTGTACCGCGTAGTAAGCTGGATCATCGGCCTGGTTATACAGGCGCAGCGAGGTGGCCTGCAATTGCTCATCAATGAGGATGGCTGCCGTCCCATAGATCGGCGCTGGCTCTACCTTGTCAACAACCCAGCCACCAGAGTTATAGACCGAAATTGGCGCCGGATAGCCAGCAAAGGACATCTGTTGTTGAAATGGTTTGTGTGTGTGGCCGAAGATGAGGGAGATATTGGCGGGGATATGCTGATGATTTTCGATGCGCAACTGTTCAAGCAGCGGGCCTTCCACATACCAATGCAGCCCGGCTTGCGCATCATCAGATAACAACTGCGCTGGTTGGTGTTTTTCCAGGCTTGCTATTCTCCCCAGGGTCAGATCGAGAATCCACGCCAGCCCTTTTGTCTCCAGCCCTTCGGCCCACTTCAAGTGATTCCATCGCTTGACCAGACTGGCAGCGAAGTTTTCGATCAGCTTTTCCACCTGGTGCTTATCCTGGAGCTTATCGTAGAGCAGGCCAATATCCTGTCCGACATCCCCAGACCGGCCCATTGTTGACCAGAAGAAGTCAATCCAGGCAAAGTTTTCGGCTTCCACTTCCCAGACCACTTTGGGCCGTTGGCGGTCGGGAAAAATCATGGTATTTAAGGTGCTCATCAGCGAGTAGATGGCTTCGACGTAATGCCCATGCGTGAAGATGACACAGCGCTGGCGGTCTGGGGTAAAGATGGCGTAGTTGGGATAGACTACCTCCACTAGCGCGTCTCGCAGATGAGGATGGCGCCGCAGCAGGTTGGTCAAGAAATGCTCAGGCACAAAGTCGGGCGACACCATTTTAGTCGTATGCCAGGGGGCCTCAAGAGGCGCGCCCGCTGGAATATGGGCGATAAAATGGTTGTACTGCGTCTCGCGGGCGCTTTCCCAGATGTGATGGTCATGGTTGCCAGGGATATAGAGCAAGTGCTTATCAAACAACGCCTCGCCATTTGGCGGGAAAACCAGATCAATGAAGCGTTCAAACACCATAGCGGCCTGATTGGTATCTGCCAGGGCCATTTCCAGAATATCGCCGTTCAGGACAAGCCTGGGTTTTTCCGGGCCGACATTGTGCTCGATCAGCGCCCGTAAACAAGCCGCAAACTCACTCATCACCGCGCTGGGTATGGAGGGGTCAATAGCGATTGAGCCAGGTTTGATGGCGGTGAGGATACTGTTATCTGCCCCCAGGTGCATATCAGAGAGGCAAACATACCGAATGTCAGGCATTGTTCCACGTCTCCCTTACTTAAAATGTCACTTGTTGACTATCAGCCTGCGGTCTGGACTCTGCCACCGCCAGCAACTGCTGACCGCTTATTGGTTCCTCTCATCAGTATGCCACAAATGAGGCGGCATTTCTTCCATTGCAGGGGATATGGAAGAAATGCCGCCTTGCTTTCTTGCTAGCTCACGCGATCAATGCGCTCAGTGCTTTCTCCGATAGGCATGCGGAGTATGGCCGAAATAGCGTTTGAAGACCTGTGTCAGATGGCTCTGATTGGCAAATCCACACGCTACAGCGATATGCGCAGGCGGGAGGTCCGTCTCTCGCAGCAGCCGCTGCGCTTGCGTGATGCGCTGGCGCATGACAAACTGATGCGGGCTTTCTCCCGTTGCCTGACGGAACAAACGGGCGAAATGATAGGCGCTGAATCCACTCTGCTCTGCCAGAGCCTCCAGCGAGAGGTCTTCGTGTAAATGCTCTACCAGAAACTCCATCACTCGCCGCATTTGCTGAGATGTCAACCCCTGGGTCGGCTCTGGGATGTCTACGGGAGTGGACGTGTAATGCCGCAGGAGATGCACCGCGAGCATGCGGGCCGCAGTTTCGGCATAGAGTTTCCCCGAAGGAGCCTGGAGCGCCAGCTCCCTGCGCAGCGCAAACCCAATCTGGCTCATCAACGGATCCTGGAAGCCTCCCCGCCTCACCAGGTCCAGGCGTGTGGGGGCATGGCACCCCAGTTCCTCGACGGTGCGGCAGAGAAGCCGCTGGCTCAGGTGCAGATGGACTGTCTGGAGTGGTCCGGGCGAGCAGCTTCTCCAACGCACGGGGCTGGAGACAGTCCCCCCTGGTTTGAGCGCAAGATCGCCCTGATCGTAAGGCACCGTGACCCAATCACCGTTTCTGTAATATCCCACTTGCATGCTGCCCTGGGAAACCATCATAAGTATGGGGTCTGGTTCCACCGTGTCTTGCCAGCCATCAAGCTCGCTTGGCTCATCGTACTCACGCACCACCAGACCGTCCCACCCCAGCGCTTCACTGGAGCGTATCAAGATTGGAGCGGCCTGCGGCTCGGCGCGTGCCTGCGTGAAGAGTGGCTGAGAAATTGTTGCCTGCTCAGTCATGGATGTCACTTGCTTGCCTTTGTCACTCTCTTGCTGTGGTGTCCTTTCTCACTAAAGTGATACGTTGTTCTCTTCTCAAATCTCACGGTCATGTGAGCAGGGAGCGTTCATTTTCTCCGCGCAGAGCATTTGCGCAAATTTTTAACAGGATTCGCACGTATCTGGAAGACCTCTCGATGCCTCCCACCCTATCATGACAACAGGCAATTCAGGGCTGAAGCGCTTCTCTCATTCTGAGAACTGAAGGGAAGTTGCTGCCAAATTCACGCCCTGCGTTGCCCTGGCTCATGCGTCTGGCTGCTGTATCCGATTTAAAGGAGGAAGCGTTTGTGAACAAGAGAGGTCGCGTCTTTGCTTTTACCTTGCCTCTGCTGCTGGGCATGCTGCTGGCAGCATGTGGCAGCACGACCACTGCACCTGCTGTAACGCCACCATATAAGTACACGGTGCCCGCCACACATGGCGGGACGGTGGTGTATTCCGACTGGCAGTTCCCCGATAGCCTCAACATCCTCTTTGCTGGCAGTGTGGTAGACATTGAGGTGCTGGATGCCATCTTTGGCGCTCCGGTAGCGATCAGTTCGGATGGCAAATTTATCCCCGATCAACTGCTTGAGGTGCCGACGCAAGCCAATGGCGATGTCAGCAAGGATGGCTTGACGCTCACCATGAAGCTGCGCCATGATCTCAAATGGTCGGATGGGCAACCGCTGACGGCGGATGACTACGTGTATTTCCTCAATACACTGCTCGACCCCGCCACTGCTCCAGTGAGCACGTTTGGCTTTGAAGAGATTTCCTCCATTGTAGCGACCGATACCTACACCGTCACGCTCAAATACAAGGAAGTGTTTGCGCCCTATCTGACATTCCTCCCCTTTGCCCTGCCCAAGCATCTCTGGGGCAGCATTCCTAACGGCGATCTGGCAAACACTCCCGATGTCAACCTGGCTCCTAAGATCTCCAGTGGCCCCTACGTGCTTTCGGATTACGCGGCTGACCAGAGCTTTACAATGGTGCCCAACAAGAATTACACCTCGACCAGCTTTCACCCCGCTGTACTGGACAAGGTGATCTTTAAAGGCTATCAGAGTAAGGACGCGCTGATTGCCGGGTACCAGGCAGGTGAGACTGACCACGCGGAAGACTTCACCCTGGCCGACCTGCAAAAGCTCAATGGCTTGCCTGGGTTCCATATCTCGCCCAACATTGCCTACGAGCATCTGGACTTCAATCTGCAAAACCCTGTCTTGCAAGATGGCAACGTGCGCAAGGCCATTGAAGAGGCAATTGACCGATGTCAGATCATCCAGAGCGTCTTGAACCAGAAGTGCAGCGATCTGGGTGTAGATAGCATCCTGCCCGCGCCTTCCCCGGAGTACGACCCTTCCATCAAGGCATTTGGCTTTGATCTCAATCAGGCTAAGGCGGACATGCAGACGGCAGGGTGGAACTGTTCCAGCGGAACCTGCAAGAAGGCGGATGGCACGGCCTTCCCAACGCTGAATCTGGTGACGACCTCCGGCAACCAGCAGCGCGCTGATGTGACGCAGATTGTCAAGCAAGACCTGGCAGCGTTAGGCATCAACATCAACCTGGATGGACAATACTATCCGGCAGGAACCTTGTTTGGCGATTATGGACATGGCGGGATTCTGGCGACGGGCAAGTATGATCTGTCGCTGTTTGCCTTCACCTTTGGCATTGACTCCGGTTCGTCGCTGAGCACCTTCCAAAGCTCCGAAATTCCCAGCGATGCGCATCCCGCCGGAGGAAACTTCGAGCGCGTCAATGATCCGCAGGTGGATCAACTGCTCAAGGAGGCCAACAGCACGCTTGATATTGCGAAGCGTCACGATCTGATCATCCAATTGCAGAAATATCTCATCGAGCACGTGTACGTCATCCCGATGTATCTGCGCCCGAACCTGACGCTGACGACTCCCAACATTGGCAACTACTTCGACAACCCCACTGCCGCTGGCAACATGTGGAACGTTGGAGACTGGTATCTGGTCAAAAAGTCCTCATAAGAGGTCAAGAGAGGTCAAGAAGCCCTCATAAGAGGTGTGGCATGAGCATCTGCTATGCAGATGCTCATGCCCAACTATCTTGCAGGGATTGGCTTACATGGGTGGTATCATATGGAGTACATGTGGGGGATTCGATTTCTACAGCGAACCCTGGCGGACTACAGAGGAGGAGGAATGCTCCCTCGTAGTTTGCAGGTGCTCCCGCAAGGAAGCACCTGGGGCACTCAGGCGCCGCCTTGAGAAGCGCCTGCTCAGGAATCGCTTTCCTGATGAGTGGCCCGCTGACTAGAAGGCGGAGATACCACCTTGTCGTCTGCTTGCTCATCGCCCTCCCCGCCAGATAAAACGGGGCCAACTACTTCTCACTCCAGGCTGAGCCGGTCCCTGGGGCACCCCTGGCTGCTGCTGAGCAGTGTCTTGATAGCCTGCCTGCTGTTTGGCGCTCAACTGACGGTACAATTGCTCCCCCTTTCCAGGCGCAGCGGGGCTTCGGAGTGGATTCGCACGACTGCGGCATGGCTCGCTGTGCTCGTATTGGTACGGGTGAGCTGGCTTTTCAGGAAAAACCGCCAGCCTGGTGCTCAGGTATGGTGGCTTCTCAGCGGCGCGCTCCTGGTCTATGCCATCGGGCAGAGTTTAGAATCCATCTATAATCAGCTTGCTTTTCCAGAAACGGCGCCTCTTCCCTGGTGGTCGGACCTGTTCTTTTTGATGGAATATCCCTTCTATTTCCTGGTCCTGGTCCTGTGGCCTGGCCTCCCAACCTTGAGGCAGCCTCGGCTTTCCCAGAGCAAAGTGGTGCTTGATAGCCTGCTCTTAATGGGCGCTGCCAGCGCGTTGTGTTGGTATTTTATCCTGGCGCCATTCTACCTGGAGAGTTATCAATCCCTGGCTGGCAAGGCGACAGGTCTGGCCTATACGGTGGGCGACCTGGCGGTGCTTTTTGGGCTGGTCTTGACGCTTCTGCGCCCGCGCCGTGCCCACCAGAGAAGTCTGGTAATACTGCTTCTGGCGACCAGCGTCCTGCTTGTCGGAGACATCTGGTTTGCCTATCTGCATTTGCAGGTGCCCTTTCTGCCTGGCGGGATTCAGGATCTGTGCTGGACCCTTGCGTCGGTGCTGGCGCCTTTGGCCGGGGTGGTGCAGCTTTGCCTGGCACCGCGCGAGGCGGCACACTTCAATACTAGAACCCTTGCAGTGGAAGATCGCCTGCCCGTCCAGCGACATGTCCGCCTGGAGGTCATTCGCTTCATTGCTCCACTGGCGGCAGCGCTGCTTACCAGCGCGATAATAGCCATTCGGACCATCATTGCGCCTGTGCATCCCCTGGACCCTTTGGCACCGAGCCTGGTGATATTTGGGTTGCTGGTTCTGGTGCTGGTTCGCCAGGGAATTACTGTCCTGGAACGGGAACAGTGGTGGCGCGAGCGTGAGGAAGCCCAGGGGCGCGCGCTGACTGCGCACGCCAGTGAGCAGGCCATGCGCGAGGCAAATCGCCAACTGGAAACCTTTCTGGGAATTGTCAGCCATGAACTCAAAACTCCTTTGAGCGCCATGCTGCTGAGCCTGCAACTGCTTCAGCGTCGCAAAGAGCATCCGCCCCACGCGAGGTCAGGTACTCCAGAGGGCGACAACACAGGGTCGGAAGTCTCGCAAGGCGTGCTGGAGCTTACCTTGCAGCAGCTTGGGCGCTTGAGTCGGCTTGTCAACGACCTGGTGGATCTTTCGCGCATCCAGACAGGCCGGCTGGAGTGCCATGCCCACCCTGTGGACCTCAAATCCATTGTCGAGCAGGTGATTGAGGAGTATCGTCAGATGGCTTCTGATCGAACGATCTGCTTCAAAGGAAGTGATGAGCTCGAGGTGCTGGTGCAGGCTGATGCAGAGCGCATTGGACAGGTAGTATCGAACTATCTGTCTAATGCGCTCAAATACTCCCCCCAGGATCGTTCAGTGGAGGTGGGTATCCAGCAGGAGGCCAGACAAGGGCGGGTGTGGGTTCGCGACCAGGGACCAGGAATAACTCCAAAAGAGCAAAGTAAAGTTTGGGATCGCTTCCACCGGGTAGCTGGCGTAGAGGTGCAAAGCGGGTCAGGGATCGGCTTAGGGCTAGGGCTGCATATCAGCCAGACCATCATTGAACAGCATCAAGGACAGTTTGGCGTGGAGAGTGCTCCAGGCCAGGGTTCGACCTTCTGGTTCACTCTGCCTCTGCTCGCATCTGAATATGGCTTGCTGCACGAAGAAGATGTGAGGATGAGGATGCGCCCAGAGGCCGATGAGTAGAATCCACACGTAATCTCTGAGTCACTGACCAGAAGCAGGCAAGTATCCAGGCAGAAATATATCGAGCGCCCGCGATCAGGAAAGCGCAACCTACAGGCGCTCATCCTGCCCAACCGGGTCCGGCGTGGGGTGCTGATAGGCGGAACGCAGGCTGGCGATGGCTTCGCGTGCGTGATACGGATGATCCCCGCCAGCGACCTGGACGGCGTAGCGCGTCATAATGGTTTCCGCTTCTGTCAGGCTGACTCCCGCATCGCGCAAGCGACAGGCCAGCCAGTAGCCCGTGACATTACGATTCCCAGGGCGTGCCCGCTCCAAAGCGAGGTGCAGCCAGAACTGCGTCGTGTGCTCGGTAGGTGGCGGACGGTGCATCAAGGGGAACCAACGCGGAGGCTCCTGGCGGCGCGTCAGCAAGGCACACATCCACTCTGGGAGGGTGGCAAGTGGGCACGTTTCCTCTTGCCATCCATAGCGCTGTCCACTCTGATGCAATGAGGGCGGCGCGACGATGTAGCCGCCATCTCCCCGCAGATCGAGGCCAGGGTAGCCGCCCACCTGCGCGCTGTTGGGGATGCGCTGCCCTGGATGACGAAAGTAGAGGTGGCGCCCTCCGCCCCCGGAGTGGGCGTGAAGCGTGTGTGGGAGCCGATCATAGGTTGCTTCCAGGGTCACGAGTGATTCCTCGCCGCCATGCCGCGCATCCACATCCAGGACGATAAGCCCGCTTTCCTGTCCGGTACGAATACCAATATTCGCATCAGGCCAGCGATGCCACCACCGCCATACCTGGTCTGGCTGGCGGCTCGCGTCTTTGTGGCCGTGCGGAGTTCTGGGGTGCTTGCCCGCGCTTCCGCCACAGTCCTGCCCACACGAGCAGCCCTGCGTGTCGGGCGTATGGACAGGCAGGACATACCAGCCTCGCGCGGCGTAGGCCAGCGCGTTACTCAGCAAGCGCATCATGCCCGCCCCCTTTCTGGCGAGGCACAGTCACTTCCACCGCGAGTGACATGCCTGCCTCCTCAGAGATCAGGAACATTTGTTCTCTTTCTAGCATACCTCAGCTTTTGCCTGGCGTCAAGGAGACGAGGGAGTGACTGCTGAAGGAGGCTTTATCAAGGGAACTGCGCACGTTTTTAACAAAATTCACAAGAATTTGAAATATCTCCTCCCACCTTGCATCCTATCCTGATTGGTAGATAGGCGATGAATAAGGCAAGATTGACAAGATGCGGTCAGCCTGCTATAATCTCAGCAGTTACTTGCTGATCTCCCCACGTATCTGTCTCGAAAATCCTACGTGAACTGCTTTCGCTCGCTTGTGTGAGCTGCTTCGGGCCTTTTTGCCCAATGACGGAACACCGCCTAGTTTTTGCCAGGAGGGAGCTACGATGGCTACAAACTCATCCGATCAATCTGAAGAATCCGACACCGAAGAAACACCCAGCCCGCTGTCCGCGACGACGTTGCCTCTTGCAGCGGGGGAAGCGAATGGGGAAGAAGCGGAGAGCACACTGCCTACAGAAGCATCATTACCACTTGACACTTCTGACAGCCAGCCCACGAGGGATGAAGCCGAAGCTCCTCCACCGCCTGCGCGACAGATAGCATCTGCGCCGAAGACAGGCAGGCGTGGTTTGAAGCTTGTCCTCATCGGTGTTGCCATCCTTCTTGTGCTCAGCGCGACCGGCGCGGGTATCACCTATTATGCGCTCACCAGGCCCAAGCCCAGCATCACCGTCACCAGTGATTATCAGGTTGGCAAGGTTCCGGCTGGCTCTCCCTCAACGGCTTTACATATCGAAGGCAAGGGATTCTCCGCCTATTCAGCGATTACCTTTCTGCTGGATGGGCGGCCAGCCCCTGGAAGCCAGATTGTGCCAAGCGACGAGAACGGTGCCCTGGAAGCTGATCTGATGATTACCGCCAAATGGAAGATTGGCGCGCATCAACTCACCGCCAGGGATGCCAGCGGCTACATCACGCATGCGGGTGTCAAGGTGATGGTTGTGCATCCGGGCGAAGCCCACACCCCCGGACCAGATGGCTCGCCAGCCGATGATACGCCGCTCTTTACCCTCTAC
Source organism: Ktedonobacterales bacterium (assembly GCA_036557885.1). Taxonomy (GTDB): domain Bacteria; phylum Chloroflexota; class Ktedonobacteria; order Ktedonobacterales; family DATBGS01; genus DATBGS01. The sequence goes on from DATBGS010000080.1 coordinate 50,715, forward strand.
GTCACCATCATTGTGCAGAGCATCAGTGTGCCTGATCTGAATGGTGCTTTTCAGGGTTTTAACAGTAATACGGAGATACTGACCATTCAAGGCAAGTCTGACCCCGCAGGGGGTGCCGTGTGCGATCTCCAAAATGACGATGGGCAGACCCATACCCAGCAGTTGGTTGTAAGTACGACGCCGATTTCCTTGAAAGACCTGGAAAACGGGAACTTTACCACGTTGCCAACGGAAAAGATCACGACGGCATATACCTGTAGTGGCACCTATCAGGGTGGGAAGATCAGCTATACCGAAATGAACACCGTCTATAAAGATGTCCAGCCAAATGGCGTCACCTGTGCCCCGCCGACCCCGCGCGTCAGCTATCAACTGGAGGGGACATTTAACAGCGCCGCGACCATTAGCGGTACCTATAGCGCCCCTGCCTACACTGTGACGTGTAGTAATGGGAGTTCACGCACAGTTCCCGCCGTTTCAGGGACATGGACGGGGATACTTTCTTCCTAGAGCGTTCAGGCGGCTTTTGTCTGGCGCTGGTGCTTGCGTGCCCAATGCAGCAGGGTGCTGCCGTCGGTAAAGCCCAGCGGCAGCAAGGCTCCCAGGGTGAGCACCAGCAAGTTATCCAAGAAAAGGAAAAGCGTCGCCCACCAGATGATTCCCCCAACCGGGCGAAGAATCCAGGTGAGCACGCCCAGCACCAGCGCCAGGACAAGGCTGAAGACTGGACCCCCCAGCGCGCGCCGGATATGCACGCCCGCAGGCAACTCCGGCTCGTCGCGGGGGTAGCGCGAGGTAGAGAGCACCAGCCAGAGGTGAATGGCCGTCATGGGGTGCCCCGTGCGGCGAGCGGCCCAGGCATGCCCCAACTGATGGACCAGGACTGAGGCCCAATACAGCAGGACCGTTACCAGTCCAGCCGCCAACGCCACCCAAAAAGCAGCATGCAGCCAGAGGGTTGCGGCTTCGGTCAGCAAGCTCCACAAAATCAGGGAGCTAATGATGGCGGTCCAACTGGCGGTGAGCCGCAGCCCCGCCAGCGTGCCAAGCCGATAGGTTGTTTTCATGCTGCAAACCTCTCTTCGAGCATCTCTTCCCATCTGGCGTCATACCAACACCCACCGCTCGTTTGTTCAATTGGCGCCTTTGGCAATGGGGCGGTTTGGGTCGGTGATCCAGTCGCTCCACGACCCGGCATATAATCGGCCATCACCCAGGCCAGCATGAGCCAGGGCCAGCAACTCCAGGGTGGAGGTGACTCCAGAGCCGCAGTAGAAAATCGCCTGCTCCGGGGCCGCGTCCCCCAGCATCTGCTGAAAACGCGCTCGCAGCTCGTGCGGTGGCAAGAAGCGCCCTTCGGCGTCCAGTAGTTCGTTGAAGGGCGCATTCACCGCCCCTGGAATGTGCCCGGCCACCGGGTCAATGGGTTCCTGTTCTCCTCTGTAGCGCTCGGCGCTGCGCACATCTACCAGGCGGGCAGAGGAATCAGGCAAAAGGGCGCTCACCTGCTCAGCCGTCACAACGGCCCCCTGGCGGACATGAGGAGTAAAGGACGCCGGGGCGCGTTGTTCCATGCCAGGCGCCACCGGATACCCGGCGTGCTGCCAGCCTTGCCAGCCTTCGTCCAGAACCGCCACCGCCTGGTGCCCCAGCCAGCGCAGCATCCACCAGAGCCGGGCGGCGGCCATAGAACTGCCGCTCGCGTCGTAGGCCACCACCTGCACGTGCTCATCAATCCCCCAGCGCGAAACCGTCTCGGCAAAGGTTTCAATGGCCGGGAGCGGATGCCGACCGGTTTTTCCAGGGATGATCTTACCAGATAAGTCTTCGTTCAAGTGGGCATAGACGGCCCCTGGAATATGCGCCTGGAGGTAATCTTGTTGTCCGCGCTCGCTTTCTCCCAGCGAAAAACGGCAATCAATAATCGCCCAATCTGGCGCGGCAAGATGTTGGGCGAGTTCGGAGGCAGGGATAAGCGTCTGGTACATAGCGGCCCCTCCCGTATGGCAGCACTTACAATCAAGGGCGATGTGCCCCTGTTCCTGTTCTATCACATAGAAGTTAGAATTGGCACCATCTATGCTGTAATACCCTCGAATACCGCCTCTCTGTTTTCGCGATACCGTTGCCAGGCTGGTATTACATGGAGGAACAACGCTATGCACGAAGTAACCGTGCTCATCGTGGAAGACAACGCCGAACTGTTAGAACTCCTGCTGCAATCACTTCCGCTGATGGGGGATTTTCGCGTTTTCGGGGCGAAAGATGGGTTCGAGGGCCTCATGCAATTTGAGCAGGTACACCCCGATTGCGTTGTTGTGGATGTGCGTATGCCAGAACTGAATGGCTATCAGTTTGTGCGTGCCTTGCGTGGAGACTCGGCAACAGCCCAGATTCCCCTCATCATTTTGACCGCGCTGTCGCAGAGCCGAGATCGTTTTGTTGGCCTGGCTTCAGGGGCCGATATGTTCTTGAACAAACCAGCTATGCCCTCTGAACTGGCGCAAGCCATCCGGCAGGTGCTGGCCCGCACCACAGCAGAGCGCGAAGCCGCCTATACATCACTGCTGGAAGAAAGCGAAAACATAGAGGTTAGCGCCCCGTTGGGCGCCGAAAATCAGCCCATCCCTTCCTGAGATGGCTGAGATGGCGACAGACAGAGCAGGGCGGGCCTATTCGCGTCATCCGAGAAACAAGATCACAGCGCCGCGTGTGATTGATAGCGTCCGGTCACCTGCGACCAGACATAATTCGCGTGCAGATAATTTTTGCTAAATGTCGCGTATGCCTGGATGTGCTTGATCTCGTATGGTTTCCAACTCCAGCGCGGCAATTGTGTGACGAGGTACTGCCAGCGCTGCAATTCCTGATTATGCCAGCCTATAATCAACTGGACAGCGGTTTCGAGAGGGCACTGGTGTTCGGCCTGCGTCACAGTGATGAGGTTATGTACGTCGCCTCGCGCCCGCTCCTTTTCAAAGGAGAAGAGATCATTGGCCCAGCATATAGCGTTGTTGGCGGTATCCAGGAGCTGCTGGAGGACGGGATTGCTGTAGGTTCCTTGAGGTAAGGTGCGGCCCAGTGCCAGATCAACTATGAGGACGAGCGTTCTCCAGCCGCCGGTTTTCCGGCGATACTCGATGTATTCGACCAGCGAGGGAATGCGTCGGCTGACCCGATTCTGCGCTTCCCATTGATAGGCCGCCAGGCTCTCGGAGAGAGTGGAGGCAAAGCGGTGCCGCCACTCGCTTGAGCTATAGCGATGTACGCGCTTCCAGATGTCCTCGACCACCTGGCATAAGAGCGGGCGCTCACCAGGCAGGGGTTCATCCCGCAGGATTGCCAGAAGCTGGACAAAAAAGCGTTGTAGAGCGGCTGGCTGGATGGCAGCTTCGCTCGAATCATCGAAATCATCCAGGAAGAAGCCCCAGCAACTCCAGTCATGCGCAATGGTTAAAATCTCCCAGGGAGCCTCTGGATAGCTCTGCGCAATCAACTGCCAAAACAGGGCGGCATCAAAGCGTGCCAGTTCTGCGGTGGTTTGGACCAGCCCCACGCGCTGGACCCACGCCCGGCCATACTCGCGGAGTTCTGCCGCCTGGGGATGCACGCTTCCCTCTGGCGGAGCCTCCAGCGCCTGAAGATCGAAAGCCACGAATGTTCTCCTCCACCTGGTCCAGCCTTCTGCCAGGGCAGCGCAGCCACCTTCTACCCGGCACTCGCCTGGTACAAAGGAAGTTGGATATGGAAGGTGGACCCTTCTCCACTGACTCCAGTGCTCTCAACCCAGATGCGCCCGCGCATGGCCGCCACAAGCGAGCGGCAGAGGTACAAGCCCAGGCCGTTGCCAACGGTTGTGGATGCCAGATCACGCGGCAGGCGAACGAAGCGATTAAATAGCAGAGGCGCCTGGTCTGGCGGGATGCCAAACCCGTAGTCTCGGACAGTGATCTCAGCCATTTGTGAGTGCTCGCTTGTGTCACTTCGTTTGCCTTTTAGCCTCTCCCCAAATGATCCCGCAACAATCGTGGCCTTTATCTCAATAGGTGTGCCAGGGGGAGAATATTTGCCCGCGTTGGAGAGCAGGTTCGTGAGCACCTGCTGGAGGCGGGTGGCTTCACCCCAAACCGCCAGCCCTGTGGGAATAGTGACCATGATGTTTCTCTCTGCCAGTTGGGCCTCGCGTAGGTCAACAAGCTGTAATGCCTGGTTGTAAATGGCCTGGAGCGCGACTGGCTCCGGGTTTTCAATCACTTTCTCGTCAATGCGGCGCACATCCAGGATACTTTCAATCAGCTTCATCAGGTGCGTGCCAACCTCTTGCGCTTTCTGAAAGCTGCGCGTCAGTTGTTCTGGTGGCAATCTCTGCCAGGTGTGTTGCAAGAAGTCGAGATAGCCCAGCACAGTCATCACCGGCGTGCGTAACTCGTGGTGGACGTTGGTGATGAAGCGCTCTTTGAGTTCATCAAGCTGGCGGGTATGCGTATAGGCCAGGCTTAAATCGCGCAGCGTCTCCCGATAGCTGGCGGCCATCACAGCAGAGATGGTGAAGATGGCCCACTGGTCCAGGATTCCGGTAGCGAGGAAGAGGCCAAGCTCCGAAGAGACGTAGGCCAGCCCAAAGACCAGCGTGACGACGTTCATCAGGAGCGTTGTAGCTAGCGCCAGCCGCGCACTCCCAAAGGCGCCCGCGAGCATGATAGCAATCGCCAGACTCATCAGTTGCACAAAGGCAAAGGGATCGTCCTTGTGCCCCAAAAGGGCGGACCAGAAGAACAGGAATAAGATACTGGTGACATCCACGCCCAACAAGAGACTGAGCGTTGCCTTCTGGAGGCGTTTGCTGCCAGCCGCGCGCGCAGCGGTAAAGAACAAGCCATCGCATCCAGCCAGCACGATAACCGCTATCCATCCGGTGATTTGCTGGCCTGCTGGCTCCTGCCAGACAAAGAAGGCGATATAGAAAAGCAAGAAGAGGCTGAGGAGCATGGTAAAGGCACGCGCAATCAGCAAGATAATGCGCAAGCGCCGGGTGAACAGAAGCTCCTGGGCAATCTGGGCTTCATCACGACCAGCGGGGACAAGGTCCCTGGCAAGCTCGTCTTCATCCTCAACAAGAGCAAAAGGGGGAGAGATCTTCCGTTCCATCCTCGACCTCCGTATCTGCGTGTTGGCTGACTGGTATCTTCTCACTACTGTTCGTTGAAAGCAGCGGAAGAGTGAAAATTGAGAGGCATCCAGTTCGCCTGCCGCATCAGCAACTGTGGGGCCAGAAACCTGCTTCGCAAAGCGACCTGGCGAAGTATGTACGGCGATTGCACAAAGCAGCCGAAACGCCCCTCTTCTTTTAGAGGGGCGTTTCGGCTCGCTTTTTTGGCTATTTTTCTTTTTATTGGCCCCGCATCAGCGCTCGGAAGAAGAGAGGATTTTTAGCTCTTCACGGTACTTGGCGACCGTCCGACGCGCCACTTCCCAGCCCTGAGCTTTGAGCAGCTCAGCCAGCTTCTGATCGCTCAGCGGCTTGTTTTCCTGGCGAATCAGGTCTTTGAGGGCTTCTTTGAGACTCAAATTGGCGGTAAAGAAGGTGCTGAAGGGCACCACCTGCCTATTAGGCAGCATGACGAATTTGCCGGCTGTGGCCCGGCTGACGGTGGAGGGATGCAAGCCCAGTTCTTCTGCGACCTGTTCACGGGTCAAGGGGCGCAGGGCGCTCAACCCGTTTTCCAGAAAATCCTGCTGCATCTCCACCAGACAAGATGTAATCTGAGCGAGGGTTTGCCAGCGCCGCTTGACATTGGCAATAAAGAGTTTGGTGCGCTTCAGGTAGTCCTGTACGTGCTGCTGCCCTGCATCGGCGGTCCCGCGATGGGTGGAGATGGAGCGAGCGGCGTCACTGTAAGACGGGCTGATTTGCAAGCTCAACCGCTGCGCCTCGACGACTTCTACCTCGTAGGTTCTGTTCGTCGCCTCTGGTTTGCAGCTAATGATCACGTCTGGCTGGATGGGCCTGGCGAGCTTGTTGGCTTCGCTGACCTCGGTGCCCAGATAGCCGGAGGTGGGGAAAGGATTGAGCGTCTCTTTGAGAAACGTGTGGGCCTCTTTGACCTGCCTGAGACTGATTTTCAGCTCAAGGGCAATCTGGCTATATTTGTGTTCGGCCAGGTGAGCCAGGTAGCGATCAATGATCTCGTACGCATACGGTTGGTGCACTCCTTGTTCTTCCCAGGACCGTATCTGGATGAGCAGGCACTCGCGCACATCCCTGGCCCCTATGCCGACTGGTTCCTGAGCTTGCAGCATCTCCAGAACATGCTCAACTCGCTCCGGCGCCACTTCGCACACCTGGGCCGCTTCTTGAACACTGCAGCGCAAATACCCATCTTCATCCAGATTGCCAACCAAATAATCAATAACGAGGGTATCGGCCTCTTGAAGCTGCTCGTGCAAGGTCAAGCGAAGATGCTCTCTCAGGCTGGTCTTTGAGGCCAGGAGCAGTGTGGGGTCGAATTCATCGTCCTCGCGCCAGCCCCGCTCTGCTTCTGCAAGCCAGGAATCAGCTTCATCCAGGCTGCTGATGCGCTCGGTTTGCGGGAGGGAGGATGATGCAAGCGAGAGACAGTGAAGGCAGCCCGCCCCTTGCATGGCGCGCCCACAGGTTGGGCAAACCGGGCGCTCATCCAACTCAAGCGCCGGATTCTCCTCCAGCTCTTTTTGAACCAGGGACACAAGCTCTGTTGAGGAGAGCGTCAGCACCTGATTCGCCTCAATAAGCCAGGCGGGAGCAGTTTGTTGAAACTGCGCTGGAGCAGTGGTCTGATAGATATCAATCGACATGCGCAAGACTCCTCTCTGGGGTGCATAGCTTGCATCTTCCCCTGCTTTCCCCCCTAAGCAAGTCCTGTGCCAATTCTGTAGTCTGGACTACAAAAGAGCAAGAGAGACACACTGATACAGGGCAGCTTTCACCTTTCCCCCGTTTACTCCTGGCTTAAATCCAGCGCCGTCTGCGGGGGCGATTAGAATAGCGCCGGGTATAGGGGGCAACTCTCCGGTAGGCCACAAAGCTCCAGATGAGTACCACGAGAAAGGCTACCAGGATCGAGCTAATCAGCGGGACACCATTGAGAAACGGCTCACCAGAGATATGGAAATGAAAGACGCCAACGACCAGGAAGATTGCGAGAAATCCAATCAGCATGGCTCCGAGCAGCCCACCTGGGCCTCGGCGATGGGCCAGCACTTCACCGATAAAGCCAACAATAGCAGCTATGATCAACCAGATGATCAACTCTGTCAGGGTGATAGTCATCTTGTGATGTCTCCTTCTTGCACCGGCGACATGCCTTCGAGCAGGCGAGGAGGCATGTACCTATCCTGGATCTTTCATTCTGAACTTCCCGTCGCCAGGAAGTTTTTCCTCGCCTGATAGCTACTTAAAGCACATGGAGTGCCAATTGCTCGATAAAAAGCGCTGGAGAAGGGCTGGGCAAGTGGTCAAAGAGGCCAGACCGAGGAGCGGGGCCACCCTGGGCTGGTTCCGGCAGCTTAGCCAGTGTGGTGCTTTTGGAGGGAAAGTGCAGCGAGAGGAACAAAGCGAGCAGAGTATCACCATCACTACAAAGGCATCAATGAATATCTTCAGGAAATCCGATCTGGTGGATATGGTCGCCTGTAAACTGGAACAGGTGCGTCCCGCCCAGTGTTTCCCAGCTTCCATCGGGTTCAGCCCACCATATGGCGTAGCGTATCACCAGACCTCTGGACCAGCCATAGCTCTTCTGGACTTCCAGGCGGAGGTGGCGGTAGCTGCTCCGCAGCGTCTCCAGATAACGGCTCATTGCCGTCTTGCCGCGCACCGCGCTCACAAAAGACAAAAGAGGCAGCCCAGGCGGATAATAGACAATATCTTCAGCGCAATACTGGAGTCCTGTTCTGCCATTGTGAGGAACCAGGGCTTCAAAAAACTGCCTCACCACCTGGGTTTGTCGCTCTTGCGCGGTGGTCAAAACTCTATGGAAACACACGGCAATTTCTGCCAGAAGTTGTTCTGTCTTAAGAGGTTTGTGCAAGATAAAGGCAAAGCCCCACTTCTCCGCCTGCTCTACTGAGATGTTCACGTTGGTGAGTAGGCCAAGTTTGCTGGGAGAGAGACGCTCTTTGAGTGGCTTGAGCGTGGTGAAGACCTGGCGCGGTGTGTCTGAGAAAGTGCCAACAAGTACCAGGTCGAAGGTTTGCGAGCTAACGAGCGCTACAGCCTGCTCCACTGATGCGGCTATCTGGAGGCGATAGCCTTCCTCCTGTAAGAGTGCTGCGAGAGATGTTTGCAGGTTGGTATCGGCTTCAATCAACAACAGTTGGTGAGCCGTAGAGGTGGGCATCAATGAGATCTTGCTGTCTCCTCCAACTCCCCAGAAAAAATCCGCTTCTGAGCCAGTGTCTTCTGAGCCGGTGTCAGCATCATACAATGGGTCTTGTTCACTCATATACACCTAACCCCTGCCCAAATATGCCACAACCAGGATATTTTATATTTTTCATGCACATGTGTATAGTTGTTTATTCTCGAATTTGGATACCTGGTATGCTTTGAGTTTTCCGCACTTCCTGGCTGACTCTATCAGCAACCACATGACGTATGATAGAGCACACAGGGCCAACAATGCAACGCACCTGTTGACATCGCTCGTTATGATAGCACGAGCAATAGTGCCAGGAGGTAGCAATGTCCAGAAGCCGGAAAAAATCCCCCACACCAGGCGCGGTGCTGTCGTGTTTGCTGCTGCTTGTGCTGGCGGCCTGTGGGAGCACTCCCCCCGCCCCGACGCCGCTCGCGCAGCAGCCCACGGAGACGCCAACAGCCGCACCAACGGCCACCGCAACGATTGCGTTGCGCTCGTCTCCTCCCTATCAGGTTAGTACCCTCATCAATCTTTCCTATGGCCCCCAGGGCACACAGGGAGAACTGCTCGACCTGTGTCTGCCGACGGATGCGGCTGGTCTGCGGCCAGGGGTGCTGCTCATTCACGGGGGGTTCTGGACAAGTGGAGATAAGACGGCCTATACCTCCAGTTGCTCTCAACTGGCGGCGCAGGGTTTTGTGGCCGCCACCGTCAACTATCGTCTGGCTCCCGGCTCGCATTGGCCGGCGCAGTTGGTGGATGTCCAGCTTGCTCTGCGCTGGCTGCGCGCCCATGCCAGCGACTATCATCTGGACCCGGCGCGGGTCTGCTCACTTGGCGATTCAGCAGGCGGCCATCTGGCGGTCTTTTTAGGCGTGCTGGGGACCATTCATGCTGGCGACCAGGCCGGGTTGATGACCGATCAGCCGGTCAGGGCGTCGTGTGTAGTTGACCTGTTTGGTCCGGTTGACCTGACGACCATTGGCACGCCAGATCAACGGCAGGCGCTCGCAAGCTCTCTGCTGGGAGGCACGCTTCAGCAGAATCCAGGGAGCGTGCGCGATGCCTCGCCCATCTTTTCGGTTTCGGCAAAGAGCGCGCCAACCTTGATCCTCCAGGGGACGCAGGATAGCCTGGTACCTCCAGCCCAGTCGCAGGAATTGCAGCGTGCCCTCCAGCGGGCAGGCGTACATGTACAGTATGTCAGCTATCCGGGTGGGCACGAGTTCAGCGGCCTCAGTCAACAGCAGCATGATGCCCTGACGCTCCAAATCCTGCAATTTCTGATTGCCCAGGAGCATCCCTAAGGACGCCGCCCAACTTTTGACACACAGCAGCACCCAGAGACTCATCACCCATAGACTTCCGCCAGCATGGTGTTGGCCCATTGCTGGCGATAGGCGCCAAAGCCAGGATCAGTGGGGTGAATATTATCAGATGAGATCAACGATTGATGCGCCTGGAAGTACGCCCACAGGTCTGGCCCTTTGATGATCTGTGGAAACGCCTGATAGAGCGCGTCTATCTTGGCATTGAGCGCTGGTCCACAGTTCTGAATGTTGCTGGTTCTTCCCCAGGGCAGATGCGGAATCACCGGGATTTTGCCAGCCGCCAGCACTGCCTGCACCATTGTCACATAGTTCTGATAGAACGAACTGGCATTCACGCAGCCGTTCGCGTCGTTGGTCCCATAGCTCAGCCCAACATATTTCCCTGGAAAAAGCGCCAGCCAGGTGGAGATATGCTGCGCTCCATCATCACTGGTCAGGTAGCCGATGCCCCCGTCTTCCTCGACGGGGAAATGAGTAGGCTGGGAAGCGTTGATGAGGGAAGCGAAGGCAGGCACGCCTCCAACGGTGTCCTGGCCCATACTACCTGCGGTGATAGAATCGCCAAAGAAGATCCAATCATCGGAGCGGATGGAGGAGGCATCATAGAGATCCCAATTGAGGCGCGGGCTGTTGTTATCGGCGGAGGTGATGCGCAGGCGGAGCCAGGAGTAGCCGGTGAGGGAGAGCACATGCTGACGCGAGTGGTACTGGTTGCCTGAGATGCTGAGGAGAGAAACCCAGTTGGAGGAGGGAGGAGTACCGCCGCCAGGGGCAGCATTGGCCTCCAGGGAGTAGTTGTGAGGCAGGTTGTAGGAGTAGTCCCCCACGAGGGTATGGTCGTATTGGAAGGAGGGGTTATACCAGACAGAGAGGACGGTAGAGCGGTGGGCGGGAGGCACGCTGGAGAGATCATAGGCGAGCCAGGTAGGGGTGCTGTCGGGCCACCAGTAGGTATCGTAGCTAGCATCGGTGGCTTCGGGCACGGGGCCGGAAGGGTCATAGGCGGGCACATTGCGACTGATAAGCAGGTCAGAGCCACCAGAAGCGGGCGGAATCACAGGGGTTGGCGAGGCAGTGGCAGTGGGCGAAGGTCCAGCAGTAGGCGAAGCGCCCGGAGTTGCTGAACTCCCAGGAGTGAGAGAAGGGCCGGGCGTGGGCAAACCTCCGGGTGTGACCGAAGCGCCAGCGGTGGCAGAAGCCCCAGCAGTAGAACTGCTGAGCAGAATGGCTCCGGGCGTGGAGGCGCTTGGGTCCGTGTTACCGATGTCCTTGGGCGGATAACCAGGCAAAGCGCAGGAGAGCAACCCGGTGAGCGAGACGAAGATAAACAGGGCAAATAATCCTGGAAGAAGGTGCACTTTTTGCTGCTTCATATTTCCTCCACACGTACACGAACCCGCCAGAGTGCCGAGAACGAAAACCTGGGCGATGACAAAGCCTGGCTTTGCACATATTTTCAAGCCTTAGTAGCCAGGATATAGTATAAATCTTGCGAACACTAAAATGCTACAGATTAGGAGTTCTGGGTGTCCCAGTTCACCCCACAAACTTCCCTCCAGCCGCGTTCATTACAGAATGGGGCGTATATTGAGGAGGCAGAAGAAACTGCCCTGCTGGGCACACGTTCATCTCGTTTCCATCAGCCTATCTTTCTGGCTTTGCTCTTGCAGAGTCCTGCCCGCAGACTGATCTGTTTGGCGCGAGAGGCCGCGCGAATAGGCGCAGGCGGCGTGCTCTCGCTTTTTGAGAGGGGGTCCATATGTCTGAGCATTCATCCCACACTGCTGTCCCCGTCCCTGGGAGTGAGCGTTCCCCATTGGTTGACGCATTGCCTGGGGCGCGTCACGTTGGCCCGGTTCATCCCGACGAACGTATTGAGGTGAGCGTGTATCTTCGCCCCCAGAGCGGCGGGGCGCCTCAGCCCGACCAGCGGCTGACGCGCGAGGAGTATGCCGCCAGGTTTGGCGCCAGCCCTGACGATGTGGAGAAGGTCGAAGCGTTTGCTCATGAGCATGACCTGACCGTTGTGCAGACTGATCTGGCGCGGCGTCTGGTTGTGCTGGCTGGCCCGGCATCGGCGTTGCAACAGGCTTTTGGGGTTAATTTGCAGCGCTACGAGCACGAAACTGGCTCCTATCGTAGTCGCAGCGGGCCGGTGCTGGTGCCTGCTGAACTGGCCCCGCTGGTGGAAGGCGTGTTTGGGCTGGATAACCGGCCCCAGGCGCGGATACGCGCGCGCTATGCTGTGGCTGCCCCTGCCACGACCTACACCCCGCCCCAGGTGGCGCGTCTCTATAACTTCCCGACACAGGGCAATGGCAAGGGGGAGAGCATTGCGTTGGTTGAACTGGGCGGCGGTTACCGGCGCGCGGACCTGAAGACCTACTTTGGGCAGTTGGGCCTGGCGGTGCCAAAAGTCTCCAGTGTCTCGGTAGATGGTGGGCATAATCACCCCACGACTCCCCAGGGGGCAGATGGCGAGGTGGCGCTGGACATCGAGGTTGCCGGGGGCGTGGCGCCTGGTGCGCATATCGTCGTCTACTTCGCGCCCAACACAGATCGCGGCTTCCTGGACGCGATTACGCAGGCAACCCATGACACCAAAAACAAACCATCGGTCATCTCGATTAGCTGGGGCAGCCCGGAATCGAACTGGACCGACCAGGCGATGCAGGCGATGGATCAGGCATTTCAGGCGGCAGGCGCGCTGGGCGTGACGATTTGCTGTGCAGCGGGCGATGGCGGGGCAAGCGATGGCGCTGGCGATCATCTGGCGCATGTGGATTTTCCAGCCTCCAGCCCGCACGCGCTGGCCTGCGGCGGGACACAACTGGTAGGGGCTAATGGCACGGTGAGCAGCGAGACGGTCTGGAACGATCAGAATGGCTCAGCGACAGGTGGGGGCGTCAGCGATGTCTTTCCGCTGCCCACCTGGCAGCAGGCAGCGAAAATACCTACCTCCATCAATCCTGGTGGCCGCGTTGGGCGTGGCGTCCCGGATGTGGCGGCCAATGCCGACCCGCAGACGGGCTATGATGTCCTGGTGGATGGGCAGGCGAGCACCATCGGAGGCACCAGCGCCGTCGCGCCACTGTGGGCGGGGCTGGTTGCCCTGCTGAACCAGCAACTTGGCAAACCGATTGGCTGGCTCAATCCGGTGCTGTACCAGCAGGTAGACCACGCGGCCACCTTCCGCGATATAGTCACTGGCGGGAATGATGGCTACTCGGCTGGCCCTGAGTGGGATGCCTGTACTGGCTGGGGCGCTGTCAATGGCGCCGCATTGCTGGAGGCGCTGACCAGGCTGCTTTAGACGCTCCAGGCTGGCAGCCTGATTTTTGTGCGCCTGCCAGTTCCTTCAGCACAAGCCAATACGGCTACCGTCAATGCGCAGGCTTGACAAGAACGATTTTTTCCGTTACAACATGGGGCAGTAAAAACGCACCACCGACAGAATTGATCGTGAGAGGCGCTGTTTGCCTCTCGCGTGGGGTGCGATAGAGAGGCGTTGCAGCCTCTTCCCCTGGCAAAGAGAAACCCTGCCAGGGGAAGAGGCTTTTTGTGTTTCCAGCGCTGGAGTTTGGGCGCCGCTTGGCCCATTTCGTCTTGGCAACCTTCACCACCGGAAGCTGCTATTACCAGGAGGTATGAATGGACCAGAGTCAGGCGTTTGTGGCCGAAGGCCAACCAGCATCTACCAGTTCTTATCGCTCATTTCCATCCGATCTTGCTCATCCAGCTTCATCCGTTGTTGGCCCGTCATCAAATCCGGCATTTCCATTGTATGCACCCCAGTTTGAGCATGATGCCTGCGGCACGGGCTTTGTCGCCAACACCAGCGGCCTCCGCGAGCATCGCATGCTGTGCTATGCGCTGGAAGCGCTGGTCAACCTGGCGCATCGCGGCGCGATGGATGCCGACGCCGAAACCAGCGACGGTGTGGGCATGCTGACCCAGATTCCCTATCGCCTGCTGAATGCCTGGCTTGCAGAACAAGGCGTGCCGCCTGTTGCCTGGCAGAGCCTGGCGGTGGGCATGCTCTTTCTGCCCTGGGACGATGAGGCGGCCTCACAAGCGCGCCAGATCATGAGCGAAGCCCTGGAAGGGCGCGGGGCGGCTGTTCTGGGATGGCGCGTGGTGCCAGTCAATCCAGAGGTGTTGGGTGCTGCCGCGCAGCGCGCGTGCCCACGTATTGAGCAGGTGTTGGTGCTGCGGCCAGATGGCACCACACCGGAGTGTTTTGAGCAGACGCTCTATCTGGCGCGGAAAGAAACCGAGTCCCGCCTGAGCGCCGCTGGGCTTTCCGACGTGTATATTGCCTCGCTTTCGGCGCGGACCCTCGTTTACAAGGGGCTGCTAACGGCGGCCAATCTGTCCTACTTTTACCCCGACCTGCTTGACCCGCGCTATGAGACGGCGCTGGCCCTGTTTCATCAACGCTACAGCACCAACACTTTTCCAAGCTGGCAACTGGCGCAGCCCATGCGCCTGCTCGCGCACAACGGCGAGATCAACACGATACAGGGCAATCGCCACTGGATGGCAACCCGCGAAGCAGCAAGCCTGGCAAGTCATTGGGGCAGCAAGGCGGAATGGTTGCATCCCGTTATCCAGCCTATCGGCAGCGATTCCACCAACCTGGACAATGTGCTGGAACTGCTGGTGCGCTCAGGTCGCTCGCTGCTAGATGCGCTGACCTTGCTCGTGCCGGAAGCGTGGGAGGGGCAAAACCATCTTGCTGCTCCGATACGCCGCTTCTTCCAGGCCAGAGCGCCGCTGATGGAACCCTGGGACGGCCCGGCGGCCCTGGTCTTTAGCGATGGAACCCTGGCGGGCGCCGCGCTAGATCGCAATGGTCTGCGTCCTCTGCGCTATGTCATTACCGCAGATGGTCTGGTGGTGCTTGGCTCCGAGGTGGGCATGGTGCAGCTTGATGAGGCGCAGATCGTCTCCAAGGGGCGCCTGGGGCCAGGCCAGGTGTTTGCCGTTGATACCGCGCGCGGCGTGGTGCTGGAGAATCGCCAGATCAAAGAAGAGTTAGCAAGCCTGCACCCCTATTCGCTCTGGGTGAAGCGCCATCTTGTTCCAGTGATGGGATCAGTAAAAGGGGAGCGTGATCTGGAGGCGACCCCTTGTTCCTTCTCTGGCGATTTGTTGGAGAAACAGGCGCTCTTTGGCTACAGCCATGAGGATGTTGAACTGATCTTGCGCCCAATGGTGCAGGAAGGGGGAGAAGCGGTCTGGAGCATGGGCGACGATACCCCACTCTCGATCTTTTCTCGCCAGCCGCGCCCGCTCTCGACCTATTTCAAGCAGCGCTTTGCCCAGGTGACGAACCCGCCCATTGATTCTCTGCGCGAACAACTGGTGATGTCGCTGACGACGTATCTGGGGCCGCGCGGTGATGTGCTTGCCACCAACGAACCAACCAATACGCTGCTGCAATTGGCCTCCCCCCTGCTGGATGAAAGCGCGCTGGCGGCTGTGCTGGATGCAGCCAGCCGACATCAGATAGAGGTACATCGTCTTCAGACCATCTACGCGCTCAATGCGAGCAATCCAGAGGATGAGGGGACAGGCCAGGCACTCCGCCGCGCTTTAGAGCGCTTGGAGGAGCAGGCGGTTGCCGCCGTCCAGACGGGGGCGGGTATCTTGCTGCTCAGTGACCGCGAGGCGCCATCTGACGGCGCGCCGCTGCCTATGCCGCTGGCGCTGGCGGCGGTGCATCACGCGCTGGTACGCGCTGGCTTGCGGCTGCGAGTGGGGCTGGTCGTTGAGACGGGCGCGGCCTGGGATGTGCATCAAATCGCGCTTCTCATTGGGTTTGGCGCCAACGCGGTCTTGCCCTATCTCGCGCTGGCAGCGGTGCGCGCTCAGGCAGGCAGCCGAGGACTGGAAGGGGTAACACCCCTGGAGGCTGAGGGGCGGTATCGGCATGCCATCGAAAAAGGCGTGCTCAAGGTCATGTCGCGCATGGGCCTTTCTGTGCTGGAGAGCTACCTTGGCGCGCAATTGTTTGAGTGCCTTGGCCTCTCCCGTGATCTGGTCGAGCGCTACTTCCCCGGCACGCCCTCCGCGTTGGGCGGGTTGACGCTGGCCGACCTTCACCGGCAGGCACGCGCCCACCGCGCCGAAGCTGACCGGCTGGCGGAATTGCGGCATGCTGTGCAGGCCAATGGGCATGCCCACGCAGAACAGGGCACGCAGGCGGGCGAAAAACAGGAGAGCGAAAGGCGGCCTGGCGCGCACCATTTGCGCCTGGCTGATCGGGGCTATGTGCGCTACCGCCGCGATGGGGAGTATCACGCCGCGAATCCGCAGGTGGTTAAGGCGCTGCAACAGGCCATTGCAAGCGGCCAGCAGAGCGATTACCGGCGCTATACCAGCCTGGTCCACAGTCGGCCAGCCACTGCTATCCGCGATCTGCTGGCCTTCCGGCCCGGCTCGCCAATTCCAAGAGAAGCGGTTGAGCCAGCCGAGGCGATCATCTCGCGTTTTGTGAGTACCGCTATGTCGCTTGGCGCGCTCAGCCCGGAGGCGCACCTGACGCTGACGCTGGGCGTCAATCGCGTGGGGGCGCGCAGCAATACCGGCGAGGGCGGCGAAGACCCGGAGTGGTATACGGGGATGCGCGACGGGGTTTCCACCAACAGCCGCATCAAACAGGTAGCCTCTGGGCGGTTTGGGGTGACGGCCTCCTACCTGGCGCATGCCGAGGAACTAGAGATCAAGATGGCCCAGGGTTCTAAGCCAGGCGAGGGCGGGCAGTTACCGGCGCGCAAGGTGACGGGGCTGATTGCGCGGCTGCGCCATACCGCGCCGGGCATCCCGCTGATCTCGCCGCCGCCGCACCATGACATTTACAGCATCGAAGACCTGGCGCAGTTGATCTACGATCTCAAGCAGGTGAATCCGCGCGCCGCTGTGGGCGTGAAGCTGGTTTCCGAGCGCGGCGTCGGGACGGTGGCGGCGGGCGTTGCCAAGGCGCACGCCGACTACATCCTGATCAGCGGGCACGACGGCGGGACGGGCGCCTCGCCGCTCAATTCGATTAAGAACGCGGGCAGCCCCTGGGAACTGGGACTGGCCGAGGCACAGCAGGTGCTGCGCATGAACGGGCTGCGCGGGCGCGTGCGGCTGCGCACAGATGGCGGCTTGAAGACCGGGCGCGATATTGTGGTCGCGGCCATGCTGGGCGCGGATGAGTTTGGCTTTGGCACCGCCGCGCTCATCGCGCTGGGCTGCGATATGGCGCGTCAGTGCCACCTGGATACGTGTCCAACGGGGATTGCGACCCAGCGCGAAGACCTGCGCAAACGCTTTACCGGTACGCCTGAGCAGGTTGTCACGTTCTTGCGCTTCATTGCCGAAGAGGTGCGCGAAATCCTGGCGAATCTGGGCGCGCGTTGTCTCGATGAGATTATCGGGCGCGCGGATTTACTGACAAAAGCAACCGAGAGTAACACCGAAACCAGCGCTGGCAAAGCCACAGCGCTCGATCTGGAGGCACTCCTCTCCAGCGGTCCAGAGGACGCGCCACGCCGCTTTATCCCTGCTCAGCATGAAGACAACGTGCCAGACAGCGCGCCGCTGCATGAGGAGGCGCTGCTGGATGATGCGCTGCCGCTGCTGCTGCGCGGCTATGGTGTCCTTATCCACGAGCACATTCATAACAGTGATCGCACCACAGGCGCGCGCCTGGCAGGCGAGATTGCCCGGCGCTGGGGCGATGGTGGCCTGCCATCCGGCAGCATCACCTGCCACTTCACCGGCAGCGCCGGGCAGAGCTTTGGCGCCTTTTGTGTGCCGGGGTTGCGCCTGATTCTGGCTGGCGACGCCAACGATTATGTGGCGAAAGGCATGACAGGCGGGCAGGTGGTGGTGATGCCGCCGCCGCATCACCGCTTCAGCGCCAGAGAGCAAATCATCATGGGCAACACGGTGCTCTATGGCGCGACGGGAGGCGTATTGCTGGCCCAGGGACGGGCGGGCGAGCGCTTTGCGGTGCGCAATAGTGGAGCGGTGGCTGTTGTCGAAGGGGTGGGCGATCATGGCTGCGAGTATATGACGGGCGGTGTCGTGGTTGTGCTGGGTCCGACGGGGCGCAACTTTGGCGCGGGGATGTCTGGCGGTGTTGCCTACGTCTATGATGAGGAGAACCAGTTGCCCGACCTTGTGAACCCGGAGATGGTGCGGCTGGAGCGCATAGCCGATGAGGGCGAGGCTGAAGACCTGGCTGCCCTGCTGCGCTACCACGCGCAGATGACCGGCAGTGACCTCGCTGCGGTGCTGCTGTCCATCTGGCAGGAAGTTGTGTCTGCGTTCTGGCGGGTTATCCCCGAAACAGCGAGTGGAATAAACAGGCCACTTGAGGCAATTGCGGGCAGCCTGCCTCCTGCCTCCATCCAGGCTGCTTCGGCGGCGCTGGTTGGGCCAGGGGCCTACTCTCGGAAAATGACGGGCTAGGTTGGGCCTGCCGTCCACATACATGGACGAAGAAAGAAGAAAGAAGAAAAGCCAGGAGCAGCATCCTCAGAATGCTGTTGCTGGCCTTTCTTCTTTCTTCGTACAGGGGCGGGAGGCTCAAGCCTCCCGCCCCCACACCTCATATGGCGCTACAGCCGATAGCCTTCCTCTCCATGCACGGCCAGATCAAGCCCTTGCGCTTCATCCTCGCTGGAGACGCGCAGCTTCAGGGGCGAGAGCAGTTTCAAGAGGAGATAGGTGATGACAAACGAGTAGGTTAAGCTGACGGCAACCGCGAGCAGTTGTATCCCCAGTTGCCCAGGATTGCCAAAGAGCAGCCCATTGTTGCCCGCGCTGTTGATGGCTTTCTCGGCAAAGACACCCGTCAGAATCGCCCCGGTGACGCCGCCCATGCCGTGCGCCGCCCAGACATCCAGCGTATCATCAATGCGCGTGCGCTTGCTGCGAAAGAGCAGCATCAGATAGGTCACAACTCCGGCGATCATCCCAATGGCAATGCTCGCCATCGGCCCCACAAACCCGCTGGCTGGCGTAATGGCGACCAACCCGCAGACGGCGCCAGTGGCGGTTGCCATCGCGCTGGGCTTCCTGTTTTCGGCCCAACTAAGCACCATCCAGGTGAGCGCGGCGGCAGCGGCAGCCGTATTGGTCACGACAAACGCGCTGACTGACAACGGAGAGGCGGCCAGGGCGCTGCCCGCGTTAAAGCCAAACCAGCCAAACCAGAGCAGGGCCGCGCCGAGCAGGACAAAGGGGACGTTATTGGCGGCCATTGGCTGCGTGGGTTGGTAGTCGCGCCGTTTGCCAATCACGATAGCCGCCGCCAGACCCGCAAAGCCGGCGCTAATATGCACGACGGTCCCACCGGCAAAGTCGAGCGCCCCCAGGGTATGCAGCCAGCCACCCATGCCCCAGACCCAGTGGGCAATGGGGTCATAGACCAGGGTGGACCAGAGGATCACGAAGAGCACCAGTGTCCGAAAGCGCATGCGTCCGACAAACGAGCCGATGATGAGCGCGGGCGTGATAATCGCAAACATGGCCTGGAAGACCATAAAGGCAAGCTGTGGGATGGTTCCGGCATAGGCGGCATTGGGCGCGTAGCCGACCCCGCGCAAGCCAAAAAAGTTGAGTCCCCCAATGATTCCGATTCCGCCAGCATCAGGGGCAAAGACCAGGCTGTAGCCAAAGAGCACCCATTGGATGCTCACAATGCCAAGAATCAGCAGGGATTGTTTAATCAGGCTTACGACGTTTTTGCTGGAAACCATGCCGCCGTAGAAAAAGCCAACGGCGGGCGTCATGACCATGACTAATGCGGCGGCGGCCAAGACCCAGGCGGTATCTCCGGCATTGATCGTTTTGGGGTCATAGGCTCCAGCGGACGCCCCACCAAACCAGGTGGCGGCATAGCCAATTGCCCCGCCAGCGATAAAGAGCAGGAGGATGTACAGCCCAAAGGTGCGATTGTGGATGATGGGCTTCCTGGGTGTGATGGGTCGCGCTGCTTCAATTGTTGCCATCTGTTTTCACCAACCTTGCACGTGTTGTAAGCCAGCAAGGGTTCTCTGCTGGCAGAGGAGAGGAACAATTTCGCATCAGCGCGATGGACCTCCGTCGTGGAGAGAGGTGTGCTGAGAGGAGCCGGTCTTTGTGCACTATGCACACAAGCACAGGATAATCGAAGCAGGTCAAGCCGTCAACCGTCAAAGTGCCCAGAGTTAGAAGCAGGACATTTGTGCACTGTGCACAAATGTCCTGCTGATTCAAAACACTCTTGTCTGGGGATGACCCCTAGCTGGAGGTTGAGCTTATTGGGGCAGGCTGAGCGTGCTGCCGCTGGTGGGCTGCGAGATGGGCGCGGTTGGTGATGGCGCCCTCATCGGCCTGAGCCACCAGATAGGCATATTTTGCCATGACGCCGCTGGCATAGTGCGGGGTTGGTGGCTTCCAGGCGCTCCGCCGCGTCGCCAGTTCTTCGGCGCTGAGTTCCACGTTCAAGCTGCGCGCGTCAATATCAACGCTAACGATGTCGCCTTCTTGAAGCAGCCCGATGGGGCCGCCAACCGCAGCTTCCGGCGCGACATGCCCGATCATCAGGCCGCGCGTGGCCCCGGAGAACCGCCCATCCGTCAGCAGCATCACCGAGCCGCCCAACCCCTGCCCAACGAGCGCCGCCGTGACCTGCAACATCTCCTGCATGCCCGGCCCACCCACCGGCCCTTCGTAGCGGATGACAACCACATCGCCCGGCTGAATCGCCTGCTTTTTGACCGCTTCAAAGGCGGCATGTTCGCTCTCGAAGATGCGCGCCGGTCCCCGGAAGGTGCGCGGCTCGGTCCCCTTGAGCTTGACAACACTGCCGTTTGGCGCGAGATTGCCCTTAAGGATATGCAACCCCCCATTCTGGCTGATGGCGTTCTCCCAGGTGTGGATGACTTCCTGCCCTGGCGTCTCGCGCGCGCTGGCGGCTTCTTCGGCTAGCGTCTTGCCGGTCACCGTCAGGCAACTGCCGTCGGCGTGGCCGCTATCAACAAGTCGCTGCGCCAGCAGACGAATGCCGCCCGCCTTGTACATGTCCGTCGCAAAAAAGCGTCCGGTGGGCACCAGGTCGCAGATCAGCGGTGTGCGTTTGCTGATGGCCTCAATATCATCAACGGTAAAGGGGATGCCCGCCTCGCGCGCAATTGCCAGGCTGTGCAGCACGACATTGGTCGAGCCGCCGCTGGCAGCGCCAGAAGCAACGGCGTTCTCCAGCGAGGCACGGGTGATGATCTTGCGCGGCGTCAGGTCTTGCTCAATCATCTGCATGATCAACTGCCCCGCCCGATAGGACACATCATCCTTGTCGTTGTCCATCGCGGGGATGTCGGCCAGGCCCATCGGACAGATGCCCAGCAGTTCGGCAAACAGCGCCATCGTATTTGCCGTGAACTGCCCGCCGCACGCGCCCGGCCCTGGGCAGGCCACGCTCTCGATCTCTTGCAAATCCTCGCGGTTGATCTTCCCAGCAGTATACGCGCCAATCGCCTCGTAGACATCCTGCACGGTGACATTCCGGCCCCGGTAGTGCCCTGGGGCGATTGAACCGCCATAGAGCATCATCGAGGGGATGTTGACGCGCGCCAGCGCCATGATGCTGCCCGGCATGGTCTTGTCGCAGGCGGTCAGCGCGATCAGGCCATCGAAATAATTGCCCAGCGCCTCCAGCTCAATTGAATCCGCGATAATCTCCCGGCTGACCAGCGACGCCTTCATGCCGGGAGTGCCCATCGTGATGCCATCGGATATGGAGACGGTGTTAAACTCCAGCGGCGTGCCGCCAGCGGCGCGCACGCCCTCTTTCACTTTGGCCGAAAGGCGGCGCAAATGAAAATTGCATGGGCCAATCTCGGTCCAGGTGTTGGCGATGCCGATGATGGGCCGGGCCAGATCAGCATCGGTCAGGCCAATGGCTTTGAACATTGACCGCGCACCAGCGCGGTCAGTGCCCTCCAGTAATGGACGGCTGCGCGCATTCAGCCTGTGATGGTTTTCAGACATAGTAACTCCTGGCTATGAACTTCTGGCAGGATACACCGGCGTACACCATGCCGCGTAATCGGGATTCTCCCCACGCGCAGCGGCCAGATAGCGGCGCTGAAGCTCCATTGTGATCGGGCCAGGCTTGCCGCTGCCGATGGGTCGCCCCTCGATGTGGGTGACTGGCGAAATCTGTACCCCTGTGCCGGTGAGGAAGATTTCGTCGGCATCATACAACTCGGTGCGATCAATGGCCCGCTCGGTGGTCTGGATGCCCAGGTTGCGCTCTGCCATCTCGATAACCGCGTTGCGCGTGATGCCTTCGAGTATATCATCAGAGGTGCGCGGCGTGCTGAACTGGCCGCGCCGGACCAGGAACAGGTTGCACGAACTGCCCTCGGAGACATTGCCCGATTCCGTCAGGAAGATGGTTTCGTCGTAGCCTGCTGCGGTGGCCTCATCAATTGCCAGCGCGCTGTTGACATAGGCGCCAACCGTTTTGGCGCGTACCGGAATGGCGTTGCCGCTGACGCGCCGCCAGGAGGAGATGCTGACGTGCAGGCCAGTGCTGATGTCCACATAATTGCCCATTGGGAAGGCAAAGATGGTGACGGCGTTCTCCAGGCTGCTCAGGGTCAGCTTAATGGTTCGGGAAGATTTATAGGCCAGGGGACGGATATACACATCTTGATGGAAGTTCTGCCTCCGCAGTATCTCCAGCGTAATCGCGCACAAATCCTCGGTAGACTCAGGTATTTCTATTCGGAGCATGCGCTGCGAATGCGCAAAGCGCTCGAAATGCTCGCGCAGCTTGAGCACGTAGAGCTGCTCGTGATCGGCGTTCCAATAGGCGCGGATGCCCTCAAAGCAGCCAGTGCCATAGTTGAGGGCATGCGTAGAGACGCTGACCGTTGCCTCACTCATCGGCACAATGGCGCCACCAAAATAGGCAAGGCCCTGCTCCGCTGCCACCGTCGGAATGACCGGCGTGGCGGCTTTGGTTGGGGTCGTGGGGGGATTGATCTGCTGGACCATAAAAATCACCTCTTCTGCAACGTAGATGGCGCTTATGCGGGCAATCTGCCTGCTGCCTGCAATTTCTGGCGCGTGGCGGCAATCAAGCCGCCCGCCGCGATGATACGCAAGATGGATTCGGGATAAGACTGGGCCTGAAAGGATTGGCCGGTGGTGACATCTTCAATACGCCCGCTGGCGAGGTCCACGTGCAGCGTGTCTCCAGCGTGCACAGCAGCGACGGCCTCGGCGCATTCCAGAATGGGCAGGCCAATGTTGATGGCGTTGCGATAGAAGATGCGCGCAAACGAGTTGGCGATCACCACGCTGACACCCGCGCCCTTGATGGCAATCGGCGCGTGCTCACGCGAGGAGCCGCAGCCAAAATTATTGCCCGCCACCATTACATCGCCCGACTTGACGCTGGCGGCAAAGCCGGGATCAATATCTTCCATGCAGTGCTTTGCCAGTTCCGCCGCGTCGGTGGTCATCAGGTAACGCGCCGGGATAATCACGTCGGTATCTATGTTGTCGCCAAAGACCCAGGCTTTGCCTTCGCTGGGCATCACTGGCGCATTGGTAGGAGCATTTATACTGGTCATATCAGTCATTATGCTGTTACCCCCTCTCTGGCAATCTCGGCAGGGCTGGCAACGCGCCCCAGCAATGCCGAGGCAGCGGCCACTGCCGGGCTTGCCAGGTAGACCTCGGCGTCGCGGTGGCCCATACGCCCCCGAAAGTTGCGGTTGCTGGTGGAGACGGCGCGCTCGCCAGGGCCAAGCACGCCCATATACCCGCCCAGACAGGGGCCGCAGCCCGGAGGGGCGATTACCGCTTCAGCCTGCTGGAAGACCTCAAGCAGTCCTTCGCGCAATGCCTGGCGCTCGACATCCACCGAGCCGGGGATGATGATGCAGCGGATGTCGGGGTGGATGGTGCGCCCGCGCAGCAGGTCGGCCACGATGCGCAGGTCTTCAATGCGGTTATTGGTGCAGGAGCCGATAAAGACCTGATCGAGCGGGTCTTTGTCCACCTGGCTAACCGGCTTGATGTTGGCCGGGTCATAGGGGCAGGCAACCATTGGCTCCATTGTGGAGACATCAAACTCGTAGACCTGCATGTACTTGGCGTCAGAGTCGCTGTTGACCACTTCATACGGCCATTTGGCGCGCTCCTGCACATAGGCCAGCGTCTTCTCATCCACAGGAAACAGCCCGGCGTCAGCTCCGGCTTCAATTGCCATATTTGCCATCGTCAGGCGGCCTTCCATGCTCAGCCCGCCCACTGCTTCCCCGGTGAACTCCATGACCGCGCCGCGCCCGCCCTCGACGCCAATACGCCCAATCGTTTGCAAGATCATGTCTTTAGCGCTTACCCAGGGGGGCCGCTCGCCATGATAGACAAACTTGATGGTGGGCGGCACGCGCATCCAGATTTCGCCCGTTGCCAGGGCTGCCGCTACGTCCGTCGAGCCAACGCCAGTGGCGTAGCAGCCCAGCGCACCGTAGGTGCAGGTATGCGAGTCGCCGCCTACGACGACCTGCCCAGGCACAACCAGCCCTTGCTCCGGCAAGACGACATGTTCGATGCCGCCGCGCCCGATCTCGAAATAGACCGTCTCCTGTTCGCGGGCAAACTTGCGTAGAATGGTGGCCTGCTGCGCCGATTGAATATCCTTGGCCGGGGTGAAGTGGCTGGAAACGAAGATGACCTTTTTGGGGTCAAACACCCGGTCAATGCCGATCTTGCGAAACTCTTTGATTGCCAGTGGGCCGGTAATGTCATTTGCCATGACAATATCAACCCGCACGTCAATCATCTCGCCCGCCTCCACCCGGCTCTTTCCGGCATGGCGGGCGAGCATCTTTTCAGCCATTGTTGATCCCATATGTGCTGGCTGGCGGTTAAAACCGCGCCTAAAGGCATTCCGCCGCCCCCAAGTCATAGGGGCACCCCTCAAAGCAGGGGCACGGCGGCAAGTCCGCCTGCGCGGACTCCCCCAACCCCATTGCCTGGGTGCGGGTTTAGACGCCAGCCCCCTCCTTCTCTGGTGTGCGCTCAACTACGCGCTGGCCTGCTCTGGCAGCGGCATATGTTTGGCAATTTCGGCAATCCGGCGCAGGTCGTCGGCGTCCACTGTTTTGTGCTCATCTACAAAGGCGATAAAGCTCTCGTAGGCGCGCTGAAGTTCTTCGCCGCGCAGCCGCATCCCCATTCGGCGCAGGTGGGCGTCAAAGCCATGCCGCCCGGAGTGCTTGCCTAGCACCAGCTTTGATTCGCTCCAGCCCACCATGCGCGGCTCCATAATTTCGTAGGTGCCGCGATGCTTGAGCATGCCGTCCTGATGGATGCCCGCTTCGTGCGCAAAGGCGTTAGCGCCCACAATCGCCTTGTTGGGCTGCACATGAATGCCGGTGATGCGGCTGACCATCTGGCTTGTCGGAACAAGCTGCTCAGTGGCAATGCGCGTCGTGTAGCCACCGAACGTATCGGCGCGGGTGCGCAGTGCCATGACCACTTCTTCGAGCGCGGTGTTGCCTGCGCGCTCGCCCAGGCCGTTGATGGTCACTTCCACCTGGCCCACGCCCGCCGCAATCGCGGCCAGTGTGTTGGCCGTCGCCATGCCCAGATCATCATGGCAGTGGGCGCTCATCGTTACTTTCTCGATGCCCGGCACCGTGCGGCGCAGATGGGTCAGCAGGGCAGTATATTCGTTGGGCATCGTGTAGCCAACGGTGTCGGGGATGTTGATCGTTGAAGCGCCCGCGCTGATGGCCGTTGTAAAGACCTGGCTCAAGAAATTCCAGTCGCTTCTGGTGGCATCTTCTGCGGAAAACTCGACATCGGCAAAAAAGCGACGGCCATAGCGCACCATCTCGTCTACACGCGCCAGCACTTCCTCGCGGGTCATCATCAGCTTGTACTGCATATGCAGATCGGAAGTGGCAAGAAAGACGTGCAGCACCGGGCGCTCGGCATCTTGCAGCGCTTCGCGGCAAGCGTCAATATCGCTCTGATTGGCGCGTGCCAGGCCAGCCACTGCTGTGCCGCGCGTGCGCCGCGCAATCTCGCGCACTGCCGCCAGATCGCCCGGCGAGGCCGAGGGGAATCCGGCTTCGATGATGTCCACGCCCATGCGCACCAGTTGTTCAGCAACCTGCATCTTCTCTGCGAAGGTCATGCTGGCTCCAGGCGACTGTTCGCCGTCGCGCAGGGTGGTATCGAAGATACGAATATGGCGAACTGGCTTCTCTTGCGCCGCGTTGCTTTCGGCCACCAGCGCGCCAATAGAATCAATATCCATATGATGAGGGGTATGCGTTCCGCTAATCATCGTTGTTCCTTCCTGGCGACTAAAGTCGCGGCTAGAGGCTTCGCCACAAAGCCCGCCTGCGCGGGCTGGGACGAAGCGCAACCATTTGGTGCTCTCTAATCCCCGGTGGGCACAGACTCTGGCGCTGTGGCGGGTTTCGGTGTTTGCGCTGGCCCGGCGTCGCCGTGCGGCTGCAACCAGGACATCATCCCGCGCAGTTCTTTGCCTACCCGCTCGATCTGATGGTCACGCGCGGCGCGGCGCATGGCGTTAAAGCCTGGCCTGCCCGCCTGGTTCTCCAGAATCCAGCGCGTAGCAAATGAGCCGTTCTGAATGTTTTTCAGCAAATCACGCATGGTGGCGCGTACCTCATCGCTGACGATACGCGGGCCAGCCGTGTAGTCGCCATACTCTGCCGTGTCGCTGATCGAGTAGCGCATGAGCTGCATGCCGCCCTGGTACATCAGGTCCACAATCAGCTTCATTTCGTGCATACATTCGAAGTAGGCCAGTTCGGGCTGATAGCCTGCTGCAACCAGCGTCTCAAAGCCCGCCTGAATTAGCGCTGTGACGCCGCCGCACAGCACGGCCTGCTCGCCAAAGAGGTCGGTTTCCGTTTCCTCGGCAAAGGTGGTGCGCAGCACGCCCGCGCGGGTGCTGCCAAGCGCGTTGGCGTAACTCAGCGTGAGTTTTTCGGCCTCGCCTGTCACATCCTGCTGCACCGCCCAGAGCGCAGGCACGCCCGCGCCCTCTTGATAGATGCGGCGCAGCATATGGCCGGGGCCTTTGGGTGCGACCATTGCGACATCAATCGTCTTAGGGGGAACAACCTGGCTGTAGTGGATGGCAAAGCCATGCGCAAACATCAGCAGCTTGCCGGGGGCCAGGCCAGGCCGCACGTCTCGCTCGTAAACCTCGCGATGATGCTGATCGGGGATGAGCATCATGATCACATCCGCCTCGGCTGCGGCAGCCTCGACGGTGCGCACCGTTAGCCCGTCGCGCTCGGCTTTGGCGCGGCTGGGGCTGCCCTCATAGAGGCCCACGATGACATCGCAGCCGCTATCGCGCAGGTTCAGGGCGTGGGCGTGGCCCTGGCTGCCATAGCCAATGATGGCAACTCGCTTTTGCTTGATGGCCTCCGGGTCGGTGTCGGCGTTGTAATACATCTTTGCTGGCATGCTAAAAATACTCCTTCTTTTCTGTTTCATCTGGCTTCACAGGAACATTGCAACTTGTCTATATGGCTACCTGGCCGGTGCGCGTCAGTTCTCGTATGCCATAGGGCTGCGCCAGGCCAAGCAATTGCTCAATGGTTTCTGAGGAACCGCTTACCTCCAAAGTAAGCGAACTGTCGGCAATGTCCACCACCCGCGCCCCAAAGCGTTCTGCCAGCGCCATGATCTCGCGGCGATTCTGCGCGACGCACGACACGCGCACCAGAGCAAATTCACGCAGCAGCATGGTTGCCCCACCCTCTGTGACAGGCATCACCGTTGCCCAGCGGACATCCACCTGCTTGCGCAGATGCTCAACGGCCTGCTCTGCCGCTGCGCGAGTCCCCTGGAGCGTGATCGTCACCCGCGCGGTATCCGGCGCTTCGGTGGCAACCAGATTGACGGTTGAGAATGTCGGCCCCCGGCGGCGCAGGGTGCCAAGCACTCGTTCCAGCGCGTTGCCCCGATCCCGCATCAGCAGCACCAGCACATGCTGCTCGTCAGCTACCTGGGTCGCTGCTGCGGGCGTATGCTTTGTCTCGCTCATCGGTTGTCTCCTGTTGAGGGAGCTTTGTGAATCATGTTGGTATTGCCCTGCCCTGGCGGAACCATCGGGAAGACGTTGGCTTCCTGCTCCATCACGAAATCAATCACCACCGGACCATCAATCGCCATCGCTTGCTCGATGGTCGCGGCAACATCGCTGGCGCGCGTCACCTGGAATCCGGCGATGCTATAGGCGGCGGCCAGCTTGACGTAATCGGGGCCGGTGATGCGCGTCTCGGAGTAATTACGCTGATGGAAGAACTGCTGCCACTGGCGCACCATGCCCAGGTAGCCGTTGTTGAAGATGGCAACTTTGATAGGCAGACCCAGATCAACGATGGTTGCCAATTCCTGAATATTCATCTGGATTCCGCCATCCCCAGCAATAACCCAGATGGGCTGCTCAGGCCGTCCCAACGCCGCACCCATCGCGGCAGGCAGCGCAAAGCCCATTGTGCCCAGGCCGCCGGAGGTCAGATGGCTGTTGGGTTGGTCATAGCCATAAAAGCGCGCCGCCCACATCTGATGCTGCCCCACATCCGTGACCATCAGGGCGCGCCCTTCTGTCGCCTTGCGGATGGCCGCCAGAATCTCTTGCGGCTGGGGCGAGCTATGCTCTTCCGGCAGCCCGGATGTCGCTGGCGGCACTTGCCCGCTTTCCTCAGCCTCGCGGCGCCACGTCAAAATCTTTGCCATCCAGTCATCGTGTTGGGCAGGTGCCGCATAGTTCGTCAGCGCCTCCAGCGCGACGCGAGCGTCGGCCACAATGGGCACAACAGGTATGAGTACCTTGCCCATTTCGGAGGGGTCTATGTCAATGTGGATGATGCGCGCGTGGGGAGCGAAGTGGCTGATATTGCCGGTCACGCGGTCATCAAAGCGCATGCCCACCGCCACCAGCACATCGGCGGCGTGAATGGCGTGGTTGACCTCGGCGCGTCCGTGCATTCCCGGCAGGCCAAGGGAGAGCGGATGGGATTCAGGGAAGGCGCTGATGCCCAGCAGCGTTGTGATGACCGGAATGCCGGTGCGCTCGGCAAAGGCACGCAGCGCCTCATACGCGCCGGAGAGGATGATGCCATGCCCGGCGAGAATCAGGGGACACTCGGCTGCGTCAATGATTTCCGCCGCGCGCGCTGCCGCCTCATCCAGGCTGGCAGTGAGTGTGTGGCGCCAGGGGGCCGCCGGATAATGTTCAGCGGGTGCAGCAGTGGTCGCTTGCTGCACATCTTTGGGGACATCAATCAGGACCGGGCCAGGCCGCCCGCTGCGCGCAATGGCAAAGGCTTCATGGACGGCATAGGCCAGTTCTTCAACCGATCTGACCAAAATGCTGTGCTTGGTAACAGGCTGGGTGATGCCGATCACGTCGGTTTCCTGGAAGGCATCGGTGCCGATGAAACGGCGCGCCACCTGGCCGGTAATTGCCACTATCGGCACCGAGTCCATAGAGGCGGTTGCCAGCCCGGTGACGAGATTGGTCGCGCCGGGGCCGCTGGTGGCGACACAGACGCCCACGCGCCCGGTGGCGCGGGCGTAGCCATCAGCGGCATGGGCGGCGGCCTGCTCGTGGCGCACCAGCACATGCCGCAAGGATGAGGAGGTGAGCGCGTCGTAAAAGGGCATAATGGCGCCGCCTGGATAGCCAAAGAGGACTTCTACCCCTTCTTGTTCGAGCGCCTCGCAGAGAATCCTCGCGCCGGTCTTCTGCTCTGTGTCCGGCTGCTGAGACTGATGAGCCGGTGCTTGGGCGTGGGTGCTGCTGAGAGAAACGGCCATTGCTTTGCTCCTTCAGGAATTTTCTGGGACGGGTTGATAACGTGTGCTGGGGAGCAAAACAAAAGAGAAGCTCTCCCAGCTTGGGAGAAGCTCCTCTTCGTCAAGAGAACCGTCTTTGGATTGGGCTAAGCTGCTCTGCTGTCCCACACCTCCCAGGGGTCGCGCGTGTCAATCGTTGGTTAGCCCCGCTCTCGCCGCTTCTCAGCGCCCGGCGGGGCTGCTAAGCACGAGGCTAAGAAGCACCAGGCCGCTAAGCAGCAGAGTGGTGCTGAGGCGAATAATTGACACAGAAGCAGTCGGAAGGACGGGAGAGGATACTGAGGAGAAGTGGCTGGATGGCGCAAACGTGGAGACACTGAGAACCCCATGATCTGCGAACAGTGCAGTCATAGCTGGCCCAGACTCAACACGCTGCATGAATTGCCTCCAGCACTTGCAAAACTAAGAGATAGCCGGAAAAGATTTCCGGCGCTCATTGCCAATGAGTATACCTGACACTTTTGCTCTTGTCAACCCCATTCGGGGGGGAATTTTTGAGAGAAACAGGGCGCGATTGCCCTTTTCCCCTTGCAAAAGCTGATTTTTCGTGCTATAGTTTGCAGCGTTCGTATCGGAGAAGCAATGTGGCTCTTCGTTCCCAGTGCGGGAATGGAGGGCTTTTTTGTGTAGTTTGAGGCCATGTACATGCGACTGTTTCGCCTGACATGCGAGGAGGGAAAAATCCGCCGGCTCACTCCCGGCGGCATTACCTGTTTGCTCACACATCTCTCTGTCTGGTTTGCCAGGCCGTTGATGCGACGCATCATCAGCGGCTACCGTGCCCGCCTGCTTCAGTGCAGGCGGCAACTACGATGTGATCTGCAAAGAGGTAGAAACGATGTCTTTTCCGTCCCATGTCAGCGTGTGCGTGCCCGCCACCAGCGCCAATCTTGGCCCAGG